>NZ_JAALGE010000059.1 GCF_011057645.1 Marisediminicola senii | reverse complement strand
TCGCCAGATCCCGCCTCACCCTCGTCCCCGACACCGGAACCGAGGTGACCACCGAACCCGCCCTCGGACTCAGCGCCTAACCCCCAAACCGAAGGACACCGCTACACCACCACCGGGGACTTGACCGTGCGGGTCTTTACCTGAACGAGACGCCCCTGCGCATCGGTCAGGTCATATACCTTCGTTCCCGGAGGCGGCAGCGTGCCGCCGTAGACGGCAAGTGCCAACCCCTCGCCGACCTCGCCCTGGATAGCACCGGACGTGCGTGCAACGCCGCGCCTGCCAAACTCTCGCTGGATGCGGGCATGCAGGTCGAAAAGCTCCGAGAGCGCCAGTGCTTCGAGGTCAAAATCAGTCACGATCTCACGCTACAGGTCGCGATCGTCCTGGCTCAGGACTGGAATGGGTGAGAGACATTGGGCGGAACCGTTACCTCTCGCCGTCAAGGCGCCTCCTTGTTGATCGAACCGCTCTAAGCAGAAGTCGACGTGCTGACCTCCGGCGTGGAGCGCCCACCCCCACTGAGCCAACCCTGCCTCGATCTGGCCGTGTCGCCTTCGGGGCCGCCGTACGAACGCTCTTCGGCTGCTTGAGGGCGCCCGCAGACCCTTCCCTATCGGACCAGGCGTAACTTCGGTCGCGTGTCCTTGATTCCAGCGACTCGGCGCACATGTTTCGGCGTCACATGCAGTTCGCGAGCGATCTGCGAGATCGGGATACCTGCCTCTTCCAGAGCCTCTAGGGCGTTCTTGAGTAGTTCAGGTTGTTCGCCGGGGAAATTCTCGACTGGCTGCGGTCGGATCGTTCCGTCCTTTGTGAGCGAGTTGAGCGTGACGTACGCACGGCGCGCAGTAGCCTCCGAAATGAGTTCGAGCTCCTTTGAGCGGAAGACGAGCGATTTTATCGACGCTCCCCATCGAAGGCTGATCCCCTCGAGCTTGCCAAGGCTAAATCGGGTTGGTAGCTCGGTGCGGATAATGTCCCGTGGCGTCAGGAACTCTGCTGCGAAAGCATCCGCTTCCCGTTCAAGCTCGGCATTCGAACCCGGGTGCCAGCGATGCAACACAATGTGCCCAAGTTCGTGCGCCGCCGAGAACCTGTGCCGCATCACATCGTTTGCCTTGTCAGGCGTAAGCACGATGATAGGCCGAGGAAGTGAACTCGTCGAGAAAGCGTCGATGCGGCTCTTCTCGTCTGAGTTCTCATCCTCCTTCATCGAGAAGAACACGGTGAGAATGCCGTGCTGCTCGAGTTCATAGACGAGAAACTTTATCGGTTCGACGCCAAGTCCCCAGTGCTTCCGGACTTGCCGAGCCGCGGTGATGGGATCGGGGCGCGCAGCCATTTCGTGTTCATCTGTCATCGCCCACTGGGGGAGGTTCACCTCGGGGAACTCCACGCTCTGTTCAAGATGGCTACTGAGCTCCCATACCTGCTCGGCGTAAGAGACGGCTTGCTGCTGCTGAGCCACGGATGTCGCTCGTAGTCTGCGGAATGAAGCTTGAGCGACGTCCAGCCGCGCGCGCGGTCGCCCGAGCGCGAAGAAATCCGGGGGCACGTTGAGCGCTTTGGCCAGGGAGATCAGGGTGTCAACGCGCGGAGTCGCCTCTCCGCGTTCATATTGACCGATCGCCGCTGCGGATACTCCGACCGCTCGATGCAGATCGGTCTTCGTTAGTCGGCTCAGTCGGCGGGCTTGAATCAGCCGTGATGGGTCGAAAACTCTCGCGATCTCCTGCAAAGACGTCCGGTCGAAGCCGAAGTTCACGGCGTCAATCATCGAGTATCAGGGTCCTTCGGGGTGGTGCGGAGTTTGGTTGAGGTACGCGGACGAGTGCCGTCTGCAAATATTCTTGAGCCGACTTCGGTCGATGCTGGTCGTGTTGTGGAGCTTTCGGATTCCACTACGTACGTCAAACTCTCCGGCGATGCAAATTCAAGATAGTGAGTGCCGGACAGTTTGGCTGGTGCCCAGTAAATCGAGCCGACTCCCGCGGGCGTGCAGCTGTAGTATGCGACGATGAGAGCCTTGCGCTCATCAATCCGATCCTGGTGCGCGAGTGCCTCGCTGATGCTCGCAGGATCGTCGGGGGTGGGTGAGTGGAGATCGTCGAACAGCGCCGGCTCATCGAACTTGGTCGTGTTCGAGCCCCGGAACATTTCCTGACGTTGTTCGGGCATATACGAGATGCGCACTCGCTGATGGTTTCGAGGCATTCTTGGGCCGATGCGCAGCGGATAGAGATGGACATTCTCGATAGCGATCAGTTTTCTGCGACTCCCGTCGACCTCGACCTCGCGGAAGCCGGGCACTTCACTCAGTAATTCCACGAGCTCCTTGTACACACCTCGGGACACGCCGGCCCCGTACACGTACTTGTCGCCATCCTTATCGCCATACGCCGTGTGGGCGTTCGCGCTGCGAGTCTGGCTCCGATGAATGCCAAGCGGAATAGCGTGCCGAACGTTGGAGAGGCTTTCGTCTGTGAACTCGCCGTGCCAGGGTCTCGCCGGGTGTTGCGTCATGTCGCCTCCGCGTTTCGGGTAGGACCATAAGGTATCACTAAACTTCAGTTAGTTACGTAAATCGATCATAAAAGCGGTGATCAGGTGGCCGTGAAGTGCGTGAAGTGCCAGCCGAAGAGAAGAGGGTCAGGTAAGCATGACCAGCGCCACTCCAGCGGATGGAGCGACTCCCTATCTTTCGAGCAGCTCTTCGTGAGGCCGCCTCTCTTGGCCGAGGCTGATCAATCCCATGGAGCGCGGACCCGGGCGTGATGCCGTCGTAACTTGGCTCTCGCGCAGATGTGTCTTGCACGAAGCGAGTTTTTCGCAGAACTCCCAGTGGACGCCTCGCAACATTGGAGCCATTCATTCGACAGATGGGAGCCCGACTGCATTGGCCGAGTTGAAGCGCGTTCGACGCGGCTGACGGCGGGTGAGTGGCGAACTTGACCCGCTCGCCAGAAACTCTCCACAAAGCAACGGGAGCTACCCGGCAATAGACGGAGCCAGACCGGGGTAAACTTGACGGCGCAGAGCGACATCCACCCGTAACGGCGGGGTCCTCGGCCAAGTGGCGACTCGGTACGCATCCCTAGCTCAATTGGCAGAGCAACTGACTCTTAATCAGTGGGTTCTGGGTTCAAGTCCCAGGGGGTGCACCACGAAACATCTATCGCTCCTTCGATCGCCTGTGCGCCAGTCGTCGGTCGGGAACCCGCGGAGGCCAATGCGGTGACTCTCGCTCCCGGGTACCGGCTGCATACGGTCGCTCCGTCGGTCGAGGACTACTGCGCGCTGCGCCTTGAATCCGGACTCAGCCCGAAGACGGCCGAGCAGGGCGAGGCAGCGATCGCCGGCAGCTGGGCGATCCGCAGTGTGACGGCGCCCGACGGCAACACTGTCGCCATGGGCCGCATCGTCGGCGACGGCGGCTGGTACTTTCTCATCGCCGACATGGCCACCCTGCCCGCACACCAGGGACAGGGCATCGGCAGCGCGATCCTCGATGCGCTGCTCGACGAGATTCGCGACCGGGTTCCCGCCGGGGCGTACGTCACCCTGACCGCCGATCCGCCGGGGCGTCGGCTCTACGAATCCCGCGGGTTCGAGGATGTCGCGCCGGGGCGCACCGGGATGCACCTGGTGCTGCGCTGAACCACGGTGCCGCATCCCGTGGCCATCGCCGCCCTGCGGGTGCACACTGATCGGGTGATCGCGCTTCACCACCGCCGGACAGTCCACGTGATGAGCGCGGCTGCGCTCTTCGCCGCGATGCTGGTCGGTTGCGGTGTGTCGGACGGCCCACCCCGGAGCCAATCTCAGGGCGCGAGCGCTGGCGCGGGCGCGAGCTCCCCACCGGGCCCCTCGGCCGGCACCCTCCCCGACGGCATCACCGTCGACCTCGTGCAGAACCGCAGCGACGTCGCGCCGCGCCGGATACAGGTCGCGGTGTCGAACGAATCCGGCGAGACGGTGACGGTGACGTCGGCCACGCTCGAGGCGGCCCAGTTCGTCGACCCGATGCCGTGGGAGGGCGACACCGCGACGGTGCGCCCCGGCACCAGGGCGAACCTCCCGGTGTCGTTGTCGCAACCCGACTGTGCCGAGGCCGGCACCCCGACACCCGCGACCGTCGAGCTCGCGATGACCCTCGCCGACGGTAGTCCGGTGCGTGCCGTCGTAGCGGCCGGTGACCGCTTCGACCGGTTGCCGGCGCTGCGGATGGAGGACTGCACCGGGGTGCGGGCCGCGCGGATCGCGGCGATCGCGGCATCCACCCCGCCTGTCATCGCCCAGGATGGCGACCGCCTCGTCGCGCGGCTCACCATCGCGATCGACCCGACCGGCGCCGACGGTGCATTCACCATCGAATCGGCCCGCGGAACCACCCTGCTCGCCCAGCTCGATCCCATGACGGGCGAGCTCGTGAATGCGCGCGAGCTAGGGCGGGTGGTGGATGCCGCCTCAGCTCCCAGCACGATCGAGCTCGACCTGGTGCCGAACCGGTGCGATCCGCACGCCATTGCAGAAGACAAGCGCGGCACGATCATTCCGCTCAGGGTCGGCTTCGCTGGCGACCCGGCGGGCGAATCCGCGGGCGAACCCGTGGGCGAGATCGCGGTGGCGACCTCGCCCGATGTGGCCGCCGCGCTCTACGACTTCGTGCGGGCCGCCTGCGCCGAGTGAGCCGGCGGCCGGTCGTCGCCCCCGGTCCGCGGGGTCAGGCCTGGCTACCCGACCCGGTGCCCGTGCCGGTGCCGGACTTCGACCCGGTGCCCGTGCTGCTGCCGGTACCGGTGCCGGGCCCTCCGAACATCTCGGTCTCCATCGCGTCGTAGCCCTCCTCCTGCGGGTCGCCGTGCAGCCCGCCGCTGAGGGCGTATTCCTCTTCGGGGGAGAGCACGAGGCGGGTGCGTCCGTAGACCGCGAAGCCGACGAGGATCAGCGCGTAGACGATCGCGATGGCGATGATCGCCGGCTGGAACGTCTCGTTGAGGAGGAAGCCAATGAAGATGAGGCCGGAGATGATGATCGCGATGACCGCGCCCGGCACGCCCCACGGGCTCACGTACGGGCGCTTCGCGTTGGGGAACCGGCGGCGCAGGATGATGAACGAGACCATCTGCAGCAGGTAGGCGACGACCGCTCCCCACACGGCGATGTTCAGCACGATCGCCCCGGCCACGGCACCCGCGCCCTCCTCGTCGACCCGCGACAGGATGTCGAGGATGACGAGCGCGATGAACCCGATGACCGCGCCGACCGTGAGGGCCACCCACGGGGTCTGGCGCTTGCCGGTGAGCGAGAAGAACTTCGGGTAGTAGCCGGCCCGGGAGAGGGAGTACATGTTGCGCCCGTAGGCGAACATGATGCCCTGCAGCGACGCCAGCAGCCCGATCAGGGCGAACAGCGCGAGGATCGCGGCCGCGCCGTCTCCGACCATCGCGCGGAAACCGTCGAGCAGCGGCTCGAGCGACACCGCGGTGGCCTGCGCGCCGATGACGCCGGTGTTGAGGAAGAGCACGAGGAGCCCGGTGACGATGAGGGTGCCGCGTGCCCAGAACCCGGCCTTGGGGATGTCGCGGATCGGGTTGTGCGACTCCTCTGCGGCGAGCGGGAGAGCCTCGATGCCGAGGAAGAACCACATGGCGAAGGGCAGGGCGAACAGGATCGGCAGCACGCCGTGCGGGAGGAACGCCGACTGGCCCTCGTCGGGCGGGATGTCGAACAGGCTGTCCCAGCTGAACATGCCGGAGAAGAGCGCCATCGCCGAGAAC
The DNA here is from genome assembly GCF_011057645.1 of Marisediminicola senii. Classification (GTDB taxonomy): domain Bacteria; phylum Actinomycetota; class Actinomycetes; order Actinomycetales; family Microbacteriaceae; genus Marisediminicola; species Marisediminicola senii. Next base: position 8,134 of record NZ_JAALGE010000059.1, on the reverse strand, counting down.
ACCAGCAGGATGGCGATCGAGATGACCGATACGACGATCGCGAACCGGAACGAGATCACGGCGCCCGCCGAGTTGAGGGCGATGAACACCACGTAGAGGATGATCCACCACACCCACATGGTGTCGGCGAGACTGAAGCCGAGCAGCTCGCTCGTGATCCCGTCGGCGTACTGTGCGGAGAAGAACACGATCACCGCGGTGGTCGCGACGTACTCGATGGTCTCGGCGAGCCCGGTGACGAGGCCGCCCCACGGACCCATGGCCGACCTCGCGAACGAGTAGGCGCCCCCGGTGTGCGGCATCGCGGCCGCCATCTCGCCGATGCTGAAGATCATTCCGTAGTACATGACGACGAGCAGGGCGAAGGCGATGAGCATGCCGCCGAAGCCCGCGAAGTCGATGCCGAAGTTCCAGCCAGAGAAGTCACCAGAGATGACCGCGGCGACCGCGAGCCCCCAGAGTCCCCAGATTCCCGCCGACCGCTTGAGGGTGCGCTTCTCGAAGTAGCCCTCCTCGGCCTTGCGATAGGTGACGCCCGACACGCTCCGGTTGCCGTTCTCCGCCATGCGTTCCTCCACACGAAGTAATCGCTGGCGGGGGCCAGCGTGAACCCGAGCATGGACCTATTGGTACCGAGTGTCTACCTTTGGGTGTTAACAGTTGATTACACCCGGGCGGATGCCGCGGCATCCATGATCGCTCCAATGGTCGGTTACTGACAGACTGACGATGCGCGACCACCGCGTCGGGGGGCGCACACGAGAACGGAGACACTGCCATGTCGAACCGAACGGGAATGCTGTCGACCGACGAGCTGAACGCGCTCATCGACCGCGGCGAGATCGACACGGTGATCGTCGCGTTCACCGACATGCAGGGCAGGCTCATCGGCAAGCGGGTCGCCGCGCGGTTCTTCAAGGACGAGATCAGCGCGCACGGTGCCGAGTGCTGCAACTACCTGCTGGCGGTCGACGTGGAAATGAACACCGTCGACGGCTACCGCATCTCGTCGTGGGAGAAGGGCTACGGCGACATGGCGATGATCCCCGACCTCGACACCCTGCGGCTCGTACCGTGGATTCCGGGCACGGCCATGGTCATCGCCGACCTGACCTGGCTCGACGAGGCACCGGTCAGGCCATCGCCGCGCGAGATACTCAAGGCGCAGCTCGCCAGGCTCGCGGAGCGCGGACTCGACGCCTTCGTCGGCACCGAGCTCGAGTTCATCGTGTTCGACGACTCGTACCGCGACGCCTGGAAGAAGAAGTACACCGGGCTCACCGCGTCGAGCGACTACAACATCGACTACGCCATCCTCGCCTCCACCCGCATGGAGCCGCTGCTGCGCGACATCAGGGTCGGGATGGAAGGCGCGGGGCTCTACTGCGAAGGGGTCAAGGGGGAGTGCAACCTCGGCCAGCAGGAGATCGCCTTCAAGTACGACCAGGCGCTCGTGACGTGCGACAACCACTCGATCTACAAGAACGGGGCCAAGGAGATCGCCGACAAGCACGGCAAGTCGCTCACCTTCATGGCCAAGTTCAACGAGCGCGAGGGCAACAGCTGCCACATCCACATCAGCCTGCGCGGAACCGACGGCAGCGCGGTGCTCTCCGACCCCGACGCCGAGCACGGCATGTCGGCGATGTTCCGGCACTTCATGGCGGGGCAGCTCAAGACCATGCGCGAACTGACCCTGTTCTTCGCCCCGAACATCAACTCCTACAAGCGCTACGTCGAGGGGTCGTTCGCGCCGACCGCGGTCGCCTGGGGGCTCGACAACCGCACCTGCTCGCTGCGCGTGGTCGGCCACGGCCTCGGCATGCGCGTCGAGAACCGGGTGCCGGGGGGCGACGTGAACCAGTACCTCGCCGTCGCAGCGCTCATCGCCGGCGGCCTGTACGGCATCGAGCACGAGCTGGAGCTCGAACCGATGCTCGAGGGCAGCGCATACGGCAGCGCGGCGCCGACCGTTCCGACCACCCTGCGGGAGGCCGCCGCCCTCTTCGGCGAGTCGGCCATCGCCCGCGAGGCGTTCGGCGACGACGTCGTCGAGCACTACCTCAACAACGCCCGTATCGAGGTGGCCGCCTACGACGCCGCGGTCACGGACTGGGAGCGCGTGCGTGGCTTCGAGCGATTCTGACCCCGTGCTGACAGAAGACCACAGGACGACAGTGGATGCTGCGCCCGAGGGCACCGCGAACGACCAGACGTCGCCCCCGCCGCTGATCGGCATCACCACCTACCTCGAACAGGCACAGACCGGGGTCTGGGACGTGCGGGCCGCGTTCCTGCCGGAGGTCTACCTCGACTCGGTGACCGCCGCCGGCGGCATCGCGATACTGCTCCCTCCCCAGCCGGTGAGCGACGCGATCGTCGACCGGGTGCTCGACGGCATCGACGGCCTCGTGCTCAGCGGGGGAGCGGACGTCGACCCCGCGCTGTACGGACAGGATCCGCACGCCGAGACCGGGGCACCGCGCGAGGACCGGGACGCGTGGGAGAAGGCGCTGATCACCCGCGCGATCGAGCGGGGGCTGCCCTTCCTCGCCATCTGCCGCGGCGCCCAGGTGCTCAACGTCGCCCTCGGCGGAACGCTCCACCAGCACCTGCCCGACGTCGTCGGCTCCGAGCGGTACCGGCCCGCCCCGGCGGAATTCGGCGCGGTCGACGTGGCCGTCGGCACCGACAGTCGCCTGTCGAGCGTGCTCGGCTCGGTCGCCGGTGGCCTCAGCGTGCAGTGCTACCACCACCAGGCGCTCGACAGGGTCGCCGACCCGCTGACCGTCTCGGCCGTCTCGGATGACGGCGTGATCGAGGCCGTCGAGCTCGGAACCCATCCCTTCGGGATCGGCGTGCAGTGGCATCCAGAGCAGGATGCCGCCGACCGCCGCCTGTTCGACGCCCTCGTGGAGGCAGCCAGATGACCAGCACCAGCGCAGCCAGCACCAGCGCAGCGCCCAGCGGCGTGACGGCCAGCGACGGCCCGGCCTCGGGCGACACCCACATGACCCTCGTGAACCCCGCGACCGGGCGGTTCATCACCGACGTCGAGCACAGCACCATCGAGCGGGTCGACGAGGCCGTCGCCCGCGCCACCGTCGCGCAGCAGGCCTGGGCAGCGCTGCCTCCCGCCGCCAGGGCCGCGGCGCTGCGCCGGTTCGCCGCGGTGGTCGGCGACCACGTCGAGGAGCTCGCGCGCCTCGAGGTGGCGAACTCCGGGCACCCGATCACCCAGGCGCGCTGGGAGGCCGGGCACGTGCGCGATGTGCTCGAGTACTACTCGGCGGCCCCGGAACGGATGCTGGGCGCCCAGATTCCCGTCGCGGGCGGGATCGACGTGACCTTCCTCGAACCCATCGGCGTCGTCGGCATCATCGTGCCGTGGAACTTTCCGATGACCATCGCGAGCTGGGGATTCGCGCCCGCGCTCGCCGCCGGCAACGCCGTGGTGCTGAAGCCGGCGGAGTGGACTCCGCTCACCGCCATCAGGCTCGGGGAGCTGGCACTCGAGGCGGGCCTTCCCGAGGCGCTGTTCCAGGTTCTGCCCGGCCGCGGCCCGGTCGTGGGGGAGCGCTTCGTGACGCATCCGGGGGTCCGCAAGATCGTCTTCACGGGCTCTACCGCGACCGGCAAGAAAGTGATGGCCGGGTGCGCAGACCAGGTGAAGGCGGTGACCCTCGAGCTCGGCGGCAAGAGCGCGAACGTGGTGTTCGCCGACGCCGACCTCGAGCGGGCCGCGGCGTCTGCGCCCTCTGCCGTGTTCGACAACGCGGGCCAGGACTGCTGCGCGCGCAGTCGCATCCTGGTCGAGGAGAGCGTGCTCGAGAAGTTCCTTGAGCTGCTCGAGCCCGCCGTGCAGGCTTTCCGGGTCGGCTCGCCCGACGACGAGACCACCGAGATGGGTCCGCTCGTCTCCGCCGCGCACCGCGAGAAGGTGCGGTCGTACGTGCCGGACGGCGCACCGGTGGCCTTTCGCGGCACGGCACCCGACGGGCCGGGGTTCTGGTTCGCGCCGACCGTGCTGCTGCCGAACCGCACAGACCCGGTCGCGACCGAGGAGGTGTTCGGCCCGGTGGTGAGCGTGCTGCCGTTCCGTGACGAGGCCGACGCCATCGCGCTGGCGAATGCCGGCGACTACGGCCTGGCCGGCTCGATCTGGACGCAGAACCTCGGTCGCGGCATCCGGATGTCTCGTGCCATCGAGAGCGGAAACCTGTCTGTCAACTCGAACTCGGCGGTGCGCTATTCGACCCCGTTCGGCGGGTTCAAGCAGAGCGGCCTCGGCCGGGAGCTCGGACCCGCCGCCGCCGAGGCGTTCACCGAGACCAAGAACGTCTTCATCAGCACCGACTGACCGGCGCCCGCACCCTCACTGACGTACCCGTACCAGCACCACCACCAGCACCACGACCCAGGAGCACCATGGCAATCACCCCGATCGACCTCACGCAGCGCCTCGCCGGAAAGGTCGCCGTGATCACGGGCGGCGCGGGCGGCATCGGGCGCGCGACGGCCCGCCGGCTCACCGCGGAGGGCGCGAGGGTCGTCATTGGCGACCTCGACCCGGCCACTGGCACCGTCGCCGCCGAGGAGGTCGGCGGGCTGTTCGTGCAGGTCGACGTGACCGACGAGGCCCAGGTCGACGCGCTGTTCGCCGCGGCCAACGAGGCGTACGGGTCGGTAGACATCGCCTTCAACAACGCGGGCATCTCGCCGCCGGAGGACGACTCCATCGAGACCACCGAGTTGCCGGCCTGGCAGCGCGTGCAGGACGTCAACCTCAAGTCGGTGTACCTGTGCTCCCGGGCGGCGCTCCGATACATGGTCGCGCAGGGCAGCGGGTCGATCATCAACACCGCGTCGTTCGTGGCCGTGCTGGGGTCGGCGACCAGCCAGATCTCGTACACCGCGTCGAAGGGTGGTGTGCTCGCGATGAGCCGCGAGCTGGGCGTGCAGTTCGCGAGGCAGGGAATCCGGGTCAACTCGCTGTGCCCTGGGCCCGTCGACACCCCGCTGCTGCAGGAGCTGTTCGCGAGCGACGCCGAGCGGGCGGCGAGGCGCATGGTGCACATCCCGGTGGGACGATTCGCGCGCGCCGAGGAATTGGCGGCGGCCGTCGCCTTCCTCGCCAGCGACGACGCGTCGTTCATCACCGCGACGACGTTCATGGTCGACGGCGGCATCAGCGCGGCCTACGTGACCCCGCTGTGATCGGGGCGCTGTGATCGGCGGGGACTGTGCTGGAGCTGGCGCTGTGATCGGGCTGCTCTGATGGGGCTGGCGCCGTGATGGATGCCGCGCCGCGCGACCAGGGCGACCCGGGTGACGCGGCAGGCGACGACGGACCCCGCCTCAGCCTCGCCGACGACGCGCTGTTCCGGCCGGTGCGCGCGGGCAACTCCTTCGAGGAGACCGTCGCCCGGCTGCTGCAGACCATCCGCCTGGGGCTGGTCGCGCCGGGCGATGCGCTGCCGGCGGAACGCGACCTCGCGGCGCGGTTCGCGGTCAGTCGCGACACGGTGCGCGACGCCATCCGTTCGCTCGCCGACGCGGGGTTCGTCGTGTCGCGCCGCGGGCGGTACGGCGGCACCTTCGTCAGCGCCACCCTGCCGCCCGCCGGGGTCGCCAACGCCGTCGAAGACGCGGTCGCCGATGCCGAGGTGACCGCGGCCGGGATCGACGACGCGCTCGGGTTGCGCGAGATCCTCGAGACGGGGGCGGCACGCGCTGCGGCAGGGCGGACGCTGAGCGCGCAGGAGCGCGAGTCGCTGTGGCGCAGGCTGGGCGAGACGGCCGCCGCGTCGACCGAGGACTACCGGCGGCTGGACTCTCGGCTGCACCTGACCATCGCCGAGCTCGCCGGCCTCGGGTCGCTCGTTCCATTGGTCGCCGACAATCGCACGACCGTGAACGCGCTGCTCGACCGAATTCCGCTGCTCGACCCGAATATCGGGCACTCCAACCAGCAGCACGAAGCGGTGGTGATCGCGATCCTCACCGGTGATGCCGACCGTGCCGCCGCGGCGATGCGCGAGCACCTCGACGGGTCGGCGGCCCTGATCCGCGGCTTTCTGGGCTAGGAGCCGAGCGGTCTGGCTAGGAGCCGAGCGGTCTGGTGCTAGACCAGGTCGTCGCGGCTGTCCTCGTCGAGCACCGTGCCGATGGCGATGGCCAGCGAGATCGCCCAGCTCACCCACATCAGGGCGAGGCGCCAGTCACGCGGTCCGCGGCGAGTGGCCTGCACCGTGCTCCATCCGCCGAACACGGCGGCGATGACACTGCTGCTGAAGATGAACTTGCGCACTGGTCCTCCAATATTCCGAGGCACGATCCCGGGGGTCCAACGCTACCCCGATCCGCTCAGGCTGGGCGAACGCTGGCAGTCCTGACCGATCGGACAGGAGCTGACCGATCGGTCAGCTAGCATCGTGGGATGTCCAACGCCAGCGACCTCCGCCGCATCGCGCTCGCGGAGTTCGCCGCAGCCGGATACGCCGGAACCTCGATCCACCGCATCGCCGATGTCGCGGGGGTGTCGAAGTCCGCCGTGCTCTACCACTTCACCTCGAAGGAGCTGCTGCTGGAGGCGGCCATCGCGCCCGCCATCGACCGGCTCGAGAGCATGCTCATCGAGCTCGAGGCCGATTCCCTCACCGCCCGGGCCCGCGAGCGCTTCCTCCTCGGCTTCACCGACTTCCTCCTCGACCACCGGCTCGAGATCCACATGTTCATCAACCAGGGCCCGTCGCTCGTCGACGTGCCGGTGATCGACCGCGCCAACGCCCTCATCCAGCGGCTGGCGGAGTATTTCGCGTCGAACACCGCGTCGACCGTCGAGAAGATGCGCTTCGGCGTGGCCCTCGGCGGCGCCGCCTACATGCTCTGCTCCCAGCAGTCGCTCGAAATCAACGACACGCCCATCGACGAGACCAGGGCCGCTCTCGTCACCATCATGACCGAACTGCTCGCGCCGGTCGGCGCGGGTGCGAACCGCTGACCCAGGGAACCACCATGGCCACTCTCCTCTACCGAATCGGGCGCTTCGCCTACCGTCGCGCCTGGACCGTCATCGGCGTATGGCTCCTGCTGTTCGTCGCCGTGCTCGGCGGCGGCTTCGCCCTCGGCGGCCAGACCGAGGAATCGTTCAACATCCCCGGCACCGAGTCGCAGGATGCCCTCGACCGGCTCGAGGCGGTCTTCCCGCAGGTGGCGGGCGCGAGCGCGCAGGCCGTTCTGGTGGCACCCGACGGCACCCTGATCACCGACGACGAGTACACCGGGCCGATCGACGACATGGTGGCGGCGATCTCCGACGTGAGTGGCGTCGACTCGGCCATGGGACCGTTCGACGAGTACGCGGGCGTGGCGGTCACCGACGACGAGTCGATGGCGCGCATCCAGGTGCAGTTCGACGGCGCGGCGACCGACGTGACCCCCGAAGACCTCGAGCAGCTCACCGACACCGCCGAGATCGGCGAGGATGCCGGCCTGCGGGTCGAATTCGGCGGCCAGGTCTTTCAGGACAACACCTTCGGCATCACCATCTCCGAGGTCTTCGGCGTGATCTTCGCCGGGATCGTGCTGCTCATCACCTTCGGGTCGATTCGCGCGGCATCCATGCCCCTGCTCAGCGCCCTGCTCGGCGTCGGCATCGTCATCGGCGGCATCACCGCCATCTCGGCGTTCACGACCGTCTCGAGCACCGCGCCGCTGCTGGCGCTGATGATCGGGCTCGCGGTCGGCATCGACTACTCGCTGTTCATCCTGTCGCGGCATCGAAATCAGCTCGCCGAGGGCATGGACCCCGAGGAGTCGGCCGGAATCTCGGTCGGCACCGCGGGAAGCGCCGTCGTCTTCGCCGGGGTCACCGTCATCATCGCGCTGCTCGGCCTGCTCGTGGTGGGCATCCCGTTCCTCAGCGTGATGGGCGTCGGGGCGGCGTTCGCCGTGCTTGTCGCGATCGGCGTCGCGACCACCCTCGCGCCGGCCATGCTCGGACTGGCGGGTGCGAAGCTCGCCCCGAAGCCGGGGTCGCGGGGCCACCCCCGGGCGGTGGGGCCGGCCCCCCAGCCCCATGGGGGGGGGGGGGGGGCCGCACCCCCCCCCCCCCGTCTCTTTTTCACATCTC
>NZ_JAALGE010000058.1 GCF_011057645.1 Marisediminicola senii | reverse complement strand
CCTGGGCCGGCGGACCCGACAACGAACCCGGCGGCAACACCAACATCGCCGACGGAATACTCCTCTGCCGGTTCCACCACCAATGGATCCACCGCAACGACTGGAAAATCACCCGCAACGGCGCGAACTACTTCCTCCAACCACCCCGAACCGTCGACCCCCACCAACGGTTACTACCGATGCCCAGCCACAGCCCGATCACGGGTGAAGTCCGACGATCTGCGGGCTCCGGCTCGGGACCCGGCTCCAATTCGGACTCGGGCTCCGGGTCCGGCTCCGGTTCGAACTCCGGCTCTGGCTCTGGCTCCGGCTCGGGCTTCGGCTTCGGCTCCGGCTCCGGCTCCGGACGGAAGCGCCGGGATGCAGGTCAGGCGGCTAGTACGGCGGCCCCACCTCCGGCACCGGCCAGCACCGGACCACGCGGCGTGAAACCTCGGGCGACTCGACTGACCGCCAAAAAGTCCGAAACGCAGCCAACGCTGGGTGACCTGTGACGACTTCGAGGCGCAACTGCTCCCCCGATGCGACCATCCGGCCATGGCGGTCGAAGCGCGTTTACTCCCCCGACGCGACCATCCGGCCTTCGGGATCGAGACGCAACAGCAGCGCACGGCAAACACCCTCGAGCGACTCGACCTGGGCGGGAGTCAACGTGTCGAACACCAGGGACCGCACGTTCTCCACGTGGGCGGGCGCCGCCTGCTGCACCTTCGCCCACCCCGCCTCGGTGAGGGTCGCGTTCTTGGCGCGACGGTCGTCGGGGCACGCGGTGCGAGCGACGAAACCCTCGTTCTCGAGGCGGGAGACGACGTGAGAGAGACGAGGCAGAGTCGAGTTGGTGCGGTTCGCGAGCGCCGTCATGCGCAGGGTGCGGTGCGGGGCTTCGGACAGCATCGCGAGGGTGAAGTACTCGAAGTGGGTGAGGCCTTCGTCCGCCGAGAGTTGCGCCCCCAACGCTCCAGGAAGCAGCTCGAGAACCGCCGCGAACCGCACCCACGCTGCGCGCTCGGTGTCAGTAAGCCAGCGGGGTTCGTCCACGTTGCGAGAGTAACAGTTGTTGCAACAACTAGTCGGTGCTACTTTGCTTGTAGCGACAAGCATTCGGGCGTCAACTCCGGGTCGCGGGGGCAATCCCCTCAGCGGCGGTGCGCGCAGTAGTCACAGGGATCGGGACGAGAGAGCCAAGTAATGAGCAGTGAACACATCCCCACCACCGATCTGCTGGCGGCCGACACCTCGATGGGCGCCGTCACCCTCCGCGTCGCCGATCTCGACGCGATGACGGCCTACTACCGCGACAGCGTCACGCTGTCCGTACTCGCGCATGACGTCGGCCGCACGATCATGGGACGCGGCGCGACACCGATCGTCATCCTCGAACACGCTCCCGAACTGCGTCATGCCGGAGCTCGCCAGGCAGGACTGTTCCACACCGCGATCCTGTTCGAGACCGAAGCCGACCTCGCCGCCGCCGTGTACACGGTCGCGACCCGCAACCCCGACACCTTCACCGGCAGCGCCGACCACCTCGTGAGCAAGGCGTTCTACTTCACCGACCCGGAGGGAAACGGCATCGAACTGTACTGGGACCGCGCCCGCACCGAATGGAGCTGGGTCCACGGACAGGTCGAGATGGCCTCGCTGCGACTGGATCCGAACGCGTTCCTGCAGTCCGCCCTCACCGAGAAAGCGATGATGGATGCGGCGTCCAGGCCCGCCTCCGTCGGACACGTGCACCTCAGCGTCGGCGACATCGCTACCGCCCGTGACTTCTACGTCCGCGCACTCGGTTTCGAGTCCACGGCCGAACTCGGACCGTCCGCGCTCTTCGTCAGCGCCGGCAAGTACCACCACCACATGGCCATGAACACCTGGAACAGTGCCGGCGCACCCCGTCGCCAGCTCGCCCTTGGGCTGGGGCTCGTGCGGATCGAGCTGCCGACTCCCGACGACATCGGCGCACTCGGCGAACGCCTGCGGTTCGCGGGAGTAGCGGCGCGGGATGACGGGCGCGTGCTCGGGTTCGACGATCCGTGGGCGAACCAGATCGAAGTCACTGTGAAGGGAGGCCGTATGTAGCGGACGGCGGCTGATCTGGGCTGACGGCGGAGCGAGCAGGCGGGGAGGCGAGCGGCCGGGCAGCCGGGCAGGCGGGCATCCGGGCAGGCGGGCAGCCGGGCAGCCGGGCAAGCGGGCAGGCGACGGGGCGCGCCGGCAGCCGGGCAAGCGGGCAGGCGCGCAGGCGGACCTGAATTGGGCGTCTGTCAGATGGGAGACCCGGACATACCGCAAGAAAAGCACCTGTCCAGCCCGGGTATCCTGCAGGAATGACGCCCAGCCTGCACGACCGTGTCGTCGACGACATCGGCCGACGCATCGTCGCAGGCGAACTCGCAGTCGGATCCACCGTGCTCGCCGAACAACTTGCCACCGAACTCGGAGTGGGGCGCTCGGTCGTACGGGAAGCCGTACGCGTGCTGCAGTCGCTGGGATTGGTGACGTCAGTACGACGGGTGGGGATTCGGGTGCTTCCCGAAGCGGTGTGGAGCGTGCTGGATCCGCAAGTGATCGCGTGGCGACTCGTCGGACCGGCCCAGGGTGCACAACTGAGGTCGCTGACGGAACTGCGGTCCACGGTCGAACCGATGGCGGCGGAACTGGCGGCACGGCATTCCGGAGCGAGCGTCGGCGGAGAACTACTCACCGCCGCCGCGACCATGCGCTCGATCGGACGCACCGGCGACCTCGACGCGTTCGTCGAACTCGACATCCAGTTCCACTCGCTCATTCTCAAGGCCAGCGGCAACGAGATGTTCGCCGCAATGGACGGCATGATCGCCGCCGTGCTGCGCGGCCGCACCGAACTGGGACTGATGCCGACGCATCCACACGAAGAGGCACTGCAGTGGCACGTGGATGTCGCCGATGCCGTGCACGGCGGTCACCCCGACCGCGCCCGCAACGCCATGGAGCTGATCATGCGCCGCACCATCGACGAGGTCGAACACATCTGGAAAGACGTTCCGCGACTGGGCTGAGTCGCGCGAGCAGTGACAGCGAGCGTCGCGCGGATCGACCCGTGGTGGGTAGCGAACGCCGCGACGCCGACGGGTACGCCAGCGCCGCGACGACGCGACTCCCTGATGACAAATCAGAAGCGGAGGAGCACCTTGCCGCTCACGGACGCATCACGGGCAACCGCGAACGCCTCGAGCGCATCAGTAGCGGCGTATTCGTGCGTGACCACCGGATCCACGAACAGCGACCCATCGGCGAGCGCCACCAGCACATCGTCGATCTCGTCCGCGAAACGGAACGACCCGACCAGCTCGAGCTCCCGCGTGATCGCCAGACTCATCAGCGCCGGCTGCTCCCCCGACGGCAGCAAGCCGACCATCACGACCCGACCACCCCTGGCCACACCGCGAATAGCGGAGGCGAGACCGCGCGGACTTCCGGACGACTCGATCACCACATCGGCCTGCACGGCCGCAATCGCGTCGACATCCGTCGCCACGATCGTGCGAGTCGCACCGAGGGCACGCGCGATCTCGAGCGGCCTCTCGTGCAGGTCGACCGCCGTGATGGATGCCGCCCCCGCACGCTTCAGCACCGCGATCGCCAGCGCACCGATTGGTCCGGTCCCGATGACCAGCACCGACCTACCGGCCACCGCACCCGCCCGACCCACCGCGTGCCAGGCGACCGCGGCGGGCTCGGCGAGCGCCGCATCCCGCAGGCTGAGTCCGTTGGGAAGAGCGCGCAACATGCGACTCGGCAGCACCACGCGCTCCGCGAATGCACCCTGGGTGTGCGGACGACGCGCGGCCGACCCCAGGTACGTCGCACCGGGCGCGAGATTCGGACGCTCCTCCGGATAGTGGATGCCGGCTACCGGCAGCGGCGTCGCCGGGTGCACGGCCACCGGGCTCCCGAGCACCGGCCCGGTGCCATCGGCGGCAGCGTGCTCCACCGTTCCGACCACCTCGTGCCCGAGCACCATCGGGTCGATGAGGAGCGACTCCCCCGCAGCACCATGCGAGACGTAGTGCAGGTCGGAACCGCAGATACCGCCGTACGCGATACGGATGACGGCCTCGTCGGGAGCCGGCTCGGCGAGCGGGATGGTCTCGACGCGGAGGTCGTCCTTGGCGTGCGCGACGACCGCGAGGGTGCTGGCGCTGGCGTTCGTCGCGCTACCCGTGTCGCCGCCGGCGCTGTTGCCGGAGGCGGCGCTGTCCTCGGCGGTCACACCGTCACCGTCATTCCGCCGTCGATGAAGATGGTCTGACCGTTGACGAAGTTCGAAGCATCCGATGCCAACCACAGCGCGGGACCGACGATGTCATCCGTGGTTCCCCACCGCTTCGCCGGAGTGCGTCCGATGATCCACGAGTTGAACTGCTCATCGTCGACGAGCTTCTGCGTCATCTCGGTGTGGATATAGCCGGGCGCGATCGCGTTGACCTGGATGTCGTGCCGCGCCCACTCCGCGGTCATCGCACGGGTGAGGTTGCGAATACCGCCCTTGGACACCGTGTACGGCGCGATCGTCTCGCGCGCGAGATCGGTCTGCACCGACGCCACGTTGATGATCTTGCCGCGACCGCGCGCCACCATGCCGCGGGCGACCTCGCGCCCGACCAGGAACGCGCTGGTGAGGTTGGTGTCGAGCACGCGGTTCCAGTCCTCCACCGCGAGGTCGAGCAACGGTACGCGGTGCTGGATACCCGCATTGTTCACGAGCACCTGGATCGGACCGACGGTCGCCTCGACGTGGGCGATTCCGGATGCGACGGCTGCAGCATCCGTGATGTCGAACGCCACCGCGTGCACACGGGGCCCGTACTGCTGCCCCTCGTGCACACTGCCGGCCTGGCCGCGGGGAGCGTCGAAGTCGGCCGCGAACTCGGCGCGGGTCTGCTCGAGCCGCTCGGGGTCGCGGCCGTGGAGCACGACCGTCGCCCCCGCCGACGCGAGTCCGTGGGCGATGGCCCGACCGATACCGCGGCTGGAGCCGGTGATGAGGGCGATGCGACCTGTGAGGTCGAAGGCCGAGGGGATCGCTGCATCCGTCATACCGCACCCGCAACGAGGAAGATCGCCAGCGCGAAGATGAAGCCGAAGACACCGACGAGTGCCTGGCCGACGGTCCACGTCTTGAGGGTGGTCTGGGTGTCCATGCCGAAGAAGCGGCTGACCAGCCAGAAGCCGGAGTCGTTGACGTGCCCGGCGAAGACGGACCCGGCGGCGAGGGCCAGCACGATCGCGGCGAGCTCGACCGGGTTGAGACTGCCGTCGGCGGCGACGACCGGCTGCACGAGGGCGGCCGCAGTAGTCAGCGCGACGGTGGCGGAACCCTGGGCGACACGCACGATGGCGGCGATGATGAAGCCGGCGACGATGAGCGGCAGGCCGATCGCGTCGAGGGAATCGGCGATGGCGTTGCCGATTCCGCTGGCGCGGAGCACTCCGCCGAACATTCCACCGGCACCGGTGATGAGGATGATCGCGCAGACCGGGCCGAGGGCACTGTCGACGATCGTCTCGATGAGGCGCGACTCCTTCTTCTGGCGCCAGCCGAGCAGGTACATCGCGAGGAGCACGGTGATGAGCAGCGCGACCGGGGTCTCACCGATGAGGCGCAGCGTCTGCACCCAGCCGTCGTCGAGGGAGACGACCTCGGCGGTGGCGAGGGCGTTGAGGCCGGTGTTGAGGAAGATGAGCACGAGCGGGAGGACGAGCAGGAAGATGATCGTGCCGAGCTTCGGGGTGGAGCGGAACTCGTCGGCCGAGGTGTCGCTCTTGGCGCCGGAGAGGATCTCGGGCACGGGGATGTCGTAGCGCTTACCGACCCAGGTTCCGAACTTGTAGCCGACGATGTACCAGGTGGGGATGGCGACGATGAGGCCGAACACGAGTACGAGGCCGACGTCGGCGCCGAGGAGTCCGGTCGCGGCGACCGGGCCGGGGTGCGGCGGCACGAAGATGTGCATGACCGAGAACGCGGTCGCAGCGGGGAACGCATAGGTGAGGAGCGATCCGCCGAGGCGGCGCGCGACGGCGAAGATGATCGGCAGCATGACCACGAGGCCCGCGTCGAAGAAGATCGGGAAGCCCATCATGAGCGACGCGATGGAGAGGGCGAGCGGGGCACGCTTCTCACCGAAGCGCTTGATGAGCTCATCGGTGAGCACCTTCGCTCCCCCGCTGGTCTCGAGCATGCGCCCGAGCATCGCACCGAGCCCGACGAGCAGGGCGACCGACGCCAGCGTCGACCCGAAGCCTGCCGTGAGGGTGGTGATCACGGAGCCCGGCGGGATGCCGGTGGCGATCGCGGTGACCAGGCTCACGATGATCAGCGCGAGGAATGCGTGGATCCGCAGCTTGATGATCATCACCAGCAGCAGGGCGATCGCGCCGACGGCGATCAGCAGGAGTCCCCAGGTGGGGAGTTCCCACAGGAGTTCAATTTCGGTCATCATCGTCCTTTTGTTGTGTGTGGTTGTGGTGGTGCGGGGCGTGCGGGTGCTGCAGCGGCGGGTCCGGGCCGGAGCAGTGCGGGTGGTGCGGGTGCGGGTGGTGCGGGCTCGGGTGGTGCGGGTGCGAGTCGTGTGGGTGGTGCGTGCGGGTGGTGCGGGCGCAGCTGCCGGCTGGGTTACCCGGAGAAATCACCCGCGGCGATACGGGCGGCGACGAACTCGACGATCTCCTCCGGAGACTTGGTGAGGTCGACGAGGATGTGCCGTTCGTCGGGCTGCAGGGGTTCGAGGGTCGCGAACTGCGAGTCGAGCAGGCTGGTCGGCATGTACTCGTGGTCGCGGTGACGCTGGCGTTCCGCGATGACGCTGCGCTCGCCGACGAGGTGCACGAACACGGTGTCGGGGGCGTGCGCGATGAGCTGCTCGCGGTACTTGCGCTTGAGCGCGGAGCAAGCGACGACGATCGGCTTGCCCTCGGCGAGCTCGGCACCGATACGATCGGCGATGATGTCGAGCCACGGGGCGCGATCCTCGTCGTTCAGCGGGTGCCCCGCCGCCATCTTCTCCTTGTTGGCCCGCGGGTGCAGGTCGTCGCCGTCGATGAACTCGTGGCCGTAGTGGGCGGCAATGAAGGTTCCCACGGTGGACTTTCCGCAACCGGAGACCCCCATGACGATGAGGGGAAGGTCGGTCGTCATTACGGGTGTGCTCCTTTGCAACGCGAAAAATCCAAGTTGATATGACTACATATCACCATCTGACGGTATACGTCTGACTTATTGCTGGCCACCCTAACACCTGTCGCGGCGACGGTGGAGGCTAGATTTGATCTCGGACGTTTTTCGCCCGACACAATTCTTAGGAGCGCACGTGAGCGACGCACAGGCAAACATCGGAGTAGTCGGACTGGCGGTAATGGGCTCGAACCTCGCCCGCAACCTCGCCAGCCGCGAGGGCAACACCGTGGCGGTGTACAACCGCTCCCCCGAACGTACCGATCTACTGCTGTCGGAGCACCCCGAAGCCGGGTTCGTCGCGTCGAAGACGATTGAAGACTTCGCAGCATCCCTCGCCAAGCCCCGCACGGCGATCATCATGGTGCAGGCCGGTCGCGGAACCGACGCCGTCATCGAGCAGCTGACCGCCGCGTTCGAGCCCGGCGACATCATCGTCGACGGCGGCAACGCGCTGTTCACCGACACCATCCGCCGCGAGAAGACGGTCAGCGCGACCGGCATCAACTTCGTCGGCGCCGGCATCTCGGGCGGCGAGGAGGGTGCACTCAACGGCCCGTCGATCATGCCGGGCGGCAGCGTCGAGGCATACAAGACCCTCGGCCCGATCCTGTCGTCCATCGCCGCGGTCGCCGAGGGTGAGCCCTGCGTGACCCACATCGGCACCGACGGTGCCGGACACTTCGTCAAGATGATCCACAACGGCATCGAGTACGCCGACATGCAGCTCATCGCGGAATCGTACGACCTGCTGCGCCGCATCGGTGGACACGACCCCGCCGCCATCGCCGAGGTGTTCGAAGCCTGGAACGGTGGAGACCTCGAGTCGTACCTGATCGAGATCACCGCCGAGGTGCTGCGCCAGACCGACGAGAAGACCGGCAAGCCGCTGGTCGACGTAATCCTGGACTCCGCGGGATCCAAGGGCACCGGCGTCTGGACCGTACAGAACGCCCTCGGTCTCGGCGTTCCCGTCGGCGGTATCGCCGAGGCCGTGTTCGCGCGTTCGGTGTCGAGCAAGACCGAGCAGCGTGCGGCCGTACGCGGCACCATCACGTCACGCCCGCCCGTGGTCGAGGCCCCGGAGAACTTCGAGGACGACGTACGAGCCGCGCTCTATGCATCCAAGGTCGTCGCCTATGCGCAAGGTTTCGACGCCATCATCGCGGGGGCTGCCGAATACGACTGGAACATCGACAAGGGTGCCGTCGCGAAAATCTGGCGCGGTGGATGCATCATCCGAGCGCAGTTCCTGAACCGCATCGTGGAGGCGTACGAGAAGAACGCCGGCATCACGTCACTGCTCGAGGACCCGTACTTCGCCAAGGCCGTCGCCGACGGCGAAGCGGCCTGGCGCCGCATCGTCTCGATCGCCGCGCTCTCGGGCGTGCCGATCCCCGGGTTCGGCTCGGCGCTGAGCTACTACGACTCGCTCGCGTCGGAGCGCCTGCCCGCAGCCCTCGTGCAGGGACAGCGCGACTTCTTCGGAGCGCACACCTACCAGCGCGTGGACATCCCGGGAACGTTCCACACGCTGTGGAGCGGCGACCGGTCGGAGATCGAGACCGAGGGTAGCTCGCACTAGTACGTAGGTGCCGCTCGGACGCCCGCGCTCGTGCCCCTCGGGGTGCGGCGCGGGCGTTATGCATTATTCAGGAACGGTCGGCCGCCGAGTGTGCAGAATTCAGGAACGCCGACCGTTGAGTGTGCAGGATTCAGGAGTTCGCGGTCGTCAAGGGCGAGATCGGAGCGTATTCAGCGGAAACGGGAAGCAGCAGCATCCACTCGCCTGGCGGTTCCTGAATGATGAAAACCACACTCACCCAGCGCGGCGGCCGATGACCGCGGTCGCGTCGATGTCGGGAGCGGATGCCACGGCGGCACGCAGCCCGGCGGCGGCGAGCAGCGCGGCCGACAACGGCGCCTGGCGTTCACTCGTCTCGACGATGACGACCGCTCCCGGCGCGAGCCACTCGCGGGACTGCGCGGCGACCCGGCGCTGCACCGCGAGTCCGTCGTCGCCGCCGTCGAGTGCGACCGCGTGCTCCCAGTCGCGCGCCTCGCGAGGCATCAGCGCGATCTCGCCGGTCGGCACGTACGGCGCATTCGCGACCACGGCACCGATGCGTCCGCGCAACTCTTTCGGCAGCGCATCGAACAGGTCGCCCTCGACCACATGATCGGGGTGGATGTTGCGGCGAGCGCACCGCACCGCATCGGGGTCGACGTCTGACGCCCACACCTCGAGATCCGGACGGCGGGCGGCGATCGCGGCCCCGATGGCACCGGTTCCGCAACACAGGTCGACCACGACGGCACCGGGCGCGGCGAGCGTGACCGCGGTATCGACGAGCAGCCCGGTGCGCCGCCGCGGCACGAAGACGCCCGCCTCGACGGCGATGCGCAGGCCGTGGAACTCCGCCCAGCCGAGGACGAGTTCGATCGGGGTGCCGGCGATGCGTGCGGCGAGCATCCGCTCGAGGTCGGCGGGGTCGCGGGCGTCGGCCGCGAGGAGGGCCGCCTCGTCTTCGGCGTAGACGCATCCGGCAGCGCGGAGGCGGGAGGTGATGGCGGCGCGGTTGGGGGTGGCGGCGGGCGCCGGACGGATTGCAGCGGGCTCTGAGGCGAGGGTGGTCTGGGCGACGCCGGCGGGCCCGGGTGCGGCGGAGTCACGCGCAGCGCGCACCGGCTCGGCGGGGGTACCGCGGTCGGAGGGGGCGCTGGCTGGCTGCATCCATTCGATTCTCACCCTCTGACCGCAGATCGGGTCGGCTTCCGCTAAAGCTAATGACATTAGCTAATGCGGTAACTACCTTAGCCACATGACGAACATCACCCCCGAGTCGCAGCCGGCCACGCAGTATCTCAGCGTGCCGGGCGGCCGTATTGCCTACGACGTTCAGGGCACAGGACCCCTCTTGGTTCTCGTTCCCGGAATGGGCGACCTCCGCGCCACCTACCGCTTTCTCACCCCCGCGCTCGTCGCCGCCGGCTACCGGGTCGCGACCACCGACCTGCGCGGCCACGGCGAGAGCGACGCGGCGTTCCCCTCCTACGGTGATGTCGAGACGGCGGGCGACATCAGCGCGCTCATCGACCAGCTCGGCGCGCCTGCCGTGATCGTCGGAAACTCGATGGCCGCGGGCGCCGCCGTGATCGTCGCCGCCGACCACCCCGCGCAGGTCTCGGGGCTCGCGCTGCTCGGACCGTTCGTGCGCAACCCGAAATCGAGTGCGGTCCAGCTCGCCCTGTTCAAGGTGATGATGGCCCCGCTGTGGGCGACCGCCGCCTGGAAGGCATACCTGCCGAGCCTTTACGCGGGCACCAAGCCCGTCGATGTCGACGAGTACCGCGCGACGGTCGTCGCGAGCATGCGCCGCCCGGGGTACGCGAAAGCGTTCTCGGCGACCGCCCGGACCAGCTCGCACGATCCCGCCGAGGCGAGGATCGCTGCGGCATCCACCCCCACCCTCGTGGTGATGGGCGACAAGGATCCCGACTTTAAGGACCCGGCGGGCGAAGCGCAGTGGATCGGCGAGGCGATGGACGCCGAGGTCGTGATGGTGACGGATGCCGGCCACTATCCGCAATCGCAGCAGCCCGAGGTCACGAGCGTCGCGATCCTCGCTTTTCTGAAGACGGTGCTGCACCGTGCCTAGGGCCGGCCTCAGCGCCGGCGCGGTGATCGAGCGGGGCGCTCAACTGCTCGACGAGAGCCCCGCCGACGCGCTGAACCTCAGCACGGTGGCGGAGAGTTTCGGAGTGCGCACCCCGTCGCTGTACAAGCACATCGACGGGATGCCCGGCCTGCAGCGCGGCATCCGCATCCTCGCCAAGGCCAGCCTCGGCAGTGCGGTCGCGCAGTCCGCGGTCGGACGCTCGCGAGGCGATGCGATCACCGCGATGGCGATGGCGTACCGGCGGTGGGCACTGCAGCACCCCGGGCAGTACCCGCTGACGACGTCGGCCCCGCTGCCGGGCGACACCGAGGAGATCGAGGTGTCGACGGCCTTTCTCGACGTGATCTTCAGCGTGCTGGCCGGGTACGAGCTCGAGGGCGACAACGCGGTGGATGCGACACGGTTCTTTCGGTCGACGCTGCACGGTTTCGTGGCCCTCGAAACCGAGGGCAGCTTCGCGATGCCGGTCGACCTGGAGCGGAGTTACGCACGGCTGGTGCGGAGCATCGTGACCGCGCTGGAGTCGTGGGGGCGGGAGTAGGGGGGTGGTGGCTTCGGGCCGCTTTCATCATTCAGGAACCGAGAGCAGAAATGCTTCATCATTCAGGAACGCGAGGGGTTATGCACCCGATTCCGCGCCGAAACCGACTCAATGGCCCCAAAATCAGCCGCCGACCGTTCCCATCTGCACTTTCACTCCTGAATAGTGAAAGCCTCGGCCATTCCTGAATAGAGGATGCCGCGGGCACGCGCCCTAGTGGGAGCCCGGCACCGCGTTAAGCTCGCGGCGCAGGCAGGCGAGACCGTCGCGCAGCCGAGTCTTGATCGTGCCGACCGGGAGGTCGAGCAGCTCGGCGATCTCGTTGTGGGTGCGTTGGTGCTGGAAGCTCAACCACACCGTCTC
Source organism: Marisediminicola senii (assembly GCF_011057645.1). Taxonomy (GTDB): domain Bacteria; phylum Actinomycetota; class Actinomycetes; order Actinomycetales; family Microbacteriaceae; genus Marisediminicola; species Marisediminicola senii. The sequence continues at coordinate 3,640 of NZ_JAALGE010000058.1, read as the reverse complement.
GCGCTGTACTCGCGTGATGCGCGACAGCGCCTGCTGCACGCGGCCGTGCTCGACACTGATCTCGACCGCCTCGTACGTGCTGTCAAAATCGGGGTGGAAATTGCGCAACCCGGCAGCGACATCGCGGTTTCTGGACGCCTGCGAGGCACGCACCCGGTCGACCGCGCGACGGTGCGCCATCGTGAACACCCAGGTGCTCGCGCGACCCTTCGTCGGATCGAACGTCGCCGCGTCCTGCCAGACCGCGAGGAACACCTCCTGCGTCACCTCTTCGGACTGGCTCATGTCGACCAGCGTCCTGCGCACGAGCCCGAGGGTGCGATCGGCGAGCCGGTCGTACAGTTCGGAGAACGCCGCGTGGTCGCCGGCGGCGACCGACACCAGCAAGTCGTTGTCCGACGAAACACGTGGCTCGTCGCCCGACGAAACGGCGTGCGCCATCTTTCGCTGCGTGTGCATTTTGTACCCCCTCACCAAGCATATACGGAGGCTTCATCAGCTCCTGATGGGCGACGTACCCCCAGCTATAGGCACAGTCGGCGACGCGGCGCGTCCCCCATTCGGGCTCGGCATTTATTCAGCAAGCGCGGATATAAGGCGAGGCCCGCGACCGTTGCCGATGGCGACGTGAACTACACAACAGTCGTTGCGCAATGACCATTGTGCATATACAGTCGGTCGCATGACTCCCCGCGACGACCGTGCCAACCGGGCCGCCGACCGACCCGCCGGCGACCACCCCGCCGACCGGCCCGCCAGCGCCGATCGCGCAGACTCCCAGCGCAGCACGCTCACCTCCGCCGCCTCGATGCGCGTGCTCGCACACCCGACCCGCATGCGGCTGCTCGGACTCCTCCGCGAACGCGGCCCGCAGACCGCCGCCCAGCTCGGCGACATCGTCGACGAGGCACCCGGCACCATCAGCTACCACCTCGCGAAACTGTCGTCCATCGCGCTCATCGAGCCCGCCGACGCGCAGAGCACCGACCAGCGCGAACGCTGGTGGAAGGCCACCACCCCGCTGACCAGCTGGGAACCCGCCGACCTACTCGACGACCCCGACAAGCTCGCGGCATCGGCGATGCTGCAGAAGTCGATCGCCCAGGCCTACGCCGCGCGCTTCACCGAGTACATCGACCGCACGCCGACGCTCCCCCGCGAGTGGGTCGCGGCCGGGGCGAGCGGCGATCGCACCCTGCGCCTCACCGTCGATGAGCTGACCGCCCTGCGTGCCGAGCTCGAGGCCGTCGTCGACCGGTGGGTCGACGTGAGCGCGACCCATGACCCCGGTGCGATGGATGCCGCCGAGCCCGTGGTTCTCGTCTACCAGGCGTACCGGCGCCCGTAGACCGCGACCCGACACCCACCATGACGACACCAGACGAGACCGACGGCGGCGCTGCCCGGAGGCCGCGGGATCGCCGCGCGGCGGCATCCCTCACCGCATTGCTCAGCGCGCACGCCATCTCGCAGACCGGCAACGTGGTGACCGCGTTCGCGATCCCGTTCTACGTGCTCGGGCTCGGCGGCACGGGTGTCGAGGTGGGTATCGCGGCGTTCTTCGCGACGGTGCCGATCGTGGTCGGCGGGGCGCTGGGCGGGGTGGTCGTCGACCGGGTCGGGCACCGCAGGGCGGCGATCGTGGCCGACCTGGTGAGCGGCGTGACGGTGCTGGCGATTCCGGTGCTCGCGCTCACCGTGGGGTTGCCGTTCTGGGCGTTGCTCGCGCTGGTGTTCGCGAGCGGGTTGCTCGATACGCCCGGCCAGACCGCACGGCGGATCATGCTGCCGGCGATGTCGGTGCGTGCCGGGGTGCGGCTGGAGCAGAGCGTGGGACTGCTGGACGGTTCCGAACGATTCGCGAAACTGATCGGGGCATCCATCGCCGGCCTGCTCGTCGCGGCGGTCGGCCCGATTGCGGCGCTGTTCGTGAATGCGGCGACGTTCGTGGTGTCGGCCGCGCTGACGACGTTCTTCGTGCCGGCGGTGCGGCGCGAGGTGGGGGTCGGCGCGGTGGACGGGCCGCGTCCGTCGTATTGGTCGGACCTGCGGGAGGGGTTCCGGTTCGTGGTGCGCGACCCGTTGATGCGGCTGATCGTGGCGCTCGTTCTGTTCACGAACCTGCTGGATGCCGCGCGCGGGTCATCACTCCTCCCCCTCTACGCGAACGACCGGCTGGGCGGTGCGGCGGCGCTCGGTCTGCTCGTCGCGACGATGGGCGGCTGCGCCTTGGTCGGAAACATCGTGTTCGGTTTCGTGGCGCACCGGGTGCCGCGGCGGGTGACATTCGCGATCTGTTTCGCACTGGCCGGTGGCCCGTCGAGTGCGGCGTTCGCGCTGGGTGCTCCGCTGCCGATACTGGTCGCGGCGACTGCGCTGTCCGGGCTCGCAGCCGGCGCGCTGAACCCGATCCTCGGCACGGTCGAGCTGGAGCGGGTTCCCGAGCACATGCGCGGCCGCGTGTTCGGCATGATCAACGCGGGGGCGTGGGCGGGTGTGCCGTTCGGTGCGCTGCTCGGCGGGATTGCGGCGGACACGATCGGGCTGGCGGTCGCGTTCGGGATCGTTGCGGTGTTGTACGTGGCGGCGACGCTGACGCCGTTGAGCGGGGGCGTGTGGCGGGAGATGGAGCGGCGGCCCGGTGGTGCGGGTGGGGGCGGTGGGTCTGGTACGGACGGCCCGCTCGCGTAGTCGCTTTCATCATTCAGGAACGGGCCGCGGGAACCTTCCATCATTCAGGAACAGGTGGCGCGAGACCGTCAGTATTCAGGATTGAGTACGCGAAAACGAGGGTGTGGCGGTGGGATGCCGCGATCAGGGCGGTATTCCGGTCGAAACGGGGCGCGGCGGCATCCATGTTCCTGAATAGTGAAAGGCCAGTGGCGGGCACGCCGCTTCGCGATACGTCGGCCGGCGTTGACAAGCCGTGGTGGGCGATCAAGGCTGGAGTGAACCGAAAGGAATGCTCATGGCAACGAAGGCGCGTGCAACGGGGCCCGGGTCCGGGGTCACGGGCTACTTTCTCCGCGACACCCCGGTCGAGGTCGGCATGCGCAGGCTGCTGATTACCGCAGTCGTCGCGGGTCTCGTCTATTCCGTGCTGGGTACCGCCGGGCGGGGCGGATGCGCGGGCGGGTTCAGCGCGCAGGGCGGCTTCGTCGACGCGAACGGCATCCCGACGGATTCCGCGCCGGCCTGCGTGATGATGAACCTGAGCCCGAGCATTCTGGTCTACGTTTCCCTGGTCGCCGTCGTGTCCGTCGCCCTGCACCGGGTGTCGACGCGCGGGCTGTCGGAGCGCGATGCCGCGCGCCTGGTGCGCAGGGCGCGGTTCGCCGTGATCGCCTTGGTCGTGGTTGCGATCGTGGTCGCGCACGCCGCATTCTGGCTGACGCCGCTGCCGAATGCGGAGTCATTTGCCGTGCACCCGCTGCTCCCGCCGTTCCCATTCGGATCGATGGACGTGACGGTGACGCCGCTGCAGGGGCAGTGACAGAGACGGGGGTCAGTGGCGGGGGGAGGGGGGGGGGCAGGGGGGGGGACGGGGAGGGCGGGGGGGGTTTGCCACCGCTTTCGCTTCACACCCTCCGCCGCTCGCGGCGGGGGTAGGGTGGATCATGGGGTGGGCCCGGGCGCTCAA
>NZ_JAALGE010000057.1 GCF_011057645.1 Marisediminicola senii | reverse complement strand
AGCGCGGCCGTCGCGGCGAGCGCGGCGAGCGCGGCGAGCGCGGCGAGCGTCGCACCCGCGTCGAGTGCGTCGGCCGCGGCGCCGTCCGCCGTCAACGACGGCAGCGGCGCGCGATTCGCCAGCGGCACCTCCGTCGAGATCTCGGAGGATGTCGACGGCGACGTGTTCGCCGCCGGCCAGAGCGTCGTCGTCAGCGGTGACGTCTCGGGCGACGTGATCGCGGCCGCCCAGACCATCACCATCACCGGCACCGTCGATGGCAACATCCGGCTCGCGGGCCAGGACGTCGTGATCGACGGCGACGTCGGGCGCAGCGGCACCGTGTTCGCGCAGAACGTGACGATCACGGGGTCGGTGGGCGAAGACCTGGTCGGTGCCGCGGCGACCGTGCGCATCGGCGGCGATGTCGGCCGCGACGTCGCGGTGAGCGTCGGGCGCCTGGCGGTGGGTGGCACGATCGGGGGTGACCTCACCTACGTCAGCGACCGCGATGCCGCGATCACGGGAACGGTGACCGGAACCGTCGACCGCATGGCCCCACCGCAGCCCACCGAGGTCGAGGTCTCTCCCATCGCGGTGTTCTTCGGGTGGCTGCTGCGCGCGCTCTACGCCCTCGTCGCCCTCAGCCTGATCACCGTGCTCGCCGGGCTGCTCGTTCCGCGCCTGCTCGAGCGGGTGACCGACCACCTCGTTCCGACTCCGTGGCGGGCCCTGCTGGTCGGGGCGGTGGCCGTCATCGCCGCTCCCGTGGTCTTCGTGTTCCTGCTCGTCACCATCATCGGCGCCCCCCTCGCACTCGCCGGCGCCGCCGTGTGGCTGGTCCTCACCATCGCCTCCTTCGTCTACGCCTCCTACTACGTCGGCCGGCTGCTGCTGCGCGGCACGCAGTCGCCGATCCTCCGCGCCCTCATCGGCGGCCTCCTGCTGATCACCGCACTGCAGATCCCGTGGCTGAACGTTCTGGTGTGGCTCGCGATGGTGTGCTTCGGAATCGGGGCGCAGCTGCTCGAGTTCTACCGTCGCCGGCCGTGGCGCCCGCTGCCGGCACCGCATCCCGCCCCGGAGCGCGCACCGCACGACTCCCTCGTGGGGGCGTGAGCGATGCGCGCGCTCGTCGTCTACGAGTCACTGTGGGGAAACACCGAGAGCATCGCGCGGGCCGTGGCGCGGCAGCTCGAGCAGCGGATGACGGTGGTCATCACCGATTCGGAGGGTGCGCCGGCATCCATCGACGGCATCGACCTGCTGGTGGTCGGCGCACCCACCCACGCGTTCTCGATGTCGCGGCCGGCGACCCGAGCCGATGCGGTGGAGCGGCACGGCGCGCCGCGCACGGTGACCAGGGGCATTCGCGAGTGGCTGGCAGCCCTGCCGCGCATGTCGTCGGCGGTGCCCGCGGCGACCTTCGACACCCGTGCGGATTCCCCGCGACTTCCGGGGTCGGCCGCACGGGCTGCGCGGCACCGGCTTCGCGCACTGCGTTTCGACGTCAGTGACGGCGCGGTCTCGTTCTGGGTCGACGGGTACGCGGGTCCGCTCATCGACGGCGAACTCGAGCGTGCCGCGGAATGGGCAGCAGCACTCGTCGCAAGCGCGGAGCGGTCGGCGAGGGTCACCCGATCCTGACCGGTACCGTCGTGGCGGCTGCCAGGTGCGAAAGTGACTATGGTCGAATCATGTCCCGTGCCGACCACGCGCCGCAGAGGCCGCGCTCCCGTCGCGGTCGGCGCTAGGCACAGCATGGTGTCACTTCCGGGGCGGGATTCGCTCGGCCATGCCGATGACCGCACGATCGCCACCAGGGCGGCAGACGGGGATATCCGCGCGTTCGAGATCCTCATGCGCCGTTACGGTTCGCTGATGAGTGCCTATGCCGCGCGCATCGTCAACCCGACCGATGCGGAGGACGTGGTGCAGGAGACGTTCGTCACCGCGTGGCGCGACCTCCCAAACCTGGAGAACCTCGGTTCTGTGAGGTCGTGGTTGACCACGATCGTCACGCGCAAGAGCATCGACCTGCTCCGCACCCGACGAGAGCAACAGTCGCTAGACAACGTCGAGGTGGAAGACCCATCCGATGGCCCGGCCGAGACGGCGAACGCGACCTCCCTCGACGAAGCGCTGTCTGCGGTGCTCTCCAGCCTCCCCGAGGATCAACGACGCTGTTGGACGCTGCGGGAGGTCGCTGGGTATGGTTACCAGCAGATAGCCGACGAGCTCGATCTTCCGGTGTCTACAGTGAGGGGATTGCTCGCTCGGAGCAGAAGCACCCTCGTTCGAGAGATGGAGGCGTGGCGATGACCGAGACGCCGGAGCCCTCCCCGACCTCACCCCTCGACGCCGCAAACCTCGACGGTCACACCGTCGAGTCGCTCAGTGACTATCTCGACAGTGGCCGCACGCCACGTATCGAGGCCATTGAGTCGTCCCCCGCAGCGCAGAATGCACTGGCGGCACTGGCCCGGTTGCGAATGGTCGCGCCGCGCGTCATCGATGCCGATGCCGCTGCCGACCAGTTCGCCCCCCGGAATGACCACTGGATCAAGCGGATCCTCGACCAGATCGGCGTGCAGGCGAACGCCGGGCGAGACATCCCGATCAGTCACGATGTGCCGGGAGCCGACCTGTCGATCTCCGAGGGTGCCGTGCGCGCAATCGTGCGTGAAGTCGGTGATGACATGGAGGGGCTGCTGGTGGAGCGGTGCAGGCTCGATGGCGACGTGGAGACACCGGGGGCGCCCGTCGACATCACCGTCGAGATCTCGACATTCGAGGGCATCGACATCGCCAGGGCCACGGCGGAGCTGCGCGAGCGGGTCGAGCGGGCCATCACGCTTCACGTGGACATGGCGCTGTCGAGCGTGATCGTGCGGGTGCGCGACACCGACCTGACCGGAGACGAGGCGCGCGCCAGATGAACGATGAAACACCCGACGACATCCCCACCGAGCTGACCCGGCTGCTCCGCAATGTCGACGGTGTGCACACGGTCTACCCCACGAGGCACATCGTCTCGACGATCGTGACGGCGGTCGTCGAGGCGGTGCGCAACGACCCCGTCGGCATGCACCTCGTCACCGTTACGGAGGGTGATGATGGAACCGAGGTCGTGGCCAACATCGGGGTGGCAGCTGACCAGTCGGCGTCGATGGTCTGTCGGCGCGCGCACGACGCGCTCCGCGCCTACTTCGCAGACAGCGGCAGCGCGGTCCCGCGCAGGATTCGCGTGAGCGTCGGGCGGGTCGGCTGAGGGGTCCGGCTAGTCCACCGCCAGGTCGACTCGCTCGTGGCGGAGAGTCTCCCTGGCGGTGTGTTCGGCAGCCACCCAGGTCGCGCCGAGGGTCACCCTCTCGACGGGGACCACTGCGAGGGAGACGGTCGCCTGCTCCTCGTGCAGCACCATGACGAGGTCGGGGCGCTGGGCGAGGTGTGCTCGTCCGACGGGGGTGGTGCCCTCGTCGGCGACAATGCCGACGGTTGGCGCGCTGCCGGTTGGCGCGCTGCCGGTCGGCGCGTGCGGGGCGTCGTCGCCGTCGATCCACTCTCGCGTCACGCGCAGTTCCTCGCGGCGCACGGTCACGGTGATCGTCCGCTCCTCGACGACGATGACCTTTCGCACGGTGACGCGCTCTCGCGGCGCTATCTCGGTGCGCAGCACCAGCCGTTCCTCCGACAGCACGACGTCTGGGCGGTCTGGCGTGGCGGGTTCTCGGTAGTCCATGGGGCCCTTCCGGTTCGACGTGGACCGGTGCCGGCCTCGGGGGGAGGCCGGCACCGGTGGTGCCGCTAGGAGCGTCGAGCCGCCTGCGTGGCGTGGTTCTTCGCCTTCGCGGCCTGCTCTGTCACGCTCGGAGCGTTCCTGGCCTCCTGCTGGATCTTGGGCGCCTCTTCCTCCGCCTTGCTGAGGTATCCCTCCCAGCGTGCCTGCATGGGCTTGATCAACCCACCACCGGCTCCGACGATGATGACGCCCGCGATGATCGCGAGAACCGTGATGAGCACCGGTGTGGTCACCGTCGTGGCGACCTCGATCTGGTTCAGTGCGGCGGTGACGCCGAGGAACAGGATGAAGATGCTCGCCACGTTCGCGATGACCTTGCCGTACGACAGGCCGCCGAGGGTGTTCTGGATCAGTCCCTTCGCGCCCGCGGCGATCGCCGCGGCGACCACGATGATGACGATGGCCACGATGACCTTCGGCAGGAAGGCGATGATTCCGGCGAGCAGGTCGCTGACGGGGTTCTGTCCGAAGACCCCGAACGCGAACTGCAGCACGAAGAGCACGAGCGTGTAGTAGAGGATCTTGGCGATGATGTCCGAGGCGTCGAGCTTCGAGTTCGCGAGGGCCTTCTTGACGCCGCCGCGTTCCACGACGCGGTCGAAGCCGACCTTCTCGAGGAGCTTCCCGAGGGCCTTGGACAGCACCTTGGCGACGATCAGGCCGACGATCAGGATGAGCAGGAACAGAAGCGCCTTGGGAACGAAGTCGATGAGCGACGCCAGTCCGGTCTGCAGTACGACGGGGATGTTATCCATGGTGGTGGTGCCTTTCGGTGGTGATGGAACGCTGGTCGGTCACCCACACCGTGGGTGACCGACCAGCAGTGAGAGGGGTCAGTTCCTGGTGCGGGTGTTCGTGTCGGGATCGACGAGTTCGATCTCCTCCTTGCGCACTTCGTCGGTCACGGTCTCCTGCTCGGTGACGGTCTCGGTGTCGAGGCGTACACGCTCGACGGGAACGGTCTCCTTGCTGGTGACCACACGCTCACCGGTGAGGACGAGTTCGTGTTCCTCCTCGCTGATCGAGGGCCCGTCGGTCGCGTCGCCGATGTTCGCCTCGGTGATGGGCTCACGCTTCAGGGTGACCTCTTCGTGGCTGACCGGCACGGTCACCGACTGCTGCTCGGTGACGACGTACTTGCGGAGCCGCGCGCGGCCCGTCTCGACCGTCTCGGTCGCCACGTGGAGGCGCTCCTCCGAGCGGGTCATCGCGTCGTCGGTCGTGGTGCCGGACACGTCGTGGCCCGTCGTCGACTGGTCGGATGCGGTATCCGCATCCTGGTCGAACAGTCCGGTGTCTGCTGGGTCACCGTGGGAGCCGCGTGCGGCGCCGCCGTAATAGGCGAAGAGGGTCTTCTCGTCTTCGGGGCTGAGGGTTCCGTCGTCGTCGACGCGCGGGGCGTCCCTGATGAAGGACTTCTCGAACGACACGCGCACGGCACCGTCCGTCAGGTCGGCATCGCTCACCGGGACGAACGACTCGGAGTTGCCGAAGAGGCCGGTCTTGACGGTGACCCAGGTCGGCTGCTCGGTGTCGGAGTCCAGGTATACCTGTCCGACGCTGCCGACCTTGTCGCCGGTCGGGTCGACGACGTCGGCGCCGAACAGGGTGGGAACGCTACTCGAATCAATCATGATGCTCCTTGGATTGCGCGCTCCGTCGACTGCCGGGGCGCTGGTGAGGCGGGGTGGGAGGGGGTGCTGCGGGTGACGCGACGTCGACCGCTCGAGCGTGCGGGCACGCTCGACTGCTCGAGCGTGCGGGCACGCCAGAGACGCTGCGCTTGGATGCATCGGAATGCGGGCGCGCAGCGTGGTCGGGTTCTCTCAATAGACGCGGCTGGCGGTCGAAGTGTCACGAGAATCGCCGGAATCTTTCTGTGGGATTCTGGAGGAGGATGCTCCGTGGCACGCTCGCCGGCATTCCGCTCCCCGTGCCGGGGAAATATTGCGGGCATTCCGCAGGTTCCCGCATGGGTGCCCCGCACCGCCCGGCGCTCCACCTCGCAAGGAAGACATGGCCCCGATGACGCTCTCCGACACCACCGTGGCGCTGACCGATGCCGAGGTCGCCGCGATCCGGTCTGACTTTCCCGCACTCGACGCGCGCGTGAACGGGCATCCACTCGCCTATCTCGACTCGGGGGCGACCGCACAGCGCCCCCTCGCGGTGCTCGACCGCGAGCGCGCCTTTCTGCTCGAGAGCAACGCCGCGGTGCACCGCGGTGCGCACACCCTCGCGGGCGATGCGACCGAGGCCTTCGAAGATGCCCGCCACACGGTCGCCCAGTTCATCGGCGCGGGGGACGACGAGGTGGTGTGGACAGCCAACGCCACCGACGCCCTCAACCTCGTCGCGCACGCTTTCACGGCCGCGAACCGCCCGGGCGCGGTGCCCGACGAGCGGCTCGCGCTGCGACCCGGCGACGAGATCGTGGTGACCGAGGCCGAGCACCACGCCAACCTCATCCCGTGGCAGCAGGTCGCCGCGGCAACCGGCGCCACCCTGCGCTTCGTGCCTGTCGACGACGACGGCGTGTGGACCATGGTGGATGCCGCGGCGGTGCTCACCCCGCGAACCCGCATCATCGCCGTCGCCCACGTGTCGAACGTCACCGGATACACCGCCCCCGTCGCGCAGCTCGTCGCCGCCGCGAAGGAGCTCGGCGCGATCACCGTGCTCGACGCCTGCCAGTCCGCCCCGCACCGACCCCTCGACCTGGGCGCGCTCGGGGTCGACTTCGCCGCGTTCTCGAGCCACAAGATGCTCGGCCCCACCGGGATCGGCGTGCTCTACGGCCGCCAGCCGCTACTCGACGCTCTGCCGCCGTTCCGCACCGGAGGGTCGATGATCAGCACGGTCACGATGGAGTCCGCCGAGTTCCTGCCCGCGCCGCAGCGCTTCGAGGCGGGCACCCAGCCGGTGTCGCAGGCCGTCGCGCTCGCCGAGGCGGTGCGCTACCTCGACCGGGTCGGCCTCGACCGCATCGAGGCGCGCGAGCATGAGCTCACGACGCGCATGGTCGACGGGCTCACCGGCATGCCCGGCATCCGGCTGGTCGGTCCCCGCGTCGGAGAGCAGCGCACCGGCATCGCCGCGTTCGACGTCGCCGGGGTACACGCGCACGACGTCGGCCAGCTGCTCGACGCCCGCGGCATCGCGGTGCGAGTGGGGCACCACTGCGCGCAGCCCCTGCACCGCCGCCTCGGCCTCACCGCCACCACCCGCGCGAGCCTCTACCTCTATTCCACGACCGACGAGGTCGATCGCATGCTCGACGCCGTCTCCGGCGTGCGCGCGTACTTCGGTGCGCGATGAGCGACGACCTCTCGGCCATGTACCAGGAGCTGATCCTCGATCACTCGCGCCGCCGCGTCGGCCAGCGCACCCTCGAGGCCGCCGACGCCTCGCACCACGAGCTCAACCCGACCTGCGGCGACGAGATTACCCTTCAGGTCACCGCGGGTGCGGCGACGGGCGCCGTGGGCGAACTCGCCTGGCACGGCAACGGCTGCAGCATCTCGATGGCATCGGCGTCGATCCTCGCCGAGCTCGCCGCCGACCGGCCCGGCACCGACCTACGCCCGCTCATCGACGAGTTCCGCACGATGATGCACTCGCGCGGCCGCGGAGAGCCCGACGACAGCGCGCTCGGCGACGCCGTCGTGTTCCACGGAACCTCGAAGTACGTGATGCGCGTCAAGTGCGCCATGCTCGCCTGGGTCGCCCTCGAGAAGTGCCTCGACGCGCTGCCCGCCGGCCCCGCGGCGACCGCCGACGCGTAGCGGGCCTCGCGCGGGCCGAGACTCGCGGTCCCGGTGCCCGCGGCAGCCCTCCTCGCGCAGAAAAAGTGCGCTGGCGAAGAAAAAGTGCACCATGGTGGATGCTCCACGCCCTCGAACGCGCACGCGCGCCCTAGATTGAGCATCATGAGACCCCCCTTCCTCATCTCCGACGAGGTCATCTCCGCGCTCGCCGACGCGCGCCCCGTCGTTGCCCTCGACTCCACGGGCATCGCGCACGGCTTGTCGCGCCCCCGACACCACGCGGCGGCGCTCGAGTTCGAGCGGATCCTGCGCGACGAGGGCGTCACCCCGGCCACTGTCGCCGTGGTCGACGGCGTCGCGCGCATCGGCCTCGACGACGCCGGGCACGCCCGCATCGCCGACGACACCGTCGCAACGGCGAGCGTGCGCGACCTCGCGATGCTCGCGGCGACCGGGGCATCCGCGGCCACCGCGGTCGCCGCGACCGCGCACCTCGCGGCGATGGCCGGCATCAGGGTTCTCGCCGCCGGCGGGCTCGGCGGGGTACATCGCGGTCCCGCAGGCACCCTCGTCGAATCGCCCGACCTCGGCACGCTGGCCCGCACCCCGATCACCGTCGTCAGCCCGGGAATCCCGTCGATTTTCGACCTCGCGGCCACCCTCGGGCGCCTCGAGGCGCTGAGCGTTCCCGTGGTCGGCTACCGCACGCGGGTGTTCCCCCGGTTCTGGGTGGGCGACTCCGACAGCGCGCTGGAATGGTCGGTCGACTCGCCGGAGCAGGTGGTCGCGATCATGCGGGCGCACGACCACCTCGGGCACGAGCAGGGCATCGTCGTCGTCGCCCCGGTGTCGCGCGACCAGCAGTCGAACCCGGCCGACCTCGACCTCGCCCGCAATACCGTGCGGGTGGCGGCATCCATCGCCACGGCCTGGTCGACGAGAGAGGGTGCCTGACCGCGCGGTCACTGTCGTCGGCGGTCGGCCTCCCGCTTGACGGCCTCGTAGGCATCGAGGGCCTCCCGGCGGGACGCCTTGAGGTCGACGATCGGCTCCGGGTACTCCGGGGTGTCGAGCTCAGGCACCCAGCGGCGCTGATAGTCGCGGTGCTTGTCGAACTTGTCGGCCTGCAGCACGGGGTTGAAGATACGGAAGTACGGGGCGGCATCCGCGCCGGATCCTGCGACCCACTGCCAGTTCGCCGGGTTGTTCGCCTCATCGGCGTCGACCAGGCAGTCCCAGAACCACTGCTCGCCGATGCGCCAGTCGATGAGCATGTTCTTGATCAGAAAGCTCGCGGTGACCATGCGGATGCGGTTGTGCATCACGCCGGTGTGCCACAGCTCACGCATACCCGCGTCGACCAGCGGAATGCCGGTGTGCCCGGTCTGCCACGCCGTCAACTGCTCGGGGTCGGGCTCCTCCCACGGGAACTCGTCGAACTCCGGCCTGAAGTTCTTCGTCGCGAGGTCGGTCTGGTGGAACAGGATGTTGTAGTTGAAGTCACGCCAGACCACCTCGCGCAGGAACGACGAGCCGTTCTTGCGTCCGGCGGGCGAGGTCGCCACGCGGGTGACGGTGTCCCAGATCTGGAACGGGCTGAGCTCACCCCAGCGCAGGCGTGGTGACAGGCGGGAGGTGGCATCCACCCCCGGCTCGTCCCGGTGTGCCGAATAGTCCTCGATGTCGTTCTCGGCGAACTCCTCGAGCTGGCGGATCGCCGCCGCCTCGCCGGGCTCCCACGTCTCGTGAAGGCCGGCCGTCCAGTCGAACCCGGTCGGCAGCAGCTGCCAGTCGGCGAGCGCGTCGCTGTCGGGTGCGGTCGGACCGTCGACGGTTTTCGGGGCGTCGAATGGATGCCGCGGCTCGCCCTTCGCGAGGCAGGCCTTGTAGAACGGGGTGAAGACGCGGAACGGGCGCCCATCGGCGGTGGTCACGGTCCACGGCTCGTTCAGCAGGTTCGCGTGAAAGCTCTGCACCTCGAGCCCGTCGTCGCGCAGCGAGGTCTTGAGTGCCGCGTCGATCTCGCGGGTGGCCCCGTAGCGGCGGTTCCACAGCACGGCCGTCGCGCCGGTCTCCTTCGCCAGTCGCGGGATCTCGGATGCCGCGGCGCCGCGTCGCAGCACCAGGTAGCTGCCGCGCTTCTCGAGGTCCGCAGCCAGCGCGGTCAGGCTGTGGTGCAGCCACCAGCGCGCCGCGCCCCCGATCGCGCGCACGCCGTCGCTCTCCTCGTCGTGCAGGTAGGCCACCACGACCGGGCCTCCCCGCTCGATGGCGGCGTGCAGTGCCGGATTGTCTGTCAGCCGCAGGTCGTCGCGGAGCCAGACGAGGCTCACATCACTCACGCGTCGATGCCCTGCCGCAACTTGTCGGTCAGCATCGAGAGCTGCGCGAGTTCGTCGTCGTCGAGCACCGCTCCGACGTGGGTCACGATCGAGTCGACGTGGATCAGCGCGACGCGGCGGAACACGTCGACGCCGCGCTGCGTGGTCTCGACGATGATGCCGCGCGCGTCGTTCGAGTCGATGGACTTCGTCACGATGCCGCGCGCGGTGAGGCGGTCGATGAGACGGCTGACGCTCGGCTGCGTGAGCAGCAGGTAGCGGTTCAGGTCCTTGATGCGCAGCCGGTTGTCGTGCTGTGAGAGGTTGAGCAGCACGTCGTACTCGTTGAACGACAACTCACCCGACGGAAATTCGGTGTTGAGATGACGCATCACGGCGACCTGCGCCCGGAACAGCGATTCCCACGCCGATACTGCTATTCGCTTATCAGTCATGGGAATCCTTGTGCACCTTGCCACTCTACGGAGTGCGGTGCTACCCACCTATATGAATGTTGCGGATTAAACAGGATTCGCTGTACAGGATTGAGGGTCGGCTTCAGAGGCAGAAGCCGACCCTCTCCCTTGCACCAAGAGTGTCCTGCAATCACATTCCGCCTCCGTTGCCACAGCAAACAACTTCAGCCCGATAAACATATAACGGCGAGGTAACGAATGCTAGTTATCAATCCGTTATTTTTTATGGATGATTCGTCAGGTGTGAAGGGGCTGCCGGTCGGGTCGGTCGCCTTGCCGCTCCCGAACCGATCGGATACCGTCGAGCCGAGTAGCACCGGGTCGGGTGTGAACGGATTTCATGGGGGAAGCCGCCGCGACGACCGCACTATCCACCTCCAGTCCCGGGGGTGCCGTACCGCACGTGTGAGTAAGGCGCTCATGAAGGGGGAGCAATGCATGCACGTCGACTCCTCGTCGCGGGCGTCATCATCGTGGTCGGTGCCATCGGCGTCGGCGCGGTGATCAGCGCGCAGGCCGGCTCCGAGTCGTCGGTCGAGGGCGGGCCGGGGGGAGCGTCCACCGCGCAGCCGTCGGTCACCAGCACCCCGGTCCAGGTGCAGCTGCTGCAGCCGCGCGCGGGGGAGGCCGCCAGCTATGCGGCGGTCGGCGTCGACGTCGTCACGCTCGAATTGGGTTGGGACGAATACCAGCCGTCGCAGTCGAGGACGAGCAGCTCCTACGTCGCGCAGCGCGTGGCGGAGGCCGAGGCCTATGCCGACGCGGGCCTCGAGGTCGTGCTCGACCTCGGCCTGCAGTACCCGCCGTCGTGGGCGCGCGGCCTGCCGGGGGAGACCCGCTTCGTCAACCAGCACGGCGACCAGTGGCGCGGGGGCACCGGCACCGACCCCGTCGACGGGGTCTGGAACCCCGCCGTGCGCGCGGCCCAGGGTGCCTACGTCGCGCAGGTGGCGAGAGACTTCACCGGCGTGGTCGACCGCGTGCGGGTCGGAGGGCTGCTCTCGGGCGAGATTCGCCTGCCCCCGGCCAACGCGGCGGGCCGCACCGACAGCCTGTGGGCATTCGGCGCCGGCGCGCTCGCCGCGTCACCCAACCCGACCTGGCGTCCCGGCACCGGAACGACCGAGCAGGCGGCCGAGTGGCTCGAGTTCTACCTGTCATCGGTGAGCGACTACGCGGTCTGGCTCACCCAGACCGTGAACGCCGCATTCCCCGCGGCCCCCATCGATGTGCTACTGCCCGGCTGGGGCATCCGCCCCGGGGACATCGACCGGATGACGGAGGCCCGCCTCTCGACGAACGCGATCGTCACCACCGGTGACGACCTCGCCGGCGGCATCGATTGGCCCCGCCAGGTACGGGCACTCGACGGCCTCGGCCTCGACCTCACCGCGGTGAGCACCTGGGTCGACGCCCCGTCGTACGGCACCGGGCCCCGGGACCTCGCACCGGTCGAGTACCTCGCCACCATCACCCGTCCCATGGGCATGCCGCTCAGTGGCGAGAACACGGGTGGGGGCGGGCCCGCGGCGCTCGCGCGGGTGCAGGAGCAGGTGGACCGCCTCGGCCTGCGGCGCATCACCTGGATGCCCGACGGCACCGACGGGGACATCACCCCGGCGGATCTCGGGGAGGCCTTTCCGCACTGACGGGAGAGGGCATAGGATCGAAACGTCCGATCACCCCAGTTAGGGGGGTCGGAACAGTTGGTTCCTGTACTTGGCGTAGAAGCATGCCATACAGTCGAACGTGTACTGGCGTCCCCCACGTTGGTAGCCCGATGGTGTGCATTCCCATATTGGTGACGGTGCGACCCGAAAGCGCGCCTCCAATCACAGGAGATTTTACTCATGCCCGATGAGTCTGTTCAACCGCGCCTGGACCGCACCCCACGGTCCAGTCGCACCATCCGCACACGCCGTGTTCTCAAGCCGCAGCGTGCCAGCGCCATGCTCCGCACGAGCCGCCTCGCGCCCGTCGACATCCTGTCGTCGGCCGTTCCCGCGGTAGCCGACCTCGACGTCATCATCCCGGCCTACAACGAGGAGCTCCGCATCGGCGAGGCCCTCGAAGCACTGTGCCGGCAGTTCTCCGCGCAGCCGGGACGAATCCGCATCCTCGTCGTCGACAACAACAGCGTCGACTCGACCGTCGAGGCGGTCGACCGCGTTCGTCGGCACGGTGTGCGCATCGACATCGTCAACTGCCGCACGCCGGGCAAGGGCGCCGCGGTGCGTGCCGGTGTCGCCCACGCGACCGCCCCGTACATCGCCTACGTCGACGCCGACACCTCGGTGCCGCCCAAGGTGCTCGCCACCGGCCTCGCCCTGCTCGAGCACGGCTGGGACGGCGTCGTCGGGTCGCGCCGCGCGCTCGGCGGACGCTACGCGGTGGCCCAGCCTCTCGTGCGTCGCGTCGGCAGCCGGGTCTTCAACCTCCTCGCCCGCACCATCGTCGGGCCCCTCAGCGACACCCAGTGCGGCATGAAGATGTTCCGCCGCGAAGTCGCGGGCGACCTGTTCGCCGAATCGCGCATCGACGGCTTCGCCTTCGACGTCGAGATCCTCGCCCGCGCAAGGGCCGCGAACCTCAGCCTGATGGAACTGCCGATCACCTGGACCGACAGCACGGGATCGTCGTTCGCCCCCGTGAAGCACGGCATCGCCTCGTTCCGCGAGATCGCCCGCGTGCACTCCATGACGCGGGGACTCTCCCGTGTCGCCTGAGCGGGACCGCGCGGCCGGCTCCCTCGTCATCACCAACTGGCGTGACCTCGACCACCCGGAAGCGGGCGGAGCTGAGCTCGTCTGCCAGGAACTCGCGGTGCGCTACGCCGAGCGCGGTCGCGACGTCGTGCTGCTCGCGGCCGCCGTCGACGGCCGCCCGCGCGTCGAACGTCGCGACGGCTACACGATCGTGCGTGGCGGTGGCCGGTTCACGGTCTACGCACACGCGCTGTGGTGGTTGCTGCGGCACCGCCGCCAGGTCGGCGCCGTCATCGACTCGCAGAACGGCATCCCCTTCTTCACCCCACTGGCCGTGCCGGCCGGCACTCCCGCCGTGATGCTCCTGCACCACGTTCACCAGGAGCAGTTCGCAGGATACTTCCCTGCCCCCGTCGCCGCGCTCGGGCGCTTTCTGGAGAGCACCGCCAGCCGTCACGTCTACGGCCGCCGCGCCGTCGTCGCCGTGTCGCCGTCCACCAGGACCGACGCCCGGCGTCGCCTCGGCCTGCGCGGCAGCCTGTGGGTCGCGCCCCCCGGCCTCTCCGTCACGCCGGTCACCGGCGTCGAGCGATCCGCGCGCCCGTCGATCGTCACCGTCGGGCGCCTGGTGCACCACAAGCACGTCGCCCTCGTCGTCTCCGCCCTCCCCGCCGTGCTCGCGCGGCACCCCGACCTGACCATGACGTTCATCGGGAGAGGTCCGGAGCGTGACGCGCTCATCGCCCTCGCCGAATCCCTCGGAGTCGCGCACGCCGTCGACATCCGGGGCGACCTCGACGACGCGGCCCGCGACCACGCCCTCGCCGGAGCGTGGATGTCGGTCAACGCATCCCAGGGCGAAGGCTGGGGACTCTCCGTCGTCGAAGCCAACGCGCAGGGCGTTCCCGTGCTCGCCTACCGACGACGCGGCCTCCGCGACTCCATCCTCGACGGCGAGACGGGGTGGCTCCTCGACGAGGGCGCCGACCTCGCTGCCGCCATCGCCGACCGCCTCGACGAACTGAGGGACGCCGACGTGGCGGCGCGCTACGCCGCCAACGCCCGCGACTGGGCGTCGTCGTTCACCTGGGAATCGATGGCCGACCGCATCCAGGTCGCCCTCGACTGCGAACAGGACCGCCTCGACAGCGACCACGACGATGCCCGGCCACTCTCCGACACCGCCACACTCATCACCGCTCCCGCCGACCTGCTGCCCGCCGACTGGACGCAGCACCTGCGGCTCTCCGATCTGTGGGAGCACGACGGCGACATGACCCGCATCCTCTGCCTCGACACCGACGTGTTCGCCGCCGAGGAGCTGCTCGAAGACCTCGGCTTCGGCACCGGCTCGCTGGGCCGTGAGCACGTCACCGTGCGGGTCGCACGAACCCGCGACTACCTGAGCCTGCGCCGTCCCGCGACCAGCGGGCACCTGGCCAGTCGATGAGCGCGGTGACCCTTCCCCGGCCTGAGAGATCCCGCACCGCACACCACCCCGCCCGCGGCCGTCGCATCGCCGGCGGAACGAACCGAACCCGGCGTACCGCGTACCTGACGGCGCTCGCTTTCGCCGTCGTCGCCGCCGTCCTGCGCCTGCTCAACGTCACGACCTCGTACGACCTCTTCATCGACGAGGCGACCTACGCCGCGATCGCCCGCGACACCACCCTCGCCGCGGGGCCGCTGCTGCACGGCCTGCCGTTCGTGCTGCACCCACCCCTGGCGCTGCTCTTCTTCGCCGGCCCCGCGAACCTGCTCGGCACGAACGACGTGCTCGCGCTCGTCACCGGGCTGCGACCGTTCGTCGCCGTCGTCGGCGCGCTGACCGTCGCCGTGCTCTACCTCACCCTGCACCGCGCGGGGCTGCGCAAGGCCGCGTTCTTCGCCGCCGCCCTCGTCGCGCTCGATCCGTTCATCATCAGCTTCGACAGCCGGGTCATGCTCGAGGCCCTCGCCCAGCTGTTCGCCGTGCTCACCATCGCCGCGGCCATCCGCGCTGCAACCGCCGTCGGCGCGTCGCAATGGCGATGGACGGCGCTGACCGCCGTCGCCGGTGCCCTGACCTTCGGCACCAAGGAGACCTTCGGCCTCGTCGTGCTGGCGACACTCGTGCTGGTCGCGCTCACCTCCCCTCGCGGATCGAGGCGCCCCCCGCTGGTCGCCGTCGCCGGCACGCTCGCCGGCTACGGCATGGTCAACGTCGCCATGGTCTCCTGGGCCGGCTTCGACCTGTGGTGGCATATGCGCACTGACGGACTGTTCCGGCTCCTCGGCACGCGGCAGACGACCGGCTTCAAGGCCGAGGGATCCCACGGGTCGTTCTGGGATCGCCTCGTGCCGAACATCGCGGAACTCGGCGCGACCTACGCCATCCTCGCCATCGGCGGCGGCTGCGCCGTGCTGCTGCTGTGGGGCGTGCTGCGCCACCGCCCCGCCATCACCGCGCTGTCGCCGGACGCCGCAGCCGCCGCGAAGATCATCGCCCTCTGGGCCGTGTGCGCCTGCGGGGACGTCGGGTACGCGGGCGCGGT
>NZ_JAALGE010000056.1 GCF_011057645.1 Marisediminicola senii | reverse complement strand
GGACGAAGTGGGGAACACGGTGGAGGGAGGGGGGGGGTGTGGGCAGAAGGGGAGGCGCCGGTGGCTGCCCTGGGCCGATGCCTGTGGGCGAACGAGCCGGGGCTGCCCTGGCGCGCGGGCGACGAACTACTCCGGCGTGCGGGTGACGATCGGGATGGGTTCCGTCGTCGCGTCGGGGGTGGATGCCGCGGCGCGGGGTTCGGCAGCCGGTTCGGGATCGCGGCCGCGGCGGTCGTCGCGATCGTCAGCGCGGGGGTCGCCGTACCCGTCACCGCTGTCGTACTCGCCGCGCGCCTCGCCTGCGCCGCGGCCCGCGTCGTCGGCGTCGCGCTCGGCTCGCGGCATCCGTGTGCCTGGCAGGTAGCGCGACAGGTCGGGCATCGGCACGGTCCACTCGCGGCCGCGCAACGATCCGATCATCAGCGCCAGTGTGGCCGGCAGGCCGATCTCGAGGGCCGCCCAGAGTCCGACCGAGACCGGCGATGCCCCGACGTCGGCGAGCCTGCCGGGCCCCGCCGCGCCGCCGGACGCCCAGGCGAGCATCCCGAGCGTGAGCCCGGCGACGAGTCCCATCCCGACGCCGGCACCAGCGAGCCAGAGCGGACGCGTGTTGCCCATCGCGACGAAGCGGGCCCGGATGACGACGCCGCTGAAGAAGCCGGCGAGCACGGGCACCAGCAGCCCGACGAACCCGAACAAAAAGTCGCCGGTGGGCAGTGCGCCGAGGATGGGAATGGCGGGCAGCGGGCCGAGCACGGTGCCGAGCGGGCCGACGGTAGATCCGGTGCCGATGGCGAACCCGGGGCCGACGAACCAGGCGGCGGCCCACACGATGAGGTTGGGCAGCAGCGCGAGCTGCCCCATGGTCAGGGCGATGCCGCCGAGCGGCCCGGACTGCACGGCCTGGTACAGCGCGACGATCTGCCCGTAGTTCGCGGCGAGCAGCACGGCGACGGCGACGGCCGACACGGCGAGCACCATCGCGACCGCGGCGACTCCCCCGGCGACGGCGGCCGCGACCGCGCGACGCAGCGTGGGCGACCGGTGGTCGATCCAGTCGGCGACGGCAGAGAGCGGCTCGGTGAGCGGGTTGCGCACCCCCGCCTGGCGACCGGTCACCGAGCCGATGGCGACCCCGACGCCGAAGACCACGGCGGGCAGCAGCACAGCGACGGCGAGGAACGGGCGGGCATCGGGATGCTGCGCGGTGAGCGCCGCGCCCCCGGAGAGCACCGCGAACGCCCCGACCGCGGTGAGGAGCCCCAGCGTGCGGTGCGGGGTCTCGCCGACGCGGCGGCCGGCACGCACGCCGAGGAGCACCGTGACCAGGGCGAACGCCAGCGGGGCGAGCGACACGGCGAACGGCTCCCCGGCGGCGGGCAGCCCAGTCGCGGTGGCGACGAGCGGGTCGAGCACGAAGCGCAGGTCGACACCGTGGCCGAGCAGCCAGACGTCGACCGAAGCCCGCCAGAAGACCGTCCAGTCGACCTGTAGGCCGTACTGGAAGGCCCAGATGATGGTGAGCGGCACGAGCGGAAGGCCGATTCCGATGCCGACGACGAGAAGCGCCTCGAGGGCGGAGAACAGGGCGACGAGGGGACGATTCATTCTGCGAAAGACCCTACCGTCGGGCCGCGTCCGGTTCGGGCAGCCTCGCGCGCACGCCGCCACCGGTGGGCTTTCATCATTCAGGAGGTGGTGGGGCCGAAGTGGCTGATTCGGGCCGTTTCACGCCCGGAAAGCAGCATCCGGCCCCAAAAATCGCCACATCTCCTGAATGATGAAACGAATCGCCCGGGCACTCCTGAATGATGAAAGATCCGGGTGGATGCTGCGGCGACCAAGATAGGTCCATGACTCAGACCCGCATTCCGATCTCCGGCACCGCCTTCCACCTCGAGGGGAACGGCTACACGGCCGACATCGCCTCTATTGGGGCGACGCTGCGCACGCTGCGCCACGACGGCCGCGACCTCATCCGCCCGTTCGAGGCCGACGAGCTGCGCCCCAACTTTCGAGGCGCCGTGCTCGCGCCGTGGCCGAACCGCGTGGTCGACGGAACCTACGCGTGGAACGGCGAGGAGCTGCAGCTCGCCCTCACCGAACCCAGCCGCGGCCACGCGCTGCACGGTCTCGCCGCGTGGCTCGACTTCGCCGTGATCGAGCAGGCGCCCGACCGGCTGTCGCTGCGCGCCGTGGTGCAGCCGCAGGACGGCTACCCGTTCCGCATCGAGGTGGTCGTCGACTACACGCTCGGCGCCGACGGACTGCACACCACGGTCACCGGCACGAACGTCGGCACCGACGCCGCGCCGTGGGGAACCTCCGCGCACCCGTACCTCGTCGCGGGCCCGGGACTCGTCGACGAGTGGACCTTCTCGCTCGACGCCGCGACCGTGCAGACCGTCACCCCCGACCGCCTCATCCCCACCGGGCTCAGCCCCGTGGGCGACGTCGGACTCGACTTTCGCGGCGAGCGCCTGATTGCCGACACCTTCGTCGACCACGCGTTCACCGACCTCGCCCGCGATGCCGACGGCATGGCGGGCGCACGCCTGACCGCCGACGGCCGGGGCGTCGAGATGCGCTGGAACTCCGCGTGCGAATGGGTGCAGGTACACACCGCTGACCTGCCGGAGAACCCGGCGGGAAGCCGCCGCGGCCTCGCCGTCGAACCGATGACCTGTGCGCCGGACGCGCTGAACTCCGGCCAGGGCGTCATCTCGCTCGCCCCCGAGGAGTCCAGCTCGGCGTCGTGGCAGATCCGCTCGATCTAGCAGCACGGCAAGCCACCCAGGGGTTGCTGGCGACGAAGGCCCGTCCCGCGCGAGCGGAACGGGCCTTCGTCGTACCGGTGTGGCTGGCTACAGCGCGTTGTAGACCTCGCGCATGAGCGACGCGGTCTCGGACGGCGTCTTGCCGACCTTGACCCCGGCGGCCTCGAGGGCCTCCTTCTTGCCCTGCGCCGTGCCCGCTCCGTCGGAGACGATGGCGCCGGCGTGGCCCATGGTCTTGCCCTCGGGCGCCGTGAACCCGGCGACGTAGGCGACGACGGGCTTGGTGACGTTGGCCTGGATGAACTCTGCCGCACGCTCCTCGGCGTCGCCACCGATCTCGCCGATCATGACGATCGCCTTCGTCTCGGGGTCGGCCTCGAACGCCGCGAGGGCGTCGATGTGCGTGGTTCCGATGATCGGGTCGCCGCCGATGCCGATGGCGGTCGAGAACCCGAGGTCGCGCAGCTCGAACATCATCTGGTACGTGAGCGTTCCCGACTTCGACACGAGGCCGATGGGGCCCGCCTCGGTGATGGTCGACGGGATGATGCCCGCGTTCGACTTGCCTGGGCTGATGACGCCGGGGCAGTTCGGTCCGATGATGCGGGTGGTGTTGCCCTTGGACTTGGCGTGCGCCCAGAACTGCGCGGAGTCGTGCACCGGGATGCCCTCGGTGATCACGATGGCGAGTTCGATCGCCGCGTCGATGGCTTCGAGCACCGCACCCTTGGCGAAGGCCGGCGGCACGAAGATCACCGAGACGTTGGCGCCGGTCTCGGCCATGGCGTCCGCGACCGAGCCGAAGATGGGAAGCGTCTCGCCACCCACCTCGACGGTGGTGCCCGCCTTGCGCGGGTTGACTCCACCGACGATCTTCGAGCCGGAGGCCAGCATGCGGCCCGCGTGCTTCATGCCCTCGGACCCGGTCAGGCCCTGGACGATGATCCTGGAATTCTCGTCGAGAAAAATCGACATGATGTGTGTCCTGTTCCCTTACGCGTTCGCGAGCTCGGCGGCCTTGTCGGCTGCCTCGTCCATGGTGGCAACGACGGTCACGAGCGGGTGCCCGGCGTCCGCCAGAATCTGTCGACCCTCGACGACGTTGTTGCCGTCGAGGCGCACGACGAGCGGCTTGGTCGCGGTGTCGCCGAGGGTGGCGAGCGCCCCGACGATGCCGTTCGCTACGGCGTCGCACGCGGTGATTCCGCCGAACACATTGACGAACACGCTCTTGACCTGCGGGTCGCCGAGGATGACGTCCAGCCCGGCCGCCATGACCTCGGCGGAGGCGCCGCCGCCGATGTCGAGGAAGTTGGCGGGCTTCACGTGGCCGTGCTTCTCGCCCGCGTAGCTGACGACGTCGAGCGTGCTCATCACGAGCCCCGCGCCGTTGCCGATGATGCCGACTTCGCCGTCGAGCTTGACGTAGTTGAGGCCCGCCTTCTTGGCCTTGGCCTCCAGCGGGTCCTCCGCGTCGGTGTCGACGAGCGCCGCGTGGTTCTCGTGACGGAACTCGGCGTTCTCGTCGATGGTGACCTTGCCGTCGAGCGCGACGATGTCGCCGTCCTCGGTCAGCACGAGCGGGTTGACCTCGACGAGCGTGGCATCCTCGCCGACGAACACCTCGTAGAGCTTGACGATGACCGGGGCGATCTTGGGGATGAGTTCGTCGGGAAAGCTCGCCGCGCGCGCGATCTCGGTCGCGGTGTCGAGGTCGATTCCGGCTGCCGGGTCGACCTCGATGCGCGCGAGCGCCTCGGGGCGCTCGACGGCGAGGATCTCGATCTCGACGCCGCCCTCGTAGCTCGCGAGGGAGAGGAACGAGCGGTTCGCGCGGTCGAGCAGCACCGAGAAGTAGAACTCCTGGGCGATCTTCGCACCGGCGGCGACCATGACGCGCTTGACGACGTGCCCCTTGATGTCGAGCCCGAAGATGGCCTTCGACGCCTCTGCGGCATCGTCGGGGTTGTGGGCGACCTTGACGCCGCCGGCCTTGCCGCGACCGCCGACCTTGACCTGGGCCTTGACGACCACTGTCCCGCCGAGGGTCTCCGCCGCGGCCTTTACGCCGTCGGGGTCATCCGCGATGATTCCTGCCAATACCGGCACACCGTAGGACTCGAAAACGTCCCTGGCCTGGTACTCAAATAGATCCACGCTGCTCGTCCAATCGCCGTTCGCTCGTCGAATGTTCCCACTGTCTCCGCGAGAAAATACCTCGACATCGAGAGAGTTGGGCCACGGGAAACTCTATCGCGACTCCGAGCGGCGGTCTGTGGCGCACGGTCTATGGCCGCGGCAGCACCGCACGCCCTCCCCCGACGCAGCCGCCATGACTACCGTGGTGACATGGACACCACCGCCACCCCGCGAGGCCTCAGGGATGTGGGGTCGGATGCCGCCATCATCGCGGGCGGCGGACGCGCCGTGCTCCTCCAGCTCGCCAACCCGGCCATCGGCCACGCGGTCGCCCGGCACAGTGACTTCGTCGCCCACCCGACCGCGCGGCTCAAGCACACCCTCGCCTACGTCTACGCGCTGATCTACGGAACAGACGCGCAGGTGCACGCCGTGCGGTCGGCCGTGAACCGCGCGCACCGGCCGGTGAAATCGCCAGGCGGCGCGCACCCCTCCTACGACGCGACCGACCCCCACCTGCAGCTGTGGGTCGCCGCGACGCTCTACGACACCGCGATGCAGCTGCACCAGGCGGTCGTCTCACCACTGTCGGAGGCAGACCTCGACGCCATCTACCGCGACTACTCGGTGATCGGCACCGCACTGCAGATGCCAGCAGAACTCTGGCCGGCCGACCGCGCGGCCTTCGCCGAATACTGGAACGCGCAGCTCGAGGCCCTGAGCGTCGACGACACGGTGCGGGCGGTGTCGCGCACGCTGCTGCATCCCACCACGGGCCCGCTCTGGTTGCGGGCCGGCATGCCGCTCGCCCGCCTGGTGACCACGGGCCTGCTGCCGCCGCGGCTGCGCGCCGCGTACGCCCTGCCGTGGACCGCGGCGAGGGAACGCCGCTTCGACCGGGCGATGGCCACCATTCGCATCGTGAACCGGATGCTGCCCCGCCGTGTACGCGAATGGCCGAAGAACTACCTGCTGAGACGCGTCAGCTGACCGTCCCGGAGGCGGGTTCGCCGAACGGGTACCGGCTCGGAAGCGTCAGCCGACCGTCTCGAAGGCGGAGACGAATCCGGTCAGGCGCACCGACAGCTCGCGGGGACTGAACGGCTTGATGAGGTACTCGTTCGCGCCGGCGTCGATGCCGGCCTGGCGGGAGGCGTCGTCGACGGCCGCCGACAGGATGAGGATGTGCAGCCCGTCGAAGCGTCCGTCGGCGCGCGCCAGGCGGCACACCTCGAGGCCCGTCATGCCGGGCATCGACACGTCGAGCACCGCGATGTCGGGCTGGTGCTCCTGGATCGCGCGCCACGCCTCGGTGCCGTCCTTGAGCCGTTCGACCAGTTCGAGGCCCGACTTCTTCGCGACGATCGAGACCAGCGCGTTGATGTCGGCGTCGTCGTCGGCGATGATCGCCCGCGGCGCGCTCACGATGCGATCCACTTCGGCACGCAGCGGCCGAGCACGGCGCGGATGTCCGCACGGGTGATGGGCTTCGGCATGGCGGCGGCGGCCGACGGGTATTCCGAGGCGGGCAGCACCGACGCGATCGCGACCGGAACCTCCGGGCAGTCGTCGTGCATGCGGGCGGTGAGTTCCCACCCGGTCATGCCCGGCAGGTACAGGTCGACCACCGCGAGGTCGGGCGCCTGGTGGTTGTAGGCCACGATGGCCGATTCGGCGGTGGATGCCACGACCACGTCGCATCCCGCCAGCTCGAACTGTCGACGCAGCAGACGACGCTGGTCGTCACTGTCGTCGACGATCAACACCGTGACCCTCTCGTCGGCACCCATCGAGCGCTCCGTTCCATTCGTCATGCAGGCTGTGGCGCTCATCCGGTCACCTGGCCCGATTCGCGCACGATCTCGAGGGGTTCGCAGTACTGCCCCTCGCCGAAGCGCGACCAGTAGCGCGCGGTCGCGAGCGCGAGGCCCGCGTCGAGGTATGCCGGGCGCTCGGTGTTCGCGGCGAAGTGCGCCAGCATTCCGAGCTTCGCGTCGGTGAACCCGTCGATGGTGACGAAGCGGTTGGGGTGGAACTCGACGGTCGCGGTCGAGCCCTGGTAGCAGGCGACGGTGCGCACCGCTCCGGTCGCGACGATGGTGGCGTCGTGCACCTTGCGGTGGTCGAGGTGCCGGTCGGTTGCGGAGTGCACGTAGACGACCGTGGGGTTCACCTCGGCGACGACGCGTCGCACCACGTCGATCATCGACTCGGTGGACTGCTGGTCGCCGGTGTCCTCGAGGATGAGCGTCGCGCCGATCGAGGCGGCCGACGCCGAGCCCTCTTCCCATGCGGTGCGCACTCCGCCGTCGCGCATGCCGCGCGACAGGGTGAGCAGGGTGACGTCCTCACCGGCGGCGCGGTGCGCGGCGAGGATCCCGCCGACGCCGACCTCGATGTCGTCGGGGTGCGCGCCGATGGCGAGCACGACCTGGCGTTCCGGGGCGTTCGCCGCCGCCTGCCGGGATGCCTCGGCGAGGCGCGAGACGTGTGAGACGAGGTCTGCCGATGAGACCGGCTTGGTGAGGAACTCGTTGGCGTGGTTGCGCAGCGCGCCCACGGCGTAGTCGACCGACACATGGGCCGTCATGACGATGACGGGAACGTCGGGCTGCAGTTCGCGGATGCCGGCGATCAGGTCGAGCCCCGAGACGCCGGGCATCTCGATGTCGGTGATCACGACGTCGGGCTTCAGGATGCCGACGGCCTCCTGCACGCGCCGCGGGTCGGTGACCATGGCGACGACGCAGCCGAGGCGCTTCTCGAGCACCGTTCGCGTGTAGATGGCGACGTCGACGTCATCCTCGATGACGACGACGCGGTACGGCTCAGACATGCATCCCCCTGGACGAAGCGCGGTCCCCCTGGACGCAGCTCACCTGTGCTCACCATACGCGGTCGGGGGACAAGGCGGGAGGGCGCGGGCACCCCCCATGCTGGTGTCCTAGCGGTGCACGAGAGGGCCCGAACACCACAGTGCTCCACAGTCATGCTGGTGTCCTAGCGGTGCACGAGAGGGCCCGAACACCACAGTGCTCCACAGTCATGCTGGTGTCCTAGCGGTGCACGAGAGGGCCCGAACACCACAGTGCTCCACAGTCATGCTGGTGTCCTAGCGGTGCGATACCGGTGCGAAAACGGCGAGTGGATGCCTCAGCGCACGCGACTCCGCGCGGTCAGAGCTTCTCGATCGGGCTGATCTTCACCAGCAGTCGCTTGCGACCGGCGGTGTCGAACTGCACCTCGGCGATCGTCTTCGAGCCGCTGCCCGAGACCGCGCTCACCCTGCCGTCGCCGAAGTCGACGTGCCTGATGCGGTCACCCGCGGTGAGGGTGAGGTCGCCGTTGTCGCGCACCGTGTTGGTGACCCCGCTCGTCCACTGCGTCTTGGGCTTGTCGGCGTTGCGTGCGGCGCGCGCGAGCGCCGTTGCTCCCGGGGCCGAATTTCCGGTGAAGTATCCCGACCCGGCGGATTCGAAACTGGGCCGTCCCGAACCGCTGCCCGACCCGACAGAGCGCTGCGAACCGCTTCGGCCGGTGGCCGTTCCGGGGGACTGCCGCCAGTCGATGAGTTCGACCGGGATCTCCTGCAGGTAGCGGCTCGGCACCGCGACGCTGACCTCGCCGAACTGGGCGCGCGTCATGGCGAGCGACAGGTAGAGGCGGCGCCGCGCCCGCGTGATGCCGACGTAGAACAGGCGGCGCTCCTCGGCCGGACCGCCCGGCTCCCCCGCCGACATGCGGTGCGGAAGCAGGTCTTCCTCGAGCCCGGTGAGGAAGACCGCCTCGTATTCGAGGCCCTTGGCGGTGTGCAGGGTCATCAGCGACACCGTTCCGCTCGAGTCGTCGAGGTCGTCGGCGGCCGCGACCAGCGCGGTCTCCGACAGGAAGTCGATGAGCGTGCCGTCGGGGTTGTTCTTCTGGTACTCCTTCGTGACGGCGACGAGCTCCTCGATGTTCTCCGCCCTCGCCTCGTCTTGCGGGTCGCGGCTCGCGCGCAGCGCCTCGACGAACCCGGTCTTGGTGAGCAGGCTGGTGAGCACGTCGGCTACCGGCGCCGGCCGTCCTGTCCCTTCCGGCGGGTCGGCGAGCAGTGTGGCCTCGTCGAGGATCGCGGAGAGCTTGAGGATCGCGGCGGTGACCTTGGGGCCGAGCCCGAGCTGGGCGGCGTCGCGCATCGCGGCACGCAGCGTGGTCTCCGACCGGTCGGCGTGCGCCTGCAGCGCTGCCTCGGTGGCCGGCCCGATGCCGCGCTTCGGGGTGTTCATGATGCGCCGCAGCGCCATCGGATCTGCGGGGTTCGCGACCGCGATGAGGTAGCCGAACGCGTCCTTGATTTCGGCGCGTTCGTAGAACTTGGTGCCGCCGAGCACCCGGTACGGCAGGGCGGAGCGGATGAACACCTCTTCGAGCGCACGGGTCTGCGCGTTGGTGCGATAGAACACCGCGACGTCGCGGTACTCGGTTCCGCCCTCGTGCAGGGTGGTGATCTCGTCGGCGATGAACTGCGCCTCGTCGTGCTGGCTGTAGCCGGTGAACCCGACGATCTTCTCGCCGTCGCCGACGGTGGTGAACAGCTTCTTGTCTTTGCGGTCGAAGTTGTTGGAGATCACCGCGTTCGCCGCGTTCAGGATGTTCTGGGTCGAACGGTAGTTCTGCTCCAGCAGCACGACCCTGGCCCCGGGGAAGTCGCGCTCGAACTCGACGATGTTGCGGATGTCTGCCCCACGGAAGGCGTAGATCGACTGGTCGGAGTCGCCGACCACGGTGAGGGACGCACCGGGCACCCCGTCGCGGTGCTGGCCGTCGCGGTACTGCCCGTCGCGGTACTGCCCGTCACCACGCTGGCCGCCGTCGGAACCCTGCAGCACCATCGATCCGCCGTCGTCGACCGTCGACACCGGGCGGGTCAGCTCGTGGATGAGCGCGTACTGCGCGTGGTTGGTGTCCTGGTACTCGTCGACGAGGATGTGCCTGAACCGACGCTGGTAGGCCGCGGCCACGTGCGGGAACGCCCGGAACAGGTAGACCGTCTGGCCGATGAGGTCGTCGAAGTCGAACGCGTTCGCACTGGCCAGCGACCGGGTGTACTGCCGAAAGATCTCGAGGAAGATGCGCTCGGCCGGATCGTTGAGGTTGACGCTGCGCGAGTACGACTCGACGTCCTGAAGCTCGTTCTTGAGCTTGGAGATACGGCCGGATGCCGAGCTGACCGTGATTCCGAAGGCGTCAGCGTCGAGGTCCTTGATGATGCGCTTCAGCAACGCCCTGCTGTCGGCCGAGTCGTAGATGGTGAAGTTCTTGGTGAACCCGAAGTTCTCGGCCTCGCGGCGCAGGATGCGTACGCATGCGGAGTGGAAGGTCGAGATCCACATGCCCTCGGCCTGCCCGCCGACGAGCTGGCCCACGCGTTCGCGCATCTCGGCGGCGGCCTTGTTGGTGAACGTGATGGCGAGGATCTGGCTAGGCCATGCCTCGCGCGTTTCGAGCAGCAGGGCGATGCGGCGGGTGAGCACGCTCGTCTTGCCCGAGCCTGCGCCCGCGACGATGAGCAGGGCCTCGCCACGGTACTCGACAGCGACGCGCTGCTGGGGGTTGAGCCCCTCGAGGAGGCGGGATTCTGCGGGCGGGGAATTCGACGGCTCGGCCGGATCGAGGATGAAGGTCATGTCTGCTTCAGTGTAAACGGCGCCTCCGACGCCGGACCCGTCGGGGCCGGCCCAGCGTCGCCCGCCCGACGGCCCGGCGCGCGCGGGTTACGCCGCAGGCGGGTTCGGCTGCCCGACCGCCCGCCGCACGGCCCACAGCGCGAGGTCAGGGTGGTCGGCGAATACGCCGTCGACACCGGTGCCGATGACCACGCCGAACTCGATCGGCCAGTCGCCGGGGTCGCGCTTGGCGCCCTCCCGGCGCACCGCGCGGTGCAGGTAGGCGTTCTCGGGGCGCAGTGTCCAGCAGTAGGCGAGCAGCCCGGCATCGTGCACGCGGGTCACCAGGTCCGTCGCGGTCAGTGCGCCGGCAGCATCCACTCGCAGGAGCAGCGCCTTGGGAACGCTGACGCCGTCGACGACCCCGGCAAGCTCGCGGAGTCCGTCATCGGTGAGCGACTCGGCGTAGCTGCCACCCGGCTCGTCGAGCGGCGCTCCCTCTGCCTCGACGAGGTACATCGAGCGGCAGCGGATTCCGCGGGCCCGCAGCGATCGCAGCGCAGAGAGCTCGAAGCTCTCGACCGACAGGCGGGGGTCGCCCGCCCAGCCCGCGGCGGTGACCTCGGCGGCGAACAGCTCGTCGATGGGCAGGCCGATGGCGGCGAAGTACGGCGTGTACTTGAGCTCGGCGACGGCGCCCACCTGCCGGCCGGTGCGATCGCGGTGCTCGTCGAGCATGGCGAGCAGGTCGACGAACCGCAGCAGCCCTTCCGTGCCGTCGAAGATGGCGTTGCCCCTGCGCATCGCGGGCAGGCGTTCCGTCGCACGCAGCCGGCTGAGTTCGGCCCAGGTGAGGTCTTCGGCGAACCAGCCGGTGAGCGTGTGGTCGCCGAACGACTTGGTGACCCGGCGGTCGGCGAATTCGGGGCGCGACGCGATGTCGGTGGTCGTCGACAGTTCGTTCTCGTGCCGCACGACGAGTACCCCGTCTGCCGAGACGACCAGGTCGGGTTCGACCGCGTCGGCGCCGAGGTCGAGCGCGAGCTGGTACGCCGATCGGGTGTGTTCCGGCCGGTAGCCGCTTGCTCCGCGGTGGGCGATCACGATGGGGTGGGGCAGCTCGGAGTCAGGCACCCCGCCACGCTACCCGGTGACCATTGGTACCCTGCAGTCCATGAGCGAGTGTGCGAACTGTGGTGCGACCATGCAGCAGCGGTGGAGGTTCTGCATCCACTGCGGCACCCCGGTCGGGGCGGCCGTGGCCGCGCCGACGACGGCACCGTTCATCGACCACAGCCCCACCGTGATCACCCCGGTGATTCCCGGCGCCGCGCGTGCGCCGGTCGGGCCGGACGCTCCAGCGGGGCGTCGACGTATCGACATTCCGATGATCGCGGGCATCGCGCTCGGCGCCGCGGGTGTCGCCCTGATCATCTACATGATCGTCGTCCTCGGCGGATGACCGCGTGACCGGATGGCGCGAGCCCGCCGGCGCGGTGCCGCTGCGCTACGGCAGCTACCCGGTGCGCTACCGCCTGTCGCTGGCCATGCTGTGGGCGGGAGGCATCGCCCTGCAGTTCACCTCGGCGTACACGCTGCCGATCGCGGTGCTGGGGTTCGCGGCATCCATCGCCGGATGGATCATCGTGCCCAGCGCAGGGTGGCGGCGCATCATCGCGATCGGCCCGGGGCTGCTCGGGGTCGCGGCGATGCTCGCGGGCACGCAGGGCGCGGCGCTCAGTGCGCTGGCCGTCGCCGGCTGGCTCCTGGTGCGGATGCGGCCGGCCCGCAGCTACGTCGTCGTAATCCTGCCCGCGGGCCTCGCGATCGCCCTCGCCGGTGTCTTTCCGCAGTACGGGAACGGCACCATCGTGGCCGGCGTCATCGGTGCGGCGGTGCTGGCATCCACCTGGGCCGCCTACGGCCTCGCCACGACGAAACGAGGTCGTCCGCAGCCGGCGCGACCACCCCGGCCCGCGGGCTCGCGGGCTACCGAGCGCTCCGCCCTGCGCGAACGACGCACACCGTCCAGCCCGGATATAGGGTCGTCCCCCTAAAATGATGGCTGGGGAACTTCCCCTCCACAGCGAAAGAGACACCGATGGCATCATCTAATCCTGCTTTCACGAACTCTCCCGCCTTCTCTGAGAAGTCAGGAAAGGCTGCCGAGCTGTTCCAGCCGGCCCAGACCGCGAACCTCTCGGCGACACAGCTCAACGAGCTCTACGGACGCCCCGCGGCGACCCCCAGCGACACCGATCGCATGACCTACGAAGACACCATCGTCAAGACGGTCGTGTCTTTCGGCATCCTGCTCGTCGGCGCGGCAGTCGGCTGGTTCATCCCCGTACTCGCCCTTCCCGCAGCGCTGGTCGGTTTCGTGCTGGCCCTCGTCAACATCTTCAAGAAGAAGCCGTCACCGCCGCTCATCCTGAGCTACGCCGCAGTGCAGGGCGTATTCGTCGGTGGTATCTCCGGCATCTTCGAGTCGATGTACCCCGGCATTGCCGTCCAGGCCGTGCTCGCCACCCTCACCGTGGTGGGCGTGACCCTCGCTTTGTTCGCCAGCGGCAAGGTGCGTGCCTCCAAGCGTGCGACCAAGATCTTCCTGATCGCGATGGTCGGCTACGCCGCGTTCTCGCTGATCAACTTCGGCCTGATGATCTTCGGTGCGAACACCGAGCCATTCGGCCTGCGCAGCCAGGAGATCTTCGGCATCCCGCTCGGACTGATCATCGGCGTGTTCGTCGTCCTGCTCGCCGCGTACTCGCTCGTGCTCGACTTCGACAACGTGCAGACCGGCGTTCGCCGCGGCGCACCGCGCATCTACGGCTGGTCGGCCGCCTTCGGCATCATGCTCACCGTGATCTGGCTCTACCTCGAGATCATCCGCATGATCGCCATCCTGCGCAGCAACTAGCACCACCCGCCGCGGCCGACAGGCACGCAGCATCCGCTCGACAGAGCACAATGAAGGGGTCGTCCACCGGGCGGCCCCTTCTGCTGTGCCCACAGCGTCAGCCCGAGCCCCCGCCAGTGACCCGCACACTCCAGAGAGGCCCCGATGCCCAGACCCGCACTGATCGGGCCGGTGTCCGCTCCCCGGCTGCACGTGATGACCTTCAACGTGCGCCGCCCCATCCAGCACCTGAACCCGCGCCACCCCGACCGCTGGCCGCTGCGCCAGGCGCCGATGCGCGCCGTGCTCGAGGCCGAGCAGCCGACCATTCTGGGCATCCAGGAGGCCGTGCCGGAGCAGGCCGACTTCGTGACCCGCAGCCTCGGGCCCGACTACCGCGCGATCGGACGGGGCCGCGCGGCCGACGGCAGCGGCGAGCGCTGCTCCATCGTCTACGACGGGCGGCGCCTCGAACTCACGAGCGACCACCAGTACGCGCTGTCGAGGACTCCGGATGCCGCTGGCTCGCGCTCGTTCGGAAACCTGCTGCCCCGCATCCTGACCATCGCGCACTTCACCGACCGCGCGACGGGCCTGCCCCTCCTCATCGCGAACACTCACCTCGACCACCTCTCCGGTCGCTCGCGGCTGCGCTCCGCCGTGATGATCCGCGACCTGGTCGCGGCGGCCGGTGTGCCCGCCGTCGTGATGGGCGATGCCAACTCCCCCGCCGGCTCCACCCCATACGACGCCCTCGGCTCGGGCGGGGTGCTGCGAGACGCGTGGACCGCGGCCGGCCGCCGCTTGGGCGACGACGTCGGCACGTTCTCGAACTACCGCGCGCCGAAACCCGGTGGCAAGCGCATCGACTGGATCTTCGTCAGCCACCAGCTGGAGGTCGAGTCGGCCGGCGTGCTGCCGACCGGGTCGCACGGCGCCGCGGCATCCGATCACGAACCCGTGCAGGCGCTGATCCGGGTGCGTGGCGCCCGGGATTCGTCCATGCCCGACAGCTAGTCTGCTGCCATGTTCGCGAACTTCCTGCTCGCCCCCCGGGGAGCGGTGGCCATCGCTGCAGAAGCCACCCGCGTTGCCGGGCTGCTGAGCGTTATCGCCGGCGCGATCTTCTGGTCACCGGTCGAGGTGGCCCTGTTCGCGCTCACCCTCCTCGGCCTCTGCCTGCCCAAGTACCTGGGCCTGCGCGCCGGCCTCGACGCGGCGATCGGCGTCGCGCTGCTCGTCGCCGCGTGGAGCAGCGTCATCGACCTCTACACGACGGTCGCCTGGTGGGACGTCGTGGTGCACTTCGCCCTGAACGGCCTCATCGCGGCCGTGGCGTTCATCCTGTTCGAGAAGTTCAGCGGATTCCGCACCGGGGTCGGGCGCACCGGGTCGCGCGTCGCCGTCATCGTGCTCACCGCGACCTTCGGCCTCGCGGTCGGGGTGCTGTGGGAGTTCGGCGAGTGGGCGGGGCACACCCTCATCGACGAGGCCATCTTCGTGAACTACGACGACACGATCGGCGACCTGGCCTCGGGCGGAGCCGGTGCCGTGCTGGCTGGCGTCATGCTCGCGGTCGGGGCACGCGTGTATGCGGACGACTCGGGGGCGCCTGCGGCGGCTCCGGCGCGCGACGGGGTGCGGGCGGAGTAAGCGGGGCGGCGTGCCGGGCGCGGTGGGCCAGGTGCCGGGTGCAGTGTGCCGAGTGCCGCGTGCCGGGTGCGGTGGGCGCATGCCGCGTGCCGGGCGCGGTGTGCCGGGCGGACCTTTCATTATTCAGGAACTTCGGGTCCGGTCTGTGGGTGGGATGACACGGATCAGTGGATGCCGCGTGCCTGGCGCAGCATCCATTTGCCACCGGGCAGCGCGACGCATGAATTGTGCGCGAGGTCACTCGCGGTACGCGGTGGTTCCTGAATGATGAAAGGTGGCGGGAGCGTCAGAGAGGTTTCCCGCGGGCTCTGCCGTCACCACGCCCCGGCGCTTCGCGCAGCAGCGCTTACCCCGCGTCGCAGCCGCGGCAACGCTGGTGCAAGCACCAGAGTCCGCGCGGAATAGCACTGCTGGTGTTACCTAGCGAATTGGTGACCGCGGGCCCGTTCGGCCGCGGGCCCCCAGACGGTCGTGCCGGCGCAAGCAGTTGAGTCCCGCATAGTGGTGTAGCCGCGGTGGCCCGGCTCGTCGTGAAGACGTGGACGCGGTCACCGTGTGATCCTTCGAGAAGTCTCTTACCTCGACTCGAAAGGCATCATCACGATGACCGCT
>NZ_JAALGE010000055.1 GCF_011057645.1 Marisediminicola senii | reverse complement strand
CTCTGCGTGTCGATGTGCGTGGGATCGGGGGGGGGGACCGGCCCCGGCAACGTGCCCGCCGCGTCCGCCCGCCTCGCCTCGCTCGACGTGTGGATCGACGCGTGGGACGGCAGCCGCCAGGCGCACGCCCGCCTCAAGAACCTCACCAGCACGCTCATCGGCCGGTTCGCCGCCGATGCCACCCGCGCCACGCTCGAGGCCGCCCCGCACGCCGACCGCATCGCGCGGTTCGGCGCCGACGTGGTCGTGCCCCGCGAGGTCGAGGCGGAGATCGCCGTGCTCAAGGGCATCGTCGCCGCCTTCGTGATGTCGAAGAACACCCGCCAGCCGCTCTACCTGCAGCAGCGCGAGATCCTCATCGACCTCGCCGACGTGCTGTGGGAACGCGGCCCGTCAGAGCTCGAACCCGGGTTCGCCGGCGACTGGAACGATGCGAGAACGGATGCCGCCCGCCGCCGCGCCGTCGTCGACCAGGTCGCCTCGCTGACCGACCAGTCCGCCGTGGCCTGGCACACCCGCCTCGTTGGCTGACCGGGTGGCCCAGCCCCGTCTGACACGTCAGCGGCCGACCATAGAATTGCCCCGTGCCCGGCCTCATACGACGTAGCGATATCGACGAGGTTCGCGCGCGGGTGAACATCGCCGACATCGTCGGAGACTACGTCGCCCTCAAGACCGCGGGCGTCGGCTCGATGAAGGGCCTGTGCCCGTTCCACGACGAGCGCAGCCCCAGCTTCCACGTGCGCCCGCAGGTCGGCCGCTACCACTGCTTCGGCTGCGGTGAAGACGGCGACATCTTCACGTTCCTGCAGCGCATGGACCACATGACCTTCACCGAGGCGGTCGAGCGCATGGCCGCGCGGGTGGGTTACGAGCTGCGCTACGAAGACGGCGGGCAGGCGGCATCCGAGCACGGCAATCGCGCCAGAATTCTCGCCGCCAACCAGGCCGCCGCCGAGTTCTTCGCCGCCCAGCTCGGCACCCCGGAGGCCGAGCCCGGCCGGGTCTTCCTCGGTGAGCGCGGCTTCGACCCGGCGGCCGCGCAGCACTTCGGCGTCGGCTTCGCCCCCAAGTCGTACACCGCGCTCGGCACGCACCTGCGCACCCTCGGCTACACCGACGAAGAACTCGTCACCGCCGGGCTCCTCGGGCAGGGTGACCGCGGGGTGTACGACCGGTTCCGCGGGCGCCTCATCTGGCCGATCCGTGACGTCACCGGCCAGACCCTCGGCTTCGGCGCGCGCAAGCTGCTCGATGACGACCAGGGCCCCAAGTACCTCAACACCCCCGAGACGCCGGTCTACCACAAGTCGTCGGTGCTCTACGGGCTCGACCTCGCCAAGCGCGACATCTCCCGCGGGCGCCAGGTGGTGCTCGTCGAGGGCTACACCGATGTGATGGCCTGCCACCTCGCCGGCGTCACCACCGCCGTCGCCACCTGTGGCACATCGTTCGGGGTCGACCACATCAAGGTCGTCCGACGGATGCTGGGCGACATCGACAACGTCAACACCCGTGGCCTCGGCGAGGTGATCTTCACCTTCGATCCCGACGAGGCGGGCCAGAAGGCCGCGAGCCGCGCGTTCGGCGAGGAGCAGCGTTTCGCCGCGCAGACCTTCGTGGCGGTCGCCCCCGACGGGCTCGACCCGTGCGACCTCCGGCTCAAGCGCGGCGACGACGCCGTGCGCCGCCTCGTGCAGACCAAGAAGCCCATGTTCGAGTTCATGGTGCGGCGCGTGCTCGACGCCCACGACCTCGACACCGTTGAGGGGCGCACCGCCGCGTTGCGGGCAGCGGCCCCGGTGGTCGCGGGCATCCGCGACCAGGCGCTCACCGTCGGCTACGTGCGCATGCTGGCCCGCTGGCTCGGAACCGACCCCACCGAGGTGGGCCGCGCCGTGGCATCCGCCTCCCGCAGCAAGCCCGAGCAGGGCACCGCCGCGCCATCGCGCGAGTCCGGCGATGCCGAGTCGGCCGAGCACCAGCCCACCGGGCCATCGATGCACGACCTCGGCGGCGACCTCACGACGCGTCTCGAGAAAGACGCCCTGATGGCCATGCTGCAGCACCCTGAGGCGGTGGATGCCGCGCTCGCGCAGCGCGCGACCACGGTCGCTTTCGCCACCGAATCGCTCGCGGTCGTCATGACGGGGGTGGCGGCCAGCATGGACGCCTGGAACACCCCGGCATGGCTCGACCGGGTCATCGGTGAGGTGCCGCTGCAGTTCGCCACCCTGGTCAAGGAGCTCGGTGTCGCGCCGCTGCCGGTCAAGGACGACTCCCGGCTGCCCGGGTACTGCCGCGGGGTGGTCTCCGAGCTCATCGACCGCGACCTGGTCAGGCGCAAGAGCGAGTTGCTCGGCAGCCTGCAGCGCATCGAGGGCGACCCCGAACGGTCGCGCGAGTTGCAGCGCGAACTGATGAACGTCGAGCAGGAGAGGCGGCAGCTCCGTGAGGAGTCATTCCAGTGACCCGTGTCGCCGAGCGCAGGGGTGCCCCGCATGACTGAGGGTGGGCAGCCGACGCGGCGCGCCAGGATCGTCGACGCCAGAGACGTCTCGATCGAGTACCGGCCAGACGGCACCGGCGCACGACACCGGGCGGTCAAGGGCATCAGCTTCGACCTGCTCGACGGGGAGATCCTCGGCATCATCGGCGACTCGGGGTCGGGCAAGTCGACACTGGCCGCCACCGTCGCCGGGGTGAGCAGCACCACGGGCGGCGGATCTGCCGGGGGACTGCAACCCGACCGCGTGCCCGACATCGTCGGCGGCAGCCTGACGGTGTGCGGCTACGACATGCGCCGCATCACGCAGCGTGAACGCGAAGACCTCGCCCTCGAGGTCGGCTACCTCGCGCAAGACGGCGTGCAACGCCTGTCGCCGGGCCTGACCGTCGCCGAGACCGTCGCCGAGCCGATCTACCAGCGCGACCGTCGGTTCGACCGGCGGGAAGCGGGGCAAGCCGTCGCCACCCTCATCGACGCCGTACACTTGCCGCTGTCGGCGCTCGATCGACCGCTGCACGAACTGAGCAGCGGGCAGCGCCAGCGGGTCGCCCTCGCGCGGGCGCTCATCCTCGAGCCGACCTTGCTGATCGCCGATGAGCCGCTGCGCGGGGTCGACTTCACGCTGCGCGGCGACGTGCTCGACGTCATTCCCGAACTGCAGTCGGAGCGCCGGTTCTCGGCCATCGTGGTGAGCAGCGACCTCGCGGTGATCCGCCACGTGGCCCGCCGCATCGCCGTGGTGCATGACGGCGTGATCATCGGCGTAGGACCGCTGGAGCTGCTGGTCGCGGCGCCGGAGCATCCATACCTCAAGCAGCTCGCCAGGGCCGTGCGCAGCCAGACGCTGCCGATGACCCTGTGACCGTTGCCGTTGCCGTTGCCGTTCGTCGCGCCGGGCGCGGAGCCGCCCTCGATTTGGTGAAGTCGCTCGCACTGATAAGCTGAACCCTGCTGTTTCAGCAATCCTCGATAGCTCAATTGGCAGAGCAGCCGACTGTTAATCGGCAGGTTCTTGGTTCGAGTCCAAGTCGAGGAGCTTCATGAATAGTGCGTCGCGCGTCACTCGATAGTGACGCGCGGCTGCATCTATCTCCGCAGCGAACCACGGTCGCTTTCCACGCAGCTTGAGGCTGAGTGCGGCTTGGGTCATGCCCCACATCGGCGCGATCTTGGACTGACTGTCTTGGTTACGCCACATGAGCGTGTGAATGTTCGCGCCAATGACCTGATCAAGGTTGGCGCCAGGCTTCTCTTCGGGTGAGAGACCCAGGTCGGTGTTTGTCATGTCGTCAGACTACGACAACG
The DNA here is from genome assembly GCF_011057645.1 of Marisediminicola senii. Taxonomy (GTDB): domain Bacteria; phylum Actinomycetota; class Actinomycetes; order Actinomycetales; family Microbacteriaceae; genus Marisediminicola; species Marisediminicola senii. Next base: position 12,967 of record NZ_JAALGE010000055.1, on the reverse strand, counting down.
CGCGACATAACGTCAAGAAAATGACGCAACCCTATACAGGTGACGAACCGGCGTACCCCGACGAAGTTTGACAAAGTATGACGCGGCGTTATACCGTCCTGAGTTATGAGAGACCGTGATAGTTACGACGACCTGATGACGAAGCGGGAGTTCGCAGACGAGCTCCGCATCAGCACCCGCACCGTCGAACGCTACATCGATCGCGGCGAGATCAGCGCGCAGAAGATCGGCAAGGCCGGTCGTGTGCGCATCCGCCGCACCGAGCTCGCACGTCTCCTGTCACCACAGAGTTCCCCCTCACAGGGGGACACCACCGATGCTCAGGTCCCCCCACCTACAGCGTCGGTGAGCACGGTTCCGCCTGCACTCGGTTCCCCCCGGACGAGTGCAGGCGGGACGCCCGTGACCTCAGTTACGACTGACCCCCCGATAGGTGACCCACGTCGCGCCGAACATGACGGCGACGAGCAGCAGGTAGACGGTGGTCACGATGACCTGCGCCGAGTCTCCACTGAACACGCCGCTGAAGATCAGCACGGTGAGCAGAAGCACCAGGCCAGCGCCTCCAGCGGCAACCGATCGGGCACGACCGTCAGCTTTCCCGCGATCGCGAGCGATGAGCACGAGCACACCGCCGGCAATGAGGCCGAACAGGACGAACAGCAGCGGATTCATGAGCTGAGCCTAGCCACCGCACCCGCCATCACAGGCGCCGCAACACCCACCACCTTCCCGACACCTCAGTAACCCACTGTCCGTGTCGTCGCCGACGCGGAACCTCCCACCCCACGGAAGGACGCCGTCATGGCCACCATCTTCATCACCGTCTTCTGCGTCGTCATGATCGCAGTCGGCTGCGGCATGTTCATCCTCCTCGGACGCATCGAACGAGGCCAGCGATGAACGACGTCAACCTGGTGCTCATCATCATCGCGCTCACCTTCAACTGCTGCGCCCTCGTCCTCGTCGCCACGAACGTGATCCTCCTCCACAAGAGAGTGACCGCGCTCGCCGCCCCGGTCCCCACCCGCCGACGTCACCGGGCCAGCTGATGCCCACCTCCGACATCGCGATCCTCCCGTACCGGTGGGCCACCCACCGCGTCGACGTGTGCATGACCATCCGCGCCGGCCAGATCGCCTTCATCGCCCGCGACGTCCTCGAAGCCATCGGCGTCACCCCCATGGGCGAGATCGCCGCGGACCCGAAGCACACCGGCACACCGCTGCACGAGCACGCCCGCGCGATCGCCTGGAACCGCCAGCACCTCGCCGATGTCCTCGCCCCGGTCAACAACAGCACCGACCCGATCTACGCAGCGTTCCTGCAGTGGATCGACGGGCTCATCCACCAGGTGCACGTCATCGGCATCGAGAAGGTCACCGCATCCGCCACCCGCGTCGTCGCGGACCTCACGCCCACCGTCGCCCGCCCCGCCGCACCCACCTGGTACTCCGTCGAGGACGCCGCCCGCATCCTCTCCACCGACCCATCCCTGCAGCGCCTCACCCGCACCGGCCTGTTCGCGACGCTCGAGCAGCGCGGATGGATCTACCGCGACGGCGACACCTGGCTCCCGCACAACGACATCCTGCTCGCCGGGCTCCTCGTCGTCACCGACGTCCGCATCCCCGCCTCGCAGCAGCTGTACCCGCAGATCTGCATAACCCCACACGGCGTCGAGAAGCTGCACACCTGGCTCGGCGGAACCGGAGCGATGACGCTCCCCATCTCGATCACGGAGGCACGCTCATGACCCGCCGCATCGTCCGCACCACCCTCGCCGCAGCGCTCACCCTCTACGTGTGGGCCGCACTCACCGCGATCGCCACCGAAGCCGCCGGGTGGCAGCTCCTCGGCCTCACCGCCGGCCTCCTGCTCGCAATCGTCACCACCCTCCTGATGCGGCGCAACGCATGACCGCCGTGAACGTGCTCGTCGGGCACCGCTACCAGCTGTCCTTCGTCGGCGTCGGCCACCTCACCGACAAGATGCCCACCGACCCCGTCGCCGCAGCCACCATCCCGCAGGCCGTCGTGCAGATCCAGGTGAACTCCGACCCCGACACCGGAGTCACCATCACCGGGTCCTTCTGCGACGAGCACGCCATCAACATGCTCATCGACGTCATCGCCCGCCTGTCCCGCGTCGTCAACGAACAGGAATGCTAATGCCCGTCGTCAAGGTCACCACGACCACCCTCATCTGCGACTTCTGCCCGACCAGCATCACCCACGGCACGGGCGCCGGCGCGACCCTCACCCTCGAGTACTTCTTCGCCCGCCACTGGTCGATCGACCCCGACACGGGCATGGTCACCTGCCCCCGCTGCCAGCCCATCCTGCGCACCGTCGCCAGCGTCATCGACGACGCGCTCAGCCAGCGCTCAAGCGGGAAGGACTGACCCATGCCCCGCCTCCAACCCGACGACCCGGGCTACCGCCACGGCACCACCACCGGCTACACCTACGGATGCCGCTGCCGTCTCTGCAAGGACGCCATCAACGCTTACCAGCGCGAACGCAAGCGCCTCAAGACCCGCGCCGAGCGCACCGCCGCGGCCGCCGAAACAGCACTACCCGCCCAGGTCAACCTGACCCCCGAACCTAAGCCGCGGCCCGCACCAGCCCCGAGGCCGGCCGCACCCATCGTGCTCGTCGCCGCCCGCGCAGCGTCACGCCGCCTGCAGGCACTCACCTGGATGGGCTACACCCCACACGAGCTCGCGCAGCACACCAACTTCAACGTCGACGCCATCTGGTGGCTCCTCATCGACCCGCCCGCCGGCATCCAATACCGCACCGACCAGACCATCACCGACGTGTTCAACCGCCTGAAGCTGCAACCACGCTCACCCGCCGGCGGCACACCCCTCGCCCGCGGACACCACCGAGCACGCGCCCTCGCCGAACACCACAACTGGATCGGCCCCTTCAGCTGGGACGACATCGACGGCGACCCCACCCCACCACCCGCACACGGACCCAAAGCGTCCACCGTCGCCCGCCTCCAACATCGCATCGACCACCTCGAGCAGCTGCTCACAGAAGCCCACACCACCGCAGAGGAGGCCTAACCCATGGACATCACCGAACACACCCTCATCGCCATCGACGCGGCCGGCCACACCTGCACCTGCGGCCGCACCCCCAACTACCTCGAACACCTCGCCACCGTCGCCCTCCACGAACTCGACGCACCACTCATCGACCGCCTCCTCGAGCGCCAACTCATCAAGGACGCCGCCCGCCGCGCAGCCAACGAACGACGCCGCGACGCACGCGCCGCACAACGTCAACAGGAAGCGCTCGCCGCATGAACCCGAGACGCGATGCGACGCGTGAGGACCGGTGGGAGGTGCGCCCGACCCTGAACGGCCGCAAGTGGTATGCCCAACCGGTCGGCGCGCACGTGTTCGCGGATCTCGGCCGGCGCCGCAAGGGCCTGGTCTTCAAGACGTGGACCGAGGCCATGGCCTACGTGACCAGGAGGGTGTACGGGAAATGACCGGAGTGCCCCTCAGCGAGGTCACCGCCTCCGACTTCATCATGGTCCGAGCTGCCCTCGTGAAGCGCCTCGGAGGCGCGAACAACGCGCTGGTGTGGACGCGCATCCAGTTCCGCTGCCAGACCCCCACAGCGGTCACGCACACCACCGACGACGGCATCTGGTGGCCGGCCACCCGTGAGGACATCGCGGAGGAGACCGGACTCACCCCTGACCAGGTGAAGCACAGCATCCGTTACCTCATCGACAACGGCTTCATCGCGGATGCCGAGCACCGTCTGAACGGCAACCATGACCGCCGGAAAAGCTACCGCCCCATCATCAGTGCTCGCCCGGTCGACCGGGCGAATATGCCCAATGGAGCGGGCGAAAACACCCAATCAGACCGGGCGAATATGCCCGCTCTTCTGTCTACCAAGAACCTTAAGAAGCAAGAGCAAGAAGAACTAACCCTCATCGTCGATGAGGACGTGCCTCAGCAGGACTCGATCGAGGATCTGTTCGCGATCTTCTGGGCAGCCTGGCCACGCAAGGTCGACCGCAAAGACGCGCTGGCCGCATTCACCCGAGCGCTGAAGAAACACCAGTCCCCGCACCTCCGTCCGCTTTTCGCTGAACGCCTCACCGCCGCAGCGAAAGCCGCGGCCCAGCACTGGCAGGTCACCGAGCGCCGCCCGCTGGAGAAGATCCCGCACGCCGCGACCTGGCTCAACGCCGAGCGGTGGCACGACGAGATCCCCGCACCCGGTCAGCCACCATCGCCGCCGCCCCGGAAACTCACCAACGCAGAAGTAGCCCTAGCCCGATACCAGCAGAGATACGGAGGACCAGATGGACAGCCAGCAGACCGAGCAGCTCTTGATCGAGGCATCAGTGGTGGACAACCGCCAGGTCACTGACCCCGCGATCATGCTCTGGACCAAGCTCCTAGGGCACATCGACTACGACGACGCCGTCTGGGCGCTGCGTCAGCACCGCCTCACCCAGGCCGGCAAGTACTTCGAACCCGGCTCCGTCACCCAGCAGCTCGCCGCCCGCCGGCAGTCCGCCGCACTGAAGCCGCTCGAGCAGACGCAGTGCGACATCCACGAGGGCTACATCCTCGGGCCGGACGGCGACTGCCACCAGTGCACCCGGTTCCCCGAGGACCGCCCCCACTTCCTCGCGACCGGAGAGCGCCCCGCGATGCTCTCCCTCGGCGCACTCACCGCCCCCATCGGGAAGCAGCCATGACCGACACCTACTGGATCCCCGCGAACCAGATCCACACCGAGATCGGCAACATCATCCTCGTGCCCCGCATGGGCTTCCCCGCCTCCCGCCGGCCCCGCGAAGACCTCCGCTTCACCATCGCCACCGTCACCAACAACCCCGAACGGCGCACCATCATCGTCGCCGTCGAAGAACGCCACGACCTGACCCTCTCGTTCGCACCCACCGAACGCGTCTTCATCGAGCGGAAGCCCGCCACTGCCGAGGCCCCCACTTCGGTACCGACCCTGCCTTCGGGAAGCCCGACGTCGACGATCATCCCCGACAGCTACCCGCGCGACCAAGTCGACGTCGGCTACTGGGTCGACCTCCAAAACGGCGCCGGCCTCATCTCCCTCACCGTCCGCGACGGCGACTACAGCAGCTCAACCGGACTCACCCCCACCGAAGCGCGCCACATCGCAGAAGCCCTCGCCGCCCACGCCCTAGACATCGAGACCGCACAGTGACCGCCCAAGGCATCACCCTCGACGAGTACCACGCCATGCAGGCGCGCAACATGACCGAGGACCAGCTGCAACGCGTCGTCATCGCCATGGCCGAACGCCTCGGCTTCCTCGTCTACCACACCCACGACTCCCGGCGCTCGCAGCCTGGTTTCCCCGACCTGGTGCTCGTCCACCCCGCCCGCGGCATGTGCTTGTACCGGGAACTGAAGAAGCAGAACGGGGCCACCCGCCCGGACCAGAAGAAGTGGCTCGCCGCTCTCACCGCTGCCGGGCAGGACGCCGCGATCTGGCGCCCGTCGGACTGGTTCAGCAACGCGATCGATGCGGAGCTGCTGCCATGACCGACCTCCGCCGCTGCGACTACGTGTTCCCCGACGAACGCCCGTGCACTCACGCCGCCGATCACCGCGGCCGGCACGGCGCGAAGCCCACGTTCCAGGAGCTGGTGAACCTCGAGCTCGCGCACCCGATCAGCAGCCCCGCGAAGCAGACCGCGATCGACGAGCTCGGCATCGGACAGGCCCGCTACTACCAACTCGTCAACGCGATGGTCAACAGCCCGACCGCCGCCGAACGGTACCCCGACACCATCGAACGCCTCCGACGATCCCGCACCCGCGCGCTGTCTTCCCGCAGCCCGGTCACCCCACGAACCCGATAACCCCGCCCAACCCCACGAAAGGCACCCCATGACCCAGCAACTCCTCGACCTCACCACTGACCAGCTGGTGCTCCCACTCGACGGGAACATCCGCACCGACACCCGCCTCGACAAAGAGTTCCTCGCCTCCATCAAGGCCCGCGGCATCATCACCCCCGTCCTTGTCACCGCCAACGACCTCGGCACCTACGACATCCTCGACGGGCAACGCCGCACCCTTGCCGCCATCGAAGCGAAACTCACCACCATCCCCTGCATCGTCACCACCACCCGCGACGACCAGGCACGCGTCGTCGACCAGCTCATCGTCAACGACCACCGCACCGGCCTCACCGACGCCGAGCACGCCGGCGCGTTCAAGCAGCTCGCACTCTTCGGCCTCACCCCCGCGCAGATCTCCAAGCGCACCTCCACCCCGAAGGACACCGTCACCGCGGCGATCACCGTCGCGAACAACGAGACCGCCACCCGCGCGATGACCGAACATCAGGTCAACCTCACCCAGGCAGTCGTCATCGCCGAATTCGACGACGACAACAGCGCCGTCGCCACGCTGATCAAGGTCGCCGAGAATCAGCCCGCACAGTTCGAGCACGCCGTCGCCGAGCAGCGCAAGAAGCGTGAACTCAAGGAGCACCGCGCCGCCCTCGTCAAGCAGATCGAAGCCGAGGGCATCAACCGCCTCGCAGACCTGCCCTCGTATGGGCAGCCGAAGGAAGGCGGCTACACCAGCATCAGTCGCCTGGCGCGCTCCGCGACCCCGACCGTGGCCCTCACGCCGGAGGACCTGCACGGCAACCCCGACGCCGCGGCCGCCGTCCGTGAACGGTACGAAGCCGGGGATACCGGGTGGAAGACCTGGGCCTTCATCGACCACTTCGTGAAGGACGCCGAGTCGCACGGGTTCGTGCCACTTGTGCACGCCGGCTACCAGCACGTCCCGGAAGACGCCGCCGCCCGCGAAGAGCGCGAACGGGAAGAAGCCGAGCGGGACGCGTACGCGGCCGCCGCGGCTCAGGCAACACAGGTCCGCGAGGCATTCGTCAGCGAGCTCCTCGAACGCCCGACCCTCCCGTCCGACACCATCACCTTCATCGCCTGGTGCCTCACCTACGACGCCGAGCTGTACTACGGCGGCAGCAGCCTCCCCGCGAAGGTCCTTGACTGGCTCGGACTGTCCACGCTCGACGACCCGTTCGCCCGCGGCCTGCTCTCGACCCGCCCGAAGATGGCAATGGCCGTCACCCTTGCCCTCGTCCTCCACTCGCTCGAGGGATACACCGCACGGTACGACTCCCGCTACGACATGGAGGGCAACGCCCTCGTCCACCTGCACCTCACCCAACTGCGCGCCTGGGGCTATGGACTCTCCGACCACGAGAAGAACATCCTCACCGACACCACCCCCGCACCCGCAGAACCCGTCGAGGGCGACAGCACCACAGCCCCGCCCGCCGCATGAGACCCGGCACCGCCCTCAAATGGCACATTCGCGAGATCACCACCAACCTCACCTACACCACCGAAGACGACCTGCAGGCCGCGCTCCACGAACGCCTCTACTCACCGACCGGCAATCCCGCCGTCACCCGCGAAGTCGTGCTCTCCGACCTCCGCTCCCGCATCGACCTCATGCACACCAGCACCTACCCCGGCACCACCATCCCCTGGCAGATCGGCATCGAAGTGAAAACGAAAGGGTCACTCGCCGCCGTCATCCGACAACTCGACCGATACGCCAACTGCCCCGAAATCGACGAACTCATCCTCGTCACCACCAAGGCACTCCACTCCCGCGTCCCCGAGATCCTCGGCGCTCGCCGCATCTCGGTGCACGTGGTGTCCCTAATCAAGAACGGACTGTGATGCGCACGCACGGCACGTACCTGTACCGCGACGCTCGTCGCCTGTCGGATGGTCGGCTGGTGCCGGCGCACTGGCGGATGACGATCGAACCGGCGGTGCGCGCTCGAGCTCGTCGCGTGTTCTCGCGGGTGCAGCCGACCCGGTCGTCAGCGATCATCGTGTCGGCGACGAAGGAGTCGGCGCGAGATCTGCTGTGGCTGATGGAACGGTGGCCCCTGGACCCGGAGGACGAACGCTCACGCCTTCGCCTCGGCGCGGACGCTGCGGATCACCGGGAGCAGGAAGAGCAGGTGCAGCTGATCCTGGCGGGGGAGTACCGCCGCCCCGAGTTCGCGCACACCCCCACGAAGGCGGCACGTGACTACCAGCTGACCGCCGTCGACCTGCTGCGCGCCCGTCAGGTGCAGCTGCTCGCCGACGAGGTTGGCCTGGGGAAGACGTACACGTCGCTGCTGAACCTGGTGAACCCGGACGCGCTGCCCGCCGTGGTCATCGCCCCCACCCACCTGCCCCGTCGGTGGGCGACCGAACTCGACGAATCGTTCCCGTGGCTGACGTACGAGATCGCGAAGAAGACCACCCCGTCACCTCGCGCTGCGACCGGGAACTTCGCGGACGTCACGATCATGTCGTACTCGAAGCTCGCCGGGTGGGCACCGTACCTGGCCGGCCACATGTCCTCGGTGATCTTCGACGAAGCGCAGGAGCTCCGCCACGGTGTCTCCACTGACAAGGGGCGCGCGGCCGCGCAACTGACCGAGCACGCCACGTTCGTCGTCGGCGCGACCGCCACCCCCGTCTACAACTACGGCGGGGAACTGTTCAACATCGTCGACATCCTCCGCAAGGGCGAGCTGGGCACGAAGGAGGAGTTCACCCGCGAGTGGGGTGCGATGCAGATGTCCAACGACCGGATGACTGTCGGAAACCCGGCAGCGCTCGGCGCGCACCTGCGCGACTCCGGGCTGATGATCGGCCGCACCCGCAAGCAGGTCGGTAGGGAACTGCCGAAGACGGTGAAGAACGTGCACACCGTCGACGTCGACCCCACCGCCCTCGAAGAGGTCGCGAAGGACGCCCGCCGCCTCGCCGAGCTGATCCTCTCCTCCACCGCCACCAGCAAGGAACGCTTCGAAGCGGCCGGCGAGATCGACTGGAAGGTCCGCCAGGCCACCGGTGTCGCGAAAGCCCCCTACGTCGCCGAGTTCGTGCGCCTCCTCCTGAACAGCGAAGACCGCCTCGTCGTGTGGGGGTGGCACCGCGACGTCTACAACATCTGGATGGAAGCCCTCGCCGACTTCCACCCCCGCCTGTACACCGGCACCGAATCGCCGAAGCAGAAAGCCGAAGCCGAAGACGCATTCACCGCACCCCTCACCGGCGAGAACGACTGCCGCATCCTCATCATGTCGCTCCGCTCCGGCGCCGGCGTCGACGGCCTCCAGAAAGCCGCCCGCGTCGGCGTGTTCGGGGAACTCGACTGGTCCCCACAAGTCCACGAACAAGCCATCGGCCGACTCCGACGCGACGGCATGGGCGACGACCCACCCGTCGTGTACTTCCTCGTCTCCGACGAAGGGTCAGACCCCGCCCTGATGGACGTCCTCCAACTGAAACGCCAACAAGCGGAACCCATCGTCTCCCCAGACGGGAAGCTCCTCACCAACTCCACCACCGACCCCCACCGCGCACGCCGCCTCGCCGAATCCATCCTCGGCATCACCCCCACACAGGAAGCCGCATCATGAACCAGGCCAACCCCGACCCCGTCAACCGCCCGACCCCGCACCCCGCACGCACACCAGACCCCCTCAGCCGCCCCAACGCCTACAACCCACCACCCGACGACCACGCCTACCACCTCCCACTCACCAGCTTCCACGACCACATCACCATCGCCGACTGGTCAGTCACCGGCCACACCGCAATCACCGTCCACGACGCCACCTCCACCGCTGGCGCCACCGCCGTGCTCAACCCCACAGAACTGCACGCGCTCGCCGAAGAGCTCAGCAAACGTGCTGACCGGATCGACGGAGAACCGATCATGACGCAGCACCACCGCTTCGAACACTGGACCGCGGCTTTCCGTCGCATTGCCGAGGAGGTCGAAGCCGAGATGCCAGAAGCCACTGACCGTGAGCAGTACCTCGCTTACCGTGCCCGCTGCCAGCAGTGGAAGCGCGAGAGGAGCCTCCGATGAGCCTCTGGCCCACCACCCTGCAGGTGGCACCGATCCGCGAGTGGCCCGGCACCCTCACCGCAGCGGGTGACCGTCGCGCCTCGCCGTTCAGTTCCACTCTCACCACGACGCTGAAGACCCTGAACCGGGAGATCCTCGCGATAGTCGACACAGCAACGCAGCAGCGGTCCGCGCAGCTGCTCATTGCCCTCCCGCCGGGTGCTTTCCGCCTCGACGGTCGCCCCCGCGCGGATGCCCGCCCCGAGCACCCCGGCGTCATCTTCTCGATCGACTCCCGCCACGGTCACCTGTCGTACCCGTGCGACACGTTCACCACCTGGCAGGACAACCTCCGCGCGATCGCCCTCGCCCTCGAAGCGCTCCGCAAGGTCGATCGGTACGGCGTCACCAAGCGCGGGGAGCAGTACCGCGGATTCGCCGCCATCGAAGCGACCGCCATGTCCGGCGGCTTTTCCGACCGTTACGCTGCCTGGCAGTTCATCATGACCACCGCCCGCGGCGAGGACGGCACCGCCGCCCCCCTCGACACCGTCGACGCCGCCGTCATCGCCTACGCCATCCGGACCGCGAAACGCAAAGCCCACCCAGACACCGGGGGAGACGCCACCACCTTCCACCGCGTCACCGCCGCCGCCCAGATCCTCGAAGGACCCCGATGAGCACCCACCCCATCGAGCCCGACCCATCACTCCCATGGCTCCGACCCACGGTCATCACCATCAGCACCCTGCTCACCACCGCCACCATTAACGGCATCGCCCAAGCACTCGCCCTCCTGCCATGAACACCACACAGACCAAGGACCCTCACGTGACCGAGAACAACGAAGTACGCGACGAAGCCGTGCGCGCACTCAAGGCGTTCGATGAGCAGGAGGATTGGTCAATCGTGCCGATGGCCGACGCCCTTCGTGCCTTGCTCGTCGCTCCGAGCCCCGCACCCACCCCGGAGGGTCGAACCGTCACGACAGTGGAAGAACTCGATGCTCTCCCGCTTGATTCGGTAGTCGTCGACTTCGCCGGATGCCCACGCACGAAGCGTGCCGGTAACTCGCACATGCCTGGCGGGTGGACTCACGGGGGTAACAGCCCTCTACGGTCCACGGAACTCGCTGACGGGCACCCTATGCGCGTGATCTACGAGGGGCGCATCCGATGACCTCCGCACACGCTGAAGTACTGCCTGAGCTCGCCAACCCGCGCGACGGAGCGTCATGACCGACAACGTCTTGCGACTGGACGCCAGCTGCCTTCTCAGCAAGTGGGGCTTCAACGACGGAGACATCATCTTCGACTGGTGGTGGGACCACACCAACCAAGACCTACCGGGAACGGTCGACCACCACGACGTACTCCGACACCTCGTCCGAACCGCGCTAGTCCCACTCATCGAAGCCGCCGGATTCACCCTCGACGTCTACGACATCGAAACGTGCCACAACCCCATCCGCACCGCATCAGTCAACTTCACACCCACCCACGACGTAGACCCCGACATCTTCGGAGACATCCACGTCGACATACTCGTCGACTCACTCCACCAAGCACTCACCAGTCCGACCCCCATCGAAGGACCAACACGTGGCTGACAACACCACCCCCGCACTCCCCACCGACGAAGCCACCGAAACCCGACTCCGCACCCACAGAACAAGAACCGCGCTCGCCGCAGCTCCGCGCATCGTCGAGCACATCCGCTCGATGATCACCCCGGGTCTGGTCAACGCGTCAGACGGAATGCCTCGAGCTACCTCGCCCGACCCATCGACACCGCTGCGCATGGACGCCGCCGACGACTCCGACGCGCTCTACGCTCAGCTGATCAACTGGGTGCACTACTGGGCGGAGGTGCTGCCCACCGCCCCGCCGGCGCCGAACGTAGTCGCCTGGTCTAACGATCGGGAACCCCAGGGTTTCCGCGCTGGCACGACTCCGGCAGGCGCGAAAGCATTGGTCGAGGTGCACACGATGTGGCTGATGCTCAGAGCGCAGCTCATCGCCACCCACCCGCAGCAGGAGGCGTACCAGAACGACATCATCGCCATCGTCGGCACTCTGCGGTCGCGATACCCCACCGCGCCCGGCTCGGAGCGCCTCGTCTCGTCTCGCGCCTGCCCAGTGTGCGGTGAGGCTGAGGTCGCCGGCACGTGGCTCTCGGAGGATCACTACGACGTGCGAGTCGAGTGCGGTCACTGCGGATGGTTCGTGCCGCCGAAGTACTACCGGGAGGCGCTGCGGTGGATGGACACCAGCACCACCTGGGCGGCCCGGTTCGAACCCGCGAAGTGAACGCCGATAGCACCGAGTACTTCACGGTGAAGAGTGCGGCAGCCCGGGTAAACCGGAGCCGCCGCACCATCGAGAGATGGATTGATCAGGGCATGCCGGTGCGTGAGGTCAAAAACACTCGGGGGACCGTCGTTCGTCGCTACATCGCCCGCTCAGACCTGCTTGAGGCATATCGCGAGGCGCTCTTATCGAACCCGACACGCCGTAATCAATCCAACGATGGCATACCCGTCGAGTAGCATCTTGCTCAGGCAAGGCGCGTACCCACTTATGGGCACGCGCCATTGTTGTCTCACCAACACTTCGGGAGTTGGCCGGTGAGACCAGGGGCTCACCAGCCTGAGCGCGTGGGGCGCACCTGGCGAAGCGGAGCGGGCATGCTCGCCGGGAAGCGTCATGCCCGCTCCACACACACTTGATGGCCACGACAGCTGACACCTCTCAAGGCGAGACGCCGCCGGTAACCCGCAGGAACGCACGCGGAACCGGCCCGGTCTAACTCACAACCCATCACCGCTGGCCGTGAGCCATCAACAAACCACCCAGACCCGCCGACCACGCCCGGGGGGACGCGGCCGGCGAGGCGGGGCCAGGCGGTACCCCTCGCCCCGCGCACCCGACTCAGCTCCGGAGCTGAGCCGGGTGCCCACCACGAACTCCCGGGCCGCCCCGAATGAATGGCCCGTTAGGCCATAACTGCGGGCCTGTCCCTTATTCACAT
>NZ_JAALGE010000054.1 GCF_011057645.1 Marisediminicola senii | reverse complement strand
CGGTCATCGTGATGATGCCTTTCGAGTCGAGGTAAGAGACTTCTCGAAGGATCACACGGTGACCGCGTCCACGTCTTCACGACGAGCCGGGCCACCGCGGCTACACCACTATGCGGGACTCAACTCATGTGCCCCGGACTGGGGTCAGTCAATAAGGGGACAAACAGACCTGTCTGTCCCTGAGCTCTGGTAACGTCGTCAGCACGTCATCAACCCCCCGGGATGGCGTGTAGCAGTACCCGCATCCCCCGGTGCGGGGCACCGAACCGGACTATCCCCCATGGTCCGGCCAGCTGCCTCAAGGCTTTTGAGGACATCTAGCCCAGAGGGAGCCACGTTGTGACGGTCGTAGATTCAGGTCCGACCGCACAGCGTGCCCCTGGGCTCAGCTCGGATCCGGTACCCCCCGGAGCGAAGGTGCGCATCCTCGAGACGGCAGACAGGCTGTTCTACTCCGAGGGCATCCGTACGGTCGGCATCGACCGGTTGATCAGCGAGTCGGCGGTGACCAAGGCCACCTTCTACAAGCACTACGGCTCGAAGGACCGGCTGATCATCGAATACATCACCGGGCGGCACCTCAAGGTGATCGACCGTTACAACCGACTGGCCGCGAAGGCACGCACGCCCCACGACCTCATCCCCCTGCTCGTGACCGGAATCCTGGCCGACATCGACAAGCCGGGCTTTCGCGGCTGCCCGTTCCTCAACGCCGCGTCGGAGTTCCCCGATCCGCGCCACCCCGTGCGCGAGGTGGTGTCGATGCATCGGGACTGGACCACCGACGTCATCACCGCGATCCTGCGCAGCATCGGCCACCCCATGCCGGGTGACGGGGCCGACGACATCGTGCTCGCGCGCGATGGAGCCCTCTCCGGGGGCTACGCGGGCGACCCCATCTCGTCGTCGGCCGCATTCAAGCGCACCGTCGCCCGGGTCACCTCCGACGCGCGCGCCTGACGGACTGCTAGGCCGAGACCCGGTCGAGGTCGACGACCTGGTTGCGGGTCAACCGCACCGAAGCGCACGCGACCAGGTCTGCCACCTGCCCCGGGTTGCTCGCGCTGGCAACCGGAGCCACCACGTTCGGCTTGGCGAGTAGCCAGGCGAGCGCGATAGTCGCGGGGGCGACGCCGTGCTGCGCTGCGATGTCGTCGAGTACGGCGAGAACGCGGAGCGCCCGTCGGGAGAAGTGCTGCGTCGCCTCCCGGCCGCGGGTTGATGCGAGCACGTCGGCGCGCGTGCGGTACTTGCCGGTGAGGAAGCCTCCCGCGAGCGCGAAGCGCGGCATGACCGCCAGGCGTTGCTGCGCTGCTACCGACGCGAGCGTTCCTTCGAACTGCCTGCGCTGCAGGAGGTTGTAGCGGTTCTGCACCGCGGCGAGGGGACTGCACCCCAGTTGGGCCGCGATGACCCTGGCTTCGATCAGGCGGTTGCCCGAGTGATCGGATGCCCCGGCGAACCGTATTTTCCCGGCGCCGATGGCCGCGTCGACCGCCATCAGCGTCTCCTCGAACGCGACCTCGCTGTCGTCGATGTGCAGGTAGAGCAGGTCGATGTAGTCGGTACGCAGGCGTTCGAGCGATGCCGTGATCGACCGGGTGATGGCCTTCTGGGTCACGCCCGGGTTGTCTGCGCTCTTCCCGACCTTGGTGGCGATGACGACGTCGCGCCGGTTGCGACGATCGCGCATCCAGTTTCCGATCATGATCTCGCTGCGCCCACCGGCGTAGGAGTCGGCCGTGTCGATGAAGTTGCCGCCGTGGTCACGGTAGGCGTCGAGGATGGCGTCGGTCGCCGCCGTGTCGGCCGTCCAGCCGAACGTGTTGCCGCTGAGGGCGAGGGGGAACACCCGGAGGGACGACTGGCCGAGGAGGCGCCGTGGGGCGTGGGCGTGCAGGGCGGATGGCCGCGGCTGCAGCGGCAGTGGTGGCGGCGACTGGGTCACTCTGGCCCCCTGGCGGGTCGATACGTGCGGGCGAACTACGGCCCCCTCTCCGAGGGTAGGTCACGGCGAACGACCCGCGGAACCAACAGTCGATGCGTGATGCCCCCTGCGCCGGGTTCGCCCGCGGGACGTGGGCCCACCCACGATGGCCCGCGACAGGACAGCGCTCGTTCAGACAGCGCCGATAGACATGACGCAATCCCACGAAAGGAATCGCCATGGCGAACGATCCCAACTGGCGGCTGCCCGAGGCAGCCTCCTTCACGCTCTCCAGCCCCGACGTCGACGCCGGGGCGGCCCTGCCGACCTGGGCGAGGTCGGGCATTGCGGGGGCGGGCGGCGACGATGTCTCGCCGGCGCTGCACTGGGAAGGCGCCCCCGAGGGCACCCGCAGTTTCGCCCTGACCGTCTATGACCCCGATGCCCCCACGGGTAGCGGGTTCTGGCACTGGGCGGTCTACAACATCCCCGCTGGCACCACGTCACTCCCCCGCGATGCCGGCAACCCCGGCTCCGCCGGACTGCCCGACGGTGCCTCCGTTCTGCCCAACGAACTGCGCCTGGAGCGTTTTCTGGGGGCAGCACCTCCTGCCGGCCACGGGGAGCACCGCTACTTCTTCACGCTGACCGCACTCGACGTCGAAACCCTCGAGCTCGAGCCCGGCAGCACCCCCGCCATCCTCGGCTTCTCGATGCTCGGGCATGTGCTCGGGCGGGCACAGTTCCTCGCCACGTCGGTCACACCGGGCGAATAGGCCGGCGCCTCCGCGCTGCAGGACCCCATCAATGCGCGACTGCAGCATTGCTGCACGTCGGCGCTGCAGGACCTCGCCACGACAGGGCCCCGGTGCGAGTGCACCGGGGCCCTGTCGTATCAGTCCCGGGAGTTGACCGTCGGGTCGTTGAGGAACAGGCTCATCACCAGCACGGCGGTCGCCGCCGAGGCCAGGCCGGCGTTGAGGCCGCGCTCCAGCACCGCCTGCACGGGGCCTGCCGCGCGGTGTCGCGCGCGCGACGTGGTGAGTCCCCGGTTGAACCTGTGTCGTGCCATCGTGCGTACCCACCCCATCGTTCCCAGACGCATCCCGCCTGCGCTGACCGTGCTGATCCCCTCAGCTCTGCCCATAGTGGGGGTCATGGGCCGTCATCCGGGCGCGACACGCCAGAGCGCGATGGCCGACGGGACCAGCGGTGCTCCGGCAGATGAAAAGAGGCGGCCTACCCTCTCGGGAGCCGCCTCCACCGGGCGCCGTTGCCTGGCTGTGACCGAGCGTACGCAGCGGGGTGCTGCCACACAATGAGCTCGGGTGCGGCCGCTACCGAACCGTTACTTCGAGCGATTCCGCGGCATACCGGCGCACGAATGACGCGATCATCGAGGCGGGCTCGGTCACTGCCGACTGCTGCACCTCGGCGATGAGGGCGTCCATCTCGTGGGGCCGGAAGTAGCCGTAGTCGCGGTACACCCGTATGCGGGTGACGATGCCGTCGACCGTGAGTTCGGGGTGGAACTGCGTCGCGAACACGTTCTGCTTGATGCGGAAGGCCTGCACGGGGCACCGGGTGCCACTGGCGAGCAGCACGGCGCCTGCCGGGAGCACCCGGCAGGCCTCCTTGTGGCCGACGAACGCATCGAATGAGTCCTGCAGCTCGCCGAACACCGGGTCGGCCCTGCCGTCGGGGGTGAGGGTCACCCTGGTGGGTCCGATCGGCTCCGACCAGGTTCGATCGACGACCCCCTGCTGGTGGCGCCCGAGGAGTCCGACCCCGTAACACGCCCCCAGGAAGGGAAAGTCCCGCGCGACGACCTGGTCGAGGAGCTCCGACAGCTCGGCCTCGACCCGCAGCTGAACGGCGCTCTTGTCGTCGGGGGCATCGCTCGCGTTGTACGGGCTGCCGCCCACGATGATGCCCGACCAGTCGTCGAGGTCGATGGGCGGCATCGGCTCGGATTCCAGCCGGATGCGCACGAGCTGGTCGGTGGTCAGGCCACCGGCGGCCCGGAAGGCCTCGTACTCGCCATCCGCTGCTTCATCCTCGGCACGGGTCGCAAGGAGCAGGAACGGCTTCACGTTCCCATGCTAGGCGGTGCAGAAGGGGAGCCCTTCCGTGTGACGGCCCGAGTCATACCCGGGCCGCCCGCCTGGCACGCACACGCCAGCCTCGGAACCAGTTGGCACGCAAAAGGGCCCGTTCCCCAAGGGGAACGGGCCCTTCCGTCTTACCGGGGCGCTGGCGAGCGGCCCCCGGCAGATCTATGGGCGACTACACCTCGGCAGGAGCCTGGGGTGCGTCGGATGCCGCGGCATCGGCTTCGGCGGCCTCATCGAGAACCGGGGCGAGCGACAGCTTTCCGCGGTCGTCCACCTTGGTGATCTCGACCTGGATCTTCTGGCCGACTCCGAGCACGTCTTCGACGTTCTCGACACGCTTGCCACCGGCGAGCTTACGGACCTCGCTGATGTGCAGCAGTCCGTCCTTGCCGGGGGTGAGCGAGACGAACGCACCGAAGGTCGCGATCTTGACGACGGTTCCGAGGAACCGCTCGCCGACCTCGGGATTCAGCGGGTTCGCGATCGCGTTGACCGCGAGGCGGGCCGCTTCGGCCGACGGGCCGTCGACCGCACCGATGTACACGGTGCCGTCGTCTTCGATGGAGATGTCGGCGCCGGTGTCGTCCTGGATCTGGTTGATGTTCTTGCCCTTGGGCCCGATCAGCTCACCGATCTTGTCGACGGGGATCTGCACCGAGATCACGCGGGGCGCAGTCGGGGCCATCTCGTCCGGTGCGTCGATCGCCGCATTCAGCACGTTGAGGATCGCGGTGCGAGCCTCCTTCGCCTGCTTGAGCGCGCCATCGAGCACGGCGGAGGGGATTCCGTCGAGCTTGGTGTCGAGCTGGATCGCCGTGACGAACTCGCTCGTGCCGGCGACCTTGAAGTCCATGTCGCCGAGCGCGTCTTCTGCTCCGAGGATGTCGGTCAGGGCCGCGTAGCGCGTCTGGCCGTCGATGGTGTCGGAGACGAGGCCCATGGCGATACCGGCCACGGGTGCGCGCAGCGGCACACCGGCGTTCAGCAGCGACAGGGTGGACGCGCAGACCGAGCCCATCGAGGTGGAGCCGTTGGACGACAATGCCTCGGAGACCTGGCGGATGGCGTAGGGGAACTCCTCGCGGCTGGGGAGCACGGGAACGAGGGCGCGCTCGGCGAGGAAGCCGTGCCCGATTTCGCGGCGCTTCGGCGAACCGACGCGTCCGGTCTCACCGGTGGAGTACGGCGGGAAGTTGTAGTGGTGCAGGTAGCGCTTCTTCGTGACCGGGGCCAGCGAGTCGATCTGCTGCTCCATCTTGAGCATGTTCAGCGTGGTGACACCCAGGATCTGGGTCTCTCCGCGCTGGAAGATCGCGGAACCATGGACGCGCGGGATGACCTGCACCTCGGCGTCGAGCGGGCGGATGTCGGCGAGCCCACGTCCGTCCATGCGAACGCCCTCGGTGAGGATGCGGCCGCGGACGACGTCCTTGGTGACCGACTTGTAGGCGGCGCTGACCTGGCCGAGGATCGAGGCGTCGAGGGTTCCGGCGTCGACCTTCTCCTGGATCTGCGCCTTGACGCGGGCCTTGAGGTCGTCGTCGGCGTTCTGCCGCTCGACCTTCGCGGCGATCTGGTAGATGCCGACGAGCTCGTCGCGGGCGATCTCGGCGACCGCGTCGCGTGCTTCCGGCGTGTACGGCAGGAAGACCGGGTAATCGGCGATCTCCTTGGCGGACTGGGCAGCCATCTCGGACTGCGCCTTGATGAGCTGCATGAGGAACGGCTTGGACGCCTCAAGGCCCTGTGCGACGACGGCCTCGTCGGGCTTGGTCGCGCCGGACTGGATGAGGCCCCAGGCGTTCTCGGTGGCTTCTGCTTCGACCATCATGATCGCGATGTCTTCGTTGCCGTTCTCGTCGGTGACGAGGCGGCCGGCGACCGTGAGGTCGAAGACGGCGCGTTCGAGCTGCTCGAACTTAGGGAATGCGACCCACTGGCCGTCGATCAGGGCCAGGCGGATTCCGCCGACGGGTCCGCTGAACGGCAGTCCGGAAATCTGCGTCGACGCGGATGCGGCGTTGATGGCCAGTGCGTCGTAGAACTCGCCGGGGGCGATGCTCAGTACGGTGATGACGATCTGCACCTCGTTGCGGAGGCCCTCGACGAACGAGGGGCGCAGCGGGCGGTCGATCAGGCGGCACACGAGGATGGCCTCGGTGGACGGGCGTCCTTCGCGACGGAAGAACGATCCGGGGATCTTGCCCGCCGCGTACGAGCGCTCTTCGACGTCGACGGTCAGCGGGAAGAAGTCGAAGTTGTCCTTCGGGTTCTTGCTCGCGCTGGTCGCGCTGAGGAGCATGGTCTCTTCGTCGAGGTAAGCAGCGACTGCTCCCTGTGCCTGCTGGGCGAGTCGGCCGGTTTCGAACCGGACGACGCGCTTGCCGAACGAACCGTTATCGAGAACGGCCTCGGCAAACTTGATTTCTGGACCCTCCATAGGGTTTTCTCCTCTTTGATGCTCAGTGGTGCGCCCCTGTGGGCGACACTCTGCCAGGACCCCGTGTGGGTCGCGGCTCATCGGGAAGCAGTGCGGGTTCGATGACACGATCGTGTGCATGCGACTGGGCCGGGGCCATGAGGCCTGGATCTAGCCAGCGTCTCGCCAGCCTGCTTCGGTGTTTCCGTGCGTGTGGGTTCCTGTGAGGGAAGCCCGGTCGAGCCTAGCACCGAGGGGTGATTCTGGCCCCTGCGACACTCAGCGGCGAGCGAGTGCCGGCCGGGAGGCTGCCCGGCTTCGGGCGATCTCGCGGGCGCGACGCGCGGTGACGATGAGGGCGATGATGACGCCGATCGCGGTCCCGGTGGAGTTGGCGATGATGTCGCTGATGTCGGAGACCCGGCCGGGCAGGAACAGCTGCGCGAATTCGATCGTGCAGGTGAGGGCGACGCCCGCGAGCACGCTGGCGAACCATCCACGCCTCCCGAAGAGGAGGAGGAAGAACATGCCGATGGGGATGAACATCAGCACGTTGGCCGTGAATTCGACCCGCTGGTAGGTGACCCAACTGGTGATGTCGTAGCGCGAGAACACCCCGAGGATGCGCCAGAGCCATGCGTCGTCCCCGTCACCGAGCGGCTGGGGGCCGAGGGTGATCCACGCGACTATTCCGAGGTAGGCGAACGTCACCGCGCTGAGGATGGGGTGACGTCTGAACATCGGTCCATCATCGCATCGCGGCCTTGGAGGGGGCTCCGCACGCGAGCGACGGGTGCGCCTACCGGGTTGCGCCGACCGCGACGTCGACCCGGAACCCGTCGCGCGTGCTCGCGATGGTCGCGGGGATGCGCGGTGGCTTGCCGGCGTCGATGAGGCGCACGATGGCGGCGTCGACCGGTGCCTCGAGGCCGCGCGGCACGATGCCGACGACGCCGCTGACCCGGCCGTTCGCAAATAGGCGGACCGGCATCGGGGCGTCCGTTCGCTCCTCTTCGACGCCCCGCCTGGCGATCATCGCCCAGGTCTGGTCCGTGCCGGATCCGGCGATCTCGGCGAGCGCTTCCTGCGCTGGCGCCGACTCGGCGAGGCGGATCGACGTGCCGCCCTTCTTCGGCCGCAGGTCGTAGTCGTAGTCGTCGAGCGACCCTTTTCCCGCATCTGCGGAATCGCCCTTGTTACCGAATTTCGCGAGTACGCGGGAGAAAGTGCGGGGAATCGACGGTGACATGAGGAGATTCTCGCAATGTTTCACCGGAATCACGGCCGAGCGCGGCACTTGTCACACGCGTGTCACGGTACGGTGTGCATTGGCCGGGTAATGATGGCCACCAGATACAAACTCGGGGGAGTTTTTGTGATGCAAAACATGTTGTTGGGGAAGTCGGATCGATCCGGGGGGATGCTTCGCAAGCGACTCGTGGCGTTGGCGGCGATCGCGCTGCTGTCGATCGGCATGGCCGTCGCTCCCGGAGGTTTCGTGTCGTCGGCCCAGGCCGCGCCGTTCTACGAGCAGTGCGAGGCGAACAACGACTCGCCGGGGCTGCAGCTGACCTGTGAGATCACGCTGACCAACACGCTCAACCTGACCACCGGGTACAACGCCGACCCGACGCCCTCCGGTTCCGTGCTCTCGGTCGTCAAATGCATCGGCGCCGCGGGAGTCACCGGAACCTGCGAGACGACCAGCACCCCCTCGACGGAGATCGTCACTGCCCTCGAGCAGTGCAACGGAGCGGTGAATGGTGGCGGATCGAATGTCATCTGCGAGGTGACCGTCGTCAACAACATCATCGGCGGCACCGCGGCGGCCACCAACGCCACCGTCAACCAGTGCAACGCGTCCGGCGGTGGCGGCGGAACCGAGCCGGTTCTGGCGTGCATCGCACCATCGCCCGGGTACGTGACGAACACCACCAACGCGACCATCAACCAGTGCAACGGTTCTGCGAACGGCGGCGGCGGAACCACCCGCGTCGTGTGCACCGTGGCGCCGTCGACGGAATCCTCCGCGCTTCGCGTGACCATCAACCAGTGCAACGGTTCCGCCAACGGCGGAGGAAGCACAGTCACCTGCGCGGCACGGATGACCACCAACCTCATCCCGGCCGCAGTGGTGCCCGAAGACGAGACTCCCGGCGGCGAGGACGAAACGCCCGGCGGTGAGGACGAGACTCCCGGCGGCGAAGACGAGACCCCCGGCGGCGAGGACGAGACCCCGGCCACGCCGGGCGTCCCCACCGCACCCGTGACACCGGCAGCGCCGACCACGCCGGCAACGCCCGCGACTCCTACGACGCCGGCTGCTCCCAGCACTCCGGTGACCCAGCAGAAGGCCCCTGCCGACCGCACCCGCGGCACCGAGCGGCTCGCCTCGACCGGCGCCGACGACGGCTCACTCGCCCTGCTAGCCGCGGTAATGCTGGGTACCGGAATCGCGCTCGTCGCGATCCGGCGCCGTTCCATTCACTCCTGATCGCACCGTGGTGAGTCCGCCCCGAAAGTGGGGTGGACTCACCATTTGGCGTCCGCGATAGCGAGGCAATAGCGTGGGCCCCCTATGAGCGATGCACCCCGGTCCAGTGCCCTCCACGGCGGGGACACAAACGATCTCGAGAACCAGCCGACAGAGGCCATAACCGTGCAGCCCAGTACCGAGAAACCGGCCACCGCTCCCGCCGCAAGCGCCGAAGAGATCGACGCCCAGGCAATCAGCGCGGAGGCCATCAGTGCCAGCGCGGGCCGCCTCGACCCGGAGGGAACGGAGCCGGGCAGCGAACCCGACGACGTTGTTGCCGGTAGCGACGATCTCGGAAGTGCCGAGCGGGTCTTCTCGCCCGCGCGGGCGCTCGAGGCAATCGGCGACCGGTGGGGACTCCTGCTGTTCCGGGATGCGCTGTTCCTCGGCATCCGCTCGTTTCCCGACTTCGAACGTCATGTCGGCATCACGCCCGACATCGTCTCCGCCCGCATTGCGGGCTTCATCGGCGCCGGGCTCATGGAACAGGGCTCCCAGGACGGCGAATACGTGCTCACCGAGAAGGGGTTCAACCTTGAACCAGTGATCGTGGCGCTGATCGCGTGGGCGGACGGGTGGGTCGGTCCCGAAGCCGGGCCCGCGGTACTCAGCCACGAAGAATCGATCGAGCGCGCCCTGCGACTCGCCATGCTCGGCTCCGAGGGCCCCGACGAGACCGTGGAAGAAGCCGCGATCGAACTGTCACTGCTCGGCACCTTCGGTGTGCGTGTCGCGGGCAAGCCGGTGGATGCCCTGTCGATCGGGTCGCAGCGCCTGCTCGTCTTCCTCGCCCTGCACGACCGCTCCGTCGCGCGCACCATCGTCGCCGGCACCATGTGGCCGGAGTCGTCGCAGGACCGGGCGGGCCTGAGCCTGCGGTCCGCGCTGTCGCGGCTCGAGACCTCCGCGCGCGATGCGATTCTCGTCGCGGCCTCCGGACTGGGCCTCGCGGACTCGGTGACCGTCGACCTGCGCATCGCCCAGTCGCTCGCTCGCCGGCTACTCGACCCCGGCGCAAGCGCCAGGGATAGCGACCTCTCCCCCGCGGCCGTCGCGACGCTCTCGCTCGAACTGCTGCCCGACTGGTACGACGAGTGGATCGTCGACGACGCCGAAGACTGGCGCCAGTTGCGCATGAGCGCGCTCGAGGCCGCGGCGACGCGCCTGCTCGACCGCGGGCGACTCGCCGAGGCCGCCGGTGCCGCGCGCGCGGCCATCCGGGCCGAACCGCTGCGCGAGACCGCACACGCCCGCCTGATCAGCGTGCACATCGCCGAGGGAAACCAGACCGAGGCCCTGCGCGTCTACGACCGCTACCGTGCGCACCTCAGCGACGCGCTCGACCTGGAGCCGACGAAGCACCTCACCGAGCTGGTGCAGGGCATCCGCGACTAAGCGGCCCAGATCGCCGACGTGCCCACCGGGCGCGCCCGTGAGCCGCGCCCGACGGGCATCCCGCGCCGAGAACCGCCAGCGCCTAGAACTCCTCGTGCGTGTCGGGGTCGGCATCCCACAGGCGACCCGACTCGAGCGCGGAGATCGCCGCGACGTCGTCGGCGGTGAGGGCGAACCCGAAGACGTCGAGGTTCTCACGCTGGCGGGAGGCATCCGCCGACTTGGGAATCGGAACGGCGCCCAGCTCGACGTGCCAGCGCAGCACGACCTGGGTCGGCGTCACCCCGAGGCGATTCGCGATCGCGGTGACGACGGGGGTGCTGGTGACATCGCTCCCCTTCGCGAGCGGGCTCCAGCTCTCGGTGACGATGCCGTGCTTCGCGTGGTAGTCGCGCATCGCAGCCTGCGGAAAGCGCGGGTGGAGCTCGATCTGGTTGACGGCGGGCGCAGCATCCGTTTCAGCGATCAGGCGATCGAGGTGCGCGGTCGTGAAGTTGCTGACGCCGATGGAGCGCACCACCCCGCGGCGGCGAAGCTCGACCATGGCCCGCCACGCGTCGACGTACTTGTCGACGCGGGGATTCGGCCAGTGGATCAGGTAGAGGTCGACGTAGTCGAGGCCGAGGCCCGCCAGCGACTCGTCGAAGCTCGCGAGGGTCTCGTCGTAGCCGTGGTGGCGCCCAGGCAGCTTGGTGGTGACGAACAGGTCGGCACGGTCGACGGACGCCGCACGAACGCCCTCCCCCACCTCGCGCTCGTTCTTGTAGTTGAGCGCGGTGTCGAGCAGGCGGTAACCGGAGTCGATCGCCGAGACGACGGCGGCGGTGCCGTCGGCGCCGTTCAGGCCGTAAGTGCCGAGGCCGACGGCGGGAATGCTGTGGCCGTCATTGAGCGGAATGGTGGGCACGGAGGGAGATTCAGTCATGTTCCCAGCATGCGGCCGGCGACACCCTCCCGGAAGCCCCTCCGCCAGCGCCGCGGCGGGTGGGACAATGACTCGAACCCAGAGGAGCACCATGACCATTCCCCGCAACACCCCGCCCACCACCTCGACTCCGGGATTCGGCACGGGCCTCCCCCTCGGCATGGTGCGCGTGCAGCGCGGCCAGCTCGTCGCCGTCGCCGTGATCGGCATCGTGCTTGGCGTGATCGGGCTGATCTTCACCGACGCCACCCTGCTCACCGTCGCGGTATTGTTCGGCAGCTACCTGATCGCCTCGGGCATCTTCCGCATCACGGCGGCACTCATCGACGACACGCTCAGCACCGGGCTGCGCTGGTTCACCGGCGTGATGGGCCTGTTCGTGATCATCGCGGGCATCCTCTGCCTCGCCAACCCGTACGAGTCACTGGTCGTACTCGCCCTGGTAATCGGCATCGGCTGGATCGCCGAGGGCGTCGTCGACATGATGGTCGGCCTGCGCTCGACCGGCACCCCGCGCGTGCTCGGCCTCGTCAGCGGCATCATCTCCATCGCCGCGGGCGTCGCCATGTTCGTGCTCCCCGCCGCCGGCATCGCCTCGCTCGTGCTGATCGGCAGTGTGCTGCTCATCGTGGTGAGCGTCACGACGCTGCTCACGCTGCGCCGCAAGAACCCGGCGAAGTAGCGAGAGGTACCGCGCGGCCCAGCCGTTTCACCGCGCGGCCCAGCCAGTACGCCGGGCGACTCACCCGCTACGCCTGCAGCTGCTCCTGGGGCGCACGGTGGCGAGGGGTGGATGCCGCATCCGCCGCCCGCAGCCGGCGCGGCCACCAGAACCGGTCGCCCGCGATGAACGCCAGCGCGGGAACGACCACGGTGCGCACCAGCAGGGTGTCGAGCAGCACGCCGACGCACACGATGATGCCGATCTGGGTCAGCGTGATGAGCGGCAGCACGCCCAGCACGGCGAACACCGCCGCGAGCAGGATGCCGGCGCTCGTGATCACCCCGCCGGTCGCTGCCAGCGCCCGGATCATGCCCTGCCGCGTACCCAGCTCCCTCGCCTCCTCGTTGGCTCGAGTGACCAGGAAGATGTTGTAGTCGACGCCGAGCGCGACCAGGAACAGGAAGCTCAGAAGCACCACATTGGTGTCGAGGGCGGGAAAGTCGAACACCGTCTGGAACAGCAGCCAGCTCGCGCCGAGGCTCGCGAAGTACGACCCGACCACGGTGAGCAGCAGCAGCAGCGGTGCGAGCAGCGACCGCAGCAGCAGCACGAGCACCAGGAACACCAGCGCGAGGATGAGCGGGATCACCAGGTTCTGGTCGGCCTCGGTGGCCTCCGCGATCTCGAGGGCCTGCGCGTCGAGTCCCCCGACGAGGGCATTCGCCCCGTCGATGTCGGCGAGGTCGGCCCGCAGCGCACGGATGGCGTCGAAGGCGGCATCCGTTTCCGCAGCAGCATCGAGGACCACGTTCACCTGCGTGATGGTGCCGTCGGTCTCGCCCACCGTCGCGGCATCGACGCCGTCGACTCCCGCGGCGACCTCGGCGGCCTCGTCGGCGTAGTCGCTGTCGACGATGACGACCGTAGGTGATCCGCTGCCCGCCGAGAACGAGTCGGCGATGACCCGCTGCCCGAGTACCGCCTCCGGGGTCTGGATGAACCGCTCGGTCTGGGCGAGTCCGGTCTGCACCTGGGTGGCGCCGAGGGCGAGCCCGCCGAGCAGCACCACGCCGACCGCGGCCACCGCGACGGGACGCTTCGCGACGGAGCGGCCGAGCCTGCCCCACAGCCCGCGGGACGACGGGTCGTCTGAGCCGAAGCGGGGAACGTATGGCCAGAACAGCCCGCGGCCGAACAGCAGCAGCGTGGCGGGCAGCACCACCAGCGCGAACACCATCGCGATCAGGATGCCGGTCGCACACGCGATGCCGAGTGCGCGGTTGCCGGTGAGCTCGGCGAACAGCAGGGTCAGCAGGCTCAGCACGACCGTCGAGCCGCTGGCGATCACGGCAGGGCCCGCGCCGCGCAGTGCCCTCGCCATCGCGGGGCGGCGACCCTCGACCAGCCGCAGTTCGTCGCGATAGCGGGCGATGAGAAGCAGCGCGTAGTTGGTGCCAGCGCCGAAGACGAGCACCGACAGGATGCCCGTGACCGAGGCATCCAGGGTGATGCCGATCATCGCGGCCACCCGGGTCGCCGCGATCGATGCGAGGGCGTCGGCGGTGCCGATCACCACCAGGGGCACGATCCAGAGCCAGGGGCTGCGGTAGGTGACGATGAGCAGGATCGCGACGACGATCACGGTCGTGAGCAGCAGCGTGAAGTCCGCGCCGGCGAACACGGCACTGAGGTCGACCTCGAAGCCCTCCGCGCCCGTGAGCAGTGCCCCGAGCCCGTCGGGGAGCGATTCGTTCGCCAGCTCGCGCAGTTCGACGGCACGCTCGGTCTGCGTCTCGATGCTGGTCTCGATCTCGAGGGGCACGACCACGAGGGCGGCCGTGTTGTCGTCGGAGATGGATGCCGGGGGCACGAAGCCATCGAGCGACAGTGGAGAGAGGCGCTCGGTGGCCTCGGCTATCGCGCTGAGGTCGTCGTCGGTGAGGGCGTCGCCGTCGCGGCTGTAGACCAGCAGCGCCGACGTGGAGTCGGCGCTCGGCAGGCTCTCCTGAAGTTCGCTGACCCGCACCGATTCCGCGCTGTCGGGAAGGCCGGCGCCGGGCGCCGAGTCGGAGGTGCTGCCGGAGCCGACCGCGAACAGCGCCGCGCTGGCGAGCAGGGCTAGTACCAGCGGGATCCACGAGGTGGCCCTGGCGGTGAGGAATTCGGTCAGGCGTCGCATCCGGGGGTCCTTTTTGCTGTGTTTCTTGATTACTCGATTCTTTAGGTACTTTAGAAGTAGGCTGGCAAATGTGCAAGACAAGCGAACGGGGCCTGGCGAGGTGCGCGAGGCGAGCATGCTGCTGCGGCAGGTGCTCGACCTGACCGTGCAGCTGGAGTCGGATATCGGCAGCGAACTCGACGTGAACCGTCGTGACTTCGAGGCCATGCAGCAGCTCGTGATGAGCGGTCCTCTGAGCCCGACCGAGATCGCCCGACGGCTCGATGTGACGACCGCGGCCGCGACCGTGATCGTCGACCGGCTCGTGGCGGTCGGTCACGTCAGCAGGCAGCCGCACCCCCGGGACCGGCGCGGCGTGCTCGTGGTGCCGGCACCCGCGTCGATCGACCGTGCGATGGCGCGCATCCTTCCGTTGATCGCCGGGGTCGACCGGGCCCTCGACGGCTTCGACGACGACCAGCAGGCCGCGATCACCGAGTACCTGCGTTGCGTGGTCGGGGTATACCAGGAGCAGTTGCCGAACCCCGGGGCGGCCTAGGCACGCTCAGCCCAGGAACAGCACCAGCACAGCCAGGAGCACGATGGCGTGCGCGACCCCGTAGGCGATCGACCTGACCGCCGGGCGCCCCGGCCGGAGGTTCGGCAGCGCCGACCAGCGCAGCACCGCGAGGAACACCCCAATCGCGGCAATGGCGACCGGGACCAGCCAGAGCAGCGGCGATACGTCGCTCCACGGCATCAGAGCGCGGGCGACCACGAGGATGGCGACGGCGTCGAGCCCCGTGCCAACGAGTTCGACCCGGCTCCGGGCGAAGGCCGCGCCCCTCCGAGTCGCCGACAGGGCGAAGAGGCCGGAGAAGAAGACGGCGAGAATTCCGGTGATGTATTCCATCGGTGCGCCCGCTCAGTCCGTCGCCATGAGGCCGAAGCCGAGGTCGTCGACAGTGGCCGCCGTTCCGTTCAGCACGACGACGGCGCGGTCGCTCTCGCGGTCGAAGCCGACCCAGCTCGTGAACCCGCCGGTGCCGCCGTTGTGCCAGGTGACGCCGTCGGTGGTGAGCCACGCATAGCCGACCTCGCCCGACTCCCCCGCAGGCGCCATGGGCTCGGTCGCCGCGGACCCGGGCGCCGCGCCGTCGCGCTGGGCGATCGTGTAGGCGATCATGTCGGCCAGCGTCGACCTGGCACTGCCGGCCGGGGCATCCGCCCCCAGGGTCCAGGCGTCGGCGGGGCGCCCCGCGACCGAGTACCCAGTCGGGGCGTCGTCGCGCAGGCCGGCGGGCGTCGTGGGCACGTAACTGTGGGCCATGCCGAGGGGGCCGAGCACGCGTTCCTCGGCGAGGGTCGCATAGTCGGTGCCTGCGGCTTCGGCGAGGGCCTGGCCGAGCAGGGCGAAGCCGAAGTTCGAGTAGACAAACTCGCGCTCCCCCAGCTCGGTGTCCCGCGCGCTCTGCTCGAGTTCGGCGATGGTCGCACCGTACGGATCCGACGCACGGTACTGCGACACGATCGCAGAGACGATCATGCCCAGCGACATCGGCAGCCGCGGCAGCCCGCTCGAGTGCGTCGCGAGCTCGTCGAGGGTGATGGATGCCGCGGGGCTGGTGCCCAGGTCGAGCAGGTCGCCGAGCGGCGTATCGGCCCGCACCTCGCCCCGCTCGATGGCGTCGGCGAGGAGGGAGCCGGTAATGGTCTTCGTGACGGATCCGATTTCGTATTCCGTGGCATCCATCGCCCCGAAGTGTGCCGTGCGCACGGTGCCCCCGTCGATCACTGCGACGCTGAGCCGGTCGCGCACCCCCGGGTCATCGGCGAGCAACTGGTGCACGGTGTCGATGAGCTCGTCGTCGCCCGACACGTCGGCGGAGAGGCTCGGCGGGCGGGGAATGGCCGCGGCGCCCAGCAGGGCAGTGACGAGGCCGGCGGCGATCGCGGCCAGCAGCACCCGTCGCGGGCGCGTCGCGGGTTTCTGTAAACGGGTCACATCGTCCTCCGTGCCGCCGACAGCATGACGAGCAGCGGAACCACGCGCTCTGCCGGGATCGAGTAGTGGCCACGCCCGGGGGCGAGCAGCCACCCCTGTGCGACGAGGTGGCCCAGGTGATGGTAGAGCTGGCCGGTGGTTCCCATGCCCTCCCCGGCAGACAGCTCGGCCACGCTCGTCGCGCCGCTCAGCACGGCATGCATGAGCGAGAGGCGCACGGGATTGCCCAGGGCGGCGATGCTGCCGGCGAGGCTGGTCCAGTCGTCTTCGAGGATGCGGTCGGTCGGAAAGCCGACCTGCCACTCGACGGGCCCCGCGGCCACCTGCACGGCGCCGGCGAAGTAGACCGCCCCCGGTGATGGAACGCGTTTCTTGATGCCGTTGACGATCCAGAGCGGATCATCGGATGCCTCGGCGGCGACGCTCTGCTGCGATGCGCGCCCCTCGAGCACGCGGACCCGTTCCGCGAGTTCGGCGATCAGCACCAGGGGATCGACGGGAGGGGCCACCGCTCCAGTATTACGGAATTACGTAAATAAGGAAAGTGCGGTCGCCCCCTGGCCCGGGGACCGGGGGCGACTCACCGTGTGCCGGATCACGACTCGGGTGTCGCGGCCGAACGGTGTCAGGAGTAGTCGGCGCCCGGCATGCCGCCGACGCGGTACTCGTAGTCCTCGGACTCCGGCACCAGTTCCCACACGACCTCTTCGCCGTTCTCGCCGTCGGGACGGATGAAGCTCTTCTGCGGGAGCCCGCCGATGAGGTCGAGTTCGAGGGATTCGGTCTCGTCGGAGCCGACGAGCTTGGCGGTGTACTTCTCTGCTTCAGTCATGCATCGACCGTACGGGTGTGGGGTGGGTGTCTGCAGGGGGTTGACGCGGATGGGGGCGGCGGGTCGGGCTAGTGGCAGGGCGGGGGGG
>NZ_JAALGE010000053.1 GCF_011057645.1 Marisediminicola senii | reverse complement strand
GCGGTCATCGTGATGATGCCTTTCGAGTCGAGGTAAGAGACTTCTCGAAGGATCACACGGTGACCGCGTCCACGTCTTCACGACGAGCCGGGCCACCGCGGCTACACCACTATGCGGGACTCAACTCAGACAGCGCCCCGCGCGGCGCAAGTACGGGCCCAATACTTCGCGTGCTGGATTCGCCAACTGGCCAGCGAGCGGTCGTCCTCTCCCTCATCCCACGCGAACGCTTCATCAGCAATGCTAAACGTGCCGATGCGAAACTCGGTGCTGCGCAAAATGATTCGCGGGGCACCCGTGCTGTCACAAGCGATCCAGTGCGAACCTATTCTGGGCAACTCGTCGCCGTCTGCAGCGAACGCGGCGACCAGCTCCGAAGTGGCCCGCTTGGCACCATGAGTAACCTCCTGCAATAGCTCGTCAGCCATGCGCGCCGAGTCGCCGAAGTGCTCCACGGTGTACTCGGGGCAAGTTCGCGCTGCATCAGGTTGAGCCGCGGCATACTCAGACCAGAAGGCTGCACCTTCCTCAGTGTCGGGTACAGCGGCGGCAAGCTCGTGGGCAGTCATTCCATCGAGACTGCCACATGGCGAATCCACTGCCGACATTGGCACGGCCGAGACAGACTGATGACTCTCCGACAGCACACCGCGCGGCAGACAGCGAGGGTTACAGCAGGTCTTCCGCGAAAACGACGGATGCTCCGCCAACAGCACCGGCACATTGCCGTCAGCCCCACAACCGTCAACGGGCCCGAGTGTCACGCTGAACGCCGCCGCTGCACCGAGGCGCAGTGTCAGTCTTCGGGGTGAAGGCTGGTGTCGGAAGCGACGATCTGCCACGAGGTGAAATGCACTGTGAGGCCGTCCCGGGTCGGCGCGCAGCAGAACGGGCCGGCGCTGAGGACGGCGCCTGGTGCCAGCGGCGCTACCCGTACCAGCCGCCACGGTTCGGAGTCGACTCTTGCCCTGATCGTGAGTGCATTACTTGCCCTGCTGGCCCGCACCGTCACGCGTCTGCCGCTCCATCCGGGCACCGGGGACAGTGACCAATCAGAGACTCCCCTGGTCACCACGGCCCCGAGACTCTCTTCGCCATCGCTCCACTCGATACCGGCCTTGACCCAGGTCTCGCGATCTTGGCGGACGAAGATGCCGGCCTGGTCGAACTGCGCCGAGAAGTTGAGCATGAAGGACACCTCCATCGCGGAGTTGTCTGCAAAGGGGGCCAGCAGCGCGTGCTCGGTGTCGTGGATGAACCCGTAGGAAGTGACGCGCCATGCGTCGCTCCCTTTGATGGCGGTGACGCGCATCCCGTCGTCGGTGATGTCGACAGCCGCTGGGGCCGTGGTCCAGGTGCCGTCTGCAAAAGGGTGGATAGCCATGGTCCATCTTCCCAAGCTAACGGGCCCTTGGAACGAGGCGATCAGGCCGAGCTCGGACGCAAGACCATGACTGCTGACGCCCTCCGCCACAGTCGTTAAGACGGTTAACGCGTACGACGCCTCTCGTGAGCCCAGATCGCGA
Organism: Marisediminicola senii; assembly: GCF_011057645.1. Classification (GTDB taxonomy): domain Bacteria; phylum Actinomycetota; class Actinomycetes; order Actinomycetales; family Microbacteriaceae; genus Marisediminicola; species Marisediminicola senii. The sequence goes on along the minus strand of NZ_JAALGE010000053.1, from coordinate 16,403 downwards.
TCTCCACGCGATTGCGGGCGCCGAGCTTGGTCATCAGGCTCGCCACGTGGGTCTTGACCGTGCTCAGAGTGATGTACAGCTCGGCCGCGATCTCGCTGTTGCTCAAGCCGCCCGCGACCTTGGCGAGCACCTGCTCCTCACGTTCGGTGAGTGGCTCGATCGGCTGCGACAGGGATGCCGCGGGCTCTGCCCCAGCGAACGCTTCGAGCAGCCGCACTGTGACATTCGGCGCAATGAGGGCATCCCCGCTGGCGGCGGCACGGGTCGCCTGTGCGAGTAGCGCGGAGCCAGCGTCCTTGAGCAGAAAGCCCTTCGCGCCCGCCCGCAGCGCCGCGAACACGTACTCGTCGAGGTCGAAGGTCGTGATGATGACGACCGCCATCGGGTCTTCGGCGCCGGGGCCGGCGATGGCGCGGGTCGCTTCGATGCCGTCGAGCCCGGGCATCCGGATGTCGAAGAGGCAGACATCCGGGCGCAGGCTACGGGCGAGGGCGACCGCCTCGACACCGTTGACCGCCTGCCCCACGACCTCGATGTCCGGTTGTGCGGAAAGGATCATGCTGAGCCCGGTGCGCACGAGCTCCTGGTCGTCGGCGATGAGCACGCGGATGGTCACGCTGCCCATCCAACACGAGGCAGCACCGCGGTGACCACCCACCCACCGCCCGGGGCGGGGCCGGCCCGACAGGTGCCGCCCAGCAGAGCGGCGCGCTCCATCATGCCGATGATGCCGAAGCCGGGGGTCGGCGAGGCCGCGAGGTCGCCGTCGTTGATCGCGCTGAGGCGCACCCCGCCCTCGTCCACATCGACCGACACCTCGACGTGGGTGACCTGCCGCGCGTGGCGCAGGGCATTAGTCACCGATTCCTGGGCGAGACGAAAGACCGCAGCGGCAACTGGCGGCGGGATGCTGCCGTCGTCGCCCACGATCCGCACCGTGACCCGCGCGCCGCCGGGGCGCGTTCCCGCGAGCTGCTCGATGTCGGCCAATCGCGGGCTCGGTGCGAGCTCGGCCGACTCGCCCTGACGAAGCACCCGCACCATCGACCGCAGCTCACTGAGGGTCTTGGCGGCCTCCGCCTCGATCACGCCCAGGGCATCGGTCGCGGCGCCCGGGTCGTGTGTGGCCATCGCGATGCCGGCCTGGGCGCGGATCGCGATTGCCGAGATGTAGTGGGCGACCGTGTCGTGAAGGTCACGGGCCAGGTGTTCGCGTTCCAGCATCCGGATGCGGTCGAGGTTGCGCTGTTGGGAGCCTGCGCGGGCGCGGAACACCACCCCGAGCACCGCGACTGTAAGCACCAGTGCGAAGCCGCCGATCAGTTCGTCGAGTGCGCCGCCGCGCAGGAACGTCAGTCCGAGGATCCCGAGGAGGATCGCGGAGCCGAGCACGAGGGAGCGACCGGAACCCCAGCGGTAGAGGGCGTAGATGAGCACCACGACGAACGCGCTCGTATTGACGGTGTCGGGCAGCGCGAACTGTAGCGCCGTGCCCACCACGACGGCGATTACGAGCATGAGCAGCGGCCTCGTGCGGCGCCACACCACCGTTGGGGCGATCACCACCACGCCAAGCACCGAAACGACGGGATAGGTGAGGTCGGTTCTCAGGATGCCCTCGACGATCGCGAGCGTCGCGACGACCACTAAGAGTACCCAGTCGCGCCACACCCGACCGGGTGGAGGGGGCACCGCCGCCGGCGCCCTCCACGCGGAACGCAGGAGCCCGATCACGACCTCATGATACGAGCGCACGGGATGCACGCGCACGGGATGCACGTGCTCGCCTGACGATGATCAGCTCGGCCACGACGCTGTTGACCGCGAAACCCGCCGCAACCAGGAAGGGTCCACCGAAAGCGTTGACCACCTCGCCCGTAACGATGGACCACAAGAGGAAGACCAACGCCTGGGTTCCGCCCGTGACCGCGATCGCGTAGGCGCGAGTGAGCCACGCACCGTGCGCTGCAAAATCGCGACGCCGTATCGCGATCACCCCCAGCACGAGAAACCCTGTCATCGCGACTGCACATACAAGTCGAATCATCGCCATCGCGACCTCATCAGCCGGGCCGCTGAAGGAGAACCCGAACCAGACACCGGAGAGTGCCGCGATGAATCCGGCCGGGATGAGCACGCGACCCGCCATCCGGTGCCACGTGCGCCGCATGCGCAGCGCGGGCGAGAACTGAAACGCGCCAACCAGGCAGAACACGCTCATCCCCACCACGTGGGCGATCCTCGGCACTGGGGAGTAGTCGAGCATGCCGTTCTCTCCAATCTCACCCAGCCGAAGTGCACCTCCGATCACGGGGATTGCGCTGAGCAACAGGAGCCCAGTGATAGCGAGCCAGCCACTGCGGGGGCGTCCCGTGCGACCGGTGCGGGCGGGTTTCGCCCCCGGGGTGCGAGTCGACGTCATGACTCGATGGTCGTCGTTTGCACGTGTGCCCACATCGGCACGAAGTACAGCACAGAACCATACTTTCGGCCGAAATGGTTCCGGCCGTTCTGCCGATGCTGCCAGCCGACGCGGCGGCGAGCATCGAGTCATGACAACGAACACCACCATGACCGCCGCCGTCTACCGTCGTTTCGGTGTTCCCGAGGTCGTGCACCTCGAAAAGCGCGCCGTCCCGTCACCGAAGTCCCGCGAAGTACTCATCAGGGTGCACGCGAGCACCGTGAGTGCGGGCGATCACCGGGCACGCGCCTACGATCTCCCAGAAGGCCTCGGCATGCTCGCCGCCGGCCACATAGGTCTGTTCCGACCCAAGCTGCGCGTGCTGGGCATGGATGCCGCGGGCGTTGTCGAGGCCCTCGGCCCCGGCGTCACCGGCTTCGCTGTCGGCGACCGTGTGATCGCCATGTTGCGTGGCTTCGGCGGTCACGCCGAATACGTGTGCGTGCCCGCGGACGGCGCCATCACACGTGCTCCCGCCAACCTGACACTGGAGGAGGCCATCACGCTCGTGTTCGGCGGCATCACCGCCCAGGGTTTTCTGTCGAAGGTGTCGATCGGGTCGGATACGACAGTGCTCGTCAACGGAGCATCCGGCGCAGTCGGCACCGCCGTGATCCAGCTCGTCAAACACCTCGGGGCCCACGTCACCGCCGTCACCAGCGGCCCGAACGCGGAGCTCGTGACGTCGCTCGGCGCCGACCGCGTCATCGACTACACCCGGCAAGATTTCACCGCCGACACACAGACCTACGACGTGGTCGTCGATTGCGTTGGCAACGCCCCATTCGAACGGGTCGAAGCACTGATCAACCCGGGCGGGGCACTGCTGCTCGCCATCTGCGACCTGTGGGGCATGCTGCGCGCCCGCGGGCAGAGCCGCAGGTCGGGAAAGTTCGTCACCTGGGACGTCGGCAAACCTGGCGCCGACGAACTCGCCTACCTCGTCAGCCTCGCGGAGTCCGGCCGCTACCGGCCCGTGGTCGACCGCAGCTATGTCCTCGCCGACATTGTCGAAGCGCACCGTTACGTCGACACCGGCCGCAAGCGCGGCAGCGTCGTGCTGAGCATCGCCACCGCCTGATTTCCGTGCAATCGCACGTCCAGACCTACCGCCACTTCGGCGGACGGACCGCTCCACTCGAGGAAAGAAGAACCAATGACCATCCGAACGAAAACCCCGAACCTGCTAGACAACCCACCCATTCCGGTGCAGGCCACGATCGCCGCCTCATGGACCAGCCTCATGTTCTTCATCATCTACATCGACTACTTCCACCTCTACCAGCCCGGTGAAATCGACGACATTCGGGGCGGTGTCATCTTCGCGTTCGACATCAGTGGAACGTTGATGTCCATTTTCTTCGTGATCATCGCGATTCCGACCGTGATGATCATGCTCTCCACGACCCTGCCCCCGCGGGTGAACCGCGCCACCAACATCGTCGTGGCATCGCTGTACACACCAGTGCTGGTATTCAACGCGGCAGGGGCGACCTGGGAATACGCCCTCTACTACGCCCTCACTATCGGAGTCGAGGTGCTGATCATGGCCTTCATCCTGCGCGCGGCCTGGACCTGGCCCCGAATCTCCGCCTCCTGAACCCCGACCACGCGACGGTCATCCGACCCCGACGAAGGAGTAAGAGATGAAATCACCGAAGAACACGCAAACTACGTCACCCCGCAGGGGGTCAGCGCGAGGCCGGCTTGTCGGTGCCGCGGCGATCGCGTTTGCGGTGTTGTGGGTGACAGAGAACGTGCTGTTTGCGGTAACGGGCGCGCCGAGCTACAGCGATCCGATAGAGGAAGTGCTTGCCTACTACGCGGCCAACAGCGACACGGTCGCGGTCATATCCGGTCTGGTGGCCCTGTAGCTTCCGCTGCTGCTCGTGTTCGTGACGGGCCTGCACGGCATCGTGGAGCGGCGCGGCGGAGCGGGCGCCGACTGGTCGCGCCTCGCCGTGGCCGCTGGTGCGACGCTGTCGGCCATCTTCGTGCTCTTCAACGTCCTCGGATCGGGCTCGCGATCTCCGCCGGCGGGCTCGCCGAGCCGACGCCCGCGTTCGGGCTCGTCTGGCAGATTCATGCGGCGGCGTTCGGGCTGGCGCTGCCGATGCTCGGTGCCACCTGCATCGGCGGGGCCATCGCCGCGCATGCCAGTGGGCTGACTCCGGCTTGGCAGCGCGTGCTGGGCCTGGTCGGCGGGACCCTGCTTCTCGCCGCGGGGCTCGGCAACCTCGCGATCGCCGACGGCTCGCCGCTGATCATCGTCGGGCTCCTCGGGTTCGCCGCCTGGCTCGTCTGGCTTCTGGTGACCGGCGTGCGCCTCGTCCGGTCGTGACAGAGATGGGGTAGCGCCGAGGTTCGGCGTATCGCGGGCGCCACGGGAACCCATCCCCGCTCCGGGTAAGTTCGACAAGTGACAGACAACGAAAGAACCGGCTTCGTTCGAGTACGCGGCGCGGCGGAGAACAACCTCCGCAGCATCGACGTCGACATTCCGCGAGATGCGTTCGTGGCGTTCACCGGGGTTTCCGGATCCGGCAAGTCGTCCCTGGCATTCGGCACCGTGTACGCCGAAGCGCAGCGCCGGTACTTCGAGTCGGTCGCCCCCTACGCACGACGTCTGCTGCAGCAGGTCGGCGCGCCCCACGTCACCGAGATCACCGGCCTGCCTCCCGCGGTCGCGCTCCAGCAGCGGCGGGGTGCGCCAAGCTCACGCTCGACTGTCGGCACGATCACCACGCTGTCGAACCTGCTGCGCATGCTCTACTCCCGCGCTGGCAGCTATCCCGCCGACGCCCCGCTCCTCGCTGCCGAGGCGTTCTCTCCCAACACCGCGGCCGGCGCGTGCCGCCGCTGCCACGGGCTCGGCATCGTGCACGACGTGACGGTGGAGCTGATGGTGCCCGACCCGACATTGAGTATCCGCGACGGCGCCATCGCCGCGTGGCCGGGAGCCTGGCAGGGCGCGAACCAGCGCAGCATCGTCAACGGCCTGGGCATCGACATCGACGCGCCGTGGCACACCCTGAGCCAGGAGGATCGCGACTGGCTGCTGTTCACCGACGAGCAGCCCAAGGTCTTCATCGAGCCGCAGGCCGACCGCGTCGACCACGGCTACAAGGGCAAGTTTTGGAGCGCCCGCAAGCACATCATGCACGTCCTGGCCGATTCGCAGAGCCAGCAGATGCGCGACAAGGCGCTGCGGTTCACCGAGAGCATCAGCTGCCCGACGTGCCACGGCAGCGGCCTGATCCCCGCCGCCCTCGAGGTGACGATCGCCGGCCACAGCATTGCCGCGATGAACGCCCTGTCGTTGATCGAGGTGGCCGGGATGCTGCGCCCCATCGCCGAACAGGAGGCCCCAGCATCCGCCATCTCATCGTCGACGTCTGGCGAGACTACGGAGGTCGCCGTGCGCATCTCGGCCGACCTGCTCGCTCGCATCGACGTTCTGCTCGGGCTGGGGCTCGGATATCTGAGCCTCGGCCGGTCGTCGACGACACTGTCACCCGGCGAGGCCCAGCGGCTGCGGATCGCCACCCAGCTGCGGTCCGGGCTGTTCGGCGTGATCTACGTGCTTGACGAGCCGTCGGCGGGCCTGCACCCGGCAGACGCCGAGCCCCTGCTCGAGGTGCTCAACCGGCTGAAGGCGTCCGGCAACTCGCTGTTCGTCGTCGAGCACGACATGGACATCGTGCGCCAGGCCGACTGGATCGTCGATATCGGTCCCGCGGCCGGTGAGGGTGGCGGGCGCGTTGTGTACAGCGGGCCGGTGGCCGGGCTCGAGGGAGTGGAGGAGTCGCTGACCGGCCGGCACCTGTTCGGTCGCGTCGCTGCGGTTGACAGGCAGCCGCGACATCCAATCGGCTGGCTTCGACTCGCCGGTGTATCGCGCCACAACCTGCGCGACCTCTCGGTCGAGGTGCCGCTCGGGGTGCTGACGGCGGTCACCGGGGTGTCGGGGTCCGGAAAGTCGACGCTCGTGACCCAGGTGCTGTCGGAGGTGGTTCGTCGGTGGCTCGGCGCGACACCCGATGCCGACGACGACAGCGAGCAGCTGCAGGTGGACGTGTCGGATGCTGCGGGCCTCGAGGCGTTCAGTCGGCTGGTGCGGGTCGACCAGCGCCCTATCGGCCGCACCCCTCGCTCGACACTCGCCACCTACACGGGGATGTTCGATGTGGTGCGGAGCCTGTTCGCGGCGACTCCCGAGGCGAAGAAGCGCGGGTGGGCGCCCGGGCGATTCTCGTTCAATGTCGCCAGCGGACGCTGCCCCACCTGCCAGGGCGATGGCTTCGTCGAGGTGGAGCTGCTGTTCCTGCCCGGCACCTACGGCCCCTGCCCGACCTGCCACGGTTCCCGCTACACGCCGGAGACGCTGGAGATCACGTGGAACGGCAAGAACATCGCCGAGATCCTCGCGATGTCGGTCGACGAGGCATCCACCTTCTTCGTCGACGTCGCGGGCGCCGCGCGCAGCCTGCAGTCGCTGCGCGACGTCGGACTCGGCTACCTGCGGCTGGGGCAGCCGGCCACTGAACTGAGCGGCGGCGAGGCGCAGCGCATCAAGATCGCCACCGAGCTGCAGCGAACCACCCGCGGCCACACGCTCTACCTGCTCGACGAACCCACCGCCGGGCTCCACCCTGCCGACGTCGCCCTGTTGATGACGCAGTTGCATGCCCTGGTGGATGCCGGAAACACCGTCGTCGTGGTCGAGCACGATCTCGATGCAATCGCCTCCGCGGACTGGGTCATCGACCTGGGCCCGGGCGGCGGTGATCACGGCGGCACGGTGATCGCGACCGGCACCCCGGCCCAGGTCGCTGCCGCGCCCGACAGCATCACCGGCCCGTACCTTTCCCGGCGGCTGGACAGATAATGACCGGCATGAACTCTGACATGGAACACCACAACGTGGTCATCATCGGGGGCGGCAACGCGGGGCTCTCGGTGGCTGGCCGGCTTCGTCGTTATGGCGCCGACGACATCGTGGTGATCGAGCCGCGAAACACCCACTACTACCAGCCGATGTTCTCCCACGTCGCGGGAGGTACCGCACCGTCGCGGATCGCGACCAGGCCCCAGGCATCGGTTATCCCCCGGGGCGTGCGCTGGATACGGGCGACTGTGCACACTATCGACCCCGACGCGAAGACCGTCACCCTCACCAACGGTAGCCAGATCAGCTACGGGCAGCTTGTGGTGGGCGCAGGAATCCAAATGGACTGGAGCGCGGTGCCGGGTCTGGCCGACGCGATGGAGACACCGGCCGGCATCTCCAATTACGAGCTCGCCTATGCGCAAAAGGCGTCGAAAACGCTTCGCGACATTCGCAGCGGCACCGTCGTCTTCACGCAGCCCGCGGGCCCTGCCACCTGTTCTGGTGCGGCGCAGAAGCCGATGTACCTCGCCTGCGATGACTGGCGGGCCACCGGCGTACTGGACGACATCACGGTGATCCTGGTCGTGCCGACGCGAACGCTGTTCGGCATGCCGCTGATCGACAAGGAGCTCGAACGCAAGGTGACCGAGTATGGCATCGAGGTGCACTACGGGTCGGAACTTGTCGAAGTGGATGCCGGCAGCCAAACCATCGCGATTGCAGCTACGCCCGTGCAGCCCGGGTCTGACCTTGCGGAGCAGAGCGATCCGCTGGCGCCACGGACGCACCTCCACTACGACGTGCTGCACGCGGTGCCGCCGCAGTCCGCGCCGGACTGGCTCGCCGCCACGACACTGGCTGACCCCGCAAGCCCTGGAGGTTTCGTCGAGGTCGACGCCGCGACGCTGCGCCACCCCCGCTACCCCGATGTCTGGGCGCTCGGAGACGCGGCGGCCACGACGAACTCCAAATCGGGTGGCGCCCTGCGGCAGCAGACCTTCGTACTCGCGAAGAACCTCGTTGCTGCTCTGAAGGGCAAGTCGCTCCCAAAGGCCTACAACGGCTACTCGGTGTGCCCATTCACGGTGTCGCGCTCGACAGTGGTGCTGTCGGAGTTCGACGACCGGTACCGCCCGAAGCCGTCGATCCCGTTCTGGAAGGGACTCGCGAGAGAACACCGGTTCACGTGGGTCGCCGACCGATACGTACTGCCGTGGGTGTACTGGAACCTGATCCTCAGGGGCAGGGCCTGAGGCAGGCAGGAACCGCGGCGGCGCGATCCGCACCAGTCCGTTATCCGGGACGCACACACGAGTAGCCGCCATCTCTACGTTGGACTCCCCCCACCAACAGCGCGCACCGGTGCGATCGCGGGGAACCTGGACAGGTTATGCAGGGTCCTCGCGATGGATCCGCCGAGCGTAGGCATCCGACTCGGCGACAAATCTGGCAATCAGGGCGCTGAGCTGCAACACATCCCGCTCATTCCAGTCGGCGAAAATCTCGGTGACCATGGCGTCCCCGACGTCGTATAACTCCTGCGCTGCCCGGCGCCCCTCAGCGGAGAGGTGCAGGGTGTGGGAACGTCGGTCGTGGGGGCTGGGCTCGCGGGTGACGATGCCCGCAGCATCCAACTTTGCTATTGCCTTACTCAGGCTTGTGGCAGTCACGTCGAGCGCGGCGGAGAGCTCGGATGGGCGGGACGGCCCGAGCGAACCGAGAGTCCACACGAGACGCACTTCGAGCGTGCTGAGGGACCTGTGTCGTTCGGTGACGATGTCGCGCTGGAACCGCGGGGAATGCCAGATATTGAGCAATGACGTCATGTTTTGAACAAGGTCGGAACGGTAGTGCAACCGCGAGTCCGTTTCGTCGTTCACGTTGTGAGAATAGTCCTCCATCAGATAGTTTCTGAAGGAAAGTATTGGCCTCAGACAAAGGAGTTGAGATGGCTAGGACATTTGTAGTTACCGGCGCAGCATCTGGCATTGGCAAGACGACTGCGGAATTGTTGCAGAGCCGAGGCGACACGGTCATCGGCGTCGACTTGCGCGGTACCGTCATCAACGTGGACCTCACTACTACCGATGGCCGCGAGGCACTTGTGGAGCAAGTGCGCGAGAAGTCCGCCGGAACCATCGACGGAGTTCTCGCCATCGCGGGGCTGGCCCACCCGATTCCTGCGACAGTCGCGGTCAATTACTTCGGCATGGTGGCGACCCTCGAAGGATTGCGCCCTCTTCTGGCTGGATCGGCTGCCCCCCGTGCCGCCGGTGTCGCTTCCATGGCAAGTCTTCACCCGACCGACGATGAGCTTGTCGCAGCGATGACCGAGGGAGATGAGGCCGCTGCTCTCGCGCGCGCCGAGATTCTCGCTGCCGACGACTCGACCGGCCCGCTCATCTACAGTTCCACGAAGAAGGCGTTCGCGCAGTGGATCCGCCGCTCCGCTCCGACCGCGGATTGGGCGGGTGCAAACATCCCGCTCAACGCCATCGCGCCCGGAGTCATCGTCACCCCGATGACTGCCCCCCTGCTCGAGACCGAAGAGGGGCGCGAGCAGATCCGCGCCGGCGTTCCTATGCCATTGAATGGTTTTGCAGAAGCAATCGTGCCGGCCCGCCTTCTAGCCTGGCTCGTCAGCGAAGAGAACTCGCACCTGTGCGGACAGGTCGTGTTCATTGACGGTGGGTCGGACGCCGTAATTCGCGGCGACTCAACCTGGTGACCTCGAGCGGTCCAGTCATCGGTTGAAGCGGGGTGGCGGCTGCATCATCTCAGCCGCCACTTCGAATGCACCAGTCAGGGCTGACACTCCTGACTCGTGCATAAAGAAGGGGCCCGCGAGTGTCACATGAAGTGGCCACTCTGACGGACGACTATCGCGAGCACGAGGCCGCAGCACCTGTGAGTGTGAGCTCGTCATCACGACGGTGACTGCGCGGACTCGTCGGGGTGACCAGGCGTCCAGCCGAGCCACCCCGACGACGTCGCGCCGACCGTCCATGAGCCGCAGGCGAACACCGTGTCCATGGCGTACGCGTCCGGTGCGTCATCCATCGACACTGTCGGAGCCGACTGGCGCGGTATCTCTGCACATAGGTCTGGGTCGAGGTCGAGGTCACTGGTGAGCAGGATCGTCGCGTCAGTCGTGCTCTTCGACTGGGCGACCTGAAGCGATGTGGAGTCGCTGGGCACCCAGGCGGCGTCTCCGTCCCATTGCGAGCGGAGAGCGGACGCATCTGGGTACTCGGACGACGCCTGGTTCGAGACCGCCTCCTCGACGACGGAACATCCGGTGAGCAGGAGTGCTGCGGGCAACGTCAGGGCAAGGCCGACGAGAACAGTTCGATTTGTCTTCACGCCTCAATGCTGGGCGTTGCAGGAGTTGTGGGAGGCCGCCTGAAGCATTGCCCGCATCGTTCGTTCGGATGATTAGGCGGGGCGGTTGTCCAGCGGTCGGCCCCGCGCGAGCACACCACTTACCCCGCGGCCCAAACGCGAAACCGCCCCCGCACCATGAGGTGCGAGGGCGGTGTCGTGTGGTGCGACGCTGCGGTTACTCGGCGTCGGCGCGTGCTGCGCGGCGGCGGAAGCCGACCAGCGCGACACCGAGTGCCAGCAGCACTCCGGCGAGCAACGCATACGGTGCGACGTTCGCGCCGGTGAACGCGAGGTCACCTTGCGAGCTGGTGCTGCCGCTACCGGTACCCGAACCGTTGCCGGTGCCAGTACCGGGTGTGGTTCCCGATCCGGTGCCAGTTCCGTTGCCGGTGCCTGATCCGGTACCGGTTCCCGTGCCCGGGTTGGACGTGCCGGGAGTCGGCTCACCCGGGGCGGGCTCGCCAGGAAGCGGCTCTCCCGGAACGCTGGGCGACGGGGTCGGCTCGCCCGGAGTGGGCTCCTCGACGTCCGCCGCGGCCACCGCAACCACGAAGGTTCCGGTGGTTTCGACGCCGTTGAAGCTCGCGGTTGCAGTCACCGTGGCGACTCCCCCACCAGCGGCAGTCAGCTCGGTTCCCTCTGTGACCGAAACGACGTCGGGCCGGTTGCTCTCGTAGCTGACCGTCATGCCCTCGGGGAACGGAGTGCTCTCCCCCTTGTGCACGTAGCCGATCAGCTGGTCGTCGTTCAGCGCGACGGTCACCTGCGGCACGACCGCGTCGCCTTCGGTGAAGAAGGTGCGCTGGGCAACGTCTGCCGCAGCATCCGCCTCGGTCTGTGCCTTCACCGTGACGACCTCGGGCACTGGCAGCAGAGTGCCGGATACCTCGACGGATGCGCGCTGCGCGATGTCGCTGTCGGCACTGGAGCTGGCGAGCTGGAAGTCGTAGGTTCCGCTGTCGACCACGAAGCGCGTGCTCGTCTCGTTGTAGAACGCGAGGTCCTCGATCGACACCTCGAGGGTGACGGTCTCGGATGCCCCAGCCGCGAGCTCCACGCGGTCGAACGCCGCGAGGCGCTTGATCGGGCGCTCATCGGCCGGGTCGGCGTCGGGTGTCGCCACGTACAGCTGCACCGCGTCAGCTCCGGCGACGTCTCCGGTGTTCGTCACGGTCGTGGTGACCTCGACGGTTCCATTGGCGTCGACGGTGGTGTCGTTCACCTCGAGGGGCGAGTACTCGAACTGGGTGTAGCTCTGGCCGTAACCGAAGGGGTACGAGACGTCGCCGTCGAAGTACATGTAGGTACGTCCGTTGGCGGTGTCGGTTCCGCGGATCTCGTAGTCCTCGATCGGGGCGAGCTGGTCAGCCGTCTGGTACCAGCTGAACGGAAGGTGTCCGCTCGGGCTGGTGCGACCGAACAGCACGTCGGCGAGGGCTTCGCCCTTGCGCTGGCCGTTATACGAGCTCCACAGCAGACCCGCGACGTCGTCTTCGAACCCGCCGACTTCGACCTGTCCGATCGACTCGATGTACGCGACCGTGTTGGGGTTGAGTGCTCCGACCTGCTCGAGCAGCTGCTCCTGCGCGCCCTCGAGGTTGAGGTCGGCGCGGTCGCGCTCTTCATCGGCGGTCTCGGCGTTGGTTCCGACGTAGACCACGACGGCGTCGTAATCGCCGACGGCGTCGAGGGTTGCCTGGTCGAGCGTGCCGAGGTCATCCCCGGTGACGCCGGGGTAGAAGTCGACGTCGGCGTTCGCGTTGAGGTCTGCGACAGCATCCACGATGCCGTCATAGCCGGTGACGTGGTTCTCGCGTCCGTCGTCACTCTGGTTGCTGCTGTAGCCACCGAAGTACATCTCCTCGGGGTCGGCGTATGCACCGACCACGGCGACGCGGTACTGGCCAGTGGCGGGAACCTGCAGCGGGAGGATGCTGTCGGCGTCCGCGGCGGGCGCCTCGTTCTTCAGCAGCACGAGGCTCTGCGCTGCGGCGGTGCGCGCCATGTCGAGTCGCTCGGCGGTCTGGGTGATCGCCCCGTTCTCCGGGGAGTCGACGTACTGCTGCGGGAGCAGCGCGCCGCGGTCGCGGGCCTGCTGAACCCACGGCACGGAGCCGGCGGAGTCGAACTCGCCGAGCTCGAAGCGTGCAGCCATCAGGCGCACGACCGAGGCGTCGACGTCGTTCTCGTTGTAGGTGCCGGTCGGGGTCTCGATGCCGGCGGCGACTGCCTCGGGAACCGTGTTCGCGTAGTTGTACGCGTCGCGGTAGCCCTGATTGCAGTCGAGGTCCATGCCGGCCGCGTTGGCGAACGCGTGGCGCTCGACGTAGTTGACCGGGCGGTCGTAGCCCTCGGGAATCCACTGGTGGCCGCGCTCGATCTCGAAGATCGAGTCGCAGTCGGAGGTGAAGAAGCCGTTGAACCCGAACGTCTGGCGAGCCAGGGTGTCGATCAGGTAGGTGTCGGCGGTGGTGGGCGTTCCGTTGACCTCGTTGTAGGAGGTCATCATCGAGCCGGGGTCGCTCGCGGCGATCACGTCGCGGAACTGCTTGGTGTAGTACTCGCGCAGCGTGCGGTCGTCCATGTCGGAGGAGCCGGTGCGGCGGTTGAACTCGCTGTTGTTGGCCGCGTAGTGCTTGAGCGTGGTGAGCGTCTTGAGGTAGCCGTCGGCCTCGTCGGGCAGCACGCCCTCTTCGGTCTTGCCCTCCATGCCGTTGACGAAGCTCGAGCCCATCGCTGCGGTGAGCACGGGGTCTTCGCTGTAGGTCTCGTCGTTGCGGCCCCAGCGGGGGTCGCGGCCGAGGTTGATCGTCGGCGAGTAGAAGCCGAGGTTGAAGCGGTTGTCGCGCATGACCTCGCGCGCCTCGTCAGAGATCAGTGTCGCCTCGTCGTACATCAGGTCGGGGTCCCAGGTCGATCCGAGGGAGAGCGACACCGGGTACGACGTTGTGTTCCACAGGATGTCGGGGTTCGCGTCGTTGGTGCGACCCTCGCGGGCGACACCGTGCGCTGCCTCGTTCCACCAGCTGTATGCCTCGACGCCCAGGCGCGGGATCGCAGCCGAAAGACTGCTGTTCATCAGCGAGGCCTTCTCTTCGAGCGTCATGCGCGACACGAGGTCGGCTGCCCGCTCTTCGGCGGAGTACGCCGTGTCGAGGTAGATCGGTGTTTCCTCTTCTACCGCACTGGCTGGCGCTGCCACAGCAGTGAAGCTCACCCCCGCGGCCAGTGCGACGACTAGCGCGCCTGACCATTTCTTGCTCGTTCTCAAGAGGCCCTCCTTTGGACCGCAACACGCGGGCCAGACGGCGCCGTCGAATTGTTGCTCTGGTCAACATATCAAGACAGAAACTCAAGTCAACCGTTGTATTCGGGGTACACCCCGCCTATGCTGTCGTCGTTTTTGCACGGTCTGCACGTTCTCGAAACGGCTTTGGCGAACGCTTGCCGTATCGGAAAGTAACCTCTTAGACTTGCCGCTATGGAAAACGACTCGCCCATCCGACCCTCTGCTCGCGAGGCTGCCGCGAGCCTCGATGACCTGGCCGCCGACCGCGCGGCGGTGGCCGACGCGGTGCGCGTGCCCCGCGGTCTCATGGCCGCGTTCGGCGGTGTTGCCGCGTATTGGGTTGCCGGCGCGGCATCCGCCACCCCCGGGGTGAACTACGAACCGCCCACGACCGGATGGCTGGCGCTCGTGGTGGCGCTGGTCATCGCGCACCTGGTGCACCGCGAGGTGGGCATCCGGTTCCGGACGATGGGCGCAAAGGCATACGGCGCCCTCGCCGCGATCGTGCTGTCGTGCCTCGCGCTGTTCTCGGTCTCGCTCGGGCTCGTCGCGTCTGGACTGACCTGGGCCGTCGTGCTCACCAGCCTCGCGGCGTTCGCTCTCACCACCTGGCTCGCCGGCGTCGCTTACCGTTCCGCGCTCGAACAGCTGCGTCGTGCCTGAGGCGCGCTTCGACGAGGTCATCCACGCGCCCGTGCGGCTGCGGATTTGCGGTCTGCTGCGCCGGGTAGACGGCATGGACTTCGGGGTACTCCGCGACACCCTTTCGGTGACGGATGCCACGCTCTCCAAGCACCTCAAAACGCTCACCGACGCCGGCTACGTGACCCTCAAGAAGAGCGCGTCACTGGCGAGGTCCGACGCCCGCCGCATGACGTGGGTAGGGCTGACGGCGGATGGCCGGAGCGTGTTTGACGCGCACATCCTCGCGCTGCGGGAGATTGCTGGGAGCGTTGAATGAGATCGAGTCACCACTACTGGGGCTGATCACGGCGCGAGCCCACCGCTACGTTTTGCCTATGGACTCGAACCAGTACGAACCTGCTGCCGACGGCTTCGCCATGGGTCTCCGAATGCTGGCGGAAGGTTTCGGGATAGCCTTCCAGGCCAATCCTGTGCCGATGACCGTGATCAGTCTCGTTTTATTGTTCGCGCTATTCGGAGGATCACGAGGATATCGGCGCCGTTCCTGAGGCAATAGTCACCCTGCGAAGAGAGATGCCCTCACTCCCCCGACTTCCCCCGCATCTCAATTGTGATCTCCGCCGCATCCAGGTTCGACAACTCCTCCGCCAGCATGTCCGCGTCGAACGTCCCATTGTCCCGAGCGTCGAGTAGCGCCAACCGCTGCGTGCGCAGCACCTCCAGCCGGTACTTTTTCTCCCGGTAGAACTGCTCCACACGCGGAACACCCTCCGGCCGCTCCGGCTCAGCAATCCCCTCCGAGCTTGCGCGCAGCATCCGGTAGATCTCCGTGCGCTCTTCGGCCTCATCAGCAGCCGCATTCGGGTCGACTTCCGGCGTCAGCCGCCGCACCAGCGGACCAACCGTCCCACCCTGGATGAGCAGCGAGAGCACCGCCACGGAGAATGCGATCAGCACTAATAGTGCACGCTGCGGCGTATCGTCCGGCAACGTCTGCGCCGCCGCGACCGTCACGGCCCCGCGCATCCCCGCCCACACCACGATCGTGCCGTCCCGCCATCCCATCGGCTTACGCACGAAGTAGTCGATGTCGGCCAGCATCCGGGTAACCCGCGTCGAGAACCGATTCAGGTCGCGCTCTGAAAGCCGCTGTGCCGGCCGGTCGCGCACCTCCGCGACCGTCTGCCGCTTTTCCTCCTCGGTGCCCATCTTCGCCTGCATGCCCTCCAGCCGTTTCTGCATCTGTGCACCGCGCTGAGCCCGCCGCGATGAGAACGGCGGTGCCAACCCCGGCATGATCCCGCTCGACGTCGGCAATAATCGTCGTGATCTGCAGCCCCATGGTCAAAAACACCGCGCCCTCGAGCAGCAGCTCCACTGTGCGCCAGTTCTGCGTGTCCGACAGCCGGTTCTGCGGCGAGAAGTCCCGCGGAGCCCGAATCCCCGTAATGAGCCCCGCCACCACCGCAGCAACCAGCCCCGACGACTCCAACATCTCTGCAGGAATGGATGCCACGAACGGCACGGTAAATGAAATGACCGTGTTCACCGTCGGATCCGACACCCGCTTACGCACCACTAGATGAGTGAGTCCTAATGGTCATAGGCGATGAGGGAGCGTTTGTTGGGTGCTCCGATGAGCCAGTTGTGCCAGATTCCTGCGGCGAGGGCGAGTAGTCGGCCTGCGATTCGGGAGTAGACGCCGGGGATGGTGCGTCCGCCGTGGTCTT
>NZ_JAALGE010000052.1 GCF_011057645.1 Marisediminicola senii | reverse complement strand
CACGGGTCGTGGAGCGACCGGGTGGCGGCATCCATCGCCATCGCCCCTGCGGTCTGGCTCGCCATCGCCGCCGCCTCACACCTGCTGGGCTTCGCGCGCGGCGAGTGGGCCGTGACGGCCGCCGTCGCTGCGGCGATCGTCTCGGTGGCGTCGCTGGCCTGGTGGGTGCGCGGGGCAGGGGCAGGGGCTGGGGCTGGGGCTGGGGCTGGGGCTGGGGCTGGGCCAAGGATCACACCAGCCCCGGCCCAGTTGCTGGCCTGGGCCAGGGAGGTGGGCGTCGGGCTCGTGGCGTTGGCCGCCGTGGCGTCCGCGCTGGGTTCGGAACCGGCCCTCGGGTGGCTGGTACTGCTGCTGGCCTCCGTGGCGGCCCTGGCTGCCAGCATCCGGCAGATCGATTCCTTCGCGTCGGCCGCGCTCACGGGCACGGCCGTCGCGCTGCTGCTGGGCGCCGTCTACTCGGCCGTGGCGGAGCTGCTGCCGCCCAACGACGGCGCAGCCCCGACCGGGTGGGCACAACCGGAGCTGTGGACCGGGCTCGTAGCCGCGCTCATCGTGGTCGCCGTCGCCTTTCCGGTGCGCACCATTCCCGCGCACCGCGTGCTGCCCGCCCCCGACCGCCGCACCGCGTTCTGGATCGCGGCGCCCTCCGCCCTGGTGGCCGCACTCGCGACCGCGGCCAATGCCCCGCTCGAACGCATCGACCCCGTCGGTGTCGCCACGTCGACATCGACCTTCTCGCCCGTCTCGGAGGGGAGTCTCATCGCGGCCCTCTCCGCCGCCGCGGCCCTCGCCGCCCTGCTGATCTGGTGCGCGGTGCGCACGACGCGGTCGTTCCGGGTGGAGCGGATCATCGCGTCCGTCGCGCTCGGCCCGACCGTCTACCTGCTCCTCGAAGCCCTGACGCGCGCGGCGGGACGCACCGAGTTCATCGCCTCGGTCACACCCGCCACCGCTGCCCTGCTCACCGCCGCGGGATCGCTCGCATCGGCCCTGCTGCGACCGTCGATGACCCCGCGGGCGGTGCGCGAGATCGGTGTGGCCATCCTGGCGGTTCCGGCCGTACTCGTCGCCGTCGTTGAAGGTGGGGATGCCGCGTGGCTCGTGCTCGTGCTCACCGCCGTCACGGCGCTGCTGGTCTCGATCAGCGCCGACGGTATCGCCGGGTCGAGGTCGACCCGGCGATACATCGCGTGGCTCGCCATCGCGCTCGCCACCGCGGGCCTGTGGTGGCGGCTCTCCGACGCCAGCGTCGACGCGATCGAGGCTTACGTGCTTCCGCTCACCGGTGTGCTGCTGCTGACGGCGGCGGTGATCCATCGGGCGGGGGCGCGGCGTGCGGCGGAGCCCAGCACGGTGCCCAGCGATTCAGCAGCCCGCGCGGTGCCGTTCACCGCTGCTCCCGCCCTGGTGCTGCTCGCCGCCCTGCTGGTTTCCGTGCTGCCCATCGCCGCGGCATCCATCACCGGAGAGCTGCCCCGTGCGCTCGTGATCGCCGCGATCTCGACGGCCCTGCTGCTGGGGGGCACGTTCGTGCGGGCTCCCCGCGCGGTTGCCCTCTACATGGATGCCGCGGCAATCGCCGGCGCGGTGGGCGTCGTCACGACCGCCATCGGTCGCGCGACCGTCCTCGTGCGGGACCGCCCGGGGTCGCTCGAGCTCGACGGGTGGCTGCTCTTCGCGCTGGTCGTGCTGATCGTTGCTGGCTTCGGCATCGCTGCGAGGTCGGACGCGGCATCCACCCTCGGCGGAGCCCTCGACGACGCGCCGGCCGGCCAATTCGCGACCACCCGCCTGCGGGCGAGCTTCGGTATCGCCGTGATTGCCTTCACCGCGGTGCTGGCGATCGAGGGTGCGGCCATCGCCGGTGGGGACTTCGCGATGCTGCGCACGATCGGAACGGTGACGTTGTTCAGCGCCATCCACCTGATCGCATTCCTGATCGACCGGGCGCCGTTCACCGTGGCGGTGGCGTGGCTGGCCATCGCGTATGCGGGTGTGATCCTCGCGGTCTCCGTCGGCACGGGGCGCCTCGACCCGGTCGAACTGGGGACGCTGCCCATCGCGATCGCGCTGCTAGCAAGCGGCTCGTCGCATCTCGCCGAGAACCCCAGGGCGCGCAGCTGGCCGTGGCTCGGGCCGGGCACGACCATGCTGCTGCTGCCGTCCCTCCTCGCCACGATCGACGACCGGCCGGTGTGGCGGCTCGTCGCCGTCGGAGTGGTCGGCATCGCCGTGGTCGTGGTGGGAGCCCAGCGTCGACTGCAGGCGCCGTTCCTGATCGGAACGGTCATCGTGCTGGTGCACGTCATCGCCACCTTCGCGCCGCAGATTCGCGCGGTCTACACGGCAGGGCCCTGGTGGCTCTGGCTTGCGATCGGCGGTGTGCTGATCATCGTGCTCGCGGCCCGCTACGAGCAGCGGGTCAGGAACGTGCGGGCGATCGTCGAGAGGGTGGGGTCGCTGCGCTGACGGCCGTTACCGTCGGGGGCTTCATCGTCGCGCCGGGTCGCACCCGGCTGCCGACAGGAGTCGCCGGTAGTCGCTTGCGGATCGCGCCAGTCGGCGTACCGTATCGGTCATCACCATCGCCCGTGCTCATGGGGCACCCGCGTCGACCCATCGATTGCTGTCCGTCGACCGATACCCACCGACGGTACCCACCGACCGAGGCTCACCGACCGAGGAGACGACCATGACCGACATCCGCACCGTTCCCCAGACCTCCACCGATCCCGACGTCGCCGCGGGAGTGGCCCAGTTCCTCAGCCCCGTCGTGATCGGACTCACCGCGCTCGGCGTCGACGGCAAGCAGGCGCACTGGCACGTGCGCGGGCCGAACTTCCAGTCCGTGCATGAGCTGCTCGACATGGTCGTCGATCACGCCAGGGACTACGCCGATACCGCCGCCGAGCGGGTGGTGGCCCTCGGCCTTCCCATCGACGCGCGAATCCAGAGCATCGCGCAGAACACGACGACCCCGGCGCTCACGCCGGGGTTCCAGTCGACCGACCGGCTGATCGAGGAGATCATCGCCGAGATCGACGCCGTGCTGTACGACCTCCGCATCGCCGTGACCGAGCTGGGCACCCTCGACCCGGTCAGCCAGGACGTCGCCATCGAGATCTCCCGTGCCCTCGACAAGGACCGCTGGTTCCTGTTCGCGCACATCGCGTCGAGCTGAGCGTCGCGTCGCGTCGCGGGGCGGATGCGTCGGTCGCGGCACCCGGGCGAGCGGCGCTAACTACAACGCGTTGTGCGTGAAATGACCGGCCAGCAGCGTCGCGGCCACCGGCAACGTGCGCAACTGATCGGCAGTCGCGGTGAGCGGATCCGCATCCAGCACCGCGAGGTCCGCCGCCATCCCGACCGCCACTCCCGCCACACCGTTCGTCGACGCCGCGAGCGCCTCCTCCGTAGAGATCGCCTGCTCCGGATGCCACGGCGCACGCCCATCCCTCGTCCGCGTCACCGCAGCAGCGATCGTCACCCACGGGTCGAGCGGAGCGACCGGCGCATCCGACCCCAGCTCCAACCCCACCCCGGCCGTGAGCAGGCTCTTCAGCGCGAACGAGCGCTCGGTGCGTCCCGCCCAGTGGTGGTCGGCCACATCGCGGTCATCCATCGCGTGCTCCGGCTGCACACTCGCGACGATTCCGAGGTCACGGAACCGCGCGATGTCCTCCGGACGCAACAACTGCGCGTGCTCGATTCGCCCACCGCACCCGACGGCCTCGAACGCGTCGAGGGCAAGACGGTTCGCCTCGTCACCGATCGCGTGCACCGCGAGCGAGAGGCCCGCCTCCGACGCCTGCGTGAGCAGCGCCACCAGCCGGTCGGTCGGAATGGTCAGCAACCCGAACTCGTCCGGATGCCCCGGGTACGCCTCGACACAGTACGCCGTACGGGTATTCAGCGACCCGTCGGTGATCACCTTGTACGGACCGACCCGCAACAGGCCGTCAGACCCGTCGACGACCTGCCCGGTGCGGAGCCCGGCCCCGATCGCGGCATCGAGCTCGGCCGTGTACAGCCCGGCGTCGACCCGCAGGGTACGAAAACCGTCCGCGAACCGACGAGTCCACGCCGGAATCGCCCCACCCATCTCGAGGTCGACAACCCCGACGACCCCGCGCCGGGCAGCATCCATCGCCCCATCGGCTACCCACTCGTCGATGATGGCCGATGGCACCGCCTGCACGGCCGCGGTCACCGGAAAGGCGTCGTCCTCGACCAGGATGCCGGTCGGATGCCCACCGAACCCGTAGCGCACCAGGGCCGCCGTATTGAGCCAGACGCAGTGCAGGTCGGCACTGAGCACGACCACGGGCACGTCGGGAACGACGGCGTCGAGCAACGCGCTGGACGGCGCATCCGTCCACAACCCGTCGCGGAACCCGTAGCCCACGAGGGGCAGACCAGCCGGTGGACGCTCGGCAGCACCCATGATCGCCGCCGCATCGACCGCCGACGACGCCGACGACACGTCGACCCGACGGCGAGCCAGCGCGTGCTGGGTGAAGTGCACGTGCTTGTCCCAGAACCCCGGATGCACCCAGCGGCCGCCGAGGTCGGTCTGCGCTGTGCCGCTGAGCGCGCCACCTGCGCTGTCGACACCGATCCCGGTCACCACACCACGCTTGAGGAGGATGTCGACGGGCCGATCGTCACCGCCCACGATGCGGGCGTTCCTGAGCAGCATGCTCACGCGCGATCCGCCCGCGCGCCGACCGGCGGCGACCCGGCGGGCGCCTGGTCAACCGGGCACCAGTACAGCTTGCGCCCCGCCGCCATCTCCATCGCGATCGGGGTTCCGCACACCCGGCACGGCTTGCCCTCACGGTGGTACACCCAGTGGCGCGAATCGCGATGCGCGAGCGCCTCGGTGTACTTCTTCTTGCTGAGGCCGTCCATGGTCATCATCTGGCCGAGCTTCACGCCGAGCTTGAGCAGCTTGGTCCAGTCCTTCCACAGCGCGCGCACGGTCTCTTCCGGCACGTCGCGCCCGGGGGTGTGCGGATCGAGCCGCGCACGGAACAGCAACTCCGCCCGGTAGACGTTGCCGATACCGCTGATCACGGTCTGGTCCATGAGCAGCAATCCGATCGGCGTCGGCTTCTTCGCCACTGTCGCCACGAAGCGGTTCTCGCTCTTCTTGCCAGGGTCGACGAGCGGGTCGGGTCCGAGCTTCGCGATGACCGCCTGCACCTCTTCCGGCGACAGCACCTCGCACGCGGTGGGCCCACGGAGGTCGGCGACCGTGATGTCCGTCAGCAGTCGCACCCGCACGGCTCCGACGGGTTCCGGCGGAAAGGTGCGTCCGTCCTGCCCGTCGAGCAGGTTCATCAGCGCCTCCTGCTCGGCCATCCGCAGGCGCGTTCCGCGCGGCGCCCCGATGCTGCCCGTCTCGAGCGCTTCAGTGGCGGGAATCCCCCGCTGCCCGGTCTGCCCCATGCGTCCGCCCGACGCCTCGGTCGTGGCATCCGCCGTCACGTCACCGGCGAAGTCCCACGCGCCGTACATGCCGAGGTGCACCCGCAGCCAGCGGCCGTGGTCGAACTCGAGGAACATCTGCTTGCCGACGGCACGGGCGTCGATGATGCGGTGCCCGTCGATCTCGGTAGCCCCCGCGGCGAAACGCCCCTGGGGAGAGGATGCCGCGACGGTGCGCCCGACGAAGTGCAGCCCGAACTGGCGAGCGATGCGGTGTACGGAATGTCCCTCTGGCATGGCTAGTCGATCACCCGGCCGGTGATCAGGCCGGTCGTCTCGTACTCGGCGAGCTGGGCGATGCGGCGCACGTGGCGCTCCTCACCGGAGAACGGCTGCGCGATGAACGCGTCGATCAGCGCGGTCGCCTCTTCCAGGGTGTGCTGCCTCGCACCGATCGCGATCACGTTGGCATCGTTGTGCTCGCGCGCGAGCATCGCGGTCGACGTGCTCCACACCAGCGCGGCCCGCACGCCGACGACCTTGTTCGCCGCGATCTGCTCGCCGTTGCCCGAGCCACCGAAGACGACCCCCAGCGCATCCACGCCTGCCCGCTGGTCGACGACCACGGCGCGCGCCGCGTTGATGCAGAAGCTCGGGTAGTCGTCGAGGGCGTCGTACTGGGTGGGTCCGTGGTCGACCACGTCGTGACCCGCCTCACCGAGGTGCTGCTGCAACACCCGACTGAACTCGAGGCCGGCGTGGTCGGTCGCGATATGTATGCGCATGAGGAGAGTTTACGAGCGGCCGGGGCAGCCCTCGGCCGCCCCGACCCCTGCGAGAGGTTTCGGGCGAACCGGGCTCAGTCGAAGACCGGACCGGTCGTGCGCGACCGCTTGAGTTCGAAGAAGCCCTCATAGGATGCCGCGGCGACGACGCCATCCCACAGGGTGAGTGCCATCTCGCCCTTCGGTGCAGGAGAGATGACCGGCCCGAAGAACGCGACACCGTTGACGGCGATCACGGGAGTGCCGACGTCCTGGCCGACCCGCGAGATGCCTGCGGTGTGGGATGCCCGCATCTGCGCGTCGAATTCGTCGGAATCGGCGTACGCCGCCAAGTCCGCGGGGAGACCCACCTCGGCGATGGCGGCCGGGATGACGACATCGGGGTCGCTCTCACCACCCGGGTGGATGCGGGTTCCCAGCGCGTCGTAGAGGGGCTTGACGACCTGCTGCCCGTGCAGTTCCTTCGCGGCCGCGACCAGGCGGGTGTAGCGCAGCGCACGGGGGAAGAACGCCTTGTGCGCCTCGTCGATGTCGTCGTTGTTCTCGTTGAGCACGGCGAGGCTCATGATGTTCCACGTCACGTCGATCTCGCGCTGGCGGTGCACCTCGTCCACCCAGCGTGACGTCATCCACGCCCACGGGCAGCTGGGGTCGAACCAGAATTCGACGGTGGCGACGGGGCCGGTGGCGGATGCGGTGCCGACAGCGGAGGCGGTGTCGGCAGAAGGTTCGGTGTTCTGTTCTGGATTCACGCTCGCCAGCCTACGTGCGCGACCCGAACGATCCGCCGGTGGAGCGCCGCCGGCGGCCGGCATCCGAGGCCGGCGACGCACCCTCACACTCGCCGACGGGGGCGGTGAGGTGACCGTCACCGCTCCGAAACTCGAAAGTTACCGCGGCGAAATCCCGTACAAACACACTCGGCACATCCTTCTTCATTCCTTGTGATCCCAGGCCGCTGGCCTGCCCAACCCCCGGAACGAGTGCCCCATGTCATACGTGAGTCCCCCTGATTTCGTCACCAAGATGGTCGATGCCGGGCAGTCGAAGGCGCTGATGGCGACCCGAGACACGGTCATCCGCGCATTCATGGGCGGTGCGATCCTCGGCCTCGCCGCGGCCTTCGCCGTCACGATCACCGTGCAGACGGGAAACGCCCTGGTGGGCGCGCTGCTCTTTCCCGTCGGCTTCGCGCTGATCTACCTGCTGGGCTATGACCTCCTCACCGGGGTGTTCACCCTCGTTCCCCTCGCCCTGATCGACAAGCGGGCGGGTGTCACCTGGCGCTCCATGTTGCGCAACTGGGGCCTCGTATTCGTCGGTAATTTCGCCGGCGCGCTTGTCGTGGCCCTCATGATGTCGATCGTGGTGACCTACGGCTTCTCCGTCGCCCCCGACGCGGTCGGCGAGCGACTCGGCGAGATCGGCGAGGCGCGAACCCTCGGCTACGCCGAACACGGCGCCGCCGGCTGGCTCACGGTCTTCGTGCGCGGGATGCTCTGCAACTGGATGGTCTCCACCGGCGTCGTCGCGGCGATGCTCTCGACGAGCGTTCCCGGCAAGATCATGGCGATGTGGATGCCCATCATCGTGTTCTTCTACATGGGCTTCGAGCACTCCGTCGTCAACATGTTCCTGTTCCCGACCGGACTGATGCTCGGCGGCGACTTCACCCTCTCCGACTACCTGGTGTGGAACGAGATCCCCACCATCCTGGGCAACCTCGTCGGCGGCCTGGTCTTCGTCGGATTCATGCTCTACACCACCCACGGCCGCACCCGCCCGCAGCGCATCCCGCGCGAGGCGCCGGTTCGCGACAAGGCCCCCGTCGCCTGAGCCAGTCCCCATCCCCATCTCGACCGCTCACCGCATCACCGAAGGAGAACCCCCTTGCACCCCATGACGAAGTCCGACGCCGGAGCCATCGTGCGCGCGGCCCGCGTGAAGGCCGGCCTGACCTGGGCAGAGCTCGCCACCGAACTCGACGCACCCCTGGTCTGGACCACCGCCGCCCTCCTCGGGCAACACCCGATGACCGCCGAGCAGGCCCGGCGCACCGCTGAACTGCTCGAACTCGACGAGGACGTGCAGACCGCGCTGCGCGACCAGCCATACCGGGCGGGCGAGACGTCGGCGTCGTCCGACCCGACGATCTACCGGTTCCACGAGGCGATCTCGGTATACGGGCCTGCCCTCAAGGAGCTCATCCACGAGGAATTCGGCGACGGCATCATGAGCGCGATCAACTTCTCGATCGACATCAAGC
This sequence comes from Marisediminicola senii, assembly GCF_011057645.1. GTDB lineage: Bacteria > Actinomycetota > Actinomycetes > Actinomycetales > Microbacteriaceae > Marisediminicola > Marisediminicola senii. The sequence continues at coordinate 11,017 of NZ_JAALGE010000052.1, read as the reverse complement.
GCCGCCCGCATCCCGACGGCGACCGGGTCGTGGTGACCCTCGACGGCAAGTTCCTCGATTACCGCTGGTAGCCGGCCCGGAGGTAATCGGACGATGGCTGGCAAACCCCGCCATCGCCCCGATTGCCTCTGGTCTATCCGGTGACTCAGGAGGACACTGGTAGCACTGTCGCCCGGTTTCGTTGGAGGTGCATCGTGCCCATCACCCGCTACCCACTCAGTCCCGACGTGGTGCCCGTCCTCGCCAGGGGCAAGCACCGAAACCCTCGCCGGGGCGCGTGCTTCATGGAGTACGCCTCGTTCCTCGCCGGCGAGAAGTGGAGCGATCACCCCGCGTGCACGCACCCGGCCGTCGCCACCGTAGCCCGGCTGGTGAACGACTGGACCACCGACCGCGGACGCTCGAGGCTCGCCCCCCTCGTGCCGAGCGTGGTCGGCCTCGGAAGCAACGGCAGCACCTCCGCCGTCGACGAACGACTGCACCTGCTCATCGCGGTCAGGGCCGCGGCGAGCGCCCTCCCGGTCGCGAGCGAGGGCCGCCAGCGTGCCCTGGCTGTCGCCCTGCTGCGCTGTGAGACCCGCGCCGCGACCGTCGACCCCGCCGCGTTCTCCACCGTCGAGGCGATCGTCGATGAGGCCCTGGTCGCCGCTCCCCTCGCCACCCGGTGGGCGGAGCAGCAGCTCGCCGCCCTCGCGGGAACCATCCGCCAGCCGGTCCCGATGTACGACGCGATCGTCACCCTCGCGGTCGCCGGCATCGGCGAGGCCTGCATGTCCGATCCCGACGCCCGACTGTACGAGCTCCTCCGCTCCGTGATCGACGACAGCACCCGCATCCTGACGCCCGAAGCGGGCTCCCCCGCGCGCGCCGCGACGCTCCTCCCGGCGTAATCCGCGTGAGGTGACGGCACCCGGGTGGGGGCTCGGAGCCTGCGTCGGATGTCACGGCTAGGGTTGTGAGGTCGGCCGTGAACCGCTGCCCTCACGAAGGAGATAACCGTGCCAGGAGAGAACCTCACCAGGATCGAAGCGCAGGAGCGCCGGGCCATCGTCTCGGATCCCAGCTATGACATCGCCCTCGACCTGACCCGGGGCGCCGAGGTATTCGGCAGCACCACCACCGTCACGTTCACGGCATCGGCCGGGGCATCCACCTTCATCGACGCGTTCACCCGCGAGGTGCATTCGGTCACGCTCAACGGCGTGGAGCTCGACCCCGCCGCGGTCAGCGACGGCATCCGCATCCAGCTCGACGACCTCGCAGAGCAGAACACGCTCGTCGTCGTCGCCGACGCCGAATACACCAACACCGGAGAGGGACTGCACCGCTTCGTCGACCCCGTCGACGGCGAGGTGTACCTGTACTCCCAGTTCGAGGTTCCCGACTCGCGCCGCGTATTCGCGGTGTTCGAGCAGCCCGACCTCAAGGGTAGCTTCACCTTCACGGTGACCGCCCCCGCCGCCTGGCAGGTCATCAGCAACTCGCCGACGCCGGAGCCCGAGGCGGTCGACGGCGCGGGGAGCGATGGTGTGGATGCCGCGGTCTGGCGGTTCGCGCCGACGCCCGTGCTCAGCAGCTACGTGACCGCGATCATCGCGGGCCCGTACGAGGTGACCCGCAGCAGCCTGGTGAGCAGCGACGGCCGCGAGATCCCGCTCGGCATCTTCGCCCGCAAGTCGCTGTTCGAGTACCTCGACGCCGACTACATCTTCGAGAAGACCCGCCAGGGCTTCGCCTACTACGAGGACAAGTTCGACTACCCGTACCCGTTCGAGAAGTACGACCAGCTCTTCGTGCCCGAGTTCAACGCCGGCGCGATGGAGAACGCGGGAGCGGTCACCTTCACCGAGACGTACGTGTTCCGCAGCAAGGTCACCGACGCCGTCAAGGAACGCCGGGTCGTCACGATCCTGCACGAACTCGCACACATGTGGTTCGGCGACCTCGTCACCATGCGCTGGTGGAACGACCTGTGGCTGAACGAGTCGTTCGCCGAGTGGGCGTCCACCATCGCGACCGCCGAGGCCACCGAATGGACCGAGGCGTGGACCACGTTCCAGGCGATGGAGAAGAGCTGGGCGTACCGCCAGGACCAGCTGCCGTCGACCCACCCGGTCTTCGCGACCATCAACGACCTCGAAGACGTGCAGGTCAACTTCGACGGCATCACCTACGCCAAGGGCGGATCGGTGCTCAAGCAGCTCGTCGCCTGGGTGGGCATCGACGCGTTCTACGCCGGCGTCGCCGCATACTTTCGCAAGCACGCCTACGGCAACACCGAACTCGGCGACCTGCTCGCTGAGCTCGAGCTCACTTCGGGCCGGGAGCTGACCGAGTGGGCGTCGCTGTGGCTCGAGACCGCGGGCGTCAACACGCTGCGGCCCGAGTTCGAGGTCGACGAGAACGGGCGCATCGCCTCGTTCGCGATCGTGCAGACCGCGGCATCCGACTACCCCACCCTGCGCCCGCACCGCCTCGCGATCGGGTTCTACGACCGAGCGGCGGGTTCCCTGGTGCGCGTCGACCGCATCGAGATCGACGTCGACGGCGCCCGCACAGAGGTGCCGGGCCTGATCGGACGGGAGCGCCCCGACCTGGTGCTCGTGAACGACGACGACCTCGCCTACGCCAAGATCCGCCTCGACGCCCAGTCGCAGGCCACGGCGCTCGAGTACCTATCGTCGATCGCGAACCCACTCGCGCGCGCCATCATCTGGGGCGCGATGTGGGACTCCACCCGCGACGGCGAGGTGACGGCGAGCGACTACGTGCGCCTGGTGCTCGGCAACATCGCCACCGAGACCGAGTCGACCACGCTGCGGACCACGCTGTCGCAGCTGTCCACCGTCGCCAGGGTGTACATCGCCCCCGACCGCCGCGCCGAGACCATCGAGGCCATCGGCGATGCGCTGTGGAGCCTCGCGCAGTCGGCGGAGGCCGGCTCCGACGCGCAGTTCCAGTTCGTCAAGTTCTTCGCGAACATCGCGAGCACCCCGGCGCACGTCGCCGCCCTCACGTCGTTGCACAACGGCACGGCACCACTCGACGGACTCGAGATCGACACCGACCTGCGGTGGGAACTGCTGCAGGGCCTCGTACTGAACGGCGCAGCGGGCGAGGCGGAGATCGCCGCCGCGCTCGCGAACGACAACACCGCGAACGGGCAGCAGGCTGCCGCGCGCGTGGCCGCCGCGATTCCGACCGCCGAGGGCAAGCTCGCCGCCTTCCGGTCGCTCGTCGAGCCGGAGGGAGCCGAGCCGCCGAACGCCATCGTGCGCCAGACCACCATCGGCTACCAGCACAGCAACGATCCCGAGGTGTTCGCGGGTCTCATCGGCCGGTACTTCGATGCCATCACCGGTGTGTGGGCCACCAGGTCGCACGCGATCGCCGAGACGATCGTCGTCGGGCTCTACCCGACGCCGCTGGCCGACGAGCGCCTGCGGGCGGCCACCGTGCAGTGGCTCGACGAGAACCCCGGCACGCCGGCGCTTCGTCGCCTCGTGATCGAGAACCTCGCGGGGGTCGAACGCGCCATGATGGTGCAGGCCGCGGACAGGGCCTGACCGCCGTATGTGGCTGACCGGATTCGCGGGGGTAACCGTCGCACCGACTGAGGTCGTCGACCCGGCGCCCGGCGTCGACTGGACATCGTTCTGGTCGACGGTCGGGGCGTCGGAGGGGTTTCGTATCGCCCTCAACGTGCTGATCATCATCGTGGGCGCGATCCTGATTCGGATCGTGCTGCACTTCGTGATCCGTCGGGTGGTGAACCGGGTCGTCTCGGGCGTCAAGAAGCGCCAGAACGTCGACGACACCCAGGCGATCATGGCGTCTCCCCTGGCCGCGGCCAGGGTGGTGCAGCGCACGCGCACGCTCGGCTCGGTGTTGAACAACGTGGTGAGCGTCGTCGTGGTGATCGTGGCGCTGCTGCTCATCGTGACCGCGATCGACACCAACATCATCGGGTCGTTCGCCCTGATCACCGCCGCACTCGGTGCCGGCCTCGGCTTCGGCGCCCAGAACATCGTCAAGGACGTGCTCAACGGGCTGTTCATGGTGGCAGAGGACCAGCTCGGGGTCGGCGACGTCGTCGACCTCGGCGAGGCGAACGGGGTCGTCGAGGAGGTCGGCATCCGCATCACGCAGGTACGCGACGTCAACGGCACCCTGTGGTTCGTGCGCAACGGCGAGATCCTGCGCGTGGGCAACAAGTCGCAGGGCTGGGCCCGCGTCATCATCGACCTGCCGGCGCCCTACGACTCCGACGTCGACGCGGTACAGGCGACCATGCTGAACACGGCGACGACGATGGCATCGAGCACGCAGTGGCGACGCAAGATCATCGAGGCGCCCGAGATCTGGGGACTCGAGTCGATGTCGGCCGAAGCGCTCACTATCCGCCTGGTGATGAAGACCCGACCGGCCGACCAGTGGGATGTCGCGCGCGAACTGCGCCGCCAGCTCAAGCAGGCGCTCGACGACAGCGGAGTGAACCTGCCCGCGCTCAACCGCGTGGTGTTCGACGGTCAGGCGTCATCTCCCGCGCACCCCGCGGTCAGCGAGGAGCGGGCTCCGACCGCACCGGTGCAGGTCACGCAGGCGACCGCGCACCCCCGCGCAAATCCCGCGGTGCGCTTCGAGACCAAGAAGAACAACGACAGCGCGGGTGACCGATGACCGACCAGCCGAGTGGGTCCCCGCTCATGCCGGGAACACCGGGCGGCCAGCCCGTCACCATCCGGGTCGGCCAGGCCGGGGCTCCCGCCGGTGCGGGAAGCGACGCCGGCGTGCAGAGCTTCTACGACCAGGTCGGCGGGCGCGCGACCTTCGAGAAGCTCGTACGCGCGTTCTACGCCGGTGTCAGCGCCGATCCCGTGCTGTACCCGATGTATCCGGAGGCCGACCTCGAAGGCGCCATCCAGCGCCTCACCGGGTTCCTCGAGCAGTACTGGGGAGGCCCGGGAACCTACAGCGAAGAGCGCGGGCACCCGAGGCTCCGCATGCGGCACCTGCCGTTCGCCGTCAACCCCGACGCCCGCGACCGCTGGCTCGCGCACATGCGGGTCGCGGTCGATTCCCTCGACCTGTCACCGCTGCACGAGGCCACCCTGTGGGACTATCTCGAGCGCGCAGCCCACGCGATGGTGAACACCTTCGACTGAGGGCAATATCGCGTGGTCAGCTACGCCCCGCGCAGCCCGTCGACCAGCGGCGTCGTCGGACGCCCGATGAGCGCGGACAGCTCCCCCGGGGTCTCCGCCAGCGCACCGGAGCGGATACCGGCGTCGAGCGCCACCACGAATCCCGCCGTGCCATCGTCGAGGCCGGCCGCGAGCAGCTGCTCCCGGTGCTGCTCGGGCGTGAGCGGGCGGTACGAGACCTCGCGTCCGGTGATCTCGGCGAGGGCTGCGGCGAGGTCGTCGAAGTTCCACGCGACGTCGCCCGACAGCTCGTAGGTGCGGTTCGCGTGGGCGTCGTCGGTGAGCACGACGGCCGCGGCATCCGCGAAGTCCCGGCGGGTCGCGCTCGCGACCCGCGCGTCGCCGACACTCGCGGTGACCTCGCCCGTGGCCGCCGCGATGTCGATCAGATCGGCGTAGTTCTCGGTGTACCACCCGTTGCGCAGGATGGTGACGTCGATCGCGGCATCCATCAGCACCTGCTCGGTGGCCTTGTGCTCGGGAGCCAGCACGAGCTCGGTCGTGTCGGCGTGCGTGATGCTCGTGTAGACGATGCGCTGCACTCCCGCAGCGACGGCGGCGTCGATGACGGCGCTGTGCTGCGCCACCCGGTTGCCCGGCACACTGCCCGAGACGAGAAGGACAGTGGATGCCCCGGCGACGGCCGTCGCGATCGACGCCGGGTCATCGAAGTCCAGCGCTGCGATGCCGACGCCGCGCTCGGCGAGGTCGGCCAGCGCCTCGACGCGGCGCCCGGTGGCCACGATGGTGGACGGGTCGACGCCGCGCTCGAGCAGCGATTCGACGACGAGGCGGCCGAGGTGCCCGGTGGCACCGGTGATGACGAGAGACATGGGAATGGTCCTTTCGGGAGCGGTGCTCTTCCGAACGCCGGGGGCACCGGCAAACTTCCCACGCGGGCTACCCGGGATTGTCAGTCCCGCTGCAGGGCCGCCCGCGACAGCTGGTCGACACGCAGGATCTCGCGGGCCTGGTCGGTATCCGACTTCATCTGCACGATGAGCGGATCGATGCCGTCGAACTTGACCATGCCGCGAATGAACTCGACGAATTCGATCTCGACGACCCTGTCGTAGAGGTCGAGGTCGTCGTCGATGACGTAGGCCTCGACCTGGCGCTGCGGCACGCCGTCGAAGGTGGGGTTGTTGCCGATCGACACGGCGGAAGGGAGCCGGCGGCCGTCGAGGATGAGGTAGCCCGCGTACACGCCGTCGGCGGGTACGAAGCCCTCGATGGCCGGGTCGAGGTTCGCGGTCGGGTAGCCGAGTGCGCGGCCGCGCTTCTGCCCGTGCACGACCATGGATCGCACGACCGGGCGGCGGCCGAGCAGCCGGGCCGCCTCGCTCACGTTGCCGGTGGCCATGAGCGCGCGGATGCGGGTGGATGACACCCGCACGTCGTCGTCGGGGCTGAAGAACTCCAGCCGGCGCACCTCGTACCCGCCTGCCGCGCTGTGGTCGACGAGGGTGTCGAAGTGGCCGAGCCCGCCGCGTCCGAACCGGGTGTCTGGCCCGACCAGCACGACGGAGGCGTGCAGGGCGCCGACGAGTACGTTGTCGATGAAGTCCTCGGCGCTGCGTGTGCTGAGGGCGCGGTCGAACGGCAGCTCGACCATGGCGTCGATGCCCGCGGCCTCGATGAGCTGGCGCTTCTGGGTGGGGCTGGTGAGGTTCTCCGGGGCGCGCGCGGGGTCGAGCAGGGCGAGCGGGTTGCGGTCGAAGGTCACGACGGTGGGAGTGAGGTCACGCTCGCGGGCGACGGCGAGCAGCTCGGCGATGACGTGCTGGTGGCCCAGGTGGATGCCGTCGAACTTGCCGAAGGTGACGGCAGTCGGGCCGAGATCGGCGGGTATCGCGTCGAGGGAGTCGTAGAACTGCATGGTCAGCCGCGTCCGCTCGCGGTGTCGTCGGGCCGGGGGCCGGTTGCTTCAGCGCCGGCACGGTGCGGCGAGGTGCGGCGCAGCCAGAGCAGGCCGAGCACGGGGATGATGAGCGGAATGAACAGGTAGCCCCGCCCGAAGAACGACCAGACCGTGTCATCCGGGAACAGCACGGGGTCGAAGATGCTCAGCACGCCCACGACCAGCACGCCGACGAGTTCGAAGGCGATGGTGACGACCGCGACGCGGTACCAGCGGGCACCGGGCGCGACGAGCGCGATGGTGGCGACGATGTAGACGACGGCCGCCAGGGCGGACAGCGCGTACGCCACCGGTGCTTCGCCGAACTTGGTGCCGATCTGGAACACCGACCGCCCGGTCGCCGCGAGGGCGAGGATGCCGTAGACGAAGACGAGGACGCGACCGATGCCGGTGGCGCGTGACGCGGGGCGCTGAGGAGGGCGCGACGGAGTGCGCGCGGCAGATGGAACCATTTCTTCCAGATTAGGCCACCGCGGCTGGACCCACCGCCGCGGTGGCTGCGGGCATCAGGCCTGCTGCACGAACCAGATCTCGTTCATGCGGAACACCATGATCGCCACCGAGATGCAGGTCACCCCGAGGATGACCGTGCTCCACCGGTTGCGCTCCAGTAGCGCCCAGAGCCCCGCGAGCGGCGGCAGCAGGGCCGCGGTGACGAGGTAGACCCAGAACTCGAGCACGCTTCCGGTCGCGATGTTGCCGACGAACGGGGCGACGATCGACACCACGACCTGGGCGAGCAGCAGCACCTCCACGAGGAGGGTGACGCCGAGGGTCAGGTCGTTCGGGGTCTTGCCGCCGAGCCCGAGCGACAGGCACAGCAACCCGGCGATCGCGGCGACCGCGATCTGCACGGTGGAGAAGGTCTCGATCACGCCAGGACCTCGTCGGTCGGAAAGTTGATGATCGACTTGGCGGTGCCCGACGACACCCTGATCAGCCCGACGAGGCGTCCGTCGGGGGCGAGCGCGGCGATGGGTTCACCGTCTGCGGCGTCCGGCAGCGCCACACGCTTGCCGTTCGTGAGGTCGACGACCTGCTCAGGGGCGAGGGTGACGGTGGGGAACAGCGTGGCGGCGACGGCCGCGGGGGCGAGCAGGGTCGCCCGCGGGTCGAGGGTGTCGAGGGGCGCGGCATCCATCACCGAGAAGGGTCCGACCCGGCTGCGCCGCAGCGCCGTGAGGTGACCGCCGACGCCGAGGGCGGCACCCAGGTCGCGGGCCAGCGCGCGGATGTAGGTGCCGGAGCTGCACTCGATGCGCACGCGCAGGTCGAGGTAGTCGCGGGTGAGCCCGTCCGGCCCGTCGATGGCGACCTCGTCCGACCCCAGCAACTCGAATGCCGACACTGTGACGGTGCGCGACGCCAGCTCGACGGTCTCGCCGGCCCGCACCAGGGCGTAGGCGCGCTTGCCGTCGACCTTGATCGCGCTCACGCTGCTCGGCACCTGCTCGATGACGCCACTGAGGCTCGCGATGCCCTCGGCGATGCGCGCCGGGTCGATGCCGCGCACCGTGCCGGGTGGGGCGACCTCGACGGTGTCACCCTCGCGGTCGTCGCTCGCCGTCGACTCGCCCAGGCGGATGGTCGCGATGTACTCCTTGTCGAGCCCGACGAGGTAGGTGAGCAGCCGCGTCGAGCTGTTGAGGCCGAGCACGAGCAGGCCGGTCGCCATCGGGTCGAGGGTTCCGGCGTGGCCGACCTTGCGGGTGCCGGCGAGGCGCCGGGTGCGCGCGACGACGTCGTGGCTGGTGAACCCCTCCGGCTTGTCGACGAGGAGGATTCCGCTCGTCGTGTCGGTGGTGCGGGCTGCGGCGGAGTTCACGCATGCAAGGTTAGTAGCGCCGGCTGGGGTGGGGCGCCGTGGCGGGGGTAGCTCGCCCTAGGCTGGGAACATGCGGGTTGCGGTCATCGGGGCGGGCGCCGTCGGTGGCACCATCGCGGCGCTCCTCGCGCGCGCCGGCCACGACGTCGAGGCCACGGCCCGCGGCGAGCATCTCGCCGCGATGCGGGCAGATGGCCTGCGGCTGCGCGGGGCATACGGCGACTACACCGCGCGCATCGCCGCGTCGGGCCGGGTCACCGCCCGGCCGGAGCTCGCGTTCGTCACCACGAAGGCGCAGGATGCCGCGGCAGCCATCGGCGCATCCGCCGGGCTGCTCGCCCGCATTCCCGTCGTCGTGGTGCAGAACGGCCTCCAGTCGATCGACGGCGCGCGGGCCGCCCTGCCCCACTCCCCCCTGGTCGGCGGCCTGGCGCTGTTCGCCGCCTCGCACCTCGAGCCCGGCGTCGTCGACGTGACGGCGCGCGGCAGCCTGGTGCTCGGCTCCGATCGCGGCGACCGGGTAGCCGCGCGCGCCGCGGCCGGACTCATCACGCGGGCGCTCGGCGACGACCTGCCGGTGAGCGTGGTGGATGACTTCGCCGGCGCGCAGTGGACCAAGCTGCTCATCAACCAGGTGAATGCGCTGCCGGCCATCACCGGCCTGAGCGTGCAGGAGGTCGTCGCCGACCGTCGGCTGCGCCGCATCATGACGGCGAGCATGCGCGAGGCCGCCGAGGTGGGGCTGGCACGCGGCATCCACTTCGCCTCGATGCAGGGGCTGTCAGACCGGCTGGTGCGCGCGTTCAGGTTCGCGCCGTCGCGTGTGGCCCAGCTGCTTCCGGTCGCCATGGCCAGGCGCATGGGCGATGTTCCGAACCCCGGTTCGACGCTGCAGAGCATCAGGCGCGGGCAGGCCACCGAGATCGACTACCTCAACGGGGCGATCGTCGACGCCGCGGGCGCGACGGGCATCGCGGTGCCGGTCAACCGGGTCATGGTCGACCTCGTGCACGAGGTGGAGCTCCGGGGCGGCTTCACGGCGCCGGCGGAGGTGCTCGCGAGGGTTCAGCAGGAGTCGGCGAAGACCCGTCGCGGGTGATCGGCGTCGGCGTTGTCGACGATCGCGATCGCGGTGGTGCGGGGCGAGGATTCGGCGATGTACAGCCGCTGCCCGGCCGACGGGTCGACCTCGGGGGTGTCGAGCCAGATCGAGTAGTTCCACAGCCCGCGCAGCTCCGGACGCAGCAGGTAGACGCCGTCGATCACGAGCACGGCATCGCCGGGGGCGGTGATCCACTTCGCGGGGGTCGGCGCGTCGCGGTCGGCGTCGAACACCGCGGTCACGAATGACGCCCCCTCGCCCAGCCGGAACGGCTCGATGAGCACGCGGCGCAGCGCGGAGTAGTCGTAGCAGTCGAGGTACTGGCCCTCGGAGGAGTCGGCCCCGCGCAGCACCCGGTCGGCCCGCGGACGCTGGAAGTCGTCGAGCGATGCCCGCACCGTGTGGGCCCCGGAACTTTTCAGGGCGTCGGCGAGGTCGTCGGCGAATGCGGCCTGTCCCGCGCCGTGGGCGCCGTCGACGGCGAGGATCGTGCGTCCGCGACGGTAGTTGTGCAGGTATTCATCCGCGATGGATGCGAGCGTGTCGGTCTTCTGCGGTGCCCAGCGTGCCATCTGGCCAGCCTAGGCCTGTGCGCAGGCGAGGCGGCGCCCACCCCCCTAGATTGGACCGGTGGATATCAGCGCCCCCGTGAACGCCTGGTACCTGGCCCATGGCCGCGACCTCCCGTGGCGTCGCCCCGGCTTCTCCAGCTGGGGAACCCTGGTCAGCGAGGTCATGCTGCAGCAGACCCCGGTGGCCCGCGTGATCCCGCGCCTCGAGGAGTGGCTGGCGCGCTGGCCCAGCCCCGCCGACCTGGCCGCGGCCTCCCCCGCCGACGCGGTGCGCGCGTGGGCACGCCTCGGCTACCCGCGGCGCGCGCTCGCCCTGCACGCTGCCGCGGTGGCGGTCACCGAGCGGCACGGCGGCGCCGCTCCCGCCACCCTCGGCGGACTGAAGGCCCGCCC
>NZ_JAALGE010000051.1 GCF_011057645.1 Marisediminicola senii | reverse complement strand
TCGCCAGATCCCGCCTCACCCTCGTCCCCGACACCGGAACCGAGGTGACCACCGAACCCGCCCTCGGACTCAGCGCCTAACCCCCAAACCGAAGGACACCGCTACACCACCACCGGGGACTTGACCCCGTCACCGGCTGGGCCGCGCCCGGAGCCTCTGGCCGGCGGAGACCCCGCTGTAACTACGCCTCGACGCGACAAAGGGCCGACTGATGAAGCTGGCCGACCCTGTATCACCTCAGTCGGGCTGACAGGATTTGACTCCCCTACTGAGCCGCCGCCACATCGCGGTCACCCGAACAGAGCGAGCACAAGCAGGATGCGATGCGACGGACTGCTCAGCGCGGGCCCACGAGCAGGTTCGCATCCGAATCAGGCCGACGACCGACAAGAGGGCCCGCTCGGTTAACGCGAAGAGGGACCGTGATCGCTGACGGTCCCTCTTATCGATTGTCGGGCTGACAGGATTTGAACCTGCGACCCCTTGACCCCCAGTCAAGTGCGCTACCAAGCTGCGCCACAGCCCGTGACTTGAGCTGGAATTCCTCCGGGGAGAAGCACCAGCACCGAGAGAACAGCCTACCCGGTTCGGAGACCGTCTACGAACGCGGGAGGCCCGAGCGGCGGGTGGCAGCGAAGTACACGCCGCCCGCCGCATCCGCTACGTTCGCTTGCGCTTCTCGCGCACCCGCATGTTCACGTTGATCGGGCTGCCCTGGAAGCCGAAGATCTCGCGCAGGCGACGCGTGATGAACCGGCGGTACTGCGGGTCGAGGAACCCGGTGGTGAACAGCACGAAGGTCGGCGGGCGCGTCGCGGCCTGCGTTCCGAAGAGGATGCGGGGCTGCTTGCCTCCGCGAACGGGGTGTGGATGCTCCGCCGCGAGTTCGGCGACGAGCGCGTTGAACTTTCCGGTCGGTACGCGCGTGTCCCACGACTTGAGGGCGAGTTCCAGAGCGGGAACGAGCTTCTCCATGTGGCGGCCGGTCTTGGCCGAGATGTTGACGCGCGGCGCCCAGGCGACGTGGGCGAGGTCGCGCTCGATCTCCGTCTCGAGGTAGCGGCGGCGATCGTCATCCAGGATGTCCCACTTGTTGAACGCGAGCACCAGGGCGCGTCCCGACTCGAGCACGAGCTCGATGATGCGGATGTCCTGCTCGCTGATGACCTCGCTGACGTCGATCACCACGATGGCGACCTCGGCCTTCTCGAGGGCGGCGCTGGTGCGCAGCGACGCGTAGAAGTCGGCGCCCTGCGCGAGGTTCATGCGGCGGCGGATGCCGGCGGTGTCGACGAAGCGCCACACCTTTCCGGCGATCTCGACCTGCTCGTCGACCGGGTCGCGGGTGGTGCCGGCCATGTCGTTGACGACGACGCGCTCTTCGCCGACGGCCTTGTTGAGGAGGCTCGACTTGCCGACATTCGGGCGGCCGAGGATGGCGACGCGGCGGGGTCCGCCGACCTCGTCCTTGGCGACGGCCGAGACCTTCGGGAGGATGGTGAGGATGTGGTCGAGCAGGTCGGCCACTCCCCTGCCGTGCAGGGCGGAGACGGGCCACGGCTCGCCGAGTCCGAGGCTCCACAGGATGGCCGCTTCGGGCTCCTGGCGCACGTCGTCGACCTTGTTCGCGACGAGGATGACCGGCTTCTTCGAGGCACGCAGCATCCGTACGACATGCTCATCGGTGCTCGTGGCACCCACGTTGGCGTCGACCACGAACAGCACTGCATCGGCGAGGTCGACGGCGACCTCGGCCTGGGCGGCGACGGAGGCGTTGATGCCGCGGGCGTCGGGCTCCCAGCCGCCGGTGTCGACGAGGGTGAAGCTGCGGTCGGCCCACTCGCCCTTGTACGTGACGCGGTCGCGGGTGACGCCGGGGGTGTCCTGCACGACGGCCTCGCGGCGGCCGAGGATGCGGTTGACGAGCGCCGACTTGCCGACGTTCGGCCGCCCGACGATCGCGAGCACCGGCAGCGCAGGGAGGTAGGTGATCGCGTCGGGATCGTCGCTGACGGAGTCGAGCACCCCGAGGTCCTCGTCGTCGAGGTCGTATTCGGCGAGGCCGGCGCGGAGGGTGTTCGCGCGCTGCAGCGCCTCAGCCTCGTCGAGGGCGGAGAGCCTCTCGACCAGCTGGTCGTCGAGCTCGGGGAACGAATCCCTGTCGTCGTTGTCGGCCATGGTGTGTCCTTAGGTATGTCTGGTGTGGTGGTGCCGGTGCGCCCGGGGCGACCCCTGGTGGGCGCCCGGCTCAGCCGCTGGTGTGGCGCGCGCGGTCGCGGGTCTCCCCGACGGATCGCACGAGTGCCACGACCGCGTCGACGGTCTGGTCGAAGTCGAGATGGGTCGAATCGACGGTGGTCACTCCGTCGGCGGCGTTCATGAAGTCGACGACTTTCGAGTCCTGGGCATCCCGCGAACGGAGCTGCTTCGCGGTGACCTCAGCCGACTGCCCGGCGATTTCCGCCGAACGCCTCGCCATTCTAGCTTCTTCGGTCGCCGTCAGCAGAATGCGCAGGTCGGCGTCGGGTGCGACGACGGTCGTGATGTCCCTGCCCTCGGTGATGATGCCCGGCTTGTCGCTCGACCGGATCACGTGCCGGAACAGGCTCACGAGAAACGCCCGCACCTCGGGAACCCGCGCGATGTGGCTCACCACGGCGGTCACGCGCGGCTCGCGGATAGCGTCGGTCACGTCGGTGTCGCCCACGGTCACCGAGTAGTGGTCGGGGTCGGTTCCGATGCGGTAGTCGAACTCGCCGAGCGAGCCGACGACGGCGAGCGCGTCCTCGGTGTCGATGCCGCGGTCGAGGGCGCTCCAGGCGAGAGCGCGGTACGCGGCGCCGGTGTCCTGGTAGTCGAAGCCGAGCGCGCGGGCGGCGGCGCGGCTCACGCTGGACTTGCCGCTGCCGGCCGGTCCGTCGAGGGCGACGACGATGGGTGGATGCTGCGCGCCCGAGCCATCGGCGGCACCGGCGTCACTACCCGCGATCGACCCCGGGCCCACGTCGCCGCTCACGCCCCGGCCTCCGCGATGCGCCATCCGCGCGCCTCGAGCTCGGCCACAAGCCGCGGCTCGGCCTCGGGCAGCACCGAGATCTCGGCGAAGCCGACCTGCGCTCCCGGGGAGTGTTCCAGTCTGAGGTCTTCCATGTTCACTCCGGCCTGTCCGATCTCTGTCAGCAGCCGGGCGATCTCGCCCGGCTTGTCGTCCACCATCACCACGAGCTGGCTGTAGCGGCGGTCCTGCCCGTGCTTGCCCGGAATGGCGGCCACCCCGGCGTTGCCAGCCGCGATCACCTCGGCGAGCGCGCGGCGGGCGCCAGGCGCATCCGGTCGCTCCAGGGCGTCGATGACACCGTCGAGGTCGTCACGGTACGCGCGCAGCACGTCGACAACCGACGCCGCGTTCGCGCCGAGGATCTGCACCCACAGCTCGGGCTCGCTCGAGGCGATGCGGGTGGTGTCGCGAAGCCCCTGTCCGGCGAGGGCGGTGGATGCCGCCGGCGCTCCCACCAGTCGGCCCGCGAGCAGCGACGCCACGAGCTGCGGAACATGCGACACCAGTGCGACCGCGCTGTCGTGCTGCTCGGGGCTCATCTCGATGGGGATGGCGCCGAGGTCGAGCACGAGGTCGTCGATCGCCGAGCCGCGACGGTAGCTGATGCCGTCGTGCCCGGCGATCACCCAGGGGCGTCCGAGAAAGAGGTCGGCGCGGCCGGCGACCGCTCCCCCGCGTTCGCGTCCGGCGAGCGGGTGCGATCCGATGTAGCGCGACACGTCGGCGCCCGACGCGGTGAGCTCGGCGAGCGGCGGCACCTTGACGCTCGCGACATCGGTGACGATCGCGTCGGGAAAGGCGGCGAGCTCGGATGCCACGACCCGGCCGGTCACGTCGGGGGGCACGCACACCACGATGAGTTGCGGAGAATCCCCCTGCACCGGCAGGCGCCCGGCCCCGTAGTCCACGGCGAGCGTGAGGTTCGCGGGAGACGTGTCGTCGAGGATCACGTCGATTCCCTTCGCGGAGAGGCCGAGCCCGATGCTGGTGCCGAGGAGTCCCGCGCCGACGATGCGCACGGGTCCGATCAGGCGGGTATCGCTCACGAGGTGCGCTCGGTGCCGTCGGCGCTGTCGTCGTCGCGCCTGTCTGCACCGGTGGGGGGCGCCGACGCATCCACTGGTGCATCTGCATCGCGCGCGCTCGCACCGGCGGCCGCGTCGCGCGAGATGGTGAGCAGCTGGCCGAGCTCGGCCTTGGTGAGGTCGCGAATCTCGCCGAGGCCGAGGGTGCCGAGGTGCAGCGGGCCGAACTGGCGGCGCACGAGGTCGACGACCGGGTGCCCGACCTCTTCCAGCATGCGGCGCACGATGCGGTTGCGTCCGGAGTGCAGGGTGATCTCGACGATCGACTGTCCGCCGCTCGCGCGCGCGTCGATGATGCGGGCCTTGTCGGCGGCGATTGGTCCGTCTTCGAGGTCGATGCCGGTGGTGAGCTTCTGTACGGTCGCGGGAGTGACCCGGCCGTCGACGTGCGCGATGTAGGTCTTCATCACGCCGAACGACGGGTGCGCGAGCACGTGCGCGAGCTCGCCGTCGTTGGTGAGGATGAGCAGGCCAGAGGTCTGCGCGTCGAGCCGGCCGACGTTGAACAGGCGCTCGTCGTAGCGCGACACGAAGCGCGAGAGGTCGGGGCGGCCGCGGTCGTCCTGTAGGGACGAGACAATGCCGGTCGGCTTGTTGAGCATGAGGTAGCGGCGCGAGGTGTCGAGCTGGATGGCGACGCCGTCGACCGATACGAGGTCGGTCTCCTGCACGCGGCGACCGAGTTCGGTCACCGTCTCGCCGTTGACCGACACGCGGCCGGCGGAGATCAGGTCTTCCGACACCCGGCGCGATGCGACGCCTGCGGCAGCCATGAGCTTCTGCAGGCGGATTCCGTCGAGTGATGCGTCATCGTGCGCCATCGAATGCTCCATCGGTGAGGTCTGAGCCGTCGGAGAGGAGCGGCGAGATGCGGGGTAGTTCGTCGAGGCTGTTGATTCCGAGCTGCGTGAGCAGGGTGTCGGTGGTGGAGTAGTGGATGGCGCCAGTTTCTGGGTCGGTGAATGATTCGGTGATGAGGCCGCGGCCGAGCAGCGTGCGCACGACGGAGTCGACGTTCACGGCGCGGATGGCGGCGACCGAGCCGCGGGTGATGGGTTGCTTGTAGGCGATGACGGCGAGGGTTTCGAGCGCTGCCTGCGACAGTTTCGACGGGCTCTGGGTGAGCACGAAGTCACGGACGAGGTCGTCGTATTCTCCGCGCACGTAGAAGCGCCATCCCCCGCCGACCTCGCGCAGCTCGAACCCGCGGCGCACGGTGCCCGCGGTGCCGTCGATGTCGGCGACGAGCCTGGTGAGCGCCGAGCGGATGTCGCCAAGCGGGCGCGACAGCGCGGTCGCGAGGTGCAGCACCGACTGCGGCTCGTCGGCGACCATGAGGATCGCCTCGAGGGCACGCTCGAGGTCGTATTCTTCAGGTTCCATAGTCGGCTCCGAGATTTGCGAGTCGGTCGTCTGACCAGTCGACGGCGGTCCAGCGCAGGGTGAGCTCGCCGAGCGGCTCGAGCTGTTCGAACGCGACGGCCGACCCTCGGTACAGCTCGAGCACGGCGAGAAAGCGCGCGATGACCTCGCCCTTGAGGTCGGCGCCGGCGATGAGCTGTCGGAACGTCATAGGCTGCCCACCCCGCAGCATGGCGACGACGTGCGCGGCCTGCTCGCGAATGCTGACCAGCGGGGCGTGCAGGTGGTCGAAGCCGACCGTCGGCAGCTCGCGCGGGGTGAGGGCGAGCACGGCGAGCGCGGCGAAGTCGTCGGGCGTGAGCGTCCAGCGCAACTCCGGGGTGCGCTGGCGGAACTTCTCCTCGAGTCGCACCGACCGCGGACGACGGGTTGCCTCGGCGTCGAATTTCTCAGAGAACCAGGTGGATGCCTCCTTGAACGCCCGGTATTGAAGCAGCCGCGCGAACAGCAGGTCGCGTGCCTCGAGCAGCGCGACATCCTCCGCGTCGACCAGTTCGCCCTGCGGCAGCAGTCCAGCGACCTTGAGGTCGAGCAGGGTCGCGGCGACGACGAGGAACTCAGTGGCCTGGTCGAGCTCCGCCGGGGAATCGAGCTGCCGGAGGTACGCGATGAATTCGTCGGTCACCCTGCTGAGCGAGATGTCGGTGATGTCGAGCTCGTGCTTGTTGATGAGCGTGAGCAGGAGGTCGAACGGACCGTTGAAGTTGCTGAGCGAGACCGAGAAACGGGATGCCGCGGCATCCACTGACCCATCGACCTCGGGTGCGGTGCCGCCTGATGCGGGGCCGTCGTGAGCGCGGCCGTCGGGAGCGGGGCTGGGGGTGCCGGTCACATCGGCGTCGTCGGTCAGCGTCGCCTGGCTACGCGACGGCGCCACGGGAGATCAGCTCTCGGGCGAACTGCAGGTACGCGAGGCTCGCCGGGTGGTCGGGCGCGAAGCTGAGGATGGGACGGGCGGCGACGCTCGCGTCGGGGAACTTCACCGTGCGGGTGATGACGGTGTCGAACACCCGGTCGCCGAATCTCTCGACGGCGCGCTCGAGCACCTCGCGCGAGTGCAGGGTGCGCGAGTCGAACATGGTGGGGAGGATTCCGTCGAGGGTGAGGCCGGGGTTGAGGCGGTCCTTGACCTTCTCGATGGTCTCGACGAGCAGCGCGACGCCGCGAAGGGCGAAGAACTCGCACTCGAGCGGGATGAGCACGCCGTGCGACGCGGTGAGCGCGTTGACGGTAAGGATGCCGAGCGAGGGCTGGCAGTCGATGAGGATGACGTCGTACTCGTCGACGACCTGGCGCAGCACACGGGCGAGGATCTGCTCGCGGGCGACCTCGTTGACGAGGTGCACCTCGGCGGCGGAGAGGTCGATGTTCGCGGGGATGACGTCGAGGTTCTCGACCGCGGTCTTCTGGATCGCGGTGTGGGCGTCCTTGACGGTGCCGAGCAGCAAGTCGTAGATGTTGGGGGCGTCGTGGCTGGCGACGCCGAGCCCGGCGGAGAGGGCGCCCTGCGGGTCGAAGTCGACGGCGAGCACTTTGCGACCGTACGCGGCGAGCGATGCGCCGAGGTTGATGGCGGTCGTGGTCTTGCCGACGCCGCCCTTCTGGTTGCAGAGCGAGATGATGCGGGCGGGTCCGTGGCCCTTGAGGCGACCCGGAACGTCGAAGGTTCGCAAGGGCCGGCCGGTGGGTCCAAGAACGGGCTTTTCGAGGCCGTCGAGTACGACGTCGTCCCGTTTCTTAGCTGTCATCCCGACATTCCTCACTACTCGTCGTATCGATTTCCGACTCCCGCGAGTCTAACGTGAGCCCGCGCGCGGTTCGGTCAGGTGACTGCGGTGCCGGTTGCTTTCATTATTCAGGAGGTCTGGGGGACGGGATGCGGGATTAGTGCACATTTGGCTGCCTGGCGCAGCATCCATGCCTCGCAACCGGCTATAACGACGTTATCTTGCGTAGAACGCCAACCCGAGGCATCCCATTCCTGAATAATGAAAGCAGTGGATGCGGCACTCCGTGCGCCGCCGCCGGGCGCATGATCCCGAACAAACATCCGCGACATCTGCACCAATAGTGCATTATGCTGCACGAATGGACGACCACACCACCGCCCTCGCCGGGGCCATCGGCGACCGGGTCCGCCTGCACCGCCGGACCCGCCGCTGGACCCTCGACCAGCTCGCCGAGGCCGCCGACGTCAGCCGCCGCATGCTCGTCAATGTCGAGCAGGGCAGCGCGAACCCGAGCGTCGGCACGCTGCTGCGGCTCGCGAGCGCATTGGGCGTCGGCCTGCCCGCGCTGGTCGAACCGCCGCGCGTCGAGCGGGTGACGATCACCCGGTCCGGCGAGGCGCCCGTGCTGTGGAGGGGCCCGAGCGGTGGCGAGGGTCGACTTGTCGCCTCGACGGGAGATGCCGACGTGACCGAGCTGTGGGACTGGATGCTGGACCCCGGCGACGCCCACGCAAGCGAGGCGCACTCCCCCGGCACCCGGGAACTACTCCACGTGCAGGAGGGCTCCCTCACCGTGCGGGTCGGCGACGAGACGGTCGTGCTCCACGCCGGTGACGCGGTCGCCTTCCCCGGCGACGTCGACCACGAGTACGCGAACGCCTCGTCGCAGACCGTGCAGTTTTCCATGGCCATCTTCGAACCCGGCGCGGCGTCGAGAACCGGCGCCGCCTCGAGAACTGGCGCTGCACCCAGAACCGAC
The DNA here is from genome assembly GCF_011057645.1 of Marisediminicola senii. GTDB lineage: Bacteria > Actinomycetota > Actinomycetes > Actinomycetales > Microbacteriaceae > Marisediminicola > Marisediminicola senii. The sequence continues at coordinate 13,894 of NZ_JAALGE010000051.1, read as the reverse complement.
GCCGCACCCAGAACCGCCCCCGCTCCCCGAACCGGCCCAGCACCCAGAACTGGCCCCGCTCTCAAAACCGGCCCCGCTCCCAGAACAATGGATGCCTCCCATGACTAATCCCGATCTGCAACGGGTCGTCGATGCCGGAACGGTCGACGCCGCGGTGTTCGCGCTGCGCCCCGACTACCGTGCCGTGCTGATCGCGGTCGACGGGTTGGTGCCGGGGCCGAGCGACGCGGCGAGCGACGCCCTGCTGCGGGAGGCCGAACGCGTGGCGGCGGCCCTCCCCCAGCCCGTGGAGAACCTGCCGCACGTCGCCGCGTGGCGGGACGCCTACCGCGCATTCGGCGCCAAGCCGCAGCGCACCCGCAACAGCCTCGAGGCGCTGCTGCGTCGGGCGGAATCCGGGCTGCCACGCGTGAACCGGCTCACCGACATCTACAACGCGGTGTCGGTGCTGCACCAGGTGCCGCTCGGCGGGGAGGACCTCGCGCGGTACGCGGGGGCACCGCGGCTCGTGCGCGCGAACGGCTCGGAACGGTTCGACACCGCGTCGGGCGGTGACGAGCTCATCGAGCATCCAGAGATCGGGGAAGTCGTCTGGTGCGACGACGCGGGCGTCACCTGCCGACGCTGGAACTGGCGCCAGGCCCGCCGCACCCAGCTGCGCGACGACACCACGTCGGCGCTGTTCATCCTCGATTCGCTCGGACCGATAGTGGATGCCGCACTGGCCGCCACCGCCGACCACCTGGTGGCGCTGCTCACCGACCTCGGCCCCGAGGTGCGCGTCGCCCGGCGCACCCTCAGCGCACCCGCTGGCACCCCGTGAACCGGATCACGTCCGCCCTCCCGCCGTGGAGCCTCGCGCTCACCGCGATGTTCTCGGTGCAGCTCGGCTCGGCGCTGTCGGTCGACCTGATCGACGCGGTGGGGCCCGCCGGCACCGCGTGGCTGCGGCTCAGCATGGGGGCGCTCATCCTGCTCGCCCTGGTGCGCCCTCCGCTGCGTGCGATCCGGCGCACGAACGTGCTGCCGCTCATCGGGCTCGGCGTGACGACAGGGCTTGTGACGGTGGCGTTCGTGTCGGCGATCGACCGCATTCCGTTGGGCACCGCCGTGGCCATCGAGTTCCTCGGACCGCTTACCGTTGCCGCGGCCCGTAGCCGCAGCATCCGTGCCCTCATCTGGCCATTGCTCGCCCTGGTCGGGGTGGTGCTGCTGACGGAACCCTGGCTCGGGGAGGTCGATCCGGTCGGGGTCGGCTTCGCGGCGCTTGCCGCGTTTGGGTGGGGCATGTATATCGTGCTGACCGAGCGGGTCGGGCAGCACTTCACCGGCATCGCCGCGCTCTCGCTGACAGTACCGATCGCGGCGCTGACCGCGGCGATCGTCGGCATCCCACAGGCGGCCGGGCACCTCACGTGGGGCATCCTTGCGGCTGCTGTCGGGCTTGCCGTGCTGCTGCCGGTGCTGCCGTTCGCGCTCGAGATGCTCGCGTTACGCCGCATGCCCACCGCGGCGTTCGGAACCCTGATGGCACTGGAGCCCGCGATCGGCGTGCTGCTCGGGGTGCTGATCCTGAGCCAGCTGCCCGCGCCCCTGCAGTGGCTCGGCATCGCGCTCGTCGTGGTGGCGGGCGCCGCGGCCCAGCGCACCTCCGGCTCTCATCATTCAGGAGCGGGTGCGCCCGACCTGGCCGCTATTCAGGAAATCAGGGGCTGAGGTGGCCCTGAGCCCGCGCTGGAACGTTCCAGTAGCAGCATCCACCCCTCACTGCCCCAGGTGTTCCTGAATGATGAGAGCCCACCGCGAGCCGCGCAAGAGCAGGGTGCCCGCCGGCAAGTGAACACTGGGCACCCGCCGTCACCGGGCGCGCGGGTGCGCCGTCGTGTACATGTCGCGCAGGGTGTCTGCCGTGACCATCGTGTAGATCTGCGTGGTCGCGACCGAGGAGTGCCCCAGCAGCTCCTGCACCACGCGCACGTCGGCGCCGCCCATCAGCAGGTGCGTGGCGAAGGAATGCCGAAACGTGTGCGGCGAGATCTCGATACGGAGGTTCGCCCGTTCGGCCCGCGCGCGGATGATGAGCCAGGCGTTCTGTCGCGACACCCGGTGCCCGCGCGCCCCGAGGAACAGCGCGGGCGTCGCCGTGCCGCGCGCACTCAGCGCCGGCCGCGCACGCACCAGGTACGCGTCGATGGCGTCTCGCGCGTAGCTGCCGAGCGGAACGATCCGCTGCTTCCCGCCCTTGCCCAGCAGACGCACGACGTTTCCCTCGATCACGTCGTCGACATTGAGGTCGACCGCCTCGCTGATGCGCGCGCCCGTCGCGTAGAGCAGTTCGAGCAGCGCCTTGTCGCGCAAGTCCTGTGTGGCGTCGCCCGCGGCGGCGTCGAGCACCGCCGCCATCTGCTCGATGGTGATGGCCTTGGGCAGGCGCATCGCGAGCTTCGGTGGTTTCGCGTCGACCGCGACATCCACCTCGACCGTGCCCTCCTCGAGCAGGAACCGGTGGAACCCGCGCACCGACGACAGCATTCGGGCGACGGATGACGCCGCGAGCGGAACCGGCTGGGTGCGCAGTGACCGCGTGAACTCGCCCACGTCGGCGGCGGTCACGTCGCGTGCCGAGTCGACGCCGCGCGCCCGAAGCAGCGCGAGGTACGCGCCGATGTCGCGCCGGTACGCCGCGACGGTGTGCGCCGAGAGCCCGCGCTCGATGGCGACGTGCCGCAGGTAGTGGTCGGCGGCGCGCTCGAGGTCCGTCGGTGCAGGGGGCGCTGGCACGGGCTCCGGCGCCGCGGTCGTCATGGTCGCAGCGAGGCCTTCGTCAGCACCGGCCACGGGCTGTTCGGGTCGCCCAGCGTCGACCAGCCGCGGGAGCGGGATGCCGCGGCGACGAGCGCGGCCAGCGACAGGATGCTGTTGCCGACGGTGCGGGCGAGCACGGCGTCGACGACCTGGTCGAGCGAAACCCATCGGGTTTCGATTTCGGCTTCTTCGTCGAAACGAGCAAACGGGGCATCCGTGCTGGAGAGTCCGCGGGCGAGGTACACCCGCAGCACCTCGTTGCTGCCGCCGGGGGTGGAGAAGAAGTCGGTGAGCACGGCCCAGTCGGAGGCGACCAGGTCGACCTCCTCGCCGAGCTCGCGTTGCGCGGCCACCAGCGGGCTCTCGCCGGCTTCGTCGAGCAGGCCGGCCGGCAGTTCCCACTCGCGGCGCGAGATCGGGTGCCGGTACTGCTTGATCAGCATCACGCGGTCGTCGTCATCGAGCGCGAGCACGGCGACGGCCCCGGTGTGGTCGACGTATTCGCGGGTGATCTCGCTGTCACCGAAGGCGACGACGTCGCGGCGGATGTTCCAGACCGCACCCTCGAACTCGACGGTGCTCGTCAGCACGGTCGGCTCGACGATGTCGTCGGCGAGCAGCCCGTCAGCGACAGTCCCGTCGCTTACCGATCCAGCACCCACCGGCCCGCCACCCACCGGCTCAGACACCCACGGGCTCCGCATCGGTCGCAGACACGGTGTCGTCCTCGAACAGTCGCGACGCCTTCTGGCGGTCGAGCGCGGCGCCGATCAGTCCGGAGAACAGCGGGTGCGACCGGTTGGGGCGCGACCGCAGTTCGGGGTGCGCCTGCGTGCCGACATAGAACGGGTGCACGTCGCGCGGCAGCTCGACGAACTCGACGAGCGACCCGTCGGGCGACAGGCCGGAGAAGTTGAGCCCGGCATCGGCGATCTGCCCGCGGTACGCGTTGTTCACCTCGTAGCGGTGGCGGTGGCGCTCCGAGATCACCGGGGCGCCGTACAGCTCCGCGACGATCGAACCGTCGGCGAGGTCGGCGGGGTACAGCCCCAGGCGCATCGTGCCACCCAGGTCTCCCCCGGCGATGATGTCGACCTGTTCCGCCATGGTCGCGACGACCGGGTATTCCGTCTCGGGATTGAATTCGGTGGATGACGCACCGTCGAGTCCGACCTCGGTGCGGGCGTACTCGATCACCATGCACTGCAGCCCGAGGCACAGGCCGAGCACGGGGATCTTGTTCTGCCGCGCGAAGCGCAGGGCGCCGAGCTTGCCCTCGATCCCGCGGATGCCGAACCCACCGGGAACGCAGATGCCGTCGAGCTGCCCGAGTTCGCGCAGCGCGCCGTCGGCGGTCTCGCATTCGTCGGAGGCGACCCAGCGCAGGTTCACCTTGGTCTTGTGCGCGAATCCCCCGGCCTTGAGCGCCTCGGTCACCGAGAGGTAGGCGTCTGGCAGGTCGACGTACTTGCCGACCAGGCCGATGGTCACCTCGTGCTTGGGCTCGTGCACGGCCTGCAGGAGGTCGCTCCATCCCGACCAGTCGACCTCGTTCGTCTCGAGTCCGAAGTGGCGGAGGATGTAGGAGTCGAGGCCCTGGTCGTTGAGCATCTGGGGGATCTCGTAGATGCTCGACACGTCGACGGCGTTGACGACGGCTTCTTCGTCGACGTCGCACATCAGCGCGATCTTGCGCTTGTTCGACTCGGAGACCGGGCGGTCGGAGCGCAGCACGAGGGCGTCGGGCTGGATGCCGATCGAGCGCAGCGCGGCGACCGAGTGCTGGGTGGGCTTGGTCTTCTGCTCGCCCGACGCGCCGAGGTAGGGCAGCAGCGACACGTGGACGAAGAACACGTTCTGGCGGCCGAGCTCGTGGCGCACCTGGCGGGCCGATTCGATGAACGGCTGCGATTCGATATCGCCGACGGTGCCGCCGATCTCGGTGATGATCACGTCGGGGCGCGGGTTGTCGTCGTCGAACGGCCCGGATGCCTGCAGGCGCATGCGGCGCTTGATCTCGTCGGTGATGTGCGGGATGACCTGCACGGTGTCGCCGAGGTACTCGCCGCGGCGCTCCTTCGCGATGACGGTGGAGTAGATCTGCCCGGTGGTCACGTTGGCGGCCTGGTCGAGGTTGATGTCGAGGAAGCGCTCGTAGTGCCCGATGTCGAGGTCGGTCTCCGCCCCGTCGTCGGTGACGAAGACCTCGCCGTGTTGGAACGGGTTCATCGTTCCGGGATCGACGTTCAGGTACGGGTCGAGCTTCTGCATGACGACGCGTACCCCGCGTGCCGTCATGAGGTTGCCGAGACTGGCGGCGGTGAGTCCCTTACCGAGTGAGGAAACGACACCACCCGTCACGAAGATGTGCTTGGTTGTGTCCGCGTCTCGTTTATCCACCACGGAATTCGAGGCTATCACCCGCAGCGGGGTGTCAGGGCGAGGTCGGGGGTGTCGTTGGGGCGCGTCCGGTGCGGGGTGCACTGCCCGTCAGGAACGGCGGCGACGGATGGCCCGCAGCACGTCACCGGCGAGTCCCCGCTCCGGGGCTCGCACCAGCACCATGCCGAGCGCGTAGAACGCGGCGATCACCGCGGCGAGCGCCACGGCGAGCAGGATCGGCGGCAGGTCGAACCCGCCCAGCAGGGCGCGGGTCGCCAGCCCCGCCGCGGTCGCGATGGCCGCGAACAGTGCGGCACGGGCGAGCACGGCCATCGTGGGCCATGGCGCGAGGCATCCATGCCTCCGGTGCAGCAGCCACCCGTTGAGCGCCGCCGCCAGCACGATCGACGCCGTCGTCGACACCGCGATGCCGGGGATGCCATAGAGCGGGCCGAGCACGATGTCGCCGACCACGTTGAGGGCCATGGCGACGAGGGCGACGGTGACCGGCGTTCGCGCGTCGCCGATCGCGTACGAGGCGCGCACGACCACCTCGCGAAACCCGAGGGCGAGGAGGGCGGGCGCGTACCAGGCCACGGCCGTGGCGGCGGCCGCGGCATCCCGGTCATCGAAGGCCCCGTAGCCGAACACGGCCAGCACGATGGGTTCGGCGGCGACGACGAGGATGACGCACACCGGGGTGAGGATGGTCACGGTGGCGGCGAGGCCCCGGCCGACGAGGCGGGTCACCTCGGTGCGGTTGCGGGCGGATGCCCCGAACGCCGTGTACAGCGGAACGAGCAGCGACGCGATCAGCAGGGTCTCGGGCAGGCTGACCAGGCGCCAACCGTATGACAGCGCGGTGATCGACCCCTCGGCCAGGGTGGATCCGACGGCGCGGTCGACGAGCGTGTTGACGTTGCCGATCGCGCTGCCGACGAGCAGGGCGGGAACCAGGGCGGCGATCTCGCGAAAACCGGGGTCCCTCAGGTTCCAGCCCGGGCGCACCCGGATCGCGAGGCTGCGCAGCGGGATGAGCTGCAGCAGCAGGCGCGTGGCGGAGCCGACGACGAAGCCGACGGCGAGCGCGGTGACCCCGTACTGCGGCCCGAATACGGCGGCGGCGACGATCATGACGAGATTGAACGGCACGCCCTGGATGGCGGCCCAGAAGTACCGGTTGTGCGCCTGGGTGAGCGAGGCGAGCAGGTTGGTTCCGGCGACGAGCACCGTGGCGACGAGCACGATGCGGGTGAGCGACTGGGTCAGGTCGGCCTGGTCGCCCGAGAAGCCGGGGGCGAGGAGGGCGGAGACCGGGGCGACGAAGATCCACATGACCACGCCGGCGAGGCCGAGCACCACCATCGTCACGCTCAGCGCGACATCGAAGCTGGGGTGGGCGTGCCGCGTGCGCGGGGTACCATCCTCACCGGTGGCTTCGCGGGCGACCACGGGCGTGATCGACTTGGCCATCGCCCCGGCGACGAGACCGAGCACGATGTTCATCAGTCCCTGCGACACAAGGTACGCGTCGAGCGCGGGGCCGGCACCGAACACCGCGGCCATGACGATGTCGCGCGCGAGGCCGAGCATGGTCGAGATGGCCGTCAGGGCAGTGATGAGTATTGCTGCCCGCGAGACGCTGCCGCGCCCTGCGGACTCAGCCACGCAGCGAGACCCCGCGAGGCAAGCGGATCCTGCGAGTCGGGTGAGCCTGGTGCGTCACGCGGCGCGGGTGCTGCGGGTGTCGCGCGCGGCCGACGGAACGGCTGGGGCCGGCGGGGTCACGGAGCGCACGACGCCGAAGGGCGTTCCGGTCAGCTTCTGTCCGAGGGGGTTGCCCTGCAGCACGGCGGCCAGGGTGTCGCCGGCGAGGGCGTTCGGCGAGGTGGCGCGCACGCTGCCGCCCAGGTCGTTAATGTCGACGACGGCGACGCCGGCACCGAGCACGCGCTCGAGGTCGTTGCACAGCCGGCGGGCCTCCCCCGGGCGAAGCGGAGGGAACAGCAGGTGCTCGTAGGGCGGTCGGCCGCCGTCGAGGTCGCGGGAGACGCTGCCGGCGACGCGGTAGAACATGCCGCGCACGCCGAACGGGCGGGTCACGGCCGAGGCGAACGCGGCGAGCAGCAACCGCGGCACGCCGACCGTCCGCACGACGTATTCCATCTTCTCGGGCACGGAGAGTCCGCGCGATCCGGCGGGTGGGCGCATGAAGCGCACCAGGGTCCTCGCGACCAGGCCCGGTGGGTAGTCCGCGGCCGGAACGGCCCGCGCCGTGAGCAACACGGCGACCTTCTCGCTGACGATGACCGTGTCGTGCGGGCGCACCTCGGGCAGGTGCTCGAGCAGCGAGTCGACGAGGCTGTCGTCGGCGTTCAGCCACCGGGTGGGCACGGCGTGGCACACGTAGTCCGGAGTCGGCGGCGGCTGCCGATTGGAGCCCGCGATGCGCCAACTCATGAGTCGAGGGAGTCCAGTGGAGGGCTAAACATCATGCAACCGTATGCGTCGTTCATTAGATGAGCGTGAGAAACGCTGCCGAAGCGCAGATGCGGCTGGACGCCCGCACTAGGAGGCGGTGGCCAGCTCGATCAGTTCTCGCGCGTGGGTGAGGCCGCTGTCGCTGTCGGGAAGGCCGGAGAGCAGCCTGGCCATCTCGGCGACCCGGTCGTCACCGTCGAGCCGCTCGACGCTGCTCGCGGTCACCGATCCGCCGTCGCTCTTCGCGACGCGGAGGTGGTTGGTCGCGAAGGCGGCGACCTGGGCGAGGTGGGTGACGACGATGACCTGCGAGGTGCGGGCGAGGCTGGCGAGCCGGCGGCCGATCTCGATTGCCGATGCGCCTCCCACCCCGGCATCGACCTCGTCGAAGATGAACGTCGGCACCGGGTCGGCACCGGCGACGACGACCTCGATAGCGAGCATCACCCGCGACAGCTCGCCGCCCGAGGCGCCCTTGCCGAGCGGTCGCGGGTCGGCCCCGCTGTGCGGCTTGAGCAGGAAGGCCACCTGGTCGCGGCCGTGGGGTGCGAAGTCGGCGCGCTCGGTGACCTCGATGTGCAGGCTCGCATTCGCCATGGCGAGCGCCGCGAGTTCGGTCGTCACCGCCGCCGACAGCTTTTCGGCGTGCGTGACCCGCACCGCGGTGAGCCGGGCTGCGAGGTCGGCGACGGCCGCGGCATCCTGCACCACCTGCTCGTGCAGCTGCTCGATGCGGTCGGAGTCGCTGTCGAGCTCGAGCAGGCGCGCACTGCCGGTGTCTAGGTAGGCGATCGCGTCGTCAATGGTCGGCCCGTACTTGCGCACGATGGTGGCGAGCTCTGCGCGGCGCTCCTGCACCGCCTCGAGTTCGCGGGCGGAGTCGGCATCGAGGTCGCCGAGGTAGGCCGCGAGCTGCCCCGACACGTCGACAGCGAGGTACGACGCGTCGCGCAGCGCGTCGATCACGGGCTGCAGTGCCGGGTCGTGCGCCGAGACGCGTTCCAGCTGCCGGCGGGCGGCGTCGAGCAGGCCGATCACGTCGTGGGGTTCGCCGATGTCTTCGGACGACACGTGCTCGTGCGCCTGCGCCGCGGCGAGGCGCAGGTCTTCGGCATTCGCGAGTCTCTCTGCGGATGCCGCCAGCTCATCGTCTTCGCCGGCGCGGGGTGCCGCCGCCTCGATCTCGGCCATGGCGACGCGCAGTCCGTCGGCCTCGCGGGCCCGGCGGTCCCGCTCCTCCGCGAGCATGGCGAGTTCGGAGCTCGCGGCACGCCACCGGTCGTATGCATCGGTATACGCGGCGAGTGCCGTGCCCAGCTCGGATCCGGCGAACCGGTCGAGCGCGTCGCGCTGGGCGATGGATGACTTGAGCCGGAGCTGGTCGGATTGCCCGTGCACCACCACCAGCTGCTGTCCGACCTCGGTCAGCACGCTGATCGGGGCCGACCGCCCGCCCACCACCGCGCGGCTGCGGCCCTCGCTGGAGACCGACCGCCCGAGGATGAGCTCGCCGTCGTCGATGTCGCCGCCGGCGTCGCGCACCCGCTCGGCGACCGGCCCGGTGTCGTCGATGACCCAGCGCCCCTCGACGACGGCCTGCTTCGCCCCCGACCGGATGGCCTGGGCGTCGGCGCGGTCGCCGAGCAAAAGGCCGAGCGCGGTGACGACCATGGTCTTGCCCGCACCGGTCTCGCCGGTGAGGACGGTGAGGCCGGCACCGAGCGGGAGCACCGCTTCGCCGATGACCCCGAGGTTACGGATCGAGATCTCCTCGATCACGCCTGCTCCGGCGCATCGTCGAGGGGGCCACGCCACCCGTTGATGGGCAGGTTGAACTTGCCGACGAGCCGGTCGGTGAACGGCCCCTGGTGCAGGCGGGCGAGGCGCACCGGAACCGGCGACCGCTTCACCATCACGCGCGCGCCGGTGGGGAGGTCGTGCGTTCGGCGCCCGTCGCACCACAGCACCCCGGTGCCCTGCGTGCGCTCGAGCACCTCGACCGCGAACGTGGACTCGGGGCCGACCACGAGGGGGCGGGCGAACAGGGCGTGCGGGCTGAGCGGAACGAGCAGCATGGCGTCGAGGCTCGGCCAGACGATGGGGCCGCCGGCCGAGAAGGCGTAGGCGGTCGATCCGGTCGGCGTCGACATCACGACGCCGTCGCAGCCGAACGACGAGAGCGGGCGTCCGTCGACCTCGATGACCACCTCGAGCATGCGTTCGCGGCTGGCCTTCTCGACGGTGGCCTCGTTCAGCGCCCAGGTCTCGAAAACCGTCTCGGCGCCCACCGTCACGTGCACCTCGAGGGTCATGCGCTCTTCGACGAGGTAGTCGCGGGCGAGGGCACGCTGCACGGTGGCGGTGAGGTCGTCGCGTTCCGATTCGGCGAGAAAACCGACGTGCCCGAGGTTGACGCCGAGCAGGGGAACGGATGACCCGCGCACAAGTTCCGCCGCCCGCAGGATGGTTCCGTCCCCGCCGAGCACGACCCCGAGTTCGATGTCGCCGAGGCCTGTGTGCTCGCCGAGGATCTCGATGTCGACGAGGTCGGGCGCATACGCGGTGATGTCTGCCTGCTCACCGGGCGAGGTGACGGGCACGACGCCCGCCGCGGTCAGCTGTCGGCACACCTCGACCGAGGCGCGGAGCGACTCCGGCCTGCCGGTGTGCGCGATGACGAGGATGTGGCGGTGCGGCACGGCGCTCTCCTCGATAGTTACGTGGTCTCCGTCATGGCGGTGACCCTGTCAGACCATTCTGCCGGACTCGACCCGTGAGTCGCGGACAGCCTCACCAGATACTCGTGGTTGCCGCTCCCGCCGGCGATCGGGGAGGGAAGGACACCGGCGGTATTCAGCCCCAGGTCCCATGCCCCCCAGAGCACGCCGTTGACCGCGTCGGTGCGCAGCGCCCCCTGCCGAACAATGCCCTCGCGGATGCCGGTGCGGCCGACCTCGAACTGCGGCTTGATCAGCAGCACGTAGTCCGCGTCGAGCCCGACCGTCTGCACGAGCGCGGGCAGCACGGTCAGCAGCGAGATGAACGACAGGTCGCCCACCACCAGCGAGATCCCTCCGTCAGCGCGAGATGGCGCTACCCGGTCCCCGGCCGGGGCAGCAATCCCGCCGTCCGTGCCGGGCAGCGCTCCCCCGGCCGCTCCGGTAAGCGTCTCCGCCGTCATGTAGCGCGCGTTGAATCCCTCGATGACGGTCACGCGCTCGTCGGCCGCGATCTCGGGTGCGAGTTGTCCGTGTCCGACATCGAGGGCAAGAACAGTGGATGCCCCGCGCTCCAGCAACACCTGGGTGAACCCCCCGGTCGACGCGCCCACATCCAGTGCGCGGCGTCCCTCGACGGGCACGCCGAACCCGTCCAGTGCCGCGATCAGCTTGTGCGCGGCGCGGCTGAGGTAGTGGTCGGCTGGCGCGGTGGCGAGCACGTTCTGTTCGGTGACCCTGGTGGATGCCTTGACCACGGGCACCCCGTCGACCGTGACCAGGCCGTCGGCGATGAGCTTCGCCGCGAGTGTGCGCGACCTGGCGAGTCCCCGCTCCACGAGCGCCGTGTCGAGCCGGGAGTCCGTCACCGCCACCACCGGCGCACCGCGGCCCGCGCATCAGTCCTGGCGCGACGCATCTCCGCTTTCCAGTGCCGAGCGCAGCTCGTCGTGCACCGCCGCGAAGGCGGAGGCACGGGAGTCGAGCGGCTGCTCCTCGATGACCCGCAGGCGGGACAGGAATGCGTCGGTGCCTGCGGGTGCGTCGGTCTGCTCGGTCTGCTCGGTGTACTCCACGGGATTCACCCTACGAGTAGAGCGCTGCGGGCACGTCGAGCCCGTAGATGGCGAGTCCGGATCCCCAGATCACGGCGCACGCGGCGCGCAGCAGGTCGATCGGGCGCCGCCCGGCCGCCATGATGGTGACCCGGTTGCCCGCGATGCGCACGACGGCGTCGCCGACGGTCACGGTGCGGGTGCCGTCGGCAGTCTCGTGGAGGACCTCGGGGTACGGCTCGTGCAGCTGGCGGAGGTCGTCGAGGAGGTAGGTCGGCCGCTGGTCGGGAACGGCCGCGAGCAGTTGTTTCGCCTGGTCGATACCGGTCAGCACGTGGGCGGTGGGGATGCCGGCGCGGTTGCCCCCGAGGATGTCGGTATCGAGGCGGTCGCCGATCATGATGGCGTTACGGGTGCCGAACCTCGCCATGGCGGCCTCGAAGATGGGCACCTCGGGCTTGCCCGCCACGACGGGCAGCGTGCCCGCGGCGGTGTGTACGGCCGACACGAGGGTGCCGTTGCCGGGCGCGATGCCTCGCGCCACCGGAATGGTCCAGTCGGTGTTCGTGGCGATCCACGGCACGCCGGTGCGCACGGCGAAGGTCGCCTCGGCCAGGTCGGTCCAGGCGACGGTCGGGTGGAATCCCTGCACGACAGCGGCAGGCGCGTCCTCCGCGCTGCGCGTGGGCACGAAGCCGGCGGCGACTACCTCGGAGAGCAGCCCCTCTCCCCCGACGACGAGCACGGTCGATCCGGGCGCGACCTTGTCGGCGAGCAGCACAACGGCTGCCTGGGGCGAGGTCACCACGTCGTCGGAGGTGACGGCGAGACCGAAGCCGGCCAGCTGTCCGGCGACGGCGTCTGCGGTGCGCGACGCGTTGTTGGTGACATACCCGATGCGGGTGGTGCGTGCGGCGGAGTTGATGCTGTCGACGGCGTGAGGGATCGCGCCGTCGCCCGCGTAGACGACGCCGTCGAGGTCGGCGAGGAGCAGGTCGAACCCGTCGACGAGGGTCGGGATGCCGGTCACTTGTCGGTCTCCTGTTCTGCGTTGTCACGCGCAGGGTCGTCCTGTGCAGGCTCGTCGGTTGCACGGCCGTCCGTCGCGCTGTCTTCTGCTCCCGCACTGATGTCCGTATCGCCGCCATCCGTAGCGCCCTCATCCTCAGCGCTGTCCTTTGTCGGGGTATCAGCGGGTGCGTCGTCATCCGCGCTCTCGTCGAACACGACGTCCTCCTCGATGATCTCGACGGTCTCGTCTTCTCCATCCGACCCGCCTTCGAGGGCGAGCTGAGCACGGTCCGAGCGCTGCCACCACTCCTCTGCCTCGTCGTCGCGACCGAGCTCCTCGAGCACGGTGGCGTATGCGTCGAAGAGCGCGGGGCTCCAGGAGAACGCGGTGTCGGGATCGAGCTGAGCGATCTCGAGCTCGGCAAGCGCGCGGTCGGCCTGCTCGAGGTCGAGTCGAGCCCCCGACATGGCGATTGCGAGCTCCACCTGCACCTCCACGGGGAGAGTCTCGCGCGGAACACTGCGCCCGAGTTCGAGCGCCTTGTCTGGCCGGCCCATGCCCCGCTCGCTGTCGACCATCATCGGCAGCTGGTCGTTGTTGCCGGAGATGCGCCGGTAGGTGCGGAGCTCCCGCAGGGCTAGGGCGAAGTCGCCGATGGAGTACGCAGCAATGGCGAGGGTCTCGCGCACGATGGCGATCCGGCCCGCGCGGCGGGCCGCAGACACGGCATGCCGGTAGGCGAGCTGAGCATCCTCCTCTATGAGGCGCGCCACCATGGCGAGGTGCCGCGCGACGTCATCCGCGTTCTCCTTGCTCAGGGTCTTGAGCTGTGCGCGGGCGACACGGTCGAGGTCCTTGGCCTGTACGTCGTCGGGCAGCTCGGGATCGTCGTGCCGGTTGCGCACGGCTTTGATCCCGTACGGGTCGCGGTCTTCCATCTCGCGATCCTTGCCACCGCGTTCGCCGCCAAGGCGCTTGCCATCGAAGGGGTTGCCCGCACGGCGGTCGACGGGACCACTCGCGCGACGATCGACGGGACCCTTGCCACCACCGGCGCGGGGAGGCTTGCCAGACCCATCGCGGGGTGGCTGTCCGCGCCGCGGCCCGCTGCTGCCAGCACGCTGGCCGTCGGGCGTTCCACCGGGACGTCGGTCGCGATCGTATTCCGCCATGGGGTGTCTCCTGCTGCTGTTGAGTTGGTGGTCGCACTGTGTGACGTGCTGGGTGACTGGAGTTCTGTGTGAAGTGTTGCGGTTGTGGTGGGTTAACGCAAAATGGCCACCCGCTTGGGGGTGGCCATTCTGGTTGTTGTTTCAAGTTAAGTCCGGCGGTGTCCTACTCTCCCACAAGGTCTCCCTTGCAGTACCATCGGCGCTGAGAGTCTTAGCTTCCGGGTTCGGAATGTGACCGGGCGTTTCCCTCTCGCTATGGCCGCCGAAACA
>NZ_JAALGE010000050.1 GCF_011057645.1 Marisediminicola senii | reverse complement strand
TCTGGTGGGCTGGGAGATGTTTAAAGGAGACAGACCCCGGCCCGGGGGAGGGGGGGTTTCCCCCGCCCCGGGATAACCCCCGCGGGTTGCCGGATCGGTGGACACGGTGTCCCATTCGGCACCGTGCGGGGGTCGCCCGTCGCACCCGCCGGTGTCGGGGCGGGGAAGCGGCATCCTGGCGACGTCGGTCATGCCGTCAGTCATAGCGTGCCTCCGCCCACCAGCTGTCGCCGTCGAGCACGAGCAGCCACGCGAGCCCGGACTCCTCGACGACTTGGAACCTGTTGCCACGCCGCGCCTGGTCGGCCGCCCACCAGCGCTCGTCGACGGGCCACGGACCCGCCCACGCCACGATCGGGCACTCGACCTGGCCGGTGTGCAGCACCGCGGGCACGCCGGACATAGCCCCGCGGTCGTCGACGGTGACGGTGCGGCCGTCGACTGCCGTGATGGACACCGGATGCCGCCGCTCGAACACCGTCGACGGCGCGGGCGTCGGCAGCTGGCCGGGCCACGGCGGTGTTTCGGCGAGGGCCGCGGCCGGCCGGTCACCCCAGGCCACGAGGTTCTGGCGGTCGGACAGCGTGCGCCCGCCCCCGATCACCGCGGTGAGCACGCCGCCGTGGCCGAGCATGCTCTGCACGCGCGAGAGGCCGTGGTGGATGCGCTCGTCGGCGGCGGTTCCCCACAGCCCCTGCTCGTGGTTGCCGATCGCGTCGACGCTCACCGGCACCACCCGCACGTAGCAGATCGGGGAACCGAGCCCGCTGTCGGTCGACCCCGATCCGCCGCCCTGCAGCTGCCAGCGGATGCGGTCGATCACGTCGGCCGGGGTGAATGACCTCGGGTGCAACCAGGTGCGCTCGGAGGTGTCGCCCGCGTCGGAGTCGATCTCTACCCGGATGCTGGTGCAGACGAGCTTCGCGGCGGTGAGTTGCTCGACGAAACGGTCGGCGCTCGCGCGGAATCCGAATGCGACCTGGTCGATGCGGTCCAGTGGCGGTTCGAAGGAGATGGTGACGTCGAGTTCGCGCGGCGGCACGCGGGGGATCACCCGGCGGCTGTCGAGCCCGCCGGCGAGGGCATGCAGGTGCGAGCCGTCTTCTCCGAACCTCGCGGCGACATCGGAGGGCGACAGGGCGGCGAACTCGCCGAGGGTGCGGATACCGAGGCGCACCAGCAGGGTCACGAGCTGCGGCTGGTCGAGCAACTGCACCGGCAGCGGGGCGAGGAAGTCTCCCGACGACCCCTCCGGCACGACGCGGATGCGCGGCCGGGTGGTGGTGCGGGCGGCGTATTCCGCGGTGAACGGCCCGTCGGCCACTCCCACCCGCGCGTCGGGAATGCCGAGGGCGTCGAGGGTGTCGAGCAGCCACAGCGCCGCTTCGTCGTCACTGCCGTAGAAGCGGTTGGGTCCGCGGGACCGGATGGCACAGGTGCCCGGCCGCAGCAGCTGCACACCGGGCATGACCTCTTCGATGGCCGCGAGCACGGGCTCGAACGACCGGATGTCGACCTCGGCCTCGTAGGGGAACGCCAGCAGGTCGGGGCAGCGCGACTGCGCCTCCCTGATGCGCTGCCCGCGACGCACGCCCGCGAGCCGGGCGGCGGGGGAGCAGGCGAACACCAGACCCTTCTCGGTGAGGGCGACCGGGGCATCCTCGGGCAGGGTTCTCGACCGCATTGCCGCGGTGACTGGCCAGTCGGGGCACCAGAGCACGATGGTGCGCATGACCCTGTGGTGGGTTTCGTGAGTCATCCGGCCAAAGCCTCCCGTCGTTCTTCGTCGTGCTGGCCCATGCCGGGCAGTTCCGTGTTCTGCAGCCCGGTGTTCTGCAGCCCGGTGTTCGACAGCCCGGTGTTCGATAGCGCCGAGTTCGGAAGCATCGTGCCGCGCTGCTCGTCGAGGCTCGCCACGGGGTGGCTGCGCACGAAGCGCTCCTCGCGGTCGGGCAGCCACATGGTCGCGCTGCGGGGGCGTGCCCCGGCCCGCGTGCTGACGGTGACCGTGGCCTCGCGGGCCGCGAGGTGCCCGTGCCCGTCGCCGATGCCGCTCCAGCGGCTGTGCGAGAGGCTGAGCATCGCGTCGGTCTGCGGCCATGGCCCGAGCACGATGAGCGTCGCGCCCCGCTGCCGCAACCGGGCAGCGAGCCGGGCGACACTGCCGTCGCTGGCCTGCCGGGGCGGACGCGTGACGACCACGGTGAGCACATCGGCGATCGCCGCGGTGACCGCGAGCCACTGGTCGGCCGGGTTCGGCACGAGCACCAGTCGCTCGAGGTCGATTCCATAGTGGGATGCCGCCTCCACCCCGAACTCGGGAACGCCGACCACCCCGCACCATGACCCCGCGGCCGATGGCCCGGCGAGCATCGCCATGAGCAGCGTCACCGAACCGTCGACCGAATAGGCAGCCCCCTGCTGCAATGCACCGCCGGGCAACAGCGAGGCGATCGCCGGGTGGGTGGGCAGCCCCCGGCTCTCGAGCCGTGTGCCCTGCATCGCCTTGATGCGGGCCTGCAGCTCGCGCACCGTCTCCGTGGGAGAGGACACCGCGTCGGCGCGCTCAGCGCTAGCTGCGTCAGCTCGGTCGACGATGGCGAGCGAACTCGCGGTCCGGAGCTCCGGCAGGCCGCGGAGTCGGCCTACCTCCCGGCGGGCAGGTGTTCGTGCCGGCGTCGGTTCGTCGAACGCGTCACCGGACGGATCGTTGCTGAACGGGTCGTCTGCACCGAATTGATCTGCACCGAATTGGTCCGCATCGAACGGATCTGCACCGAATTGATCTGCACCGAATTGATCCGCATCGAACGGATTTGCACCGAAAGGATCTGCACCGAAAGCCTCGCCAACGACGCCGTCGCTGTCACCGTACGCACCCCCCTCGAAGGGATTAGCGAATGCGGTGGCGTGAAGCATTTCCCCATGTTCGAACATACGTTCGAGCTTGTCAATCGCCACCGACATTCGAGCGGCGTGTCATCCGAAGCCTGCACATCACCGCTACGAACGCTGTGTGCAGGGCCGCGATCAGGCCTGCCCACCCGCACACCATGAGTCACGCCACCGACATCGCGGCTGCTGCATCACCGCCGCCACACCACCGCGCCACCACACCACCGCGCCCACCACTACCGTCGCGAGAACCAGCACCCGCCCCTACCCCGGAACGATCCGCAGGATCACGCGCTTCTTGCGCCGCCGCGCCACCAGGTGCTCGATCGCCATCACGACGGGAAATTCGAGACCGTACTTCGCCCGGAAGATCGCGGCGATGCGCGCCGTCTCGGAATCGGGCATGAACGTCGCCTCACCGGTCACTGTCGCCGCATCGGGCTCGACGGCACCGCGCCGCGAGCACGGGCGCATCTCGACGCGTCCGCTGTTGCGCAGCCGCTTCACCTTGCCGCTCTCCTCCGGCGTGATGACGACGAGGGCGTCTCCGTCGCGGGCGATCCACACCGGGGTCGACACCGCCACACCGGTCCTGCGAAACGTCGAAAGCGACACGAACGGCTCCTCGCCGAGGGCCGTGAAGGATGGATGCTGCGGCAGCGGGTTCGTCATTCCCCCAGTGTGGGCCACCCGCCGACCCGCACCCCGCGTTTATCCGATACGCACGCCATCTGGAATACTCGCCGAGTGACCGAGCGACCAGCGCATCTCCGCATCAGCCTCATTGCCCTCGTCGCCCTCGGTGGGGCCATCGGGGTCGCCGCGCGTGAAGCCATCGGTATCGTCGCCCCCAGCGGGGAGGGCTTCGACGTCACCATCTTCGCGATCAACGTGACGGGAGCCCTGCTGCTCGGCGTGCTCCTCGAGGATCTCGCCCGTCGCGGCGACGATGCCGGGGTGCGTCGCGCCACGCGACTGTTCCTGGGTACCGGCATCCTGGGCGGCTACACCACCTACAGCGTGTTCGCGACCGGAACGGCCATGATGCTTCTCGATGGCGACATCGCGACCGCAGCGCTGTACGCCGTCGGAACGGTACTGGTCGGGGCTCTCGCGAGCTGGCTGGGCGTTGCCGGCTCTGCCGCGCTGCACGGTCGCCCCGGTGGTCGGCGCGGCCCGGGCGCGGATGGCGCGACGGGAGGTGTTCGATGACTCCACTGCTATTCCTGGCCGTCGCCGCGGCAGGAGGGCTCGGTGCCGCCATGCGCTTCGTGATCGACAGTGCAGTGCGGGCGGCGATGACACGCGAGTTTCCCCTCGGCATCATGCTCATCAATATCTCGGGATCGCTGGTACTCGGCACGATCTCCGGCCTCGCCGTGACGGGCGGGGTGTCGGAGACCTGGGCCCTCGTGATCGGAGTGGGGTTGCTCGGCGGCTACACGACCTTCAGCACCGCGAGCCTCGATACCGTGCGCCTCGCGCAGCAGGGTCGGTACGTGGCATCCCTCGTCAACGGTTTCGGAATGCTCGTCATCTCGGTCGCCGCAGCCATCATGGGCGTCATCGCGGGCGTGGCGCTCGGCGGCTGACCCCGGCCCCGAACGGCCATCACCGCCCGGCGCGCACAGTGCGCGACCTACGCCGCGAGCTCGCGCACCCAGTGCTCGAGGAATGCGGCACCGGCCTCATCGTGGATCAGGTCACCCTCGGTGACCACGCGGTACGGCACCTCGGGGATGCCGTCGGCGGGCCGTACGTCGACGTGGGCGACGTCGTAGCCCTCCCGGTGCAGGAAGTCGGCCATCGCGTAGTCGCTGCGCGAGTCGCCGACCGTGCGCCACACGTGGGGCAGGGGACCGGATGCCTCGAGCAGGCCCAGTGCGCGGCGCGCACCCAGGTCCTTGCCCAGGGTCACCGACTCGATGTCGGTCGAGATGATCGTGGTGTCGATGCGGTAATCCACCTCGGGCGCGCTGCGCTCGGCACCGAACTGCACGCGCAGGCCGAGGCGCTGCAGCAGTGCGTACGCATCTGCCTCGAAGCGCCCCTGCGCGTCGAGGTAATCGGAGGAGGAGACATCCGTGCGCTGCTCCACCGACACCATGGCGCGCTTCGTGGCGTCCCAGAACATCGCGTCGGCGTAGGTGGATTCGACCAGTTCGCGCAGCGCGTCGACGGCTGCGGTCGGCAGTTCGACCGTGTGGTCGACATTGATGCCGGAGAAGTTCTTCATCGTGACGCCGAACCAGACGGCGCCCTTCTCGCAGATGCCGAACACGCGGGCGTCGGGGGATAGCCCTCCCACGAGGAGCGGCTTGACGACCTCGTCGCGCAGGAACGCATCGGAGCGCCCGGTGTTGAACACTACGGGAACGCCGAGGTTCGCGAGGGCGACGATGCTGCTCGTGATGCCGGGGATGGCGATGGTGCGGGTGATCGGGCTGGCGATGGGCCCGTCGACGTCGAGCATGAGGCCGAGGGGAGGGATTGTGGTCACGCTTCAGTGTGGCATCACCGCGCGTCGGAGTTGACCCGGCATCGAATACATGTTCGAATCAGCGAGTGAGGTGGAGTGGGCAGGAAATCAACGGCGAGCAGACCGATGCCCTGCCGGGGCTCGCCCGCCTGAACAACCTGGTGCGGTCCGTACGCACGCCCGACTTCGCCGGCGTCACCTTTCACGAGGTGCTCGCGAAGTCGGCCCTGAACAAGGTGCCTGGCAAGAATGCCGGCCTGTTCGGGTGGACCATCAACCCGATGCGCGGCTGCCAGCACGCGTGCGCCTACTGCTTCGCCCGCCCCACCCACGGGTACCTCGACCTCGACGCCGGCGCCGACTTCGACAACCAGATCATCGTCAAGGTCAACGTGGCCGAGGTGCTGCGCACCGAGCTCGCGAAACCGACCTGGCAGCGCCCGCCCGTCGCGCTGGGCACCAACACCGACCCGTACCAGCGGGCCGAGGGGCGCTACCAGCTGATGCCCGGCATCATCGAGGCCCTGGCAGACAGCGGCACCCCGTTCAGCATCCTCACCAAGGGCACGCTGCTGCGTCGCGATATACCCCTGCTGGTGGATGCGAGCGCCCGCACGACCATCGACCTGGCGATGTCGATCGCGATCTACGACGACGAACTGCAGCAGTCCGTCGAGCCGGGTACTCCCACCGCGACCGCGCGCCTCGCGACGGTGACTGCGGTGCGCGAGGCCGGGCTCAAGTGCTCGGTGTTCCTCATGCCGATCCTGCCGTTCCTCACCGACACCACCGCGCACCTCGACGAGGCCCTCCGCCGGGTCGCCGAATCCGGGGCAACGAGCGTGCTCTACTCGTCGATGTACCTCAAGCCGGGAACCAAGGAATGGTTCATGCAGTGGCTCGCCCGAGAGCACCCCGAACTCGTCGCGCGGTACGAGTCGTTCTATTCGGCGGGTGCCTACGCTCCCGTCGAATACCGCAAGTGGCTCGCCGACCGCATCTCGCCGCTCATCCGCCGGCACGGCCTCGAGCGTGGACGGGAAGATCCGGTGACCGGCGGGCCACGGTCACGTGCACTCGGCGTCGGTTCGCCGCCCGCCCTGGTCACCGAGGAGCTGCCTCCGTCGCCGGCCGCGGCGCTGCGGCAGCCGACGCTGTTCTGACCGGTCCAGTCCGCCCGGCCATCGGCGCCATCGCGATGCCCCCAGTTCGCGGGTCACAGTGCTGTGGATTGCCTATAGTTCCGGTGTTGCGAGGGTGCCGAATCCGTCTTGCGAACGTGATATAAGTACCGGATCCGTTACGAGACCCCCAATCGAGTACGATTACCGCAGGGGCTGGGACTCTTCGCTGGTAAAGCGGATAGATCTGACACACGCAGTGGTGCTGATATCGGTGTCTCCACCGACAGGCCACCACTGGAGTCGATCTACTGATCGCGCGTGAAATGAGCCATTGATGAATGCCGTAATGAAACCGCTTGCCCGCGCGTGGAGACGCGCGGCGCTCGTCGCCACCCGCGACGTGCCGCGGCCGGTCGGACCCATGGGTGCCCACGCGTCGGGATCGAACCCGATCAGGGTGCTGCTGCTCGGCAGTGGTCCCGCCGTCGGCTGGGGCGTACTCAGCCATGACCTCGCCCTGCCAGGCAACATCGCCCGGATCCTGTCGCAGCGAACCCACCGCGGGGTCGACGTCGACGTGGTCGCGAACTCCACCATCACCGCCCACAACGCCATCTACTCTCTCGAGGCCCAGCACCTCCCCGACTACGACGTCGCCATCCTGCTGATCGGCATCAACGACGCCCTCGACCTCGCGCCGGTGCGCAAATGGGGCCAGCACATGGGCCGCGTGATGGAGCACCTCCGCACGAACGGCGCCCCGCACCTGCAGACCCTCGTTCTGACCACACCGCCCCTTCCGAAGCTGCAGCCCATGCTGGCCTTCGGCCGGGTCGTTCCCGACCGCCACCGCCGGTTGCTCGACGCCGAGCTCGCGAGGGTGTGTGCTGGCCGGGAGGCCGTCACGCTGATGCAATTTCCCGTCGCTGAGGAACCCGACGTGCACCGGTACCGCAGTCCCCGCACCTATCGCAGCTGGTCACAGGGCATCGTCGACGAATTGGTACCGATCCTGCCGCCTCCTCGGCTGCACCCGATCGCGCTGGCTCAACCGACCGCACCGACGCGGATCGTGACCTCGGTCGGCGAGGATCGTCGCCAGCGTGCCGTCGACCGGTTGGGCATCCTGGACACCGCACCGGAGGAACGCTTCTCGCGGCTCGCCGCCGCGGCCCAGCAGCTCTTCGACACCAGCTCAGCTGCCCTGTCGTTCATCGACAAGGACCGGCAATGGTTCAAGGCCCACGTCGGGGTCGACTTCGTCGAGCTGCCGCGCGACCAGGCCATGTGCGACCACACCATTCGCGAGGATTCGGTCTTCGTCGTTCCCGATGCATCGCTGGACGCGCGGTTCAAGAACAATCCCCTCATCACGGGGCCGAGCCACCTGCGCTTCTACGCGGGATTTCCGATCACCTCTCCCACGGGCGAGCGCGTCGGCGCCCTGTGCGTCTTCGACGAGAACCCGCGGGAGTTCAGCGAGGGAGACATCGTGCTGCTGCGCAACCTGGCGCTCCTCGCGCAGGACATGCTCTGGGTGGAGGACGAGATTCCGCAGCTGCGGCCGGTCTGACCGCGCCCGCTGACCTGGGGGCAACCCGCGGGAGCACCGCGCCGGTAGAGTTGCCCGCCGGGCATATGCGCCGGGTTCTGTGCGGGCATCCAGCGCCGTGCAACCGACACACACCCGGCACACACCCGGCCCCGACTGCGGAGGACTGATTCCATGGCGTCGACACCCCATCACCACTCGAGCCGGCTCGTGCTGGTGCGCCACGGCGAGACCGAGTGGAGCCGCACCGGCCAGCACACGAGCGTCACCGACCTTCCGCTCACCGAGACCGGCGAGCAGCAGGCCCGCAACGTCGGTACCGCACTCGCGGGCAGGACGTTTGGCCTCGTGCTCAGCAGCCCGCGGCAGCGGGCACTCCAGACGGCCGAGCTCGCGGGCTACGGCGCACACATGCACCTCGACGAGAACCTCTCCGAGTGGGACTACGGCGCCTACGAGGGCCGCACCTCGGTCGACATCGTGGCCGGCCTCGGACACCCGTGGAACCTCTGGCTCGACGGCGTTCCCGCGGGCGAGACCCCGGGGGAATCGCGCGATGACGTGCGCCGGCGTGCCACCGCCGTGATCGAGCGCAGCATGCCCGTGCTCGATGGTGGCGACGACGTGCTGTGCTTCGCGCACGGGCACATGCTGCGGGCGATCGCGGCGGCGTGGATCGACCTTCCGGCGCAGGATGGCGCGGTATTCTCCCTCGCGACCGGCACTATCAGCGAGCTCGGCTTCGAGCACGAGCGCGCCGTCATCATGCACTGGAACTCCGAACCGCGCACGGCCTGAGCCGCGCACGACGTGAACCCGCACCGCCAGAGCCGCGCTGCCCGTGACGCGCCTAGCCCCTACTCGCCGCTGCGGCCGAGCAACCGGTCGATGTCGCGGCGTTCCCGCTTGGTGGGGCGACCGGCGCCCCGGTCGCGCTGTGCCGTGATCGGCACCTCCTCGCGCGGCGGCGGTGCCGGCGTGTTGTCGATGTAGCACTCGGCGGCGACCGTGGCACTCACCCGCTTCACGATCAGGCGCGACACCACCACGATGCGTTCGACGTCTCCGACGCGCACGCGCACCTCGTCGCCGGGGCGCACCGCCTGCGACGGCTTCGCCTTCGCGCCGTTCACCTGCACGTGACCGCCGCGGCATTCCGTACCCGCGAGCGACCGGGTCTTCACGAGCCGCACGGCCCAGATCCAGCTGTCGACGCGGGCGGTGGTCAGCGGGTCCATCCGCCAAGCCTACGGTCGCGTGTCACACGCGACGAGCACCGAGGCGGCCGCCTCAACGCCCCCTACGAGGCCCGCCACGCCTAGACATCGCGCAGGAGCGCCACGTCGGAGACCAGCTCGATGTGCGCGAGCATGGCGCGCTCCGCGGCAAGCTGATCACCCGATTGGATGGCGCGGGCGATGGCACGGTGCGACGCGAGCGACTGCTCAGGCCGGCCCGGCTGGCCGAGTGACTCGATGCGGGTCTCGAGCACCATCTCGGCGATGAACGTCATCAGCTGGGCGAGCACCGAGGAGTGCGCCGCCGTGGTGACGGCCAGGTGGAACAGCTCGTCACCGTGCACCCCGCGATCACCGGCGTCGATCTCCTCCTGCATGGCCGACAGGGCGGACTCGATCGCGGCGACGTCGTCTGGGGTGTGCCGGAGGGCTGCCAGCCCGGCGAGCTTGACCTCGAGGGTGCTGCGCGCCTCGACGATGTCGGGCAGCCGACTGCTGTGCGCGCGCAGGTCGCGGATGACGGCCGCGACGGTCGGCCGGTACAGCAGCACTGCGCCGGTGCCGTGCTGCACATCGATGATGCCCAAGACCTCGAGCGCCACCAGGGCCTGCGCGAGCGTGGCACGCGATACCCCGAGCCGCTCGGCAAGGTCACGCTCGGCGGGCAGCACGTCGCCGGGGCCGAGCTGCGACTCTTCGATGTGGTCGAGGAGCTGCTCGACGAGTTGCTCGTAGAGGCGCGGCTTGCTGACCCGCTTCAAACCCTGCGGCACGATCGGTTGTGTCACGGGTCTCCGTTCTCTCGTCCCGCCGAGGCTACCGCGGGATTGACAAAGTGGCTAGGAGTCTAGGAGGCTAGGCCACTGCGCCCCCCGGCGCCTAGCGGCCTTCAGGGCCATCTGCCAGTTGCGCCAATGGAGGACCAACGATGTCAGCACCCATCCTGTCGATCATCATCCTGGCGGTGATGTTCCTGATCGCGACGATTCTGCCCGTCAACATGGGGGCACTCGCCTTCGTCGGGGCATTCCTGCTCGGGGCGGTGTTCCTCGGCATGGAGACCGCCGACATCCTCGCGGCGTTCCCCGGTGGCCTGTTCCTCACCATCGTGGGCGTCACCTACCTGTTCGCGATCGCCCAGAACAACGGCACCATCGACCTCCTCGTGCGCGGCGCGGTCAAGATGGTCGGTAGCCGGGTCGCCCTCATCCCGTGGGTAATGTTCGCGGTCACCGCAGCCATCACCTCGGTCGGCGCCCTGTCACCCGCCGCAGTCGCGATCATCGCCCCGATCGCGCTGAACTTCGCCGGCAAGTACAAGATCAGCCCGCTGCTGATGGGCATGATGGTCATCCACGGTGCACAGGCCGGCGGCTTCTCGCCGATCGCCGTGTACGGGGTCACGGTGAACGGCATCATCTCGCAGACCAACCTCGAAGCCAGCCCGCTCGCGCTGTTCCTCGCCAGCCTGATCTTCAACTTCCTCATCTCCCTCGTGCTGTTCATCGTGCTCGGCGGACGCAAGCTGGTCTCCTCCCGCGTC
Organism: Marisediminicola senii; assembly: GCF_011057645.1. Classification (GTDB taxonomy): domain Bacteria; phylum Actinomycetota; class Actinomycetes; order Actinomycetales; family Microbacteriaceae; genus Marisediminicola; species Marisediminicola senii. Next base: position 11,999 of record NZ_JAALGE010000050.1, on the reverse strand, counting down.
GGCGACTTCGTCGAGCAGGCCGCCGACGCGCGCATGAACGCCAGCGTCGGCATGCGCGCCGCCGGCGCAAGCGGAAACGTGCCGTTCAAGGGCTTCGGCTCCGACATCGGACCGAAGGCCCCCACCGCCGACGGCGCCGTCGACGGCGGCACCGCCAACGCCCCGCGCGGCGAGCTGTTCCCCCAGGTCATCACCGTCATCGGACTGATCGCCCTCGCCGTGATCGCCCTCGGCTTCGGTGTCGACGTCGGGTTCGTCTCGATCACGATCGCGGTGATCCTCGCGCTGGTCTCGCCCAAGTCGCAGAAGGGCGCCGTCAACAAGATCAGCTGGTCGACCGTGCTCCTGATCTGCGGAATGCTGACCTTCGTCGGCGTCCTCGAAGAAGCCGGAACCATCGCCTACGTCTCCGACGGCGTCGCCAGCCTCGGGATGCCGCTGCTCGCGGCCCTGTTGATCTGCTACATCGGCGCCGTGGTGTCGGCCTTCGCGTCATCCACCGCCATCCTCGCCGCCCTGATCCCGCTCGCCGTGCCGTTCCTCGCCAGCGGCGACATCGGTGCGATCGGCGTGATCTGCGCGCTCGCCGTCTCGTCGACCATCGTCGACGTCTCGCCGTTCTCCACCAACGGAGCGCTGGTACTGGCGAATGCGCCGGAAGGCGTCAATACCGACCGGTTCTACAAGCAGATCCTCGCCTACAGCGGCATCGTCGTCGTGGTCGGCCCGCTCATCGCCTGGGCCGTGATGGTCGTGCCCGGCTGGCTGTAGGCCGCACCGCACCCGGTACCACCCCGCCGCAGCAGATAGGAACGACCATGACCGACGCAGACACCGCGACGACGACCACCACCTCCGGGACTGGACCGCTCGCCGGCCACCTGGTCGTCGACCTCAGCCGCGCGCTGGCCGGGCCGCACGCGACCATGATGCTGGCCGACCTCGGCGCCCGGGTGATCAAGGTCGAGACCCCGGGCACCGGGGACGACACCCGGGGCTGGGGTCCGCCCTTCGTCGGCCCGGAGGACGACCGGCAGTCGACCTACTTCCTGTCGTGCAACCGCAACAAGGAGTCGATCGCGCTCGACCTCAAGAGCGATGACGGCCGCGCCGTGCTGGGCGACCTCATCGCGCGGGCCGATGTCGTGGTCGAGAACTTTCGCCCCGGCGTGCTCGACCGGCTCGGCTTCTCGACCGCGGCCATGCTGGAATCGAACCCGCGCCTGGTGATCCTGTCGATCACCGGGTTCGGGCACGACGGGCCGGAGTCGACCCGCAGCGGGTACGACCAGATCGTGCAGGGCGAGGCCGGCCTGATGTCGGTCACCGGCTCGGCAGCCGACGACCCGCAGCGGGTCGGGGTGCCGATCGCCGACCTGCTCTCCGGGATGTACGGGGCATACGGCACGGTGGCTGCGCTGCTCGAGCGGGCAACCACCGGGCGTGGCCAGGTCGTGCGCACGTCGCTGCTCGCCTCGATCGTCGGGGTGCACGCCTTTCAGGGCACCCGTGCGACCGTCGCGGGCGAGAACCCCGAGGCGCAGGGCAACCACCACCCCTCGATCGCCCCGTACGGGCTGTTCGCCTGCCGCGGCGGCAGCGTGCAGATCAGTATCGGCAGCGAGGGCCTGTGGCGTACGTTCTGCGAACTGTTCGGCCTCGGCGCCACCGAGGAGGGCTGCGCGAGCAATGCCGACCGGGTGCGCAACCGTGCCGCGGTGATCGAGAAGGTGGAGGGCGTGTTCGCCGACCGCGACCCGGAGGCGCTGCTGGAGACGCTGCGCGGCGCGGGCATTCCGGCGGGCAAGGTGCGCAGCATCCAGGAGGTCTATGAATGGGACCAGGTGCTGTCGCAGGGCCTCAAGGTGGAGGTGGAGCACCCGGTGCTCGGGCCGATCGCCCTGCCGGGCCCGCCCCTGCGGTTCTTCGAGCCGACGGGCGCCCAGCCGGAAGACGGCGCGGCGGGTTCCGTAGAGACCGAGTCGACCAAGCGTGACCACGCCGCGCCGCCGACGCTGAACCAGCACGGCGACTCCATCCGGGCGTGGCTCGCCAGCACCCCGCGGCAGGACTGACGTGGCGCCCACCCGCCTGACCGCCTCGCAGCTGATCGACGTCGTCGTCGACGACGGGACCTTCACGCGCTGGGACGAACCCGCGATGCAGCCCACCACCGATGAGGCGTACCTCGACGACCTGCGCAGGGCCCGCGAGAAGAGCGGCGTCGACGAGTCGGTCATCACCGGCGAGGGGCTGATCCGCGGCCGCAGGGTCGCGGTGATCGTCAGCGAATTCACCTTTCTCGCCGGCTCGATCGGGCAGGCCGCGGCCGACCGCATCGTCGCCGCCATCGAGAGGGCGACCCGCGAGGGGCTGCCGCTGCTCGCAGGCCCCGCGTCCGGCGGCACCCGCATGCAGGAGGGCACCCTCGCCTTCCTCTCCATGGTGCGCATCACGGCAGCGGTTCGCGCGCACCGCGAGGCCGCGCTGCCGTACCTCGTCTACCTGCGGCACCCCACCACCGGGGGCGTCATGGCGTCATGGGGCTCGCTCGGCCATATGACCGTCGCCGAGCCCGGTGCGATGCTCGGGTTCCTCGGGCCGCGCGTGTACGAGGCGCTGTACGGCGAGCCGTTTCCCGAGAACGTGCAGGTCGCCGAGAACCTGTTCGACAAGGGCCTGGTCGACGCGGTCGTCTCGCCCGACGAACTGCCCGCGATCCTCGACCGCGCGCTGACCATGTTGGTTCCGGATGCCGCGGCACCCGTCGCCCGCCCGGCGACGCTCGACACGCGGCCGTCCACGGTCTCGGCGTGGACGTCGGTCGAGCGGTCGCGCAACCCGAAGCGTCCGGGCCTGCGCCAGCTGCTGACCTACGCCGCCGACGACGTGCTGCCGCTCAACGGCACCGGGCAGGGCGAGAACGATCCGTGGTTGCTGCTGGCGATCGCGCGGTTCGGCACCCGGTCGTGCATCGTTCTCGGGCACAACCGGCCGCGGCATCCACTGAACACCGCCATGGGACCCGCGTCGCTGCGCGAGGCCAGGCGAGGGATGCGGCTGGCCGAAGAACTCGGTTTGCCGCTGCTCACCGTGATCGACACCCCGGGCGCGGCCCTGAGCAAGGAGGCCGAGGAGGGTGGACTCGCGGGCGAGATCGCCCGGTCGCTGCACGAGCTGGTCGGCCTGCGGTCGCCGACGGTGTCGGTGCTGCTCGGGCAGGGTGCCGGCGGGGGAGCCCTGGCGCTGCTGCCCGCCGACCGCACCATCGCGGCGCAGCATTCCTGGCTGTCGCCGCTGCCGCCGGAGGGCGCGAGTGCGATCGTGCACCGCACGACGGAATTCGCGGCACAGATGTCGGAGGCGCAGGGTGTGCACGTTGCCGCGCTCTACGCGAACCGGATCGTCGACCACATCGTCGATGAGCGCGACGACGCGGCGACCGAGGCCCGCGCGTTCAGCGAGCGGATGGGTGCCGCGATCGAGTACGAACTCGCCGCCGTGGCCGGCACGCCCATCGAGACCCTGCTGCGCGAGCGCGTGACGCGGTACCGCAGCCTCGGGCCGGCGCTGGGGTAGCCGCAGACACGGCGATGCCCCGCTCCCAGACGGGGCGGGGCATCGGACTCCGGGGCGTTACTGGTCGACCTTGGTGACCGCGAAGCTGGCGTCGAGCTCGATGTCGACGTCGGTGCCGTCGTCGCGGGTCACTTCGACCTCCCACGCGTGGTCGGCGTCGTCGCTGCGCTCGAGTTCGGTGACGGTTCCGTTGCCGGCTTCGGCCAGGGCGGCCTGCTCTGCGCTCGCGCGCTCGGCGTCGGTGATGGGGGCGTTCTCGCCGGTGCCGGCGGCGGCGTCGTTCGATCCGGGTGCGGCGGCTGCGTCGTTCGAACCGGGCGCGGCACCGTCGTCCGTGCCCAAATTGCCGTTATTCGAGTCGCCGCTGTTCGAACCGGCGTCGTTCGAATCGGCGGTCGCTCCGCCGGCGGCACCTCCGCCGATCGCCCGCGGGTCGTCGTCGCCGTCGATCCGCACCACTTCGTAGGCGTCGTCGAGCTCGACATCGACATCCTCGCCGTTGTCGCGGGTGACCTCGATCTCGAAGGCGTGGTCGGGGTCGTCGCTGCGCTCGGAATTGGTCACGCGCCCGTCGCCGACGGCGGCGAGTGCCGCGGAGCTGGCGCGTTCCAGCGTCGTTCCGGTGAGCTGGTCGTTGCGGTCCCATGGCTCGGCGACGGCGACGCCGATCCCGCCGACGACGAGTACTGCGGCGACTGCACTGCCGGTGATGATTGCGGTTCTCTTCTTCATGGTGGTGTCCTCTGCTGGTGGGGAGGGTGCTGCCCTCGGTATGGATCCAGTGTCGCGAGGGGCCACTGAAGCCAGACTGAAGCCCGCTGAACGGCTCTTCAGAATTCCGATGCGGCGGGCACCCGCACCTCGAACCGGGCACCGCCGAGCGCTCCGGAGGTCGCGGCGACGGTGCCCCCGTGCGCACGCACCAGCTCCCGAACGATGGCGAGCCCGAGACCGCTGCCCCCGGAGTCACGGGCGCGCGCGTCATCCAATCGAACAAACCGCTCGAACACGCGCTCGCGCTCCCGCTCGGCAACGCCATCGCCATCGTCGTCCACCGCGAACAGCACCCCGGAGGCCTCGGTCGCGGTGAGCGTGAGCGCCACTCGCGACCGGGCGTGCCGCGCCGCGTTGTCGACGAGGTTGCGCACCAGCTGGCCGAGCAGTTGCGCATCGCCGACCACGCGCGCCGCCCCCACCGCGGTGGTGTCGACCGCCAGCGACGTCGAATCGCGCAGCCGCCGCGCCTCGCGCAGCACGATGTCGTCGAGGTCGACCGTCGTCGCACGACGGGGCAGCGAACTCTCGTCGGCCTTGGCGAGCAGCAGCATGCCCTGCACGAGCCGTTCGAGGCGCGCTCCCTCGTCGAGCACCGCGTCGGAGAGCTCGTCGGCCGACACCCGTTCCGGATGCAGGCGCGCGACCTCGGCGTACTGGCGCAGCGACGCGAGGGGCGACTTCAGTTCGTGCGAGGCATCCGAGATGAATTGCCGCTGCGACTGCTGCGCGACCTCGAGGCGGCCGAGCATCGAGTTCATCGTCGTCGCCAGGCGGGCGATCTCATCCGACCCTCCCGGATCGGCCACGCGCTTGTCGAGGTTCGACTCGGTGATGGATGCCACCTCGCCCGTCATCAGTGCCACCGGCGTCAGCGCTCGCCGCACGACCACCCACGTCGTCAGCGCGACGACGCCGATCAGCACCGGTACCGCGCCCACGAGCAGCTGCGCGACGGTATCGGTGGTGTCGTCGACCGCCTCGAGGCTGCGCCCGGCGATGACGGTCGTGCGGGAGCCGCCATCGACGTCGGCCGCCGAGACCAGGTAGTCGTCCGATTCGCCGGGCAGTTCGATCGTCCAGGTGTCGTCGTCCTGCACGATCAGCGCGCCTATGCCCTCGATGTCGTCGCTCGCCGCGACGACCCGGCCGCTGCCGTCGAGTACCTGCACGAACCCGTCGTCGAGGTCGAGATCGGCGGGGAGTGCAGAGGCGGAGGCGAGTGCCGCGTACTGCTCGGCATCCGATTCGACGGCCGTGGCCAGTTGGTCGACGAGGGCGAATCGCAGCAGCATCCCGAACAGCACGGCGCCGGCGATGAGCGTGATGCCGACGATCGCGGTCGCAGCGAGCGTGATGCGGGCCCGCAGCGACAACCGGCGACCCGAGCGCTGCGCGGTATCCCTGGCCGCTCTCGGGTCAGCCACCGTGGCTCGCCAACCGGTATCCGGCGCCGCGGAGGGTCTCGATCGCGTGTCGATCGAACGGCCGGTCGAGCTTGTTGCGCAGGTGGCGAATGTAGACCTCGACGATGTTCGGGTCGCCCTCGAAGTCGAAATCCCACACGTTGTCGAGCACGTCGCGCTTCGACACCACGTCGCCCGCATTGCGGATCAGGTACTCGAGCACCGCGAACTCGCGTGCGGTCACGTCGATGGCGGTGTCGCCGCGCCACACCCGGCGGGCCGCGGGGTCGACCCTGATGTCGCCGGCCTCGAGCATGACCGGCCGCTCGGTGGCGCCGCGCCGCATGAGCGCGCGCAGCCGGGCGAGCAGCACCGCGAAGGAGAACGGCTTGGTGAGGTAGTCGTCGGCCCCGGTGTCGAGCGCCTCGACCTGGTCCCACTCGCCGTCCTTGGCCGTCAGCATGAGGATCGGCGTCCAGTTGCCCGCGGCGCGCAGGCGTTCGCAGACCCGGTAGCCGCTCATGCCGGGCAGCATGATGTCGAGCATGATCACCGAATACTCGTTCTCGGTGGCGAGCCATAGGCCGTCGGTGCCGGTCGCGGCCAGGTCGACGGCGAAGCCCTCCGCTTCGAGGCCGCGACGGAGCCCCTCGGCGAGGCGCGTCTCGTCTTCGACCACCAGTACCCGCATGAAGTGGTGCTCCTGTCGCTGTGGTCGGTGGTCGGTGGTCGGTGATTGGGGTGATGAAGGGTGAAATGGTGCTGGGCGCGGCCGCTGCCCGAGCATCCGGGTCACGCCTCAGTCTGTGGTGGCGGTGCTGAAGCGGGGCTGAAGCCTCAGCGCACCCGGCGCTCGGCCGTTACCAGGCACGGCGCACGGCGCCACGACATTGCACTCACCACGTGATCGTGGTGCGCGACACCGTCACCTCGTCGAGCGCTTCCGGCAGCACGTCGACCCCGATGCCCGGCCCGGTCGGCACCGCGAGGTGCCCGTCGTCGAGCACGAACGGCGCGGTGAGGTCGTGCGCGTAGTACCGGCTCGACGCCGAGGTGTCGCCCGGCAGCGTGAAGTTCGGCAGCCCCGCCAGCGCCACGTTCGCCGCCCGGCCGATGCCGGTTTCGAGCATGCCGCCGCACCACACCGGCACGCCGTTCGCCGCCGCGACGTCGTGGATGCGCCTGGCCTCGAGGTACCCACCCGCGCGGGCGGGCTTGACGTTGATGATGCTGCACGCACCGAGCGCGATTGCGGCTGCCGCATCCCTGGCCGACCCGATCGACTCGTCGAGGCAGATTGGGGTGGTGATGAGCTTCGCGAGCGCGGCATGGCCGAGCATGTCGTCCTCCAACATCGGCTGCTCCATCAGCAGCAGGTCGAACGGGTCGAGCTTGGCGAGGTGGCGCGCGTCGGCGAGCGTGTACGCGGTGTTCGCGTCGACCTGCAGCAGCACGTCGGGTCCGAATTCCTCGCGCACCGCCCGCACGGGCGCGAGGTCCCAGCCGGGCTCGATCTTGAGCTTGATGCGCAGGTAGCCCTCGTCCAGGTACCCGCGCACAGCGTCGAGCAGCTCGGCGATGGAGCCCATGATCCCCACCGACACCCCGGCAGGCACCCGGTCGTTCACCGCGCCGAGGTAGCGGCCGAACGACACCCCGTCCTGCTTAAGCTGGGCATCGAGGATCGCCGTCTCGAGCAGTGCCTTCGACATGGGATGCCCCTTCACCGGGTGCAGGGCGCCGCCGACGCGCTCCGCGGTCAGCGAGTCGCCGAGCGCCTGCAATCGCGGGAGAAGGTGGTCCCGAATCACCACATCCGACCCATCGAGGAACTCCGAGCTGTACAGCGGGTACGGATCGGCCGCGCATTCCGCCCAGCCCTCGGCGTCGGCGGTCGTCACCCTGGCGATGGTCGTCTCGCGCACGGTCGAGGTGCCGAACGAGGTGCGGAACGCGCTCACCAGGGGAATGCGCACCCGATAGAAGTCGATCGCCTCGATGTGCATGCTGGTCCTTTCGATGGGGAGGTGCGTCAGCTCTGGTAGATCTCGAGCGGCAGCTGGTCGGGGTCGCGAAAGAAGAACATTGCCTTGCCGGTGTTCGCGTCGGTGCGCAGCTTCTCGCACTCGATGCCCTTCGCCTCGAGCTCGGCGCGCGCGGCCGGCACGTCGTCGACCTCGAACGCGAGGTGGCGGAGGCCGTGCGCCTCCGGTCCGGGAACCCGGGGCGGCGAGTCCGGAAAGCTGAACAGCTCGACGATGTACTGCCCGTTCAGCGTCAGCTTGCCCATCCACGAGTCGCGCTCCGCCCGGTAGTACTCCGCCGCGAGCTCCAGCCCGAGCGCGTCGCGGTAGAACTCCTTCGAGCGCTCGTAGTCGCTGGCGATGATGGCGATGTGATGCACGGCGTTGATCTGCACGATGGCAATGCTGGCATGGATGCGACGGCGCGGTGCGGCGGCCGGGCGCGGGCACCGCGGCTCCAGGCCGGCAGCGACGCGTCCCCGCCGCCGCCCGCCCCGCCGGTGCCCGCCTTACACTGGCGCCATGCAGTCACCCCCATTGCCCGAGGTCTGCGTGTGTTACCTGATCCGCTCGGGGCCGCACGGTGACGAGGTACTGCTCGGCCGCAAGAAGTTCGGGCTCGGCGAGGGAAACCTCGTCGGACCGGGCGGCAAGCTCGAGCCGGGCGAGACCCCGGAGCAGGCGATCGCCCGCGAGGTGCTCGAAGAGGTCGGCGTCACCGTCGACCCGTCGTCGCTGCAGCGGGTGGGCGAGCTCGACTATCTCTTTCCGCACAAGCCAGCGTGGAGCCAGCGATCGTGGGTGTTCCTGTGCCGCACCTTCGGCGGCGACCCGGTGGAATCCGACGAGCTCGCCCCGGAATGGTTCCCGCTGAGCACCATGCCGACCGGGCGCATGTGGGACGACGCGAAGTACTGGCTCGATGAGGTGCTCGCGGGGCAGACCGTGCGGGCGCGATTCGAGTTCGGCGCCGACCTGCGCACGGTGACGGCATCCACCCACCCCGCCTTCGCCGCCCGCGTATCGTTGACCCCATGAGCGATACGACAGGCGACAGCTACCCGCACGGTGACGCAGGGCCAGACAGCGAGTCCGGCCCGGTCGAGGATGACGCGCCAGACGGCGCCGATGAGACCGTCGCCGATTCCGCGGACATGACCGCGGACGGTTCACTTTCGCCCGTGATGACCGGCGACGGCAGCCCGACCACCGACGCGGGCGACACCGAGCACTCCGTCGAGCAGACCGCGCAGGGCAAGCCCCACGCCCACGCCACGCAGCACAACCCGAACGCGCTCGTCGAGGGCGGCCGCGTGGCGACCGCCGAGGACATGGAGTAGCGGACTACTCCGCAGCCTCGTCGAGGAAGACGCGCTTGTACTTGCGCCCGTCATCGAGCTCGATCGTCGTCGATCGCAGCGATCCCCGCGTGATGCGCAGGTAGACCGCCTGCGCGGTGACGCCGAGGGTCTTCGCGGCGTCGGCCACCGAGAGCCCTGGCAGGTCGGTCGGCACCGAGCTCGGCCGGGCCGCGCGCTTGCGACCCGCCGCGTGCCGGGCGGCGATCTCGTCGTCGCTGCCCTGCCAGCGCCACTTCGCCGCGGCGACGCCGAGGCTCGCCGCCTTCGCGATCGCCTCCCAGGTCTCGCCGCCGTCGAGGGCACTGCGCACCGCGCGAAGCACGGCGTCGTCCGCATCGAGCGCCAGGCTGGCCGACCGGATGTCGCGCACCTGCGTCAGCGGGTCGGGCACGCTCTCGGCGTCGTGCCCCTCGAGCAGGCGCCGGACGGCGTCGCGCGAGGCATCGGACAGGTACGGCGTCATGGTGCCGCAATGGTAGCGCGTGGGCTGCTAGAACCAGATGCCCAGCCACGGGGCCACGGGCGAGCGGAACGACGCGTCGATCGCGGCGACCGAGCCCGCCACGTGCTCGACGATGCGCCCGGCCCTGGCCAGGGTGACCGCCGATACGCCGCCGAGGTACAGGGCGCTGAGGTCGTTCACGCTGAGGGAGACCCGCGCCCGCAGCTGGTCGGGCGCCGCGGCATCCACTTCTCCTGAGTCGGCGTCGACCTGGCGCACCACCCCTAACCCGGACGCGTCGACGTCGAGCGAGAACGTGCCATCCGCGTAGCCGAGCTCGTCGGTCACGGTGAAGGTGAACCGCCCCGGCGCCGAGTAGGTGCGGGCCGACAGGGCGGCGGGAACGTCGAGGATGCGTGTCCACAGGTGGTCGCCCTCGGCCGTCTTGGTGATGGCGCGGGTGTCTGACACCTGCCAGGAGAACGGCTCGTCGATCGAGCGCAGCGGCGCGTTGACCTGCCCGACGAGGTCGATCTCGAACATGAACCGCCACAGTCCGGCGTAGGCGTCGTCGTTGGCGGCGACCAGGTATTCCACGGTCAGGGTGTTCGACGAGAAATCGGTCGGTGACACCGCGATCGTGTAGAGCGCGAAGCCCTGCGCCTCGCCGGACGCGTCGTCGTAGCGCACGATGCGCAGTGCCCTCGCGCGCTCCTGGTCGTCGATGCCGATGCCGAGCATGCGGTCGAGCAGGTGATCCCAGTGCTCGATCTCGCCGGCGAACTGCAGCCGCACCCGCTCCATCAGCGTGGGGGCGATCTGCTGCAGCGCGGCGGCGTCGATGAAGTGCAGGCGACCGGATGCCTCGGGCCCGACCCACGACGCCCGGCGCGTGTCGATCTTCCAGGTGGCCGCCATGGCCGACGGGGCGAAGCCGAACCGGGCGTAGATGGTTGCCTCGGTGGCGGTCAGCGCGGCGACCGGCACGCCCTCCGCGTGGGCGGTGCGCAGCTCGGCTTCGATCATCGCGCGCGCGATGCCGCGACGCCGGTGGGTCGGTGCGACGGATACCGAGCTGATGGCCCACGCGGTGACGCTGCGTTCGCCCGGCACCGTGAGCTGCACGGGCCAGGAGCTGACGGTCGACACGGGGGAGGCGGCATCCACTGCCGTGTCGTCCCAGACGCCGGTGGTGCGGCGGTATGCCACGCCCTCGACGAGGGCCGCGATCGACTCGGGGCGCGGACGGGACTCGTGGAACCCCCGCGCGTCGACCACGTGCCAGCGGGCGAACGCCTCGGCGTCGGAGGTGTCGACGAGATCCATGCGCAGCCCCCGGGCGGCGAGCCGTCGGGCGGATTCGGGATCGATGGGGCGGGTCTGGTGCGGGCTACTCATGCCGTCAGGGTATCGCCGCGCGACACGGCCCGCCGGAATCGGTGATCCGCACCGCGAAACAGTCGTACCGTTAAGGGAGCGGTGCCTCCGTCGACAGCCGGGTCGACACAGGGCCCCGCGACAACGAAAGGCACTCCATTGGCCGAAGAATGTATCCACGGTTTCGATAACGGGTCGTGTGACATGTGCTTCCCGAAGGCGGTCCCCGTGCTCGAGGCCGCGTCCCCCGCACCCCGCACCCGCACCCCGCGCTCGACCAAGCTCGCCGGCACCCGCAAGGCCGCCCCACTCAAGCCGCTGAAGGCCCTGGAAGACGTCGGCGGTCAGCGCATCTATCACCTCACGCACATCAGCAACCTGCCCGGCATCCTCGCCGACGGCCACCTGCTCGCCGACGGCAGCGCGCTGTGGGAGAACCGGCCCGCGGTCGACATCTCGTCGGGCGACACCCGCGCGCGGCGCCGCAACACCCCCATCGCCGGGGGAGGCAGCGACAGCATCGCCCAGTTCGTTCCCTTCTTCCTCGCGCCCAACGCGAACGTGTGGGAGGGGCTGCGTGCCCAGACGGTCGACCCGCGACTCGCCGCGACCGCCCGCGACCTCGCCCCCGCCGACTTCGTGATGCTGGTCAGCACCGTGAAGCAGGCCATCGCGGTGCACGACGACGACGAGGCCGTCGCGGTCACCGACGGCGACGCCGCACATGTGCTCACTCGCATCGGATCGAACCCCGAAGCCCGTGACCGCATGCTGCGCACCCTGCGCGCCGACGAGGAGCAGACCGAGATCCTCGAGGCCGAACTGCTCGTGCGCGAGTCGTTCCCGGTCGATCAGGTGACGCTGCTCGGGGTCGCGAACGACAAGGTGCGCGACCAGGTCAAGAAGATCCTGGCGGGTGCGGCACACAAGCCGAAGGTCGCGGTGTACCCGCCGTGGTTCCAGCGACCGGAGGCGTGAGTCATCCATGACGCCCGACGTTTCTGCGCGGCCCGAGTCTGCGCGCCCGGAGTCTGCG
>NZ_JAALGE010000004.1 GCF_011057645.1 Marisediminicola senii | reverse complement strand
CCGGGTATTTGCAGCGCGCGGCGAGGCTGGCCCGGGTGGGGTGGAGCCCGGGGGGGCGCCCGTCGGGGCCGAACACCTGGGGCTCGATGGGGGGGAGCGGGCGCGGCGTCTGCGCGTTGCCCTCGACCCCGCCGATGTCGACCGCCCAGTCGTTGAGGGCGCGTTCGCCGTTGTGGCCGAACGGCGGGTGCCCGAGGTCGTGGGCGAGGCACGCGGTGTCGACGACGTCGGGGTCGAGCCCCATGCTCGTCGCGAGCTCACGGCCGACCTGCGCGACCTCGAGCGAGTGCGTGAGGCGGTTGCGGGCGAAGTCGAGGCCGGCGGCGGGGCTCAGCACCTGCGTCTTCGCGGCGAGGCGGCGCAGCGCGCTGGAGTGCAGCACGCGAGCGCGGTCGCGGGCGAAGTCGCTGCGGCGGCTGGAGTGCTCCTCCGGCAGCCAGCGTGCGGCGTCGCGTTCGTCGTAGCCGCTGCCCGCCGGGATGCCGGTGCCCGCGCTGCCGACCTGGGCGCCGCCGGTCGGTGCGCTGCCGGTCGGTGCGCTGCCGGTGTGTGCGCTGCCGGTGTCAACCGCCACTGTGGCTCAATTCTGCTTCGGTGAGGGTCGCGCGGTGCGCGTCGCCGAGCTGCTGGCTGTCGAGCCAACCGGTCGGCAGAGTGGGGCGCTTCGGGGTGCCTGCCCGGCCGCGCGGGCCTTCGGCGTCGGCACCGGGGTATGGCATGTCGCCGTCGAGGGTGCCGAGCAGATCGTCCATCTGCTGGATGCTCTCGACCAGCCCGAGTGCCGCGCGCAGTTCGCTGCCGACCGGGTAGCCCTTGAAGTACCAGGTGACGTGCTTGCGGATGTCGCGGCAGGCCCACTCCTCGCTGCCGAGGAACTCGGCGAGCAGCTCGGTGTGCCGTCGCAGCGTGGCCGCGACGACCCCGAGTGACGGCTGGGCGGTTTCGTATGGGGTGCCGTCGGTACGGGACCTGAAGGCGCTGACCAGGTCTCCGAACAGCCACGGGCGGCCGAGGCATCCACGCCCCACGACGACGCCGTCGCAGCCCGTCTCGTCCATCATGCGCAGCGCGTCGGCGCCCGACCAGATGTCGCCGTTGCCGAGCACGGGAACAGACGTGATCGCCTGCTTGAGCTTCGTGATGGCCGACCAGTCGGCGGTTCCGCTGTAGAACTCGGCGGCGGTGCGCGCGTGCAGCGCGATGCTGGCGACCCCTGCGCCCTCGGCCGCGCGCCCGGCCTCGAGATAGGTGAGGTGGTCGTCGTCGATGCCCTTGCGCATCTTGACGGTGAGCGGGATGTCGCCTGCGGCGCGGGTGGCGCGCTCGACGATGTCGCGAAACAGGTCGATCTTCCACGGCAGGGCCGCTCCCCCGCCCTTGCGGGTGACCTTGGGAACCGGGCAGCCGAAGTTGAGGTCGATGTGGTCGGCGCGGTTCTCGGCGACCAGCATGGTGACGGCTTCGGCGACGGTCTTCGGGTCGACGCCGTAGAGCTGAATGCTGCGGGTGGTCTCGGATTCGTGGTGCTGGATGAGGCGCATGCTCGCCGGGGTGCGCTCGACGAGCGCGCGGCTGGTGATCATCTCGCTGACGTAGAGGCCGGCCCCGAATTCGCGGCACAGGCGCCGGAACGCCGTGTTCGTGATTCCGGCCATCGGCGCGAGAACGACGGGCACATCGAGGTCGATGGGCCCGATTCGCAGGGCCGGAGCCGTGGGTGAGAGAGTGGTCACTCGTCGATTCTTTCAGAGTCGCGCTGGCCGCCAGAACGGAGTGCCGTGACCACCGACGCGAATGACAGTGGTGCAGGACCGGATACCGGTGCGGGGCCGCTGGTGGGCAGTGCCAGGGTCGAGGTGGATGCCGCGGCGCGGGGCCTCCAGATCGAGCTCGTCGAGCGCGCACCGGCCGGTTCCCTCGCCGAAGCCGCGGCGGTGCTGGGCATCGCACCGCGGTCGATAGTCAAGACGCTCGTGGTCAAGCGCAAGGACGGCGCGTTCCTGTTCGCGCTGGTTCCCGGCGACCGGCAGATCTCCTGGCCGAAGCTGCGAGCGGTGGTGGGCGTGAACAAGCTACGCCTTCCCGAGGCCGAGCTCGCGCTCGCGGCCACCGGGTACGAGCGCGGCACTATCACGCCGCTCGGCAGCACCACGGCGTGGCCGGTGTTCGCCGACGCCACGATCACCGACGCGGTGGCTGGCCACGGCCGCATTGCGATGGGGGCAGGCCAGCACGGCATGAGCATGTTCGTGGATGCCGCGGCGCTTCTCAGCACACTCGACGCGACGATCGCCGACATCACCGACCCGCTCACGATCGGGTAGCCCCCGGCCGGGCGGCCGGCCACGGGATGGCTAGACGAGGTCGTCGTCCAGCCGCTGGTTGACGATCGCCTGCTCGTGCGCGCCCGGCACGATGCACGCGTCGCCCTCGCAGGCCGCCGCGTGGGACGCGCCCACCATGGTGAGCCCGCCGGGGACGGTGCGGATGGGAGTGGTGGGGGTCGGCGACACGATCGGCAGCGACGCGGTGACCGGGTTCACTGGGCGGCCGTCCGCTCGGATGCGACCTGCTCGAGTGCCTGCACGAAGGTGGCGGGGTCCTGTGCGCCGGAGATGCCGTACCGTCCGTCGATCACGAAGAACGGAACGCCGTGGATGCCGTAGGCCTCCGCCTGCGCGACGTCGGCCTTGACCGCGGCCAGATAGGTCTCGGCCTCGAGTTCGCGCTGCACGTCGTCGCGGTCGAGGCCGATCTCGGCGGCGAGGTCGGCCAGGTCGGGAATGCGTCCGACGTGACGGCCGTCGACGAAGTAGGCCTTGAGCAGGCGCTCCTTCATGTCGAGCTGGCGACCGTGCGCCTTCGCGTAGTGCAACAGCTCATGAGCCTTGATGGTGTTCGTCTGGTGCACGGTCTCGTAGTGGTACTCGAGGCCGACGCCAGCCGCGATGTCGACGACGTTCGCGAGCATCTTCTCGACCTCGTCGCGGCGGAGCCCCTTGCGGCGGCTGAGGTAGTCGACGGGCGACCCCTCGAAGTCCACCGGGGTGTCGGGGGCCAGTTCGAAGGAGTGGTACTCGACCTCGACGTCGCCGGAGAAGGTCTCGACGGCGGCCTCGAACTTGCGCTTGCCGATGTAGCACCACGGGCACTGAACATCGGACCAGATGTCTACTTTGATTGCGGGAGTCACCCGTAGTGCAACCGCCCCGGACCCGGGGTATTCCTGCATCCCGGGTATCCGGGGGCGATCGCCAGCACCCCAGTAGGGGTTACGACCCGAGCAGCTGCTCGGCGAGGTAGCCGCGCAGGCGGTCCAGCGAGATGCGCTCCTGCGCCATCGAGTCGCGCTCGCGCACGGTGACGGCCTTGTCGTCGAGGGTGTCGAAGTCGACGGTGACGCAGAACGGGGTGCCGATCTCGTCCTGGCGGCGGTAGCGGCGGCCGATGGCGCCGGCGTCGTCGAAGTCGATGTTCCAGTACTTGCGCAGGTCGGCCGCGAGCTCGCGGGCCACCGGCGACAGGCGCTCGTTGCGCGACAGTGGAAGCACGGCGACCTTGACCGGGGCGAGGCGCCGGTCGAGGCGCAGCACGGTGCGCTTGTCGACGCCGCCCTTGGTGTTCGGCGCCTCGTCTTCGGAGTACGCGTCGACCAGGAAGGCCATCAGCGAGCGGGTGAGGCCCGCGGCCGGCTCGATGACGTAGGGCACCCAGCGCTCGTCCTTGGTCTGGTCGAAGTACGACAGGTCGGTTCCGGATGCTGCGCTGTGCGTTCTCAGGTCGAAGTCGGTGCGGTTCGCGATGCCCTCGAGCTCGCCCCACTGGCTGCCCTGGAACCCGAACTTGTACTCGATGTCGACGGTGCGGGTCGAGTAGTGCGACAGCTTCTCGGCGGGGTGCTCGAACAGGCGCAGGTTCTCGGGGTCGATACCGAGGTCGGTGTACCAGGCGAGTCGGTGGTCGATCCAGTACTGGTGCCAGTCGGCGTCGGTGCCCGGCTCGACGAAGAACTCCATCTCCATCTGTTCGAACTCGCGGGTGCGGAAGATGAAGTTTCCGGGCGTGATCTCGTTGCGAAAGCTCTTGCCGATCTGGCCGATGCCGAACGGGGGCTTCTGCCGGGAGGCGCCGAGCACGTTGGCGAAGTTCACGAAGATGCCCTGTGCGGTCTCAGGGCGGAGGTAGGCCATGCCCTCTTCGTTGTCGACCGGTCCGAGGAAGGTCTTGAGCAATCCGGAGAAGTTCTGCGGTTCGGTCCACGAGCCGGGCTGGCCGGTGTCGGGGTCGCGAATGTCGGCGAGGCCGTTGGCCGGCGGGTGGCCGTGCTTCTCCTCGTACTGCTCGAGGAGGTGGTCGGCGCGGTAGCGCTTGTGGGTGTGCAGGGATTCGACCAGCGGGTCGCTGAAGACCTCGACGTGGCCGGATGCCTCCCACACCTGCCGCGGCAGGATGACGCTCGAGTCGAGCCCGACGACGTCGTCGCGGCCCTGCACCATGTACTGCCACCACTGCCGCTTGATGTTCTCCTTGAGCGCGACGCCCAGAGGTCCGTAGTCCCACGCCGACCGCGATCCGCCGTAGATCTCACCGGCCTGGAACACGAAGCCCCGGCGCTTGGCGAGGTTGATGACGGGATCGAGACGGGAGGCGTTGGCCACGGATAACTCCAAAGAATTTCGGCCGCGCTGGATGAGCGGCCCGGGATTGCGAAGTCCCCAGCCTAGCGGCGCGGTAATGACGGGCGCGGCACGCGGAGGGCGGGTGACGGCCCCCGGGTGGGGTCGCCGGGGTCGGCTGCGGGCGTGGGTTGCGGGCGTCGGTTGCGGGGTCAGCTGCGCAGGGCGGCGACGACGGCTGCGACATCCATCTCGTCGTTCCAGATGTGCATCGCGGCCCGCAGCTGGCCCGCGCGACCGGTGGCGCGGATGTCGGCGGCGATGAGCCGCGCGAGGTCTTCGCCGTCGGGGTCGGCCCAGGTGACGATGGCCTGGTGCTGGCGCGGGATGCCGAGGCCGTCGCAGAGCAGGTCGCCGAGGCCGGATGCCCTGGCCCACACCTCGTGCATGTCGAGGGAGGCGAACAGGCCGATGGTGTGCTCCGCGCCGACCCATGCCGGCCACGCCGGGGAGACGTCGAACTGGCGGGCATCGGGGGCGAGGGTCATGGTCGGCCCGTAGCAGGACTGCCATACGCTCTCGCCGGCGTACCAGCCGGCTTGCAGCGGCGTGAGCAGCTGCTGGAAGTCGGGTGACAGGGTGAGGAAGGCGACTCCGCGGGGCGCGCTGAGCCACTTGTAGGCGTGGCACACGGTCGCGTCGAAGAGCGACGCGTCGACGGGGTGAACGCCGGCGGACTGCGTCGTGTCGCAGAGGGTGTGCGCGCCGTGCAGGGCGGCGGCCGCGACGATCGCGGGCGCGTCGGCGACGGTGCCGGTGAGGGACTGGATGTGCGAGAAGGCGACGAGCCAGGTCGAATCGGTGATGCTGTCGGCGATCTCGGTGACGGCGACGTGCCGCACGGTGATGTCGTCGCGCTGCAGGAACGGGAACACGATCGAGCTGAAGTCGCCGTCGACGCAGAGCACCTCGGCGCCGGCGGGGATGGCCGCGGCGACGACGCTGGCGAGCACGGAGGTCTGGGACCCGGTGGCGACCCGGTCGGGGGTGACGCCGACGAGGTGCGCGTAGTGGGCGCGGGTGGCCTCGAGGATGGCGTCATAGTCCATCGGGTTGCGGCGGGCGGCAGCACGCAGGTCGAGGTCGTGCTTCATCGCCTCGACGGCCTGCACGGTCGGAACGCCGGACGACGCGGCGGCGAGGTAGCCGCGGGTGTCGCCGAAGCTCGCGATCGCGGCGGCGAGGGCGGGCGACGGGATGGGGACAGTGGCGGCAGGTGTGGTGCCGGTGGACGGTGTGCGGCTTGTGGCCGGTGCATCAGTCATGCATCCATCATGGCCCGGCGGGCCGACGCCACCGCGCTCGTCAGGCGGTCGGCGCGTCGATCGCGCCGCCGAAGCGCCGGTTGCGCGACGCGTACATGCCGATCGCCTGCCACAGCTGCTCGCGGGTGAAGTCGGGCCACAGCGTGTCG
Organism: Marisediminicola senii; assembly: GCF_011057645.1. GTDB lineage: Bacteria > Actinomycetota > Actinomycetes > Actinomycetales > Microbacteriaceae > Marisediminicola > Marisediminicola senii. The sequence goes on along the minus strand of NZ_JAALGE010000004.1, from coordinate 89,808 downwards.
AGGAACACCATCTCGGCATACGCGCTCTGCCACAGCATGAAGTTGCTCGTGCGCTGCTCGCCCGAGCTGCGCACGAACAGGTCGACGTCGGGCAGGTCGGGCACGTACATCGCCTTCTGGAGCGACTTCTCGGTGATGCCGACCGGCTTGAGCCTGCCCGCGGCAACCTCTTCGGCCAGGCGACGGGCGGCGTCGGCGATCTCGGTGCGCCCGCCGTAGTTGACGCACATGGTGAGGGTCAGCGTCGAGTTGCCCGCGGTGAGCTGCTCGGCGAACTTGAGCTCGTTGATGACCGAGGCCCACAGCCGCGGGGTGCGCCCCGCCCAGCGGATGCGCACGCCCCAGTCGTTGAGCTGGTCGCGGCGGCGGTGCAGCACCGACCGGTTGAACCCCATCAGGAACCTGACCTCGTCGGGCGAGCGCTTCCAGTTCTCGGTGGAGAACGCGTACACGCTCAGGTGCTTGACCCCGGCCTGGATCGCGCCGGCCACCACGTCGAGCAGCGACGCCTCGCCGGCCTTGTGCCCCTCGATGCGGGTGAGCCCCTTGCCGTTCGCCCAGCGCCCGTTGCCGTCCATCACGATCGCCACGTGGTTCGGCACCGCCTTGGGCGGCAACGCCGGCGGGTAGACGCCGGTCCAGTCGATGGGTACGAAGTCGATGGCGTCGCGGTGGGTCTTGCGCGTCATCAGGCGGGTCCATTCGTTCGGGCCGGGGCAGCCACCGGGGCGGGCCGGGTCATCGGGTGTTGCCGTTGGTGGTGGATGCCGGGCGGCTGTCCGGCGTTCGGTCCACGTGCTCCAGCGACCGAAGACTGCGTTCCAGGTGGAACTGCGTGTAGGCGGCGACGATGCCGCTCGCGTGGGTGCGGGTTCGCTCGTCGGCGGCGTCGGCTGCAGCCCAGTCGCCGGTGAGCAGCGACGACAGCAGGCCGATGGTCGCGGCATCCAATCGGGGGGCCCCGGGAGGTGCGACCTCGTCGGCGACCACGCCACCCAGGTGCACCACGAACGCGGAATGCGGGCCGGGCGCCCCGGTCATCGCGCAGTCGGAGAAGCTCGGCGACCACCCGGCGACGCTCAGCGCGCGCAACAGGTAGGAGTCGAGGGTGAGCCCCGGGCTGTGCTCGCGGCGGGCCAGCGACCGTAGCGCGCCGACGAGCAGCAGGTACTGCTGCAGGCTGCCGTCGTCTTCTGTCACCTTGTCTGCGGTTTCGACCATCACACTCGCCGCGGTGTAGCTCGAGTAGTCACCGGTGATTGCGGCACCGTAGGAGCCGAGCGATTCGGCCTGGGTGATGATGTCGAGGGTGCGGCCCTCGTACAGCTGCACGTCGGCGACCATGAACGGTTCGAGGCGGGCCCCGAACTTCGACGCGGTGCGGCGGACGCCCTTCGCGACGGCCCGGATCTTGCCGTGGCTGCGACTGAGCATGATGACGATGCGGTCGGCCTCCCCCAGCTTGTACGTGCGCAGCACGACGGCTTCGTCACGGTAAAGAGGCATGCATCAAGTATCCCCCGCGGCCCGTGCGAGCCGGGTGCGACGGGCGGCAGCGGCACGTCCGGCAGCGACGCATCGAAGCGCCCCGCCCGGTTCTCCCCGCGTGGTATCAATGACCGTGAACGCCAGCCAGATCGTGATCCCCCTGTGGGCCGATCTTCTCGCGATCGCCGTCGGCGCGCTGCAGGGGGCCATGTTCGCGGCCCAGTTTCGCGACCGCCGCCTCGACCTGCTGGGCGTCGCCATCATCGGCCTGGTCGCCGGCTTCGGCGGCGGTTTCGCGCGCGATGTAATCCTCGCCATCATTCCGGTCGCCCTCACCACGAACTGGTACCTGATCGTCGCCACCAGTGCGGCCCTGACCGGGATGCTGCTCGAGCGGGTGTTCTCCAGGGTGAACACGGCCATCACGGTGCTCGACGCCCTCACCATCGGCATCTTCGGGGCGATCGGCACCACCAAGGCCCTCGCCTACGGGTTGCCCGAGGTGCCCGCGATCTTCGTCGGCACCGTCGCCGCGGTGGGCGGCTCGATCCTGCGCGACATGCTGCTGAACCTCCCCATCGCGCTCATGCACGTCGGGTCGCTCTACGCCGTCGCCGCCGTCGGCGGCTCGGCGACCCTCGTCGTGCTGCTCGAGCTCGGCGTGCCCATCGGCATCGCGGCGACCATCGGCGTCGCCGTGACCGTCGGTATCAGGGTGCTCGCCGTGCTGTTCAACTGGTCGCTACCCGAGCAGCGGCGCATCGAGCACGTGCCCCGCATCACCCGGATTCGTCGGCCGCGGTTTCCGCGCCGGGGCCGCGGCTCGAACCAGTAGCGCCCGCCGGGGCACGCGGGCCGACCGTTTCACAGCCGACTCCCTGATACCGTGGTCGGCACAATGGATGACCCCCCCTCTCATAAACCCTGGCCCCGTGCCGTCACCTCCGCCATCATCGGCGCTGAGACGGAAGGGGCTGTTCTGTGTACGAACTGATCATGATCGGCGTCGGCCTCGTGCTGACCGTCGGCACCGGCATGTTCGTCGCATCCGAGTTCTCGCTGGTCAATCTCGACCGCGGTGAACTTGAAGCCAGGCAGGCGCGGGGCGAGAAACGCCTCGCCCCCACCATCTCCGCGCTCAAGATCACGTCGACGCACCTCTCGAGTGCGCAGCTCGGCATCACGCTGACCACGCTGCTCACCGGATACACCTTCGAGCCCGCGATCAGCGCGCTGCTCAGCGGACCGCTGACGTCGCTCGGCGTTCCCGAAGGCGCCGTCTCGGCAATCGGATCCGTCATCGGCATCCTCATCGCCACCGTCTTCTCGATGATCATCGGCGAACTCGTGCCCAAGAACTTCGCCCTCGCTCTGCCGCTCAAGACCGCGCAGTTGGTCGTGCCGTTCCAGACCGTCTTCACCGCGGTGTTCAAGCCGATCATCCTGCTGTTCAACAACACCGCGAACGCGATCATCCGCTCGTTCGGCATCGAGCCGAAGGAAGAGCTCTCCGGCGCGCGCAGCGCAGAGGAGCTGAGCTCGCTGGTGCGCAGGTCGGCGCTCGAGGGCCTCCTCGACCGCGACCACGCCGACCTTCTCAACCGCACGCTGCGGTTCTCCGACCACACCGCCGACGACGTCATGACCCCGCGGGTGCGCATGACCTCGGTGCACCGCGACGACTCGGCCGACACCATCATCACCATCGCGACCGCCACCGGGTACTCACGCTTCCCGGTCATCGGGCGCGACTCCGACGACATCGTCGGCGTGCTGCACGTCAAGCGTGCGTTCGCCGTACCACTCGAGCACCGCGGCAGCGTGCCCGCCTCCGAGCTGATGGTGGAGCCGCTGCGCGTGCCTGAGTCGATGACCGTCGACTCCCTGCTCGGCATCCTGCGCGGCCAGGGCCTGCAGATCGCCATCGTCTCCGACGAGCACGGCGGAACCGCCGGTGTCGTGACGCTGGAGGACCTCGTCGAAGAACTCGTCGGCGAGCTGGAAGACGAGCACGACCGCACCAGGGTCGGCGTCGTACTGACCGGCAAGTCGATCACCTTCGACGCATCCCTGCGTCCAGACGAGCTGTTCGACCGCGCCGGCATCACGGTGCCGGACGGCGAGGAGTACGACACCATCGCCGGCTTCGTCGCCGACCAGCTGAACCGCATCCCCGAACTCGGCGACGAAGTGCACCTCGACCACGGCACGCTGCGCGTGGACCGGGTGATCGCGAACCACGTCGAACGCCTCAAGTACACGATCGCCGACCCGGTGGACGCCGACGGCGAGCCCATCGAGACCGCCCACGACCGCACGGTCGACGCCCTGACGAAAGACCTGACCCATGAGTGAGTACCTGCCCGGAATCATCTGGCTCGTCGTGCTGCTCGCGGTGAACGCCTTCTTCGTCGGCGCGGAGTTCGCCGTGATCTCGGCCAGGCGGTCGCAGATCGAGCCTCGCGCTGAAGAGGGCAGCAAGGCGGCGAAGACCACCCTGTGGGCCATGGAGCACGCGACCCTGATGCTCGCCACCAGCCAGCTCGGCATCACGGTCTGCTCGCTGGTGATCCTCAACGTCTCCGAGCCCGCCATCCACCACCTGCTCGAGATTCCCCTCGGGTTCACCGCCCTCTCCGGCGAGGCGATCGGCGTCATCGCGTTCATCACCGCCCTGCTGCTCGTGACCTTCCTGCACGTCGTGCTCGGCGAGATGGTGCCGAAGAACATCTCGTTCTCGATCCCCACCCGCGCGGCCCTGCTGCTCGCTCCCCCGCTCGTCGTCGTCTCGAAGATCGTGCGCCCCGTCATCTGGACGCTCAACACCGCGGCCAACGGCATCCTGCGCCTCTTCAAGGTGGAGCCGAAGGACGAGGCCACGAGCACCTACACGCTCGACGAGGTCGCGAACATCGTGGAGCAGTCCACCCGCGAGGGTGCGCTCACCGACGCCAGCGGAACCCTCGCCGCGGCGTTCGAGTTCACGACCAAGACCGTGGCCGACGTCGAGGTGCCGATCAGCGAGATGGTGCAGCTGCCGGCGACCGCGTCGCCCGCGGACATCCAGCGCGCGGTCGGCAAGCACGGCTTCTCGCGCTACATCCTCAGCGACGACGACGGAGTGCCGACCGGGTACCTGCACCTCAAGGACGTGCTCGACCTGGCGACGCCCGCCACGTTCCACCGGCCGGTGCCGGTCAAGCGCATCCGTCGCCTCGCCTCGGCGTTCCGCACCAGCGAACTCGAAGACGCCCTCGCCGCCATGCGGCGCACCGGCGCCCACGTCGCCAGGGTGTTCGACGAGAATGGCACCACCACGGGCGTGCTGTTTCTCGAGGACATCATCGAGGAGCTCGTCGGCGAGGTGCAGGATGCAACGCGGATGCCGCGCGGTGCGGAGCGAGTGCAACGCACCCGATGAGCTGAGGGCTTATATCTGGTCCGCAATTAGTCATATGCTTATGGGATGACGGATTCGCGGGTGGCACTCATCGTCGACATCGTGCGGTCCCGTGACCTCGCCGATCGAGGCACCGGGCAGCGCAGCATCCACACCGCCTTCGACGCGGCAAGCGACGCGGCCCGCCCGGTCGAACCGCTGTGGGCGACGGTGGGCGATGAGTTCCAGGCGGTGTACGACAGCGTGCCAGACGCCCTGCGCGCCACGACCGTCGTGCGCCTCGCCCTGCCCGCCGACGTCGACTGCCGGTTCGGGCTGGGGCTCGGCGAGACGCGCGCCGTCGTCGACGGCGACACCCGCGGCCGGGACGGGTCAATCCAGGACGGCTCGGCCTGGTGGTGCGCACGCCGCGCGATCGACGAGGCGCACCGGCGGGAGCACGGCCACCACCCCTTCGCGCGCAGCTGGTTCTTCGCCGTGGACCCCGACGACGCGGCCGCCGGGGTCGTCAACGCCTACCTGCTGATGCGCGACCAGGCGATCGGCGCGATGAACCCCCGCGAGAGACGGCTGGCCGCCGGAACACTGCTCGGCCGACCGCAGTCCGACCTCGCCCGAGACGAGGGCATCACGCAGTCCGCCGTGTCGCAGAACCTCCGCCGGTCGGGTGGCGCCGCCCTGCTGGCCGCACACCAGGCCATGACCGGAGCCGTGACCGAATGATCGCGTCGATCCTGCTGCTCTTCATCGGCTCCACCGACATCGCGCGGGCGCGGCAGACCGGCGTGCGGGCGTGGCTGCTGGCGGCGGTCGTGTGGGCGGCACTCGGAACCCTCGCGGCGACGGGCCTCGGCGTTCCCCTCCTTGCGGTCTGTGGATGCGTCGCGCTCGCCATCGGCTGGATGCTCGCCATGCCGGCCAGCACGGCCCCGCTCTGGCCGGTCGCGGCACTCGGCGTGCTGATCGCGGCGACGACCTTCGTCGATGGAACGGCTGCCACCGCATCCGGGTTCCTCGTCGATGCGTACGACGCCGTGCCGCTCGGCAGCCTGCAGGGGGTCTCCCTCACCGCGGCGGTGGCCGTCGTGGGTGTCGCGGTGTTCCTGACCCGCAGTGGCAACCTGGTCGCCCGGGCCGCGCTGGGGCGCGCCCACGGGGATGCGGGCGGCGAGGCATCCATCACCCCGCCGGCGAAGGGCTGGCTGGTGCGCGTCGGCGGCCGGGTGCTGGCATCGGTCGAACAACCGAGGGCGATCCCCTCCGGGCACATGCTGCGGGGCGGCCGGCTGATCGGCCCGGTGGAGCGCCTGCTCATCGTGATGCTCGCCCTGAGCGGCGCGCACGCCGTGATCGCGGCCCTCGTCGCAGCGAAGGGCATCGTGCGGTTTCCCGAGATCTCCGACGACCGCGGGTCTGGCTCGAAGGCCGAGGAGTTTCTCGTCGGCAGCCTCGCCAGCTGGTCGACGTCGGCGGCCGGGGTGCTCTACATCCTCGCGGTGCGCTGACATCGGCCCCGAAACCACTGATATCCGGCCCAGCATCAGCTGTGGGCTAATACCGGACCGGATATCGGGGCGATGGGTCAGGCGCTGACGAGCTCGCGATCGTCGGCGTTGTTGCGTACCGCGCGGTTGACTGCCGAGACCACGGCCTTGAGCGACGCGGTGGAGATGTCGGCGTCGATGCCGACGCCCCACAGCTTCACATCGCCCACGGCGCACTCGACATACGATGCGGCGAGGGCGTCGCCGCCGGCGCTGAGCGCGTGCTCGACGTAGTCGTAGACGGTGACCTGGATGCCCTGGCCCGCGAGCACCTCGAGGAATGCGTCGATCGGCCCGTTGCCGGTGGCCTCGGTGGTGATCTCGCGGTCGCCCACGCGCAGGTCGGCGTTGAGTGACACGACGCCGGACATGTCGCTCGAGGTGCGGGTGCGGGTCAGCTCGAAGCGACCCCACTTGTCGTCGGCGTCGTCGGCCGGCAGGTACTCGTCGGTGAAGATGTCCCAGATCTGCTGGCTGGTGACCTCGCCGCCCTCGGCGTCGGTCTTGGCCTGCACGACGCCGCTGAACTCGATCTGGAGCTTGCGCGGTAGGTCGAGCGCGTGGTCGGTCTTGAGCAGGTAGGCGACGCCGCCCTTGCCGGACTGCGAGTTGACCCGGATGACTGCCTCGTAGCTGCGCCCGAGGTCCTTGGGGTCGATGGGCAGGTAGGGAACGGCCCACACCAGGTCGTCGACGGTGGTGCCCCGCGCCGCGGCATCCACTGCCATCGCTTCGAAGCCCTTCTTGATGGCGTCCTGGTGCGAGCCGCTGAACGCGGTGTAGACCAGGTCGCCCGCCCACGGGCTGCGTTCTGGCACGGGCAGCTGGTTGCAGTACTCGGCGGTGCGCTTGACCTCGTCGAGGTCGCTGAAGTCGATCTGCGGGTCGATGCCCTGCGTGAACAGGTTGATGCCGAGGGCGACGAGGTCGACGTTGCCGGTGCGCTCCCCGTTGCCGAACAGGCAGCCCTCGATGCGGTCGGCGCCGGCGAGGTAGCCCAGTTCGGCGGCCGCGACGGCGGTGCCGCGGTCGTTGTGCGGGTGCAGGCTGAGCAGCACGTTCTCGCGGTGGGCGAGGCGGCGCGACATCCACTCGATGGAGTCGGCGTAGACGTTGGGGGTGGCCATCTCGACGGTGGCCGGCAGGTTGATGATGACCTTGCGGTCGGGGGTCGGCTGGAACACCTCGATCACCTGGTTGCAGATGTCGAGGGCGAACTCGAGCTCGGTGCCGGTGTAGCTCTCGGGTGAGTACTCGTAGAAGACGGTGGTTTCGGGAATGGTCGCCTCGGCGGCCTTGCACAGGCGGGCGCCCTCGAGGGCGATGTCGATGATGCCCTGCCGGTCGGTGCGGAAGACCACGTCGCGCTGCAGCACGCTCGTCGAGTTGTAGAGGTGCACGATCGCGCGCTTGGCACCGCGGATGGACTCGTAGGTGCGGTTGATGAGCGTCTCGCGCGCCTGCGTGAGCACCTGGATGGTGACGTCGTCGGGAATCAGGTCGTCGTCGATGAGGCTGCGCACGAAGTCGAAGTCGGTCTGGCTCGCGCTGGGGAACCCGACCTCGATCTCCTTGTAGCCCATGCGCACCAGCAGGTCGAACATGATGCGCTTGCGCTCGGGGCTCATCGGGTCGATGAGGGCCTGGTTGCCGTCGCGCAGGTCGACGGCGCACCAGCGGGGCGCCTCGGTGATGCGCTTCGACGGCCAGGTGCGGTCGGGCAGGTCGACGGCGAACGTCTCGTGGTACGGGCGGTACTTGTGGATGGGCATCGATGATGCGGACTGCGTGTTCTTCATGGTCTCGGATCCTGTAGGTCAGTGGGTGGTCAGCCGACGACGAACTCCGCGACGAGTGAGGCCTGGTTAGGACTCGTCGCGGCAGCTAAGGAGGAGCAGACCGAACAGCATGATCCGAGGGTACCACCGCGCATCGGCCCGCCAGGGTGCGTGGCGGGCCGATGCGTGCACGAGACGGCCGGGGCGAGCGCTACGTGGCGGCGAGGGCGGCGACCGGGCTGATGCGGGTCGCACGGCGGGTCGGTGCGATGGATGCCGCGACCGTCAGCACCGCCGCCGAGAGTGCAACCACGGCCAACAACCACGGCGGCACCACCGGGGCGACCAGCCCGGGTGACCCGTTGATCGAGCCGAGGAACGACTGCGCGCCCACCCAGCCGTACCCGGTGCCGAGCACGAGGCCGACCAGCACCGCGGCGACCGTCAGCTGCGCACTCTCGGCGAGGATCATCGACCGCAGCTGTCGCGAGGTGAAGCCCAGCGCCCGCAGCAGGCCGAGTTCCCTCCCGCGCTGCAGCACGCTCAGCGACAGGGTGTTCATCATGCCGACCGCGGCGATCAGGGCGCTGAAGCCGATGAGCACCGAGAACACCACGACGGTGATGGTCAGTATCTCGTCGATGCCGTAATACACGCCCGGCTGGTTCTGCCGGGATTCCTCGATGATGCGCTGGAAGCTCGCGACCGCCACCGAGAACATCGTGACGAGGGTAACGCCGATGACGAGCCCGATGGTCGACCGCGCGCTGCGTTCCGGGTAGCGCATCGCATTCTCGGCCGCGAGCCTCGACGAGGGGCGTGAGCCCAGCATCCGTCCGACCACCCGAAGGGCGGGTGGCATCACCAGGTGCGAGCCGAGCACCAGGCCGGAGAAGGAGAGCATGCCCCCGACCACGCCGATGAGGACGGCGGCAGGGTTGACCAGCCCGGCGACGACGCTGAGGGCGAGGAGCAGCGTGCCGATGGCGAACATCACGACCGAGGCCACGGTGCGGCCGCGGTCGGCGGTCGCCTCCTCGTGGCTGGCCTCCTCGGCCGCGCCGGTCGCCTGCATGGGCGTGACGGTCAGCACCCGGCGAGATCCGAGCCACGACGCGATCCAGGTGGTCACGACGACCCCGACCACGGGGATGAGCGTCAGCGGCTGCGCGTAGTCGAACCCCAGGGCGGGAACGAACCCGGTGCCCACCGCGGTCGCCATGAGCGCGACGGTGACGACGGTGCCCAGCGCGAAGCCGCACACCGCCCCGACGATGCCCACCGCGAGGCCCTCCCGCGCAACGGCCCGGCGCTGGCTGCGGGCGGTGGCACCGATCAGGCGCATCAGCGCAATGGTGCGCGTGCGTCCGGCGATGATCGTGGCGAAGGTGTTGGCGGTGACGATCGCGCCCACGTAGGTCGCGATGGCGATGAACACCAGCGAGACCACGGCGAGGAAGATGGGGAGCGTTCCCGCGGCACCCGCGACGGAATCGGCACTGATGACGATCGCGAGATTACCCGTGACGAGCAGCAGCGCGACCCCGAAGGCGCTCGACAGCGTCGCGACGAGGATGCTCGGCGCATGCCCACGGAGCAGCGCCCTGCTGCGCTCCGCGGCCCGGCTCCTGGCCGTCGACGCGTGCGCGCCCGCTGCGCGGGCGGACCGGCGTACGCCGCTCACGCCGCCGGCTCCATGTCGAGCATGAAGCGGCCGATCTCCTGCGCGGTCGACCTGGGCCTCTCCTCGACCAGCCTGCCGTCGGCCAGGAAGAGGATGCGGTCGGCGTAGCTCGCGGCGATGGGGTCGTGGGTGACCATGGCGATGCTCTGCCCGTACTTCGAGCTCGCGGTGCGCAGCAGCGTGAGTACCTCGCGCCCGGCGCGGGAGTCGAGGTTGCCCGTCGGCTCGTCGGCGAAGACGAGGTCGGGGCGGGTCGCGAGCGCGCGGGCGATGGCGACCCGCTGCTGCTGTCCGCCAGAGAGTTCACGCGGCCGGTGCGCCAGCCGGTCGGTGAGCCCGAGGCTCGCGACCAGTTCGTCTATCCAGGCCTGTTCCGCACCGGTGGGTCGCCTGCCGTCGAGCTCGAACGGGAGGCTGATGTTGCCGGCGACGTCGAGCGTCGGCACGAGGTTGAACGACTGGAAGACGAACCCGATGCGGCGGCGGCGCACCACGGTGAGCTCAGCGTCGCCGAGCGCGGTGATCTCGGTGTCACCGAGCCACGCCCGGCCACCGCTCGCCGAGTCGAGCCCGGCCATGATGTGCATGAGGGTCGACTTGCCGGAACCGCTCGGCCCCATGATGGCCGTGAATGAACCGGCGGGGATGGCGATGGAGACGCCGGCGAGGGCGGTGACGTGCCCCGCATCCGAGCCGTACGTCTTGCTGAGGTTCTCGACACGGGCGATCGATCCTGCCGTGTCGTGACGGCCGCGGGCGTTGGCGGGGGGATGGCTGCGGGGTGATGCCGTTCTGGGTGAGGTCATGCCCCCACGCTAGGAATCATCGGGTACCCGCATCATCGGGCGGGAGGACCGCGTCGGTCCGCCGAGAGGATGATTCCCGGTCATCCGCGAGTCAGCCCCGAGGCGCACTGAGGCACCCGGATCACCCGGTGAGGCCGTATTCGAAGGCGAACACGACGAGCTGCACGCGGTCGCGCAGCTCGAGCTTGCCGAGGATGCGACTGATGTGGGTCTTCACGGTCGCTTCGCTGAGGAATTCGGATGCCGCGATCTCGGCGTTGCTGAGGCCGCGGGCCGCGAGGCCGAAGATCTCCCGCTCCCGGGCGGTGAGCGCCGCGAACGCCGCGGGTGGTTCCGCGCGAGACCGGCGGTCGAAGTGCTCGAACAGTTCCCGCGTCGCGGATGCCGCGATGACGCTGGTGCCCGTGTGCACCGTGCGGATGGCGGCGAGCAGGAACTCCGGTTCTGCATCCTTGAGCACGAACCCGCTGGCCCCGCCCCTGATGGCCCTGGTGGCTGCCTCGTCGAGGTCGAAGGTGGTCAGCACGATGATGCGCGGCCCGGTTTCGGCCCGTGCCGATGCCCCGGCCAGGATGCCTCGCGTGGCGTCGATGCCGTCCATGACCGGCATGCGGATGTCCATGAGGATGACGTCGGGGCGGTCGCGCTCCGCCATCGCGATGGCCTCCTGCCCGTTGGCCGCCTCGCCGACGAACTCGAGGTCGGGCTGGCTCGACACGAGCATGCGGATGCCCGCTCGAAAGAGCGCCTGGTCGTCGACCAGGGCCACCCTGATGCCGCTCACGCCGTACCACCGTCCGTCGCCGCACGTGCGGTTCGGGGCACGCTCGCGGTCACGACGAACTCACCCCCGACGGCCATGGCCGAGAAGGTTCCGCCCGCGAGCACCGCGCGCTCGCGCATGCCGACGAGTCCGTGCCCGATCGCCCCGTCCGGGCCGTCCGCACCCCTGCCCTGGGCGACGCGATTGGCCACCGTCACCTCGATTCCGTCCGCGGTCCAGCGCATCGTGAGCCGGGTGGGTACCGCTCCGTCGCCGTGGCGCAGCGCGTTCGTGAGTGCCTCCTGCACGATGCGGTACACCGCCAGCTGGGCGCCGACGCCGAGCTGCACCTGCTCCCCCTCCGAGCGGTGCTCGACGACCAGCCCGGACCCCTGCAGCTGCACGATCAGGCGTTCAAGATCGTCGAGCACCGGCTGCGGGCCGGGCGCCTCGTCGTGCCGCAGCTGCCCCAGGAGGATGCGAACGTCGCCGAGCGCCTCCCGCGCGGTGGACGAAATGGTGGTGAGCGCGGAATCGACGGCGGTGGGGTCGGATGCGGCGGCGTAGCGTGCGCCGTCGGCTTGCGCGATCACTACCGCGAGCGAGTGGGCAACGACGTCGTGCATGTCGCGGGCGATGCGCGTGCGTTCCTGCTCCACCGCGACAGTCTGCGTCGCCCGCTCCTTCTCGCCTTCCGCACGCGCCCTGGCCTCGCCACTGGCGCGGGCATTGCCGTAGGTCCTGGCCAGGAACCCGAGGGTCCAGGCCAGGAGGAACAGCGCGAGGCTGGCCAGGAACGCCATGGCGAGCCTCGGCACCTGGTCGAGCGATGGGATCCCACCCGACAGGCCGAAGAACTGCGGCCCGATCACCAAGTACCCGGACACGAAGAACGCGCCAACGACGGTCGACGCCAGGCCCAGCCACTTCTCCGCCCTATTGCCGTACGCGGAGGTGGCGAAGAGCACGGCGAACGTGAGGATGTTCGCGTACTCCGGCGTCAGCGCGGCGGCCATCTGGAGCAGCGACACCGCCCACGCGATGCCGAGTGCGATGCCGGGCCGGAGGCGCCGGTAGACCATCGCGACGCACATGCCAAACAGCACCAGCAGGCTACCGGTGACGTAGAGCGTCGGAAGGGCGGCCAGCACGAACAGCGCGACGGCGACGGCGACGTCGGCCACCTGCTGCCGACGGGTCAGGGTGCGGAGCATCCCCCTACCGTAGGTCGCGCCACCACCCGACGCCGCGCATAACCACCCGGATGCATCGCGCGACACCCGATGTCATCCCAGCGATGTATGCGGGCGGCCCCGCCCTGGAACCGGCGTCGCCCTAGAACCCGAGGCGCCCGAGCTGCTTCGGGTCGCGCTGCCAGTCCTTCGCGACCTTGACCCGCAGCGACAGGAACACCTGCTTGCCGATGAGCGGCTCGATCTCGATGCGCGCGCGGGCGCCGACATCGGCGAGGCGCGAGCCCTTGTGGCCGATGATGATGCCCTTCTGGCTGTCGCGCTCGACGAACAGGTTCGCGTAGATCTCGACCAGTTCCTTGTCGTCGCGCTCGACGATGTCGTCGACGGTGACGGCGATCGAGTGCGGCAGCTCGTCTTCGACGCCCTCGAGCACGGCCTCGCGGATGAGCTCGGAGATGCGGTCCTCGAGCCCCTCCTCGGTAACGGCGTCGGCCGGGTACAGCGCGACCGACGGCGGCAGCAGCTTGATCAGCTGCGTGGTGAGGGTATCGAGTTGGATGCGGCTGTTCGACGAGATCGGAACGATCGCCTCCCAGTCCCGCATGGCCGACACCGCGAGCAACTGCTCGGCGACGGCCGGGCGCGACGCCGCGTCGATCTTCGTGACGATGGCGACCTTCTTGGCGCGGGGAAAGGACTCGAGCTGCTCGTTGATGTACTTGTCGCCCGGCCCGATCTTCTCGTTCGCCGGAACGCAGAACCCGATCACGTCGACGTTGCCGAGGGTCTCCTGCACGATGCTGTTGAGCCGCTCGCCGAGCAGGGTGCGTGGGCGGTGCATGCCGGGGGTGTCGACGAGGATCAGCTGCCCGGCCTTCTTGTGGGCGATGCCCCGGATGGCGCGGCGGGTGGTCTGCGGCTTCGAGCTGGTGATCGCGACCTTCTCCCCCACCAGCGCGTTGGTCAGGGTCGACTTGCCGACGTTGGGTCGCCCGACGAACGAGACGAAGCCCGCCCGGAAGGCCTCCGCGGCGGCGGTCTCCGACGCAGCGGATTCGGTTGTGCCGGTGTCGGCGCCGCCATCGAGGGTGCCGTCCCCGCCTGTGCCGTGCTGTTCGGTGTCACTCATGGTGGGTATCCCCTGTCGTTGTGCCGAATGCGGCTTGGGCGTCGATCAGTGCCTGGTCGCGCTCGACGAGCACGGTGCTGAGTCTCTTGCGGCGACCCTCGGTGCGCTCGGCTATGAGCACGAGGCCGGAATGCGTGGCGCGCGAGCCGGGAAGCGGCAGCCGCCCGAGCGCTTTGGTGAGCAGCCCGCCGACGGAATCGACGTCGTCGTCGTCGAGTTCGATGTCGAAAAGCTCGCCGAGTTCGTCGACCGGCAACCGGGCGCTGACCCGGTACTGGCCGTTCGCGAGCTCCTCGATCTCGACGACCTCGCGGTCGTACTCGTCGGAGATGTCGCCCACGAGCTCCTCGATGAGGTCCTCCATGGTGACGAGCCCCGCGATGCCGCCATACTCGTCGACGACCATGGCGAGGTGGTTCGACTCGAGCTGCATCTGCCGCAGCATCTCGTCGGCCTTCTTCGACTCGGGGGCGAACGCCGCGGGGCGGGCGAGTTCGGCGACGGTGATGTCGGCCTCGCCGATCGGACGCTCGAAGCTGTAGCGCGCGACATCCCTGAGGTACAGCACGCCGAGCACGTCGTCGATATCGGTACCGATCACGGGCATGCGCGAGTTACCGCGGGTGAGGAACAGGTCCATCGCGGTCGCGATCGACGCATCGTGGTCGATGATGACCATGTCGGTGCGCGGGATCATCACCTCGCGCACCACGGTCTGGTTGAACTCGAAGATCGAGTGGATGAGTTCGCGATCGTCTTCTTCGAGCACCTCGAGTTCGGTGGCCTCGTCGACCATGCTGAGCAGCTGCTCCTCCGACGAGAACGTCGCCGTCTTGGGTCGGCCGGGCGTGACCCGGTTGCCGAGGGCCACGAGGCCCGCCGGGATCGGACCGAGGCCGATGCGCACCGCGCGGATGGTGGGCGCGGCGAACCGCAGCAGGGCGCGGGAGTGCTCGCGTCCGACGCTGCGGGGGCTCGAGCCGACGAGAACGAACGACACCACGGTCATCACGAGCGCGGAAACGAGCAGCGTCAGCCACAGCTCGCGGAACACGAACTCGAGCGACAGTGTCACCAGCACCGCGGCCGTGGTCTCGGAGACGACCCTCATGAAGTTGATCGCATTGACGTGCGCGTCGATGTCACCGGCGATCGCCTGCAGGGAGGCGCGGCTCCTGGCCGACGTCGACATGTCGAGCAGGTCGGCCCGCGAGGTCACCGACATCGCGGAATCCGCCGCGGCGAGCAAGCCGCCGAACACGACGAGCACCACCGCGATGCCCAGGAATACGGTGATCATGGCGCTACTCCGGGTGGGTGTCGCTGCGGGAGAACGACGCGAGAATATCGCGCTGGATCCCGAACATCTGCTTCTCCTCGTCGGGTTCGGCGTGGTCGAACCCGAGCAGGTGCAGCAGCCCGTGCGTCGTGAGCATGAGTAGCTCGTCGAGGGTGGTGTGGCCGGCCGTCTCGGCCTGCGCCGTGGCGACCTGCGGGCACAGCACGATGTCGCCGAGCAGCCCGGCGGGCGTGATCGCCTCGTCGGTGCCGGGGCGCAGCTCGTCCATCGGAAAGCTCAGCACGTCGGTGGGGCCAGGTTCGTCCATCCACTGCAGGTGCAGCTGCTCCATGGCACCCTCGTCGACCAGCATGATCGCGAGGTCGGCGTCGGGGTGAACGTGCTGGTGGTCGAGCGCGAACGACGCCAGGCGCAGCAGCGCACTCTCGTCGACCGGGATGGCCGACTCGTTGTTGATCTCGACCGACATCAGCGACGCCATCCCTTGGGCCTGCGGTCCTGCGGCTCCGGACGGTTGGCTGCCCGGCGGTCGGCCCGGTTGGCGGCATCAACCTGCTCGCGCTGGTAGGCCGCGGCCTGCTTCTCGGCGTCGAACTTGGTGTACGCGTCGACGATGCGTCCCACCAGAGTGTGCCTCACAACGTCGTCGCTGCTGAGGCGGGCGAAGTGGATGTCGTCGACCTCGGCGAGCACGCGGGTGACGAGCTGCAGTCCGCTCGATCCGGTCGGCAGGTCGACCTGGGTGACGTCGCCGGTCACGACGATGCGTGAGCCGTGCCCGAGCCGGGTGAGGAACATCTTCATCTGCTCCGGCGTGGTGTTCTGCGCCTCGTCGAGCACGATGAACGAGTTGTTGAGGGTGCGGCCACGCATGTAGGCGAGCGGGGCGACCTCGATGGTGCCGGCGGCGAGCAGTTTGGGCACGACCTCCGGGTCCATCATCTCGTTGAGCGCGTCATACAGCGGGCGCAGGTACGGATCGATCTTGTCGGTGAGCGTGCCCGGCAGGTAGCCGAGGCGTTCACCGGCCTCGACGGCGGGTCGCGTCAGGATGATGCGCTCCACCTCCTTGCGCTGCAGCGCCTGCACGGCCTTGGCCATGGCGAGGTAGGTCTTGCCGGTACCTGCCGGTCCGATGCCGAAGACGATGGTGTTCTCGTCGATGGCGTCGACGTAGAGCTTCTGACCGAGGGTCTTCGGGCGGATGCTCTTGCCGCGGGAGGTGAGGATGGCCTGGCTGAGCACCTCGGCGGGGCTCACGCCGGGGTCGGACTTGAGCATGCGTGCAGAGGTGGTGACCGCGGCGTCGTCGAAGTCGACCTCGCCGCGCGCCATGGTGACGAGTTCGTCGACGAGGCGTTCGGCTGCGGCGACGGCGTCCGCGGTGCCGGACAGCCGGATCTGGTTGCCGCGTACGGCGACGTCGACCGTGGGGTGGGCGCGTTCGACGGCCTTGATCAGCCGGTCCTGGGGACCGAGCAACCGCACCATCGCCACGCCGTCCACCTCCACCAGGACGCTCTCGATGGCGTCGTCCGACGGGGTAATTTCGTTACTGCTGGGCAAGGGTGCCTTCCTCGAGTGCCCCACTGAGAACGTGGGCGTGAACATGGAATACGGTCTGGCCGCTGGAGGCCCCCGTGTTGAAGACCAACCGGAACTCGCCGGTCGAATATTCCGCCGCCAGGGCGCTCGCGGTGGAGACCAGCTCGGCGAGGAGTGCGGGGTCGGATGCGGCGAGTTCGACGACGTCGCGGTAGCGCTCGGTCTTCGGTACGACGAGCAGGTGCACGGGTGCCTGCGGCGCGATGTCCTCGAATGCGATCAGCGTGTCGCTCTCGAACACGATGTCGGCGGGAATCTCGCGCGCCACGATGCGCGTGAAGATCGACGGTTCTGCGGCATTCATTGCTCCAGAGTAACGGTCGACGCTGGTCACCACCGGGAGAGGGCGACGTTGAGCACCGCGAGGGCGGCCGGGCCCGCGGTGCTGGTGCGCAGCACGGTGTCGCCGAGGCGAACGACTTCGGCGCCGCGGCCGACGAGCACGTCGATTTCGCCCGAGGAGATGCCGCCCTCTGGTCCGACGACGAGCACGATGTCGCGCCCGTCTGCCATGACCGCGCTGAGCGGGTTGGAGGCGGCCGGGTCGAGCACGAGCATGCGGGAGTGCTCGGCGAGGGCGGCCAGCTGCTTCGTCGACACCAGTGGCGCGACATCCGGCAGCCACGGACGCAGCGACTGCTTGCTCGCCTCGCGCACGATGGCCGACCACCGGTCGTGGCCCTTGCGCAGCTTCGGTCCCTCCCACTTGACGATGGAGCGCTGCGCCGCCCAGGGGATGACGCCGTCGACGCCCAGTTCGGTGGCGGCCTGCACCGCGCTCTCGTCGCGGTCGCCCTTGGCGAGGGCCTGGGCGAGGAACACCGCGGGGGACGCCGGGGCTACCTCGTCTACCGAGGTCGCCGTGAGGGTGAGCTGCTGCGGTTCAGTCGCGGTGACCGTCCCGCCGACCACGAGTCCTGAGCCGTTGCCGACGACGATGGGATCGCCGACGGTGACCCGGCTCACCGTGACGGCGTGCCGCGCCTCGGGCCCGGCGATAGTGACGGTGTCACCGACCGCAGCACCCAGCAGCTCCTCGGAGATGTAGAAGTGGGCCATGCGCTACAGGTTGAGGAAGCGGTCGCGCATCTTCTGGAACAGTCCCTGCTGGAACTGGGCGAGCGTCGGCGGGTGCGACTTGCGGCTCTGCGCGAACTGGCTGATGAGCTGGTGCTCCTTGTGGCTGAGCTTCGTGGGGGTCACCACCTGGACGCCGATCTTGAGGTCTCCCCTGCCCGCTCCGCGCAGGTGGGTGATACCGCGTTCGCGCACCGTGATGATCTCGGCGCTCTGGGTGCCCGGCTTGATGTCGACCGACACCTCGCCGTCGAGCGTCTTGAGCGTGGTGGAGGTGCCGAGGATCGCATCCGCCATCTGCACTTCGAGGGTCGCGAGGAGGTCGTCACCGTCGCGGCTGTAGACGTCGTGGTGCTTGACCTTGATCTCGAGGTAGAGGTCGCCGTTGGGGCCGCCGGCGGGGCCGACCTCGCCCTGCGACGGCATCTGCAGGCGCAGTCCGGTGTCGACGCCGGCGGGAATGTCGACGGGGATGTTGCGGCGCGAGCGCACCCGGCCGTGTCCCTGGCAGGTGGGGCAGGGGTTGGGGATGATCGTTCCGTAGCCGCGGCAGGTTCCGCAGGGGCTCGAGGTCATGACGTTGCCGAGCAGGCTGCGCACGGCACGCTGGATGTGGCCGGAGCCGTGGCAGATGTCGCACGTGACGGGTGAGGTGCCGGGAGCGGCGCACGAGCCGTTGCAGGTCTCGCAGAGCACGGCGGTGTCGACCTCGAGGTCGCGCTGGGTGCCGAAGATGATCTCCTCGAGCTCGACCTCGACCCTGATGAGGGCGTCCTGGCCGCGTTCGCGGCGGCTGCGCGGGCCCGACCGGCCGCCGCCTTGGCCGCCACCGCCGAAGAAGGTCTCGAAGATGTCGCCGAAGCCGCCGAAGTTCTGGCCGCCCATTCCGGCCTGGGGGCCGAGGTCGTACTGCTGGCGCGACTTGGCGTCGGAGAGCACGTCGTAGGCGTGGGTGACGAGCTTGAACTTCTCCGAGGCGTCGGCCCCGGGGTTCACGTCGGGGTGCAGTTCGCGGGCGAGCCGACGGTACGCCTTCTTGATCTCGTCGGGGGTTGCCTCGCGGGAGACACCGAGCGTCTCGTAGTGGTCTGCCAATTCATGTCCTTCGTATGGTGTTCAGCCGCCGTGCCGGCGTTCCGCCCGAGGCGGATCGCGGCGGGTCAGCGGGTGGTCGTGTCGTCGTCGCCGAGCAGGCGCGACAGGTATCTGGCGACAGCGCGAACGGCTGCCATGTTGTTGGAGTAGTCCATGCGGGTGGGCCCGAGTACGCCGAGCCTGGCGGAATCGCCGCCGGATGCGGTGTAGCCGCTGGTGAGCACGGAGGTCTCGCCGAGCCCGAACGACGCGTTCTCGCGGCCGATGCTGACCGAGAAGCCGTTCTGGTCGGGTTCCATCTCGGCGAACAGGCGCAGCAGTGTGACCTGCTCCTCGATCGCCTCGAGCACGGGGTAGATGCTGCCGGTGAAGTCCTCTTCGGTTCGTGCGAGGTTGGCGGTGCCCGCCATGACGAGGCGATCCTGCCGACCGGCCACGACCTGTTCGATGAGGCTCGACGCGACCTGGTTCACAATGGGGGCGCGTTCGTCGACGAACTCGTCACTCAGCGCGGCCAGCTTTCCCGCCGCCTCGGCCAGGGCGAGTCCGCCGATGCCGGAGTTGAGCTTCGCCCGCAGCTCGGCGAAGAACACCTCGTCGACGCCGCCCGCGATGTCGAGGATGCGCTGCTCGACCCTGCCGGTGTCGGTGATGACGACGGTCATCACCCGGGTGGTGCTCAGTGGCACGAGCTCGATGTGGCGGATGCGCGCGTGGCCGAGGGTCGGGTACTGCACCATCGCGACCTGGTGGGTCAGTTGCGACAGCAACCGCACGGTGCGCGAGAGCACGTCGTCGAAGTCTTCGGACTGGCCGAGAAACGCCTCGATGGCGTGTCGGTGGGCCGGCAGCAGGGGGCGCAGGTCGGCGAGCTGGTTGACGAAGACGCGGTAGCCCTTGTCGGTCGGGATGCGGCCGGACGAGGTGTGGGGAGCTGTGATGAGCTCCTCCTCCTCGAGGAGGGCCATGTCGTTGCGGATGGTCGCCGCAGACACCCCGAAGGCGTGGCGCTCGACGATGGACTTCGAACCGACGGGCTCGCGAGAGGCCACGTAGTCCTTGACGATGACCCTCAGTACTTCAAGGCCGCGATCTGAGACCACACCGCACCTCCCTCATCAGCTCTGGCACTCCCGTGCGCGGACTGCCAATTGTACCGCGACGCGCGCGCGACGGTGATTGCCCGCCGTCGGGGCGGGCAGTAGCGTGGCAGCAACTCGGTCTACCGGGCCCGCACCCTTCACGAGAGGCACCAGCCCATGAGCTACCCCACGAACCCGCAGTCGGCCCCGCCGCTGACACCGGCCCAGGACATCCAATGGGCCTCGTTCGCGCACCTCGGCGGCATCATCGGCTTTGTGCCGT
This sequence comes from Marisediminicola senii, assembly GCF_011057645.1. GTDB lineage: Bacteria > Actinomycetota > Actinomycetes > Actinomycetales > Microbacteriaceae > Marisediminicola > Marisediminicola senii. The sequence continues at coordinate 69,578 of NZ_JAALGE010000004.1, read as the reverse complement.
CCCTCATCATCTGGCTGGTGTTCAAGGACCGCGGGCCGTTCGTGAACACCGAGGGCAAGGAGGCTCTGAACTTTCAGATCACCCTCGCCATCGCGCAGGTCGCCATCATCGTGCTCTCGTTCATCCTCACCGTCATCACCCTCGGGCTGCTCGGCGGCGTCAGCTTTCTCGGCTGGGTCGTGAGCATCGTCAGCATCGTGTTCTCGATCATCGCGTTCCTCAAGGTCAAGGACGGCCAGGGCTACCGCTATCCGTTCGCGATCCGGTTCATCAAGTAGTCGCCATGACCAATCCGTACTACCAGCCCCCGCAGCAGCTCAGCCCCAGCGACGAGAAGATGTGGTCCACCCTCGTTCACGTCGGCGGCATCTTCCTCAGCTTCCTCCCCGCGCTGATCGCCTACCTGGTGCTCAAGGACCGCGGGCCGTTCGTGCGCCACCACACCGCGACCGCGCTGAACTTTCAGCTGACCATGCTGCTCGCGGGCATCGTCGGCTCGATCCTGGCGTCGACGTTCATCCTCGCCCTCATCGGCGCCCCGCTGCTGGTGCTGGTGTTCGTGCTCGTCGTCGTCTTCAGCATCATCGCCGCCGTCGCGTCGAACAACGGGCAGTGGTACTCCTACCCGCTGGCCATCCAGTTCGTGAAGTAGCGGCTTAGGCAGCGAGTCAGTCGGGCAGCAGGCGCCGCACCACGGCGTCGGCGAGCAGGCGCCCGCGCAGGGTCAGGGTCACCTCGCCGTGGATGGCCGCCGCGCCGTCGATGAGCCCGTCGGCGATGAGCCCGGCGACCGCGGTGCGGGCGGCCGCCGGCAGGTCGCCGATGATGATCCCCGCGCGGATCCGGCTGAGCAGCAGCACCCGCTCGATGTGCCGGGTCTCGTCGTCGAGCGTCTCGCGCCCCGCGGCGGGCGATGCGCCGCTGAGCATGCGCTCGGCGTACGCAGCGGGGTGCTTGACGTTCCACCAGCGCACTCCCCCGACGTGGCTGTGCGCGCCAGGCCCGATGCCCCACCAGTCCTGCCCCCGCCAATAGGCGAGGTTGTGCCGTGACTCGTGCCCGGTGCCGCGCGACCAGTTGCTGACCTCGTACCAGTCGAAGCCGGCGGCGCCGATGAGCTCGTCGGCCAGTTCGTACAGGTCGGCCTGCAGGTCGTCGTCGGGCTGGGCGACCTCGCCACGCCGGATCTGCCGCGCGAGCTTGGTGCCGTCCTCGACGATCAGCGCATACGTCGACAGGTGGTCTGGCCGCTGCGCGATGGCGTGCTCGAGCGACACCCGCCAGTCGTCGATGGTCTCCCCCGGCGTGCCGTAGATCAGGTCGAGGCTGACTCCGAGCCCCGCCTGCCGCGCCCACTCCACGACGAGCGGTACCCGCTCGGGGTCGTGGGTGCGCTCGAGCGTCGCAAGCACGCGCGGCACCGCCGATTGCATGCCGAACGACACCCTGGTGAAGCCCGCGTCGGCGAGGCGCGAGAGGTACGCGGCATCCACCGAATCGGGGTTGGCTTCTGTCGTGACCTCCGCCCCTTCGGCGAGTCCCCAGGTGTCGCGCACGGCGTGCAGCATCGCGACCAGGTCGTCGACGGGAAGCATGGTGGGGGTGCCGCCGCCGAAGAATACGGTGGATGCCTCCCGCGCCGGCACCCCTGAGCGCTCGAGCACCTCGCGCGCGAGGGCCACTTCCGCGACGGCCTGGCCCGCATAGTCACTGCGCTTGACGCCGCGCAGCTCGTCTGCCGTATAGGTGTTGAAGTCGCAGTACCCGCAGCGCACCCGGCAGAACGGCACGTGCAGGTAGACGCCGAAGTCACGTTCGAGCGCGCCGTCGGCGGCGCTGCCCGGCAGCAGTCCGTCGAGGGGGGCCGGGTCGGCGATGGGCAGGGCGCCTGGCATCGGCGCGGTCAGTCCGTGGGGCCGGCCAGCACCTTGAGGTAGCGGCGGGTGTACTGCTCCTGCGCGATGCGCAGCGGAATCGAGAGCACCCACCAGTACCAGGCACTGGGGCGGGAGAAGGCGGAGATGGTGAGCCACACCGAGCCGTCGTCGGTGCGCTCGACGACGAACGCCTCCTCGCCGCTCTCGGGGTGGCCGCGCAGCGTGCCGTAGGCGAAGCCCTTGCGGTTGGGCTCGTCGATCACGTAGACGACGCGCACCGGGGCGGTCACCGGAATGCCGAGGAAGCGGATGGTGAGCGTCGCGGTGTCCCCGGGGATCAGGAACGAGGTTCCGTCTCCGCCGAAGGTGTCTTCGCCTGCGCCGGTCTCGGCGGCGACGCTCTCGACGGGACGACCGTCGTCGTCGAAGGAGACCGGAACGTAGGTCTGGTCGGTGACGGCGGCCGGGGCATCCACCACATCGACGGTGAAGCCGCTGAGGCGCTGGATTCCCCACGACATGGTCTGCGCGCTGGCCCAGGCGAAGCGGTTCTCGCCGTGGCCGATGCGGCGACGGCGTTCGATCGGCCGGAAGCCCTTCGGCGGGTAGGTGAGCAGGTCTGCTGCCTTGGTTCCGCCGATGGCGCCGTAGGTGACAGGCTTCTCCCAGAGGGGCATCTCGCCGGCCATCACTTGGCCTTCTTCTCGACGTCACCCGACAGCGCGGCGATGAACGCCTCCTGCGGCACCTCGACGCGGCCCACCATCTTCATGCGCTTCTTGCCCTCTTTCTGCTTCTCGAGCAGCTTGCGCTTGCGGGTGATGTCACCGCCGTAGCACTTGGCGAGCACGTCCTTGCGCATGGCGCGGATGCTCTCGCGGGCGATGATGCGCGCGCCGATCGCGGCCTGGATGGGAACCTCGAACTGCTGGCGCGGGATGAGCTCCCGCAGCCGGCCGGTCATCAGGGTGCCGTAGGCGTATGCCTTGTCGCGATGCACGATCGCGCTGAACGCGTCGACCTGCTCGCCCTGCAGCAGGATGTCGACCTTGACCAGGTCGGCATCCTGGTCGCCGATGGGTTCGTAGTCGAGCGACGCGTAGCCGGCGGTCTTCGACTTGAGGTTGTCGAAGAAGTCGAAGACGATCTCGGCGAGCGGCATGTTGTAGCGGATCTCGACCCGGTCCTCACCCAGGTACTCCATGCCGAGCAGGGTGCCGCGGCGACTCTGGCACAGTTCCATGATCACGCCGACGAAGTCCTTGGGCGCGAGGATCGCGGCCTTGACCATCGGTTCGCGCACGGTCTGGATCTTGCCGCCGGGAAACTCGCTGGGGTTGGTGACGGTGACGGTCTGCTTATCGTCGGTGGTGACCTCGTAGATCACCGATGGGGCGGTGGCGATCAGGTCGAGGTTGAACTCGCGTTCGAGGCGTTCGGTGACGATCTCGAGGTGCAGCAGGCCGAGGAACCCGCAGCGGAACCCGAAGCCCAGGGCGACGGAGGTCTCGGGTTCGTAGACGAGTGCGGCGTCGCTGAGCTTGAGCTTGTCGAGGGCCTCGCGCAGCACCGGGTAGTCGGAGCCGTCGATCGGGTAGATGCCGGAGAACACCATGGGCAGCGGCTCGGTGTAGCCGGGCAGCGCTTCGGTGGCGGGCTTCATGGCCGTCGTGACGGTGTCGCCGACCTTGGACTGCCGCACGTCCTTCACCCCGGTGATGAGGTAGCCCACCTCGCCGACGCCGAGGCCGGCGCTGGGGGTGGGCTCGGGCGCGCTCACGCCGATCTCGAGGATCTCGTGGGTCGCGCGGGTCGACATCATCTGGATGCGCTCGCGCGGGCCGAGGTTGCCGTCGATCATGCGCACGTAGGTGATCACGCCGCGGTAGGCGTCGTACACCGAGTCGAAGATCATCGCGCGGGCAGGGGCGTCGGCGTCGCCGACCGGGGCCGGCACGAGTTCGGTGACCCGGTCGAGCAGCGCCTCGACGCCGAGGCCGGTCTTGCCGCTGACCCTGAGTACGTCGTCGGGCGAGCCGCCGATCAGGCTCGCGAGCTCCTTGGCGTACTTGTCGGGGTCGGCCGCGGGCAGGTCGATCTTGTTGAGCACCGGAATGATCGTGAGGTCGTTGTCGAGCGCGAGGTACAGGTTGGCGAGCGTCTGCGCCTCGATGCCCTGCGCGGCGTCGACGAGCAGTAGTGCGCCCTCACACGCGGCGAGGCTGCGCGACACCTCGTAGGTGAAGTCGACGTGGCCTGGGGTGTCGATCATGTTCAGCGCGTATGCGTTGTCGCCGAGCTGCCACGGCATGCGCACGGCCTGGCTCTTGATGGTGATGCCGCGCTCGCGCTCGATGTCCATCCGGTCGAGGTACTGCGCGCGCATGTCGCGGTCGCTGACCACTCCGGTGATCGACAGCATGCGGTCGGCGAGGGTCGACTTGCCGTGGTCGATGTGGGCGATGATGCAGAAATTGCGGATGAACGCGGGGTCTGTCGCCGCAGGCTGGAGGGCCTTGTTCGCTATGGGGCTCACGCGTTCCTTCGATGGTGCTTTGGTGGCGGGGTCAGGCAATTGTCCCATGCGGGGCAGGCAGCCGACGCAGGCCCTCGATCACGTCGGCCCGGTCGGCGGCCACGCACACGCGGATCCAGCCCTCCCCCGCCCGCCCGAAGGCGCTGCCGGGGGCGACCGACACGCGCTCCCGCAGCAGGAACGCCTCCGTCCAGCCGGCGACGTCTCCCTGGGTGGCGTGCTGCATGTCGATCCACAGGTAGAACGCCCCGTTGGGGCGCAGGTAGTGGATGCCACGCTCGTCGAGCACCGCGCAGGCGGCCTCGAGATTTCCCCGGTAGTGCTCGCGGGCGTCGGCGACGTGCTGGTGGTCGCCGGTGATGGCCGCGATGGCGGCCAGCTGGGCGGGAGAGGTGACGCAGCTGATGCTGGCCTCCTGAACGGTGCGCATGATCGGGGCCATGCCGGGCGGCGTCACGAGGTAGCCGACGCGCACCCCAGTCATGGCGTAGGTCTTCGACAGCGAGAAGGCGGAGAACACCCGGTCGTCGTCGTCGAGGCTCGCGATACTCACGTGCGGGGTGCCGTAGGTGAAGTACTCGTAGACCTCGTCGCTGAGCACCCACAGGTCGTGCCGCCTCGCGAAGGCGAGCAACTCGCGCAGCTGGTCGGCGTCGAGCACCGACCCGAGCGGGTTCGACGGGGTGTTGACGATGATCACCCTGGTGCGATCGGTGACCAATCGGTCGAGCTCGTCGATGCTCGGGGCGAATCCGCTGTCCGGGCGCAGCGAGTACGGCACCGGGGTCGCTCCCGCCATGCGGGCGCTCATCGAGAACGTGGTGTAGCCGGGGTCTGGCACGAGGATCTCGTCGCCCGCGTCGAGCAGCAGCCCCATCGCCTGGTGCAGTGCCTGGGTGGCGCCGACCGTGACCCACACCTGCTCGAGGTCGACGGTCAGCGAGTTCTCGCGGGCGAGCTTCTCGACGATCGCCTGCCGCAGCTGCGGGATGCCGCCGTTCGGCGTGTAGTCGGTGACGTCGGCCATGAATGCCCTGGCTCCGGCCGCGAGGATGTGCTCGGCCACCGGAACGTCTGGCTCGCCGATGGCCAGCGCGATCACGTCGTCGAGCTCCCCGGCGAGGTCGAAGATGCGGCGGATTCCGGAGGGCGGCACGGACGCGGTGTGCGGGGCGAGGGACGGCATAGGGCACACGCTACCGGGGCGTTGGGTACCGTTGACTGCATGACCCCCGCCGTCATCCTCGTACATGGGCTACGTACCTCGAGCACCATGTGGCGCCACCAGCGCGAGGTGCTCGAGGCACGCGGCATCCATGTCATCGCCGTCGACCTACCGGGCCACGGCCGACGCATGGACGAGCGGTTCACGCTCGGCGCCGCGATGCAGACCATCGGCGACGCGGTAGCCGATGCTACCGCCGCGACCGGCACCCCGCCGTACCTGGTCGGGTTCTCGCTCGGCGGGTACCTGTCGATCGACTGGGCGGCGCGCCACCCCGGAGCCATCTGCGGGTTGCTGGCCGCGAGCTGCGGAACGGTGCCGCACAGGATCGTGATCGGCGGCTGGCGGCTGCTGGCGAAGGGAATCCACCGGCTTCCCGACCGCGGCCGCTGGCTCAACGACACAGCGCTGCGTTCCCTCGTGCCGTCGCCGGGTGCGGACGACGTTCTGGCCGGCGGGGTCGCCCTCGAAGTCATGGACGACGTGCTGGTCGACCTGCTGCGGGTCGACCCGGTGACCAGCCTCGCGAAGATCGAGATGCCGGTGCTGTTCGTGAACGGGCAGTTCGACCACATCCGCTGGCACGCCGCCCGCTACCTCGCGGCGGTGGCCGACGGGCGGCTCGTCACGATCCCCGGCGCATCGCACATGGTGAGCGCCGCGAAGCCCGAGGCATTCACCCGGGAGCTGCTGCGCGGGCTCGCCGACGCCGCCGGGCGCGCCGCACCCGAATCGATTGCCGATTAGCGTCACCGGCTGGTATTGTTGCTGGTTGGCCGTCATGCGTCCTCAGTTGTCCGAGGTACGACCCGGATCGCGACGCACTCCGACGTGTCACCCCAGCATCAATACCCCGCACGTTTCCGTACACACCAGTTAGACACGACAGGAAGTCACCAGTGGCAAACATCAAGTCGCAGATCAAGCGCATCGGCACCAACAAGAAGTCGCAGGAGCGCAACAAGGCCGTCAAGAGCGAGGTCAAGACCGCTGTGCGCCTGACCCGCGAGGCCATCGCGACCGGCGACGCCGCCACCGCGTCTGCCGCCCTGATCGTCGCCTCGAAGAAGCTCGACAAGGCCGCCAGCAAGGGCGTGCTGCACAAGAACCAGGTCGCGAACCGCAAGTCGGCCATCGCCAAGCAGGTCGCAGCTCTCTAGAGCCAGCCAGTCTGTAGCCAGCCAGATTGTCCGAAGCCCCCGTCCACTGCATTCGTGCAGTGGACGGGGGCTTCGTCGTGGTGCCAGAATCCAAGGTCGATGGATGCCGCGGCGCCCCATTCAGTACTGGGACGTGCCGCGCGAACTGATGACCGACACCATGCGTTCGAGGGCGTAGACCGGGTCGCGCCCGCCGCCCTTGACCGCGGCATCCGTCTCGGCGAGAACGTCGATGCAGCGACCGATGCCGTCGTCGTCCCACCCGCGGGCGTCGCGCCGCGCGTTGTCGACCTGCCATGGCGCCATCGAGAGCTGCGATGCCAGCTGGGCGGAACCGCCCCGGCGACCGGAGACCTTGGCCATCGCGCGCACCTTCATGGCGAACACCGCGACGATCGGCACCGGGTCGGCCCCGGATGCGAGCGCGTGCCGCAGCATCATCAGCGCCTCGCCGTAGCGGCCGGCGATGGCGATATCGGCGACCTGGAACGCGGTGCGCTCCACCCGCCCCGCGTAGTAGCGGTCGACCGTCTCTTCGGTGATCTCCTCGGTGGAGTCGGAGAGCAACTGCCGACAGGCGGCGGCCAGCTCGGCGAGGTCGCCCGAGAATGCCGATACCAGGGCGCGCAGCGCCCCCGAGGTGACCCGCCGGTGCTGCGCCGAGAACTCGGAGGCCGCGAAGTCGTAGCGTTCGGTGTCTTTCTTGACCTCGGGGCACAGCACCTCGATGCCTCCGCCCTGCCCGGCGCGGATGGCCTCGAGCAGCTTCTTGCCGCGCACTCCCCCGCCGTGCCGAAGCAGCACGTAGGCGTCGTCTGCCGGGTTCTCGAGGTAGCCGAGCAGGTCGGCGTAGAACTGGTCGGTGCCCTTCTCGACGGCGCCGACGCGGATGAGGCGGGGCTCGCCGAACAGCGACGGGCTGGCGAGGGTGAGCAGTTCACCCGGCGCGTAGGAGCCGGCGTCGATGTCGCTGACCTCGAGGCTCGGGTCTTCTGCCCGCAGGGTGTCGCGCAGCAGCTCGCTCGCCCGATCGGCGAGGTACTGCTCCGGGCCGGTGACCAGCACGACGGGGGCGGGCCGCACGCGGTGCCACTCCAGCTGGGGAATGGCGGGTGCGGTCTTGGACGCCGTCTTGGACGCCGTTCTCGTGGTCGACCGCGCCGACGTTCTGGTTGCCACCGGTGTGCTCCATTCGCTCCTGCAAGCCTAACGGCGGCCACTGTCGGCGGCGTCCTCCCGGCTGCCGCCCTCGCCCGTGCGCTCGGTCCAGACGGTGAGCGCGTCGCCGCCCGCCGAACCACCCGGCCCCGGCGCGACCAGCACGATGCCGTTCTCGTCGCTGCGCAGCGCGGCGGTTCCGGCGGCGGCGAGCATGTCGAGCGCGGTCGCCGTCGGATGCCCGTAGTCGTTGTCTGCGCCGACCCCGATCAGCCCGATCGTCGCCGCGACCCTCCGGTACAGGCGGGGTTCCTGGTCGGCCGACCCGTGATGGGCGACCTTGACGATGTCGCTCCCGCCGACCGGGGTAGTCGCGAGGAGGGCAGATTGGGAGGGCTGCCCGAGGTCTCCGAGCAGCAGGGCGCTGAGGCATCCACCCGCGCATCCTCCCGCTCCCTCGAACTGCAGGGTGATGCTCGCGGCGTTGCCCGGTTCGACGCCGCGCAGCGGGTCGGTGGGCCACAGCACGCTCCAGCGCAGTTCGCCCAGCGCCCCGGTCGCGCCCCGGCTGACCTGCGTCACCTCGGCGCCGCCGTCGGCGAGGTCGCGCTTCACGGCCTCGGCTGCGGCGTCGTCGGCCGGCCCGACGAGCACCCGGTCGACCATGCCGACCACGGCGCTGCTGCCCCCGACGTGGTCGAGGTCGAAGTGGGTGAGCACGAGCAGGTCGATGCGACCGATGCCGAGGGTGTCGAGGCACGACTGCAGCAGTGGTGGGTCGGGGCCGGTGTCGACGAGCGCCGTTCGGCCCGCGCTGCGCACCAGCACGGCGTCGCCCTGCCCGACGTCGCACTGCGCGTACTGCCAGTCGGCCGGGCGGGTAGCCGCGATGCGCCAGGCGGATCCCGCCGCGATGCCGAGCGCGACCACCACGCCCACCGCCAGGGTGGCCACGACCACGATGCGCACCCGCGGGCCCACGAGCCCGGCCCCCACCGTGGCCAGCAGGCCGAGCACGGTCGCGGCCGCGGCCAGCAGCGCGCCCGGCCACCCCTCCGGCCACGCGAGGCGCGCGCCCGGTAGCGGACCGAAGAACGTCGCCACCCCCGCGATCCAGCTCGCCGGCAGCCAGGCGACGAACGCCACGACGCCCGGCAGCGCGGGAAGCCACGGCAGCGTGACGCACGCGACGAGTCCGAGCACGGTCGCGACCGGTGCGGCCGGTGCAGCCAGCACATTGGCGAGCACCCCGTAAACGGGAATGGTCGGCGCGAGCAGCACGAGCACCGGCTGGCAGGCCAGCTGGGCAGCTAGCGGAATGGCGATCATCGCCGCGACCGGCGTCGGCATCCACCGCGCGATACCGCGGGTGAGAGGGCCGGCGAGCACCAGCAGGCCAGCGGTCGCGAGCACCGACAGCACGAAGCCGTAGCTGCGGGCGAGCCACGGGTCGAACGCGAGCAGGCCGATCACCGCCAGCGACAGCACCGGGATGCCCCGCGTCGGCCGCCCCGACCCGAGGGTCGCGAGCACGAGCACCGCCATCACCGAAGCGCGCAGCACGCTGGGTTCGGGAGTGACGATGAGCACGAACCCGCCGAGCACGAGCACCGACAGGGCGATGCGCCACCCGCGGGGAATGCCCGCCGCACCGCCGGCGAGCATGACGAGGCCGATCACGATCGCGCAGTTGGCACCCGAGACGGCGGTGAGGTGGCTGAGCGCCGAGTCCTTCATCGCGGTGTCAAGCTCCTCGCTCACGGCACTGGTGTCGCCGATCGCGAGGCCCGGGAGCAGCGCACCACCGTCGCCCGGCAGCGTCGCGGCCTGCGCGCGAAAGGTGGACCGCAGCGCGTTGGCCCAGTCGAGCGCCGGTGGCGGGCCCTGGAGGAGCCGGGGAGGCCCGGTCGGGAACAGCAGGAAAGCGATGTCGTCTGCCGCCTCGGTCGCCGCGACGGTGCCGTTCACCGCGATGACCGCCCCGATGCCGATGTCGTCGTCGGTCGCCGCCCCGAACACCCTGGCCGGCACCGACACCGACAGCGTCTCGTCGCCGACCGTCACGCGGGTCACGGTGACCGCGAACGATCCGGTGCCGGCGAGCACCGTCTGGGTCGTCGTCGCCTCGACCTCGATATAGCGGCCGGATGCTGCCGCCTCCGCCATGCGCGCCGGCCGCCGGTCCGGTGCCGCGACAGCCACGGCGGTGAGCACCACGGATGCCGCCGCGAGCGACAGCGCGACCACGGCGACCCAGGCGCGTGCGGGACGGTGCCGTCCCGCGCGCTGCCGTCCCGCACGCCGCGGCCCCGCACCTCGCTGCTCCGCACGTCGCACCGCGGGAACAGCGACCACCGCCGTCGCCGTGACCGTGCCGGCCCACGCGACGACCGCGGCGGGCGCAGCAGCATCCCGCCACGCGATCATGACGGCGGCGGCCACCCACGCGCAGGCAGCCGGAATCGCGAGGCGAAGGTCGACGCGGCGCGTGACCCCTGGGGCACTCATACCGTCACCAGGTCCTTCAGGTCGGCGAAGGTCTTGTCCCCGATACCGCTGACCGCGAGGAGGTCCTCGACGGCGGTGAACCGTCCGTTGGCCTCCCGCCACTCGAGGATGGCGCGGGCGGTGGCCGGTCCGACGCCCGGCAGGGTGTCGAGCGCCGCCTCGTCGGCCGTGTTGAGGTTCACCTTGCCGGGAACACCGCCCGCGGTGCCTGCTGCACCCGCGCCGCCACCGGCACCCGGCGGAGCGGCCGGCACCTCCCCGATCACGGGAACGTAGATCTGCTCGCCGTCGGTGAGCAGCCGCGCGAGGTTGAGCTGCGCCTGGTCTGCCTCGGCGGTGAACCCGCCGGCGGCGGCGACGGCGTCGATCGCGCGGTCACCGGCGCGCAGCTCGTAGAGTCCCGGCCGGTTCACCGCGCCGAGCAGGTGCACGAAGATCCCCGCGCCCGCACCCGCGGCCGCCGATCCCGGGTCGGCTAGGGCGCTACCAGGATCGAGGCCGGCGGAACCCCCTGCCGTCGGTGCCGGCGGCCCGGATGGCGCGACGACGCGGGTGGTTCCGGACTGGCCGAGCATCGCGACGAGCACGGCCACCGCGAGGCCGACCAGCACGAGCACCACCACCGCGCCGATTCCCACCCGCACGCGGGCGCCGCCTGTGCCGCCGCCCCTCGCGCCGCCCACGATGCGATCGGGCGGCGACTCCATGCCCGCACCCTAGGCACGCGTGCGGGAGCGGCGGGCGTGCACCGTCGTCGCGTGTGGGTGCGCCGGCCGGTGTCTGGCCGTGCAGGGAGGGCCGGGCGTGCAGTGCCGAGTAGGCAGGGCCGTGCACGCAGCGCCGCGAAGGCCGGGCCGTGCGGAGAGCGCGGTGCAGGCAGCGCCCCGCGACACCGCGAACGGCCGCCCGCGAGACCCTCGCGAACGGCCGTTGATCCGGCTGGAGCTACCGCCAGCCCACTGACTAGCCCTTCAGCGCAACGTTGACGAGTCGGGGCGCCCGCACGATCACGGCCGCGATCTCCTTCTCGCCGATGGCCCGCTGCACCGCGGCAGACGCCATGGCGAGCTTCTCGAGCTCTGCCTTTTCGATCTTCGGGCTGACCTCGAGGCGGTCGCGCACCTTGCCGTTGACCTGGATGACCGCGGTGACCGACTCCTCGACGAGCAGCACCGGGTTGGCCTTGCGCCAGCCGAACTGCGCGACGGGTGCGGGGTAGCCGAGCTTCTCCCACATCTCTTCTGCCGTGTACGGGGCGAACAGGCTCAGTGCCAGGGCGATGGTCTCGGTCGCCTCACGCACCGCGGCATCTCCCCCGCCTGGGCCACTGTCGATGGCCTTGCGGGTGGAGTTGACGAGATCCATGATGCGGGCCACGACGACGTTGAACTTGAACGACTCGACGAGCGCGGGCGCTTCGGCGAGGAACCGGTGCGTCGCGCGGCGCAGTGCCAGGTCGCCGGTCTTCCAGTCGATGTCGGGGCTGCTGGTCACGTCTCCCGACAGGCGCCAGGCGCGGGCGAGGAACTTGCGCGATGCCGCGGGCGATACGTCGGCCCAGTCGATGTCGTCTTCCGGCGGGCCGGCGAATGCCATGGTGAGGCGGATGGCATCGACGCCGTGCTCGTCGAGCTGGTCGCTGAGCCGAACCAAGTTGCCCTTGCTCTTGCTCATGGCCGAGCCATCCATCAGCACCATGCCCTGGTTGAGCAGTGCGCTGAACGGCTCGGTGAAGCCGACGTAGCCGAGGTCGTAGAGCACCTTGGTGATGAACCGGGCGTACAGCAGGTGCAGGATCGCGTGCGTCACGCCGCCGACGTACTGGTCGACGGGGGCCCACTTGTCGGCCTCCTTCGGATCGAACGCCCTGGTGTCGTCGGTGGGGTTGAGGAACCTCAGGAAGTACCACGAGCTGTCGACGAAGGTGTCCATCGTGTCGGCGTCGCGCTTCGCGGGCTCGCCGGTCAGCGGGTTCTTGACGTTCACCCAGTCGGTCGCGGCACCCAAAGGCGACGACCCCTTCGGCTTGAGGTCGAGCCCGTCGGTGGGGGGCAGCAGCACGGGCAGCTGGTCCTCCGGCACCGGGATGAGCTCGCCGTCGGCGCCGTGGATGATCGGGATCGGGGTGCCCCAGTAGCGCTGGCGGCTGATCAGCCAGTCGCGCAGCCGGTAATTGCGCGCGGCGCGGCCGGTTCCCGCGGCGGTGAGCATCTCGGTGATGCGCTTGATCGCGTTCGACTTGCTCAGGCCGTCGAGCGGACCGGAGTTGATCATGCGTCCCTCGCCGGGGAGGGCGACGCCCGTGGTAGCCGGGTCGAGCTCCGGCACGTCGTCCGGCAGGTACGGAACGCCCTCGTCGTCGAGCGGAATCACCGGGATCGCCCCGGTGACGGTCGCGTTGGTGTCGAGCACGACGCGCACCGGGAGGTCGTACTTGCGGGCGAAGTCGAGGTCGCGCTGGTCGTGCGCAGGCACGGCCATGATCGCGCCGGTTCCGTAGTCCGAGAGCACGTAGTCGCCCGCCCAGATCGGCAGGCGTTCCCCGTTGATGGGGTTGATGGCGTAGCGCTCGAGGAAGACGCCGGTCTTCTCGCGCGTGGCATCCTGCCGGTCGATCTCGCTGGTCTTCTGCACGCCGGTCAGGTACTCGGCGAAGCGTGCGCCGACCTCGGGGCTCGCGGTGGCGACCAGCTCGGCGGCCAGTTCGGAGTCGGGGGCGACGACCATGAAGGTAACGCCGTGCAGCGTGTCCGGCCGGGTGGTGAACACGGTCACCGGGGCTTCGCGGCCCTCGATGACGAAGTCGACGTCGGCGCCGATGGAGCGGCCGATCCAGTTGCGCTGCATGGCGAGCACCTTGCTCGGCCAGGTGCCCTCGAGCTGGTTGAGGTCGTCGAGCAGGCGGTCCGCGTAGTCGGTGATCTTGAGGTACCACTGGGTGAGCTGCTTCTTGACGACCACGGCGCCGCTGCGCTCCGACGTGCCGTCGGCGAGCACCTGCTCGTTGGCCAGCACGGTCTGGTCCACCGGATCCCAATTGACCCAGCTGTCCTTGCGGTAGGCGAGGCCCTTCTCGAACATCTTGAGGAACAGCCACTGGTTCCACTTGTAGTACTCGGGGTCGCTGGTGTGCAGCACGCGATCCCAGTCGAACGACGCGGCATAGCGCCGCATGGTGCGCTTCTGCTGGTCGATGTTGTCGTAGGTCCACCCGCGGGGGTCGATGCCGCGCTTGATGGCGGCGTTCTCGGCGGGCAGGCCGAAGGAGTCCCAGCCGATGGGGTGCAGCACGTTGAAGCCCTGCTGGCGCCAGTACCTGGCGATCACGTCGCCGAGCGCGTATGCCTCGGCGTGGCCCATGTGCAGGTCGCCGGAGGGGTACGGGAACATGTCGAGGATGTACTTGCGCGGGCGCTTGTCATCGGGGTCGCTCGAGGCGAATGGCTTCAGTTCGTCCCACCGGGCGAGCCACTTCTCTTGGAGCGCGACGACGTCGAACTCCTCTCGCTCAGCGCGGTCGTGCTCGTGTGCCATGGGTTCTCATTCGGTGCGGGGAGGGTGTGGGCGGCGTGAGCCCAGTCAAGGCTACTAAAGAGCGAGGGGGTGGATGCTGCGCACCCCGTCACATGCACCGACCTCGTGTCGGTGCGACCATGGATGCGCACCCACCGCGTTGCCGCCAGGACACCGTGGCACCGATCTGCCCTGCCAGTACCCCACCCGAATCGAGTACCTCATGACCACCGACCCCACCATCGCCGTCGTGGACTACGCCGCCGCGGCGATCGACCGTACGCTCGTCATCCTGGCCCCGGTCGACCGGGTGTGGGAGACCATTACCCAGCCAGATCTCATCGCCGAGTGGTTCGGCGACTCCGCCACCATCGACGCGCTGGAGCCGGGTGCCGGAGGTTCGATCACCTGGGACGATCGCGGCACCTGTGCGATCCTCGTCGACGAGGTCGACGAGCCGTCGGTGTTCGCGTTTCGTTGGGGACCCAGCGACCTGGCTGTCACCGCGCAGAATTCGACGCTCGTGCGGTTCACCCTCGAGGAGATGCGCGGCGGAACGCAGCTGTCGGTGGTCGAGACCGGTTTCGCCGATGCCTACCCCGACCACGAGGTGATGACGGCAGAACTCGACGAGCACGCGTCGGGGTGGAATTCCCGGCTCGACGAACTCGCCGAGTTGCTGGAGAAGCAGGACTCCCAGTGAGAACGGCGGCCGGTAGGCCCTAGCGCTCCCCCGCGACCCCGAGCACGCGCAGCAGCGCCCCGGCCTTGAGCTTCACCTCGGCGAGCTCCAGCGCCGGCACGCTGAGCGCCGTGATGCCCCCGCCCGCCCCGACCGTGATGCCGCGCGCGTCGATCACGATGCTGCGGATGGTCATCGCGAGGTCGGCGCTGCCGTCGGCCCCGAGGTAGCCGAACGCGCCGGCGTAGAGTCCGCGCTCCCTGCCCTCGAGCTCCGCCACGATCTCGGTGGCGCGCAGCTTGGGTGCACCGGTCATCGACCCCGCGGGAAAGCATGCCGCGACGGCATCCATCGCCCGCAACCCCGGCGCGAGGCGGGCCCGCACGGTGCTCACCAGCTGGTGCACCTGCGCGTACGTCTCGACCGCGAGCAGCTGCGGGACGGTGACCGACCCGAGTTCGGCGACCCGGCCGAGGTCGTTGCGCATCAGGTCGACGATCATCAGGTTCTCGGCGCGTTCCTTGTCGTCGCCCGCGAGCTCCGCGCGCAGCTCGGTGTCACGGTGCGGGGTGTCGCCGCGCGGGCGGGTGCCCTTGATCGGGCGGGTCTCGACCACGCCGTCGCGGCTGACCGTGAGGAAGGTCTCGGGCGAGGCGCTGAGCAGGGTGACGTCGTCGATGCGCAACATGCCGCCGTGGTGGGTCGGGCTCTCGCGACGCAGCGCGAGGTAGCTGGCGACGGGGTCGGGGTGCGAGCCCGCGGCCGGGGTGACGGTGACCTCGGTGGTGAGGCACAGCTGGTAGGCCTCCCCGTCGCGGATGGCGCGCTGGCAGGCCGCGATGCTCGCGAGATAGCCCTCGTCGGTGTCGTGCCAGGTCGCGGTGGCGACGGGGGCGGCGGCGGGGGCGGTCGGAGCGGGTGCCGGCTCGCCGACCGGCATCAGACCAGTGGATGCCGCCTGCCGCACGGCATCGAGCCGGGCGACCGTGTCATCGCGCCACGCGACCAGCTCCAGCGTCCACTCCGCGGCGAGCGCGCACAGCTCCACGGTGCCTCTGGCATGGTCGATGGCGACGAGCCGGTCGACCCAGAGGAACGCGGCGTCGGGCTGCGTGGCTTCTGCGTTTCCAGCACGAGCCACCGGCACACCCCCGGGCCCACCCCCTGGCCCATCCGCCTCCCCGCCAGGGTGTCCCGCCATGGTCTGACGCCGCATGCCGTACCCGAACCAGCCGACCCAGCCGAGTGCGCCGCCCACCTCTCCCACGGGCAACCGGGGGGCCCTGCCGAGGAACTCCAGCATCGGCACGACCTCGACCCGCCCGCCCGGCGTCACGGTGACGGTGCCCCGCGTCGCATCGGCCGTCGCCGCGACCGTCGCGCTGCCCAGGTAGCTCATGCCGGTGATGGCCGCGATACCGCTGTCGAGCCAGAACGCCCGGGCGTCGCCGGCATACAGGGCGGTAAACACCGCCTCGGCATCCAGCCACCCGTCCACGCGATGACGCAGTACACGTTCGCGCATACCCTAAGAATATGAGTCCCGCCGCTCCCCCGACGTCGCAAGGCTATCGATGGGTTGACGGCGAACTCGTCGAGCACGCCGCCCCGCACCTGCGCGATGCGCGATCCGGACAGGTGCTCGTCGCGGACTCCTGGCTCGTCTCCGACGGCTCCACGCTCGCCATCGACCTGCACCGAGCGCGGTTCATGGCCGGGGTCGAGGCCGCCGCCGCGGGTGCTGCCTGGTCAGGCACCGCCCAGCCAGGCTCCGACGAGACAGACGCGTTCTGGAGCGCCGCCATCGCGGCGATCCCGCGCACCGGCGACTGGTTTCCCCGGGTCGACCTGGTCACCGGCGACTCCCCGCTCAGGTTCACCCTCCGCCCCGCGCCCCCGCGTTCGACCTCCATTCGGCTGGTCACCCACGACGGGCCGGACCCGCGCTCCTCGCCCACCGTCAAGGGTCCCGACCTCGAGCGACTGGGCGTGCTGCGCCGTGCGGCCCAGGAGCGCGGCATGGATGACGCGGTGCTGCTCTCACCCGACGGCCTCGTGGTCGAGGGCGCTTACTGCGCACTCGCGTGGTGGCGGGGCGACGCCCTGTGCGTTCCCGACCCCTCGTTGCCGCGGGTGGACAGCGTGACCGCGAAGACCCTCACCACCGTCGCCTCGGCGCTCGGCGTCGAGGTGCGCGAGGAGCTCGCCCGCCCCGCCGACCTCGAGGGACTCGAGATCTGGGCGCTCAACGCGCTGCACGGCATTCGCATCGTCACCGCGTGGGCGAATGGCCCGCTGGTGGCGCAGGAGCCGGGGCGGCTGGCGCTGTGGCGCAGGCGATTCGGCGGATTGTCACGACCGATCGGTACCCTCGACGCGTGAACGACGTACTCTCCTGGCTCCTCGGCGTCGTACAAGACGTCGATCCCGTGCTGAGGACGATCCTGGCGGGAGTCGGCATCCTGCTCGAGACGTCGGTGCTCGTGGGGCTGGTCGTGCCGGGGGACTCGATCGTCATCGTCGCGGCGACCGGTGTCGAGAACCCGGTCGAGTACTTCGGGCTGGTGGTCGCGGTCATCATCGGTGCCCTGTGCGGCGAGAGCATCGGTTTCGCGCTCGGGCGGTACTTCGGGCCCAAGATCCGCGCCAGCCGCCTCGGCGCCCGGGTGGGCGAACGCAACTGGGTGCGCGCCGAGAACTACCTCGATCGCCGGGGCGGCATCGCGGTGTTCGTGAGCCGGTTCCTTCCGGTGCTGCACTCGCTCATTCCGCTGACCGTCGGCATGAGCGCGATGCGCTACCGCACCTTCATGGCCTGGACGACGCCCGCCTGCATCCTGTGGGCGTTCGCATATGTCTCGGTCGGCACGGCGGCCGCGGGCACCTACCGGGAGCTCTCCGACCAGTTGCACGGCGCCGGGTACGTCTTCGTGGGCATCATCGTCGGGTTCGCCCTGATCGTTCTGGCCACCAAGAAACTGCTGCACCGCGTGGAGGCACGCCACATGCGCGAGCGCGCCGACGCCGTGCCCGTCATCGACCAGCGGGCCGAGGATGAGCTCCTCGAGCAACAGCAGGCAGAAGACCTGCCGGACCGCCCTACTTCGTGACCCGCGGGTCTCCGTAGAAGTCGATCAGGTAGTTCTTCGCCGTCGTGAGGCCCGCGGTCGTGAACCGGTCGTCGCCCTTGGGGTCGAGCGCGAAACCCCTGGCCACTGCCGCGTCGCACAGCTCGAGGGCGACCTCGATGTGGAACTGCAGGTCGCCGTCGGATTCCATGCCGTGGCGGGTGGTCAGCACCGAGACGACCGCCGAGGCGACGAGGCCGTTGTTGGTCTGCCCCTCCGGTCGCGGCCGCAGGTCGAGCACGTCGCCGAACCGCAGCGATGCGAATCCGGGCTCGGACAGGAATGCGTCGACCCAGTAGTCGAGCGTCACGTCGATGGCGTCGAGCCAGGTGGTGTTCTCCGGCGAGTCGATGCGGGGAACGCCCTCGGTCATGAACCGGGCGAGCGAGCGCGCGGTCAGCGCGTTGAGCACCGCGAGGCGGTCGGGAAAATAGCGGTACACGGTGCCGATAGACGACCCGGCGCGCTCGGCGATCATGGCCGTGGTCAGGCGTTCGTAGCCGATTTCGGCGACGACGCTCGCGGTAGCGTCGAGGAGCGACGTCAGTCGGGCAGCGCTTCTCGCCTGCACGGGTTCGTTGCGAAGGACGGTCGTCACCCCGGTCGATTCACCGTCAATGAGAGATGACATGTTTGTCCTTTCCAGCGGGTCAACACGAAGAGAATTATAGTCTTTTTGGGTCCCTCCCACAGATTTACGTCGGCGTGTGGATAACCGGAGTTCTGCTCGATGCGGCGGTCGCGCAGGTTGTCCCCTACCGCCGTGAAAGACTTGCCGGCATGGCGCGTAAATCCAAGGCGGTATCCCCTGCGACAGCAGCCGAGCCGATCATCCACTTCGCGGCGCGCATGGAAGACACCTTTCATGAGTTCCGCGAGAAGCGGGCCCGAAAGCGCGGACTCACCGCCACGGTCATCCCGTTCACCGGGTACGGAGGAGACGGCTGGGTGCGCGTGCTGTGCCGCGTGCTGCTCATCAAGCCGGATTCCGTCATCCGCCCCAGTTCGCCCGACGAGGTCGGCTACCGCAACATCCGGGGCTGGCGCAGCTTCACCAGCGTGCCGATCGACGACGTCGAGGTCATCGTCACGGTCGACGGCGTCGAGCACAGCGTGCGTGCCGACCGCGGCGGCGTCGTCGACACCCGCATCGAGGCGACGCTGACTCCCGGCTGGCACACGATCACCCTCCGCACCGAGGCGTCGCCCGTCGCCGAGGCACCGGTATTCATCGTGGATTCCGCCGTCGACTTCGGCATCGTCTCCGACATCGACGACACCGTGATGGTCACCGCGCTTCCCCGCCCGATGCTCGCCGCGTGGAACACCTTCGTGCTCGATGAGCACGCGCGGCGCCCGGTAGCCGGCATGGCCGTGCTCTACGAGCGACTCACGCGCGATCACCCCGGTGCGCCGGTCATCTACCTCTCGACGGGCGCCTGGAACGTGGCATCCACCCTCTCGCGCTTTCTGTCGCGCAACCTTTACCCGTCGGGCGCCCTGCTGTTGACCGACTGGGGGCCGACGCACGACCGCTGGTTCCGCAGCGGCAAGGAGCACAAGAAGGCGTCGCTCGAGCGCCTCGCCCTGGAGTTTCCCGACGTCAAGTGGCTGCTCATCGGCGACGACGGCCAGCACGACGAGGACACCTACGGAACCTTCGTTGAGCACCACCCGGACAACGTGCGCGCGGTGGCCATCCGCCAGCTGTCGACGAGTGAGGCAGTGCTCGCGGGTGGCCGCTCGAAGTCCGAGGAGCGTGGCAAAACCAGCGGCGTGCCGTGGGTGTACTCCCCCGACGGCGCCGGCATGGCAGAGGACCTCCACCGCACGGGCAGCCTGTAGCGCCCGCTGGCGCTACCAGCCGAGGGTGCCCGGTGCGCCCGCTGGCGCTACCAGCCGAGGGTGCCCGGTGCGCCCTTGAACGGCCCGACGACGCGTGACGTGATCCAGCCGCCGTAGAAGTCGCCGTCCTGTGCCTGTACGGTCTCGCCCGCGATGGTGCAGGCGTCCATGGCCGACGGGTAGACCGCGATCGCGTCGACCAGGTCGGCGTAGGCGGGGGTGGGCGTCGGGTAGTACCAGCCGGAGCGCTCAGCGACGACCGAACCACCGCGCAGGCTCACGTACCTGGCCTGGCCCTTGAACTCGCACCACGACTGCCCGGCGGCCGGGATGACGGCCCCGTCGCGGAAGTCTTCCTTGGGCACATACACGGTGGGTGGATGACTCGTCTCCAGCACCCGGTAGGCACGGGTGCTCGAGGCGATGACCTCCCCGCCGAGGGTGATCGTGACCGGGTCGGCCATGAGTTCGAGCCGCGGCGGTCGCGGGTAGTCCCACACCGATTCCTGCCCGGGCCCCGGGATGTCTCTCTTCGCTTGCTCACGTCGCATGCCCGTCACGATACGCCGCAACGCCGGATGCGCCCTGTGCCGGATGCGCCCTGTGCCGGCCGCGCAGGCCGGCACAGCCCAGGCAGGCCAGCTCAGTGTCGAGCTCAGACCGGCCAGCCCGCGGGGCCGGTCGATCCGGTCGCGTACTCCTCGAGCGGCACCTCGTTCGCCCTCCACGCGTCGAGCACGGGCTGCACGATACGCCAGCACTCCTCCACGACGTCGCCGCGCACCGAGAGGATCGGGTCGCCGGAGAGAATGCCCGCCAGTACCTCGCCGTACGGACCGAAGTCGCCCGGCGCGAAGCTCGAGGCCAGCGTGACCCGGTCGAGCGTGAACGGGTCACCCTCGCCGTTGATGTTCAGGTCGAGGGAGAGCTCGTCCGGGCTGAGCGAGATGACGAGCCGGTTGGGCACCTGCGTTCCCTCGAGGCCCTTCGGAAGGTGCCGCACGTCCTTGAAGGTGACGATGACCTCCTTGCGCAGGCCCGCCACGGCCTTGCCGGAGCGCAACCGGATCGGTACCCCGGCCCAGCGGGCGTTGTCGATGGCGACCGAGAGCTCGGCGAGCGTCTCGGTATTGCGGGATGGGACCACGCCGGGCTCATCGACGTACGACGGAAAGTCCCGTCCGTCGATGGTGCCGCCGGTGTAGCGCGCTCGCCTGCTCCACGCGGTGGGGCCGTCTCCGTCGAGGCGGGTCGCCGCGAGCACGGTGTTCACCGCTCCCCGCAGGTCGTCGGATTCGACGCTGCTCGGCGGCTCGAGCGTGACCAGGGCGAGCACGAGCAGCAGGTGGCTCTGGATCATATCGACGAGGGCACCTGCCGTGTCGTAGTAGCCGGCCCGGCCCTCGAGGCCGAGCGGCTCGTCGAACACGATCTCGATGCCCTCGATGTGCTCGGCGGTCCAGGTGGGGTCGAAGATGCGATTGGCGAACCGCAGCCCGAGCATGTTGATGACCGTCGACTTGCCGAGGAAGTGGTCGACGCGAAACAGCTGGTCTTCCGGCAGCAGTTCGGCCAGCTCGCGGTTGAGCTGCCTGGCGCTCTCGAGGTCGGTGCCGAACGGCTTCTCGAGCGCGAACACGGTGCCATCGGGGATGGCGTCGGCGGTCAGCGCGCGGCAGGCAGCCTGCGTGACGGCCGGGGGCAGCGCGAAGTACACCGCCGGCACGCCGGTGCACGCGGCGAAGATGCGGGCGAGGTCGTCGGCATCGGTGACGTCGGCCTGCAGGTAGACGGTGGAGGCGACGAGGGCGTCGATCCGCTCCCCGCTGGCCTTGCCCTTGTCGAATGACGCGGTCACCCTGGCCCGCCAGTCGGCGTCGCTCATCGCATCCATGCCCACGCCGATCAGCTGCACGGGCACGCTGCGGTCGCTGGCGAGGAACTGCCCGACGCCGGGCAGCAGCAGCCGGGACGTCAGGTCCCCGCCCGCTCCGAGAATGACAAGGGAACGTGGGGAGTCGGTCATCCGTCAACGCTAACTGCTTGACTGAGGCGATGGCGCATCGCATCGGGGATTACGCAATGATCGGCGACACGCTCACCGCCGCGCTGGTCGGGATCGACGGCAGCATCGACTGGTTGTGCCTTCCGCGGTTCGACTCCGCGTCGACCTTCGGGGCGCTGCTCGGCGATGACGGCGCGGGGCGCTGGCTGGTGGCGCCGTCCGGAACCGTGCGGGAGACCTCGAGGCGGTACGTCGACGACACGTTCGTGCTGGTCACGCGGTGGGTCACCGACGACGGGGAGGCGGAGGTGGTCGATCTGATGCCGATCGGCGGCCGGCGGGCCGACGTGGTGAGGCGCGTGCGCGGCATCCACGGGTCGATGGAATTCACCGAGGAACTCGTCATCAGGTTCGACTACGCCGGCGCGGTGCCGTGGGTGCGCAAGGTCACCGACCGCACGGGGCAGCCCGGCCTCGTCGCCATCGCCGGGCCCGACGCGGTCGTGGTGCGGGGCGGCCCGACGCTGCACGACCGTGGGCGGCGCCACCGGGCGACCTTCACCGTCGCGGCCGGGGAGACGGTCGACCTCGTGCTCACCTGGTATCCGGCACACCGGGCGGCTCCCGCGATGCCCGACGTCGACGCGAACATCGCCGACACCGTCGCGTGGTGGCAGTCGTGGGCGTCGACCGCATCGCCGTCACCCCGGTACGACGCCCAGGTACGCCGGTCGCTGCTCGTGCTGCGCGCCCTGACCCACGGCGACACCGGCGGCATCGTGGCCGCGGTCACCACGAGCCTGCCGGAGCAGCTCGGCGGCTCGCGCAACTGGGACTACCGCTACGTGTGGCTGCGCGACGCAGCGCTGACCCTCCAGGCGCTGCTCGCGCACGGCTTCACCCGCGAGGCCGAGGGCTGGCGCCAGTGGCTGCTGCGCGCGATCGCGGGCGACCCGGCCGACGTGCAGATCATGTACGGCATCGCCGGGGAGCGCCGGCTCGACGAGTACGAGCTCGATTCGCTGCCGGGGCACCGCGGGTCGGCGCCGGTGAGGGTCGGCAACGACGCCTACCTGCAGTACCAGGGCGACGTGTTCGGTGAGGTGATGGTCGCGCTGGAGCAGGCGCGGCAGTGCGGTGTCGACGAGGCACCGTTCTCCTGGCCGCTGCAGCGCGCGCTGATGGACCACGTCGAGCAGCACTGGCGCCGCGCAGACAACGGCATCTGGGAGGTGCGCGGTCCCCAGCGGCAGTTCACCCACACCCGCGTCATGCTGTGGGCCGCGGTCGACTCGGCGGTTCGCGCGGTACGCGACCACGGCCTGGGCGGACCGGTGGAGCGGTGGGAGGCGCTTCGCGACGAGATCCGCGACGACATCGAGGCACATGGCTGGGACGCCGGGCGGCGCACCTACACGCAGTACTACGGCGGCACCGAGGTCGACGCCTCGCTGCTTCGTCTGCCGCAGGTGGGCTACCTCGCGGCCGACGATCCGCGCATGCTCGGCACCGTGGCGGCCATCGAGGCCGACCTGATGCATGAGGGGCTGCTGTTGCGGTACCGCACCGAGGGCGGTGTCGACGGGCTCGAGGGGGCGGAGCATCCATTCCTCTGCTGCTCGTTCTGGCTGGTCGAGCAGTACGCGCGCAGTGGCCGGGTCGACGACGCGGTCGCCCTGATGGACCGGATGCTGGGTCTCGCGAATGACGTCGGCCTGATGAGCGAGGAATACGACGTCGAACGCGGCGAGCAGGCCGGCAACACCCCACAGGCCCTCACGCACCTGAGCCTGGTGCGCGCGGCGGACGCGATCGCGGCGGCACTCAGCGCGGGGTGAATGGCACTGGGTGAGCAGCGCGCGGTGAACAGCGCGGGGTGAGCGGCGCGCGTCAGGTGCGGATGAGCGCCTTGATCGCGGTGCGCTCGTGCATCGCGCGGTAGCCGACCGCCACGTCGTGCAGCGACACCGTGAGGTCGAAGATCGCCGAGACGTCGAGCATCCCGGAGAGCACGTCGGGTAGCAGGCGGCGCAGGGTGCTCCCGATGGGGGCCGCGCCGCCCTTCACGCCGATGCCGTGGTCGAGCGTGTGACGCAGCTGCGGGTCGGCGAGCGCTGGCGGGTGGCCGGCGAGGCCGATGTCGCCGCCGTGCCGCACCGCAGCGAGCGCCAGCGCGAACGCGGCGTCGGTGCCCGCGCATTCCAGCACGCTGTCGGCCCCGAGGTCGTCGGTGAGCCAGCGGATGCGTTCGGCGGCGAGCGGGCCCCGCGCGGTGACGATGTCGGTGGCCCCGAACGACTGCCCGATCGCGGCCCGCGCCTCGCGGGTGCTGGCCAGGATGATGCGGCTCGCGCCCAGGCGGCGGCTGGCCGCGACCGCGCACAGCCCGACGGCGCCGTCGCCCACGACGACGACCGTGCTGCCGGGGCGCACCCTCCCGCCGACCGCGGCGTGGTGCCCGGTGCCGAGCACGCCGGAGAGCGGCAGGAGTGCGGTGAGCATCGAATCCGTCATGCCGTCGCCCGGCACCACGACACAGTTGGCATCGGCCCACGGCACACGCGCCTTGTCGCCCTGTGCGCCGTCCTAGCCGCTCGTCCCCCAGTGCGTGGCGCTGCGGCATCCACTCGACTGGCCGGCGAGGCACTCCTGGCAGGTGCTGTCGCTGAACAGCGGCGGCATCACCACGAGGTCGCCGACCGCGACCCCCCGCACCTCGGGGCCGGTGGCCTCGACGATGCCGATGCACTCCCTGCCGAGCCGGCGCTGCGCTCCCGGTCCCACCCCGCGATAGGCGGCGAGGTCGTCGCCGCCGATGGCGCTGTGGGTGATGCGCACGATGGCCTCGTCGCCGCGGGTGATGCGCGGTTCCGGCACCTCGTCGACCCGCACGTCGAACGGGGCGTGCAGCATGGCGGCCTTCATCTGCTCACGATAGCGCCAGCGATAGCCTGTACTGATGAGGCCGATAGCGACCATCCGCGCGTCGGCACGCAGCCCGCTGCTGCAGGTGCTCAAGACGTCGGTCGCCGCGATCCTCGCCTGGGTCATCTCGGCCGCCCTGCTGTCGCAGCCCCTACCGATCTTCGCCGCCATCGCCGCGCTGCTCGTCGTGCAGCCCAGCGTCAACCAGTCGCTCGCCAAGGGCGTCGAGCGCAGCATCGGGGTGATCGTGGGCGTGGTGATCGCCTACGCCGCCGGCCTGGTGCTCGGCCGGGAGAGCTGGGTGGTGCTCGGCATCATCGTCGTGTCGCTGCTCATCGCGTGGGCGCTCAAGCTGACGCCGGGGTCGTCCAACCAGATCCCGATCAGCGCGATGCTCGTGCTGGCGATCGGCACCCAGTCGCCCGCCTACGCGGTCGATCGCATCATCGAGACCATCATTGGCGCCGTGGTCGGCCTGATCGTGAACGCGCTGATCGTGCCCCCCGTGCTGCTCTCCCCCGCCCGGCTGGCCGTCGGGCGGCTCGCCGTCGGGCTCGCGTCGACCCTGGAGAACCTCGCCGGGGCGCTCAGCACCCCGCGCACCAGTGCGGAGCTGGCCGAGCTGATGGCGCAGGCGCGGGGCCTGCGGCCGCTGCAGGCCGCCGCATCCGACGCCATCGACGCCGCCGAGGAGAGCCTGACCTTCAACCCGCGGGCGAGCAGGTATCGCGACGCGATCCAGCGCAACCGCGATGCGCTGGCCAGGCTGTCGATCCTGGTCACCCGCACGCTCGGCATGACAAGGGCGGTGCGCGACGGCTACGACCCGGCGCTGCTCGACGACCCGGTGGTGCCCGCGATCGGGCACGAGCTGAGCCGGGCGGCCCACGACGTGCGGCTGCTCGCCCGCACCGTCGAGCCACCGAGCGAATCGACGCCGGGTCGCTCCGCCCGACGCGGCAGCCGCGGCGCCCGCGGCACCGGGGGTACGACGGCGCGCCCCGGCCGCGAGGTGCCCGTGATCACGGCCGACCTGCCGGCGCTCACCGCGCCGCTCGTGGTGATGGCGCCGGACCCGGAGCACTGGATCATCGTCGGCGCCCTGCTCGAAGACCTGCGCCGCATCCGCGAGGAACTCGTCGGCTCCCCCGATGCCTGACCGGGAACACCGCCGGGGCAGCCGCCCCCACGACAGCAGCCGGAGCCGCCGCTCCCGTGCGGCCGACGGGTACGCCCCGTTCGAGCTCGACATGGATGCCGCGTCGCTCGGGCTGCGCTCGACCGAGGTCAGCAACGAGCTCGGCACCTGCGTCGCGCGCCACCGGCCGGCACGGGCATCCACCCGTGCCACCGTCTTCCTGCACGGAGCCGCCGGATCCTGGACCACCTGGACCCCGCTGCTGCGCGCCGCCGACGCCGCAGGCACCCCGTTCGCCGACCCGGTGCTGCTCGACCTGCCGGGGTGGGGCGACGCGCGCATGACGCACGACACCGCCGACGTCACGGTCGAGGCGATCGGCAGCCTCGTCGCCGCGGCGATGGACGAACTCGGCTACACCGAGTGGGATCTCGTCGGGCACTCGCTGGGCGGCTTCGTCGGCATGCACATGGCGTCGATCTGGCCCGACCGCGTGACCTCGGTGTCGATGGTCTCGGCCACCACGTTCTCGATCATCGCCGGGGTCGACCACCCGCTGCGCAACTTCTCCGTCGTGCCGGGGTTCACCATGCTGTGGCGCATCATGCAGCTGCTCTCGCCGTTCGGCAGCGTGGCCGCACGCATCGCCACGGCGCTCGAGCCGACCGGGTTGATGCGCGTCATCTTCGCACCGCTGTACCGACACGGGCTGTGGATGCCACGCTCGACGACCATCGCGACGGCTCACGAACTGCGGCCCCGGTCGTTCGCGGCAGCCGCCCGCGTGGCGCGCGGGTACGACGCCCGTGCCGCGTGGTCGGGTGTGCGATGCCCCGTCGCGCAGGTCAAGGGCGACCGCGACGTGTTCGTCACCGACGCCGACCTCGACGCGATGCGGGGAGTGCTGCCGCACAGCGTCGGCACCGTCATCGCCGACTGCGGCCATTTCGCCCACGTGGAGCGCCCGTTCGCGGTGCTCGCGTCCCTCGGCCTACCCCGCGCGCTCGGCGAGGCGACGGGCCCCGCGACAACTACGGTGGAGCCATGAGGGTCATCGAGATCACCACGCCGGGTGACGCCAGTGTGTTGCGGGAACGCGAGGTCGCCGACCCGGTCGCGGGGCCGGGACAGGTCGTCATCGACGTCGCCGCCGCCGGGGTGAACCGGGCAGACATCTCGCAGCGCGAGGGCCGGTACCCGCCCCCTCCCGGCTCCCCCGACTGGCCGGGACTCGAGGTCTCCGGCACCATCCGCTCCCTCGGCGACGGGGTCGCTACTCGTGCGGCCGACAGCCGCGCGGCCGGCGACGGCGCGACCGGCGCCTACCCCGGCTGGGCCGTCGGCGACCGGGTGTGCGCACTGCTCGGCGGTGGCGGGTATGCCAGCCAGGCCGTCGCGAACGTCGGCCAGCTGATGCCCGTTCCCGCCGGGGTCGACCTCGTCGACGCCGCGGCGCTGCCCGAGGCGGTCGCCACAGTGTGGAGCAACGTGTTCATGGTCGGGCGCCTGCAGCCGGGTGAGACCCTGCTCGTGCACGGCGGATCGAGCGGCGTCGGCACCATGGCCATCCAGATCGCGGCGGCCCTCGGCAGCCGGGTCGCGGTGACGGCGGGCTCGGCGCGCAAGCTCGACGCCTGTGCCGCGCTGGGCGCGAGCATCCTCATCGACTACCGCAGCGATGACTTCGTCGCCCGCATCGCCGACGAGACCGGGGGCACCGGCGTCGACGTGATCCTCGACCCGATCGGCGGCGAATACGTCGCGCGCAGCATCCAGTCACTGAACCGCCACGGGCGCCTCGTGCTGATCGGAAACCAGAGCGGCGAGGCCGGAACACTGAACATCGGCGCGCTGATGGGCACCTGGGGCAGCGTGCACGCCACGAGCCTGCGCGCACGACCCCTCGCCGAGAAGAACGAGATCGTGCGTGCCGTGATCGATTCCGTGTGGCCACTCATCGAGGCGGGCACCGTCTCGCCGGTCGTCGACGAATGGATGCCGCTGGCCGACGCCCGCCGTGCACACGAGCGAATGGAGCGCTCCGACCACATCGGCAAGCTCCTGCTGGTGCCATGAGCGAATTCGACCGCCGGGAGACCCCGCGGCGCGATGCCATGCGTGCGCTGCTCGGCTCGACCCACCCCGGCCCCACCGTCACGGTCACCATCGTCGCCGTCGTGCTCGGCATCGGCATCGGCCTCGAGCCGTGGCGCCTGCTGCTGCTCGGCCTCGCCGTGATCGCCAACCAGGCGTCGGTCGGCCTGTCGAACGACTGGATCGACGCCGACCGCGACCGCGAGGCTGGCCGGCAGGACAAGCCGGTCGCGGCGGGCCTCATCGAGGCGTCGACGGTGCGCACGGCGGCCTTCTCCTCCGCCGCGCTCTCGATCGTGCTCACCATTCCGCTTGGCTGGTGGGCCGCCCTCGCACACGCGGTGTTCATCGCGTCGGCGTGGTCGTACAACGCCGGGCTCAAGAGCACCGTGTTCTCAGTCGTGCCCTACGTCGTGAGCTTCGGGCTGCTGCCCACCATCGTGACCCTGTCGATGCCCCAGCCGGCGGTGGCCGCGTGGTGGGCGATGGTGATGGGGGCCCTGCTCGGCGTCGCCGCGCACCTCGCGAACGTGCTGCCCGACTTCGACGACGACCGGGCGACCGGCGTGATCGGCCTCCCGCACCGCATCGGCGCGAAGCTCACCGGCATCCTCACCTGGGTCGTGCTCGCGGCAGCATCCATCGTCGCGTTCGCCGGCCCGTCCGGCCAGCCCGCAGAAGCCCAGTCGATCGGCCTGATCGCGACCATCGGCATCGCGATCGCCGGGGTGTGGCTGTCGTGGAGCCGCAAGCCGTCGCGGCTGCTGTTCCGCCTCATCATGGTCTCGGCACTGCTCAACGTCGCGCTGCTCGCGACCTCAGGCGAGCGGCTCGTCGGCTAGGGCCCACCAGTCAGTCGGCCTGGGGGCAGCCGGTCAGCACTGCGACTGCTGGCGGGGCAGCGGCATGGTCGTCGCGGGCACCGGCACGGGTTTCGCCGCCCGCGCCGTCGACGGGTTTCGGATGCCGACTGCCGAGACGATCGCGGCGGCGAAGAACAGCGCCGCGGTGACCAGCACCCCGCGTTCGAAGCCCATGCCGTCGAGCGACGGACCGACGATGACCCCGATCAGCGCGATCGCCACCAGGCCAGCGATGCGCGAGATCGCGTTGTTGACGGCCGAGCCGATGCCCGCCTGGCTCACGCTGATCGAGCCGAGGATCGCGGCGGTGAGCGGCGCGACCGTCACCGACAGCCCGAGGCCGAACACCAGCACGCCAGGCAGCACGTCGGTGAGGTATGCGGCGTCCGTGTCGATGCCCAGCATCAGCAGGTAGCCGATGCCGGCGAGCACCGGACCCACCGCCATGAACAGGCGGGGGCCGTACCGACCGGCGAGTCCGCCGAAGAACGACGACAGCGCGATGCTGAGCAGCGTGACGGGCAGAAAGGCAGCACCCGCGGCGGTCGCCGTGTAGCCGGCGGACTGCTGCAGGTACACCGTCACCACGAAGCCGCCGAGGGACAGGGCCGCGTAGAAGGCGACCGTGGCGACGTTGCCCACCGAGAAGTTGCGGATCGAGAACAGGCCGAGCGGCATGATGGGGTTCGTCGCGAGGCGCTGCCGCACGATGAAGGCCACGAAGGCGAGCACGCCGACGAGCATGGTGCCCCAGATCAGCGGGTCCCGCCAGCCCAGGTTGCCCTGCTCGATGAGCGCGAACACCGGGGCGCCGAGGCCCACCACGCCGAGCACCGCCCCCAGGTAGTCGACACGCACACCGACCTGCCGCTCGTCGCGCTGCCCGAGCCGCGACAGCAGCCACAGGGTGATGACGATGGGGACGATGTTGATGGCGAAGACCAGCCGCCACGACAGCAGGTCGACGAAGATTCCGCCGAGCAGCGGTCCGGCGATGAACGCCCCGCCGGTCCACGCGGTCCACTGCCCGATCGCCTTCGCCTGGGCGGCATCGCGAAAGTTCGACAGGATGATGGCCAGCGAGCTGGGCACGAGCAGTGCCCCGGCGATGCCCTGAAGGGCACGGGAGACGATGAGGAACTCGCCGGTCGGGGCGATGGCGCACAGCACGGACGCGATGCCGAAGCCGACCAGGCCGAAGCGCAGCACCACGATGCGACCGAATACGTCGGAGAGCGATCCCGCCAGCAGGATGAGCGAGCCGAGGGTGATCAGGTAGGCGTCGACGACCCACTGCTGCAGGGCGAGGCCGCCGCCGAGTTCGTCGGTGATGGCGGGCAGCGCGACGTTGATGACCGACCCGTCGAGGAATGCGACGAACGACGCGAGCACGGCGATGGCGAGTACCAGCCGCTGTCGTCGCTCCATTCCCCCATTATGCGGGCGGCCGACGACCCGGTCAGGGCCCGGCCGGCGGTCTCAGCAAATGACGGATCGTGCTCAGCAGCAGCGGCGACGAGAGCACCCGAAAGTGGCCGACGAGCGGGAGCGTGATGTTGACGGCCCCGGCCAGCTCGCTGCCCCCGGGGATGATCGGGTCGTCTGCGCTGTAGATCGACGTGATGCGCGCGTTCGAAGCGCTGAGCCCGGTGAGGGCGGCGAGGGTCACGTCATTGGGCGAGAATTCGCGCAGCGTGCGCCGCAGGGCATACCTGGCCCACACCGACCCGCCGAACGGGGTGTTGACGGTGATGATGCGCGCAATGCGGCCGTCGGTGTCGTCGGTCACCATCATGTGCTTGCCGATCAGGCCGCCCTTGCTGTGGGCGATGATGATCACGTCGCGCAGGTCGTTGTCGTCGAGGTACCGCTGGGCGAGCTCGGCCATCGACGGGATCGACCCGCGGTTGTACCCGAAGCTCGGCACGACGTGCACCGGGTGTCCGAGTGCGTTGGCGAGGGCTGCGACCGGCTCGAGAAAGCGCCAGGTCTCGTACACGCCGGGCAGCAGCAGCACCGGCACGAGCGACCCCGACGTGAAGTCGTGGGTGGCCCGCGGTGCGATGGCGTGCCTGGCCTCCCAGTAGGCCGCGTATACCCAGTCGACATAGTGCAGCCAGAGCCGCCGCACGAGCGTCGATGGAACCTCGCTCATCGCGCGTGCGCCACGATCAGCTCGCACACCCGCGCGGGAGACGCCGCCATCACGATGTGCGGGCCGTCGACCTCGACGAGGGTCGCGTCCGGCAGCAGCGACGTCACGTTCTCTGCCCAGTGCAGCGGAACGATCGGGTCGCGGGTGCCGCGGATCACCAGCGTTCTCGCGGTGATCGACGCGAGGCGTCCCTCGATCTGGTCGCCGACCAGGTGCGGCAACTGGGTCAGGTAGTAGGGAATGCCGCTGCGGAACAGGTAGTCGGTGGTGACCGTCCACTGGGCCCGGAACGGCTCGCGGGGCATGTCGGCCAGCAGAGAGAGTGCCTGCGCCATGCTCGATCGTCGCCCCGGGTAGATGGTGGGGGCGATGAGCACGAGGCGGTCGGTGATCTCCGGCCGCTGCGCCAGCAGGCTGGTGACGACCTGCGTTCCCATCGAGTGGCCGACGATGACGGGATGCCGGTGGCCGAGGGTCGTCACGAAGAGGCCGACGACACGGGCGTGGTCGCTGATCGTGGTGTCGTGTGGCGGTGTGGCGGATCGTCCGTACCCCGGCAGGTCGATCAGGTGCACACTGCCGTACTGCGCGAGCCGCTCGGCGAGCTGGTCGAAGTAGCGCGACGACATGCCGATGCCGTGCACCAGCACGAAGGCTGGCACGGTGGCGGAGTCGGCGCCTACGGGGCCCGCGTAGTGTCGGGTCGCGACGGTGAACTCCGCGAGGTCGACCATGTCGTACGACCGGCGGCTGACGATGCGGCGGCGGGACTTCTCGCCCGATCGCCGCGTGGTGGCCGCGAGCAGCCGGTCGGAGGCCCTGCGGCGCGCGCCGTGCAGGGAGCCGAGGGGTCGCATCCACCAACCCTAGGCTGTGCGCACCCTCGCCAAGCCCCGGGGGCGTGGTTAGGCTGAGCGAGCATTGGTCGCTATTCATCCACACGCAATCAGGGAGCGCCGCCATGGGGCTGTTTTCGTCGGGTTTCTCGGGCAGGCGTCGGCCGGACACCCCGGGGCTGCCCCCGGGGCAATACCTCACCGAGAGCTTTCCGGTGCTGTCGGCTGGACCGACACCGCGGGTGACCCACGAGGAGTGGCAGTTCACGATCGAGACCGAGGACGGCCTGCAGCACCGCTGGTCGTGGGATGAGCTGATGGCGCTGCCGATCGCCGACGTGACCACCGACATCCACTGCGTCACGAGCTGGTCGAAGTTCGGAACCGGCTGGCGGGGAGTGTCGCTCGACACCCTGTTCGACGGCATCGAGACCTCCGCCGGCTTCACGATGGCGTACTCCTACGGCGGGTACACGACGAACGTTCCGCTCGCCGACCTGATGGGCGGCAAGGCGTGGGTGGCGTTCGAGTTCGACGGCAAGCCGCTCGAGCCAGAGCACGGCGGGCCCGCCCGGTTGCTCGTGCCGCACCTGTACTTCTGGAAGAGCGCCAAGTGGGTGCGGGGCATCCGCATGATGGAGAACGACGAGCCGGGGTTCTGGGAGCAGAACGGGTACCACATGTACGGCGACCCGTGGCGTGAGCAGCGCTATTGGTGACCTGGGCACCCGGGCGCATCACCGAGGCCTGGACCGAGACCCCTGGCACCCGCTCCCTGGTGATCGACATCCCGCACTGGCCAGGGCACATCGCGGGCCAGCACGTCGATGTTCGGCTCACTGCGGAAGACGGCTACACCGCGGTGAGGTCGTATTCGATCGCGTCGTCGAGCACGTCGAAGCGCCTCGAGATCACCGTCGACAAGCTGGCCGACGGTGAGGTGTCGCCTTACCTCGTCGACGTCGCCGAGGTGGGCGACATGGTCGAGATTCGCGGGCCGGCAGGTGGATGGTTCATCTGGCGCCAGCACGCCGGGGCGCGCGCCGGCGACGGCGAGAACATGCGCCCCGTGCAGCTCATCGGTGGCGGCTCCGGCATCGTTCCGCTGATGTCGATGATCCGCAGCCACGGCGACGCCCACAGTGCGGCGCCGTTCCGGTTGCTGTACTCGGTGCGCACCCCGGAGCGTGCGCTGTTCCGTGACGAGCTGGTGCGCCGCGCTGCCGAGGACGCGCCGCTCGAGGTCACCTGGAACTTCAGCCGCGCCACGCCCGCCGGCTGGCCGACACCGCCGGAGCGACTCGACCGGGAACACGTGATGGCGAGTGTCTTCGCACCGGCCGAACGCGCCGCGGTCTACGTGTGCGGGTCGACGCCGTTCGTCGAGACGGTAGCGAACTGGCTGGTCGACGCCGGCTACGACGCGGCAGACATCAAGACCGAGCGGTTCGGCGGTGTGGTACCCGCCTGAACGACTACCGTAGCGACCCCGCCGACGCGGTAGCCAGCCGTTCAGCCGAGCTTGGAGGCCTCGCTGAGGGCGTGCCACGTGCGGTTGTGGTACACCAGCGGGCGGGAATTACCGGCGTCGGCCTCCGGGCTCCCGCGCTCCGGCGAGCGCGCCTCGAGCGCCTCCACCGCGAGCACGGTCGAGCCGCCGGCCTGCATGCGGTCGACGACCTTGCCGCGAATCCATACCGGGGCGGCCGTGAAGTAGGGCTCCCCCGTCGGCAGCCGGGCCCAGATCGAGGTGTCGGCGAACCGGTCGACGCCGCTGGTGGCGCCGAGCACGGCGATGTCGAGCTGGCGTTCGGTGAGCAGGTGCACCACGACGGTCTGTGCGCGCATCAGCGTGGGAGTGCTGCCGGATGTCTTCGACAGCGAGAACACCAGCAGTGGCGGGTCGGCACTCACCGAGAACACGCTCGTCGCGGTCAGCGCGACGGGGCCGTCGCCCGCGTCGGCCGTGATCACGGCGACGCCGGCCGGGTGGTTGCGGAACGCGGCCTTGAACTCCTCCGGTGACAGCACGGCTGTTCCGTCGTCGACGACGTGGAATGCGCCGGTGGTGGTGTCGGGCAGCACGGTGTCGGGTAGCACGGTGTCGGGCGGCGCGGTTGGCGGCGCGGCGTCGGGCTGCGGGGTGTGTTGCGCGGTGGATGTGGCGTCGTCTCGGGTCATGGAACGCTCCTCTCGGGGCGACGACGCGGTCACCGGAGCATCCCGACCGACGTCACCCTCACTACTGCAACGCCCGCGGCGTCGGATTCTTCCAGATCGACCGTCGCGCTGATCGACCAGTCGTGGTCGCCCTCGGGGTCGGCGAGGATCTGCCGCACCGTCCACGCCCGCGGTTGCTCGTCGATGACGAGCATGGCCGCGCTTCGGGCGTCGGCGTCGGTCGCGATCGAATCGTGCTCGTCCCAGTAGGGGTCGAGGGCGTCCGCCCAGGCATCCGCGTCGAACCCGGCGGCCGCATCGAGCTCGCCCAGCTCGTCCCACTTCTCGAGCGCGGCGAGCTGCACCCTGCGGAACATCTCGTTGCGCACCAGCACTCGGAACGCCCGCACGTTGCCGGAGACCCCGCGCGGCTGCGGTGGCACGACGGCCGCGGTGCCGACGACGGCGTCGGTGGGGTTGGTGAGCTCTTCCCACTCGTCGAGCAGGCTCGAGTCGACCTGGCGCACGAGCTCGCCGAGCCACTCGATGATGTCGGTGAGCTCTTCGGTCTTCGCCTCGTCGGGGATGGTCTGCCTGGCGGCGCGGTAGGCGTCGGAGAGGTAGCGCAGCACGAGCCCCTCCGAGCGGGAGAGCTTGTAGAAGTTGACGTAGTCGACGAAGGTCATCGCGCGCTCGTAGAGGTCGCGCACCACCGACTTGGGGCTCAGCTCGAAGTCGCCGATCCACGGCTGGCTCGCGCTGTAGGTGTCGAATGCCTCGCCGAGCAGCTCCTCGAGCGGCTTGGGGTGGGTCACCGACTCGAGCAGCTCCATGCGCTGGTCGTATTCGATGCCCTCGGCCTTCATCGCGGCGACCGCCTCGCCGCGCGCGATGAACTGCTGCTGCGACAGCACGGGGCGCGGGTCGTCGAGGGTGGCCTCGAGCACCGACAGCATGTCGAGGGCATACCCGGTGCTCGCGGGATCGCCGGCCTCTGGCGGGTCGAGCAGCTCGAACACGGCGAGCGCGAACGGCGACAGCGGTTGGTTCAGGGCGAAGTTCGGCTGCAGGTCGACGGTCAGCCTGATGACGGCCTCTCCCCCGATGCCGCCGCCCTGCTGGCTGACGATCTCTGCGGTGCGCAACGTGCGGTAGATCGCGAGCGCCTGCCTGGCGAGGGCCAGCTGCTTCTTGTACGGCTCGTGATTGTCGAAGATCAGATCGCGGGCGATCTGGAACGAGTCGCCACCGCGCCCGATGATGTTGAGCAGCATCGAGTGGGTGATCTGCATGCTCGAGGTGAGGGTCTCGGGCTCGGCGCCGATCAACCGCTGGAAGCTCGGTTCCCCCCACGACACGAACCCGTCTGGTGCGCGCTTGCGCACCACCCGCTTGAGCTTCTTCGCGTCGTCGCCGGCCTTCGCCACCAGCCGGGCATTCTCGACCTCGTGTTCCGGGGCCTGGCAGGCGACGGTTCCCGCGGTGTCGAAGCCGGCGCGACCGGCGCGTCCGGCGACCTGGTGGAATTCGCGGGCCGTGAGCTGCCGCATCCGGGTTCCATCGAACTTCGTGAGGGCCGTGAGCAGCACGGTGCGGATCGGCACGTTGATGCCGACGCCGAGCGTGTCGGTGCCGCAAATGACGCGCAGCAGGCCCTGCTGGGCGAGCTGCTCGACGAGGCGGCGGTACTTGGGCAGCATGCCGGCGTGGTGCACGCCGATGCCGGAGCGCACCAGCCGCGACAGGGTGCGCCCGAACGCGGTGGTGAACCGGAAGCCACCGATCACCTCGGCGATGTGGTCGCGCTGCGCGCGGGTGGCGACGTTGATGCTGGTGAGCGCCTGCGCCCGCTCCATCGCGGCGAGCTGGGAGAAGTGCACGATGTAGATGGGCGCCTGCGCGGTGGAGAGCAGGTCTTCGACCGTCTCCTGCACGGGGCTGGTCTCGTAGAAGTAGTGCAGCGGCACCGGGCGGTCGACGCCGGTGATGACCGCGGTCTCGCGGCTGGTGCGGCGGCTGAGGTCGGTGGCGAGCCATTCGACGTCGCCGAGGGTCGCCGACATGAGCACGAACTGCACCCTGGGCAGGGTGAGCAGCGGAACCTGCCACGCCCAGCCGCGCTCCGGGTCGGCGTAGAAGTGGAACTCGTCCATGACGACCTGGTCGACGTCGGAGTCGGCGCCGTGCCGCAGCGCGACGTTCGCGAGGATCTCGGCCGTGCAGCAGATGATGGGGGCGTCGGCGTTCACCGACGAGTCGCCGGTGACCATGCCGACGTTGGCTGCGCCGAACACCTCGACGAGGGCGAAGAACTTCTCCGAGACGAGGGCCTTGATCGGCGCCGTGTAGTAGCTGCGCTTGCCCTCGGCGAGCGCGGCGAAGTGCGCCCCCATCGCGACGAGCGACTTGCCGGTTCCGGTCGGGGTGCTGAGGATGACGTTGGCGCCCGACACGATCTCGATCAGCGCGTCGGCCTGGGCGGGGTAGAGGGGCAGCCCGCGGCCCTCCGCCCATTCCTCGAACCCCGTGTACGCGGCATCCGGGTCCCACTGGTCGGGAATGCGGTCGAGCAGCCGATCGGGGTGCGGTGCGGTGCCAGGTTCAGCCACGGGTGCGCTCCCCCGCGTGCGCCGCACGGTCGTCGATCTCCGGTGCCACAAGTGCCCACACCCCGAGCACGTAATCCCAGAAGGCGTCGACATCGACGGTGGTGACCACGGTCGCGTTGGGGTCGGCAGCGTCGGGGTCGGCAGCGTTGAAATCGACCACGGTCATGCCAGAGGTGTACTCCCCCTCTGTCTCGACGCGCACGAGCGCAGGACGCGAGACGAACAGGTCGGGGCGGGCGACGTAGGCGACCGCGCACACGTCGTGCACGGCCTGCCCCGGCCAGTCGGCGTCGTTTGGGTCGGTCCAGAAGGTCGACAGCGGCACGGCGAATTCGGTGCCGAGGGAGCCCAGCGCGCGCATCCGATCGACGATCGTCGGCGTGGCGATGGCCTGCAGCGTGGCGTCGAGGCCGATCATCACGACGTTCCAGTTGGCGGCGAACACTTCGGCAGCGGCCTCCGGGTCGGCGTAGATGTTGAACTCCGCGGCGGGGGTCGCGTTGCCGCGAGTGTACGAGCCGCCCATGATCACGAACGACGCCGCCCATTCGACGATGCGCGGCTCCCGCCGCAGCGCGAGGGCGATGTTCGTGAGCGGCCCAGTCGCCACGAGGTGCACGTCGCCTGGGCTGTCGCGGAGGGTATCGACGATGGTGTCGACGGCATGGGCGGTGGATGCCGCGGCGCCCGCCACCGGCAGGCGCACGTCACCGAGGCCCTCCTCCCCGTGCACATGCGCCGCGGACCTGGCCGGCCGCGCGAGCGGCGCCGGCGCACCGGCCGCGACCGGGACCCGCTCGAACCCGAGGTACTGCCGCAGCTGCAACGCGTTGCGTGTCGTGTTCTCGAGAGACACGTTGCCGCCCACCGTGGTGACGGCGACGAGCTGCAGTGCCGGGTCGGCGTGGGCGAGCAGCAGGGCGAGCGCGTCGTCGAGTCCGGGGTCGCAGTCGAGCAGCAGGCGCAGGGGTGGCTGGTGCTGGGTCGACGAATGCAGTGGGGGCATGGGTCAACCGTGCCACACCGCGCACAGCGGTTAAACTCCGGTGTGCCACTCGACAACGACCACCCCGCTTCGCCAACCGACTCCGACCGCCCCGGTGCGGCCAGGGAGGCCATCGACCCCACCGACCTCGCCACGGCGCTGCGGGTGATGGCCGAGGTCGACGGCTTCGGCGAGGATCACCCCGACGTCATCGCGCTGCGCAGGGCGACCGCGCGCATGTTCAAGTCGGTCAAGAAGACCCGCCGGCTGGAGAAGCGCGCCGTGATCGCCGACGCCGACCGTGCCGTCGTCGCCGCGACCGCGACCGGCGCCCCCGACCGGGTCGACGACGAGACCCGCGGCGTCACCCTGGCGATCAGCGGGGCGGCCACCGGTGCCGGGGAGTTCCACAAGGCGCGCCCCTGCTATATCTGCAAGCAGCGCTACACGGTGGTCGACTCGTTCTACCACCAGCTCTGCCCGGACTGCGCCGCGATGAGCCACGGCAAGCGCGACGCGCACGCCGACCTCACCGGACGCCGCGCGCTGCTCACCGGCGGCCGGGCCAAGATCGGCATGCATATCGCGCTGCGGCTGCTGCGCGACGGTGCCCACCTCACCATCACCACGCGCTTTCCCCGCGACGCCGTGCGCCGCTTCACGGGCCTGCCCGACTCGGCCGACTGGCTGCACCGCCTGCGCATCGTCGGCATCGACCTGCGCGACCCCGCGCAGGTGATCGGCCTCACCGACGCGATGGTCGCGGCCGGGCCGCTCGACATCCTCATCAACAACGCCGCGCAGACCGTGCGCCGCTCCGCCGGGTCGTACGCCCCGCTGACCGCGGCCGAGTCGCAGCCGTCGCCCGACGGCCCGCTGCCCGAGGTGCTGTCGTTCGGGCACACCAGCGACGCGCACCCGCAGGCGCTGGCCGCGTCGGTCACCGCGCACCCGGCGCTGCTCGCGACCGCCGGACTGACCGCGAACGCACTGGCCACCGACGGGCTGAACGGCGACCGGTTGTCGGCGCTCGCGATGGCCGCGGGATCGTCGTCGCTCGACCGCCTCGCCGACGGCACCGCCATCGACGCCGGCGGGCTGGTGCCCGACCACCACGACAGCAACAGCTGGACCCAGGTCGTCGACGACGTCGATCCGCTCGAGATGCTCGAGGTGCAGCTGGCGAACGTCACCGCGCCGTTTCTGCTCGTCAGCCGGTTGCGGGGGGCCATGCGTGCCTCAGGCGCCAGGCGCACCTACGTCGTCAATGTCTCGGCGATGGAGGGGCAGTTCGGGCGCGGGTACAAGGGACCGGGGCATCCACACACCAACATGGCGAAGGCCGCGCTCAACATGCTCACCCGCACGAGCGCGAAGGAGATGTTCGAATCGGACGGCATCCTGATGACGAGCGTCGACACCGGCTGGATCACCGACGAACGCCCGCACCCGACCAAGATCCGCCTCGCGCAGGAGGGCTTCCACGCCCCGCTCGACCTGGTCGACGGCGCGGCGCGCGTGTACGACCCGATCGTGATGGGCGAGCGGGGCGAGGACATCTACGGGGTGTTCCTGAAGGACTACAAGCCCGCAGCCTGGTAGCCGGGCTCGCCGCCTGGGAACCGGCTCAGGCGAGGCCGGGCACGAACAGCGCGGCGAGCAGGAACACGAAGATGGCGACGAAGATCGCCGGCGCCACGATGCTCACGAGCACGGTCCATGGCGCCGCTGCTACGACCGACCGGCCGAGGCTGGTGGTGGCCCCGAGCGCTGCGAGGTCGGCGGCGACGGCACGTCCCTCGCGAGCCGCGGCGATCTCGGATGCCGCCCCGAGCAGTCCCGATGCGAGCAGGATGCCGGCGGCGGCGAGCCGCACGACGAGTTCGGCGTCGGCGAGCCCGAACTGCAGCAGGGCGATCGTCGAGGTGAGGAGGAAGATCGGGCCGAGTTGTGCCGCGATGATGTGGCGCCGCGCGGTGGTCCAGTGCTCGATCAGGTCTTTCTCGTTCATGCCGTGTCCAATGCTCGTATTCGGGTGCCCCCCGATTATCGCCCCCGCGACCGTGGCGGTGCGGTGCCCCACGCCGATTCCCGGCCGTCGTGACGGGGGTGCCACGGCACGGCGCGTGCGTTTTGGCCCCGTAGAATTGTCAGGTATTGTGCAATCCGGCCGTCGCTGCTACACCTGCGTCGTCCGCTCACCCCCAGCCTTGAAGGAGTCATCATGGGAAAGCTCCTGTATGGCGCATCCGGAGTCGAGATCGGCTTCGACGATCGTGTTCTCGCGCACCTCCAGGTCGTCATCGGCGCCAAGCTGCGCCGCGGCGAATCGTTCTACTTCTCCTGGAAGGACGACCCCAACATCGGCGACGGCCGCAGCACGGTGTGGCTGAGCGACGCCATCCCGCTGTACTTCAAGTACAGCGGAGGAAAGATGCCAAGCCTGAACCGCGAATGGGTCGAAGCGCTGATGACCTCGGCGAACAGCAACCAGGGCCTCCAGCTCAGCGACGAACTGCGCCCGACGGGAGAATCGACCGGCGGCTGACGCCCGGCACTGATCATGAAGCGAATCTTCTACGCCAGCGGTTCGGTGGTCACCGGTGACCGCACCGCAGTCGCCGTGCTCGCCTACGCACGCGCCCTGGCCATGCGCGAGTCATCGGACTCCATCGACATCCCCGTGGTCACCCCGGCCGGCACGGAGGGCCGCGCCCAGCTCGTGATCGGGCCGGCCAGCCAGCTCATGGTGGTGACCGAGGTCATGGACCGCGAGGAACTCGACGACGACGACGCGATCGCCGCCATCGAGAAGCACGTCGAGGGGCTCCTGGCACCCGAGTCGCGCCCGCTCGACCCCGGCCAGTTCGACGAGAACCTCGACACCGACTAACACCGGGGCTCGCCCAGAGCGTCGTGGCTCGTTCCCTGCGCTCCCGGGGTGATCGTGGCGGCCGTTTCAAGCTGATAGCCGCTCATGCACCATCTGGCAACCCCGTGCGTTCACAGGTTGCTTCTCCGTAGCATCGACATGTCGACGACGACACCGAAGCTAAGGGGCCACCATGACGAACAGTTCCTGTGCGAACCGTGCGATGGCGGACATCAGCTTCGACCGGCTCTCCCCCACCGAGTGGCGCATCTCCGACCGGCGCTTTCCGGCCGGCAGCAGCGAATGCGTGCTCGGCTTCGTCGCCCGTGACACCGACGGGTTCGTCCTCACCCGCATCTCCCGGCCGTGGGAATCGGTGTCGTTCGCATCGCTCGACCACGTGGCGAGGGCGCTCGCGCTCGACGGCCGGTTCAGCGCACCACTGGTCGGCTGAGGCGCCCACGCCCGGCTGCCTCAACCTCACCCACTGTCTCCCTGACCGGTCGCCTCCGCGGGGCCGGTTACTCTGGAATGTGATCATCCATGCCATCGTGCTCGCCGGCGGACGGTCGTCCCGCCTCGGCACCACCGCGAAGGCGCTCCTCGAATTCGAGGGCTCGACGCTGCTCGATCGCACGCTCGATGCCGTCGCTGATGCCGACCGCGTCGTGGTCGTCGGCCCGGTGACCACCCCGCGGGCACCCGTGACCCGCGAGGAACCCGCGTTCGGCGGCCCCGCTGCCGGGATCGCCGCGGGCCTCGCGCTGCTCGCCGCCGCGGCATCCACCCCCCACACCCCGCAGGACACCGTCGAGCCGAGCCATACCGCCGAGCCGAGCGACGTCACCCTCGTGCTCGCCTGCGACATGCCACGCGTGCAGGATGCCGCCTCCGCCCTCATGGCGGCCGCGCGCTCCGGCACGGTCGGCACCGGCCTCGTCGGGCGCGACGTCGCGGGTCGGCTGCAGCCCCTCGCCGCGGTCTACCCGACCGCGGCCCTGACCGCCGCCGCCGACCGGCACCGCGCCGCCGGCACCCTCGACGGGCTGTCGGTGTTCGGCCTGGTCGGGCAGCTCTCCCCCGCACCCATCGACCTGCCCGCCGGATCGACCGACGACGTCGACACCTGGCACGACGCCGCCGCGTTCGGGATCGACGCCCCGCCGGCCGCCACACCCGCAGCACCCACGGCACCCACGCCGCCCGACACCGACACCGACACCAGCACCGCCACCCACACCGACGACACGGAGCACACCATGGCCGACACCCGCGACAAGAACACCATCCTGACCGACTGGACCGCCGAGCTGACCGCCGCCTACGACATGTCCGACGTGCCGGTCGACATCAACGCCGTGCTCGACCTCGCCGGCGAGGCCGCGCACTCCGTCATCCGTCCGGCGGCGCCGCTGACGACCTTCGTCGCCGGCTATGCGGCCGGGTTCGCCGCCGCGGGTGCCGCAGACCCCCAGCAGGCGATGGATGCCGCCATCGACGTGGCCCTCGGACTGTGCAGGGCAGCACCGCAGGCGACGGGCACCGATGAAGCGTGACGCCGTCGCCTGGGACGCCGCACACCGGTCGGCCTGGGACGTCGCGTCACCCCTCCCGCCGGCGGAGGTAGCCCTCGCCGACGCCGCCGGCCGCACCCTCGCCGCCGACCTCGCCTCCCTCACCGACATCCCGCACTACGCGTCGTCGGCCATGGACGGCTGGGCCGTCTCGGGCGACGCCCCGTGGAGCCTGCGTGACGGCGGCGCCACGATCACCCGCGCGGTGGGCAGCGCACCACCGCTGTCGGACGGCGCCGCGGCGGCGATCGTCACCGGCGGCCTCGTGCCGCCCGGCACCACGGGAATCCTGCGCACCGAGCACGGCCACCTCACCGACGGCGGCGTGCTGACCGAGCGCACCGACACCGGGCGGGAGCCGCTCGGGCCCGGCGCCGACATCCGCCCCAGCGGTTCGGAGTACCGCGCGGGCGACGTGGTCATCCCGGCCGGCACCACGCTCAACCCCGTGCACCTCGCGGTCGCGGCATCCACCGGCGTCGACGCCATCGCGGTGCGCGGCCGCGCACGCGTCGGCCTGCTGCTCACCGGCGACGAGGTCGTCGAGAGCGGCATCCCCGCCCCCGGAATCGTGCGCGACAGCTTCGGGGTCATGCTCCCCGCCGTGCTCGCCGCGCTGCGCGCCGACGTGACCGCGACCCGCCGCATCGGCGACGACCTCGACCTGTCGATCGCGACCGTGCGCGAGCTGCTGCGCGGCACCGACCTGGTGATCACCACCGGCGGCACCGGCGACTCCCCGGCCGACCACCTGCGCGACACCCTGGTCGCGCTCGGCGCGACCATCGTGGTCGACGGCATCGCAATGCGGCCGGGGTCACCCTCGATCCTGGCGCGTCTCGACAGCGGCCAGTTCGTCGTCGGCCTGCCCGGAAATCCGCTCGCGGCGATGATGGGCGTGCTCACCCTGGTGCGCCCGCTCCTCGCCGCGATGCACGGCGACGCGGAGCCGACCTGCGGCAGCGTCGTGCTCGCCACCGACATCAGCCCCGCGGGAGACAGCACTCGGCTGCTCCCCTACCACCTGGTCGACGGCCGGGCCGTGCCGACCGCGTGGCGCGGATCCGGGATGCTGCGCGGACTCGCCGACGCGGCGGGAGTGCTGGTCTGCGCGCCGCCGGGTGCGCGCGCCGGCGACCCCGTGCCGGTCATGCCCGTGCCGTGGTGACGGCACGGGCGCGCATCACACGCTGACCGGGGTACCCGTCGGCTGGCGTTCGGGCTCGGTGGCCGCTTCCGCCTGCGGTAGCGGCGCGATGGCGGCGTCGGGCTGCGGTATCGGCGCGACGATGCGCTCCGCCCCGGCGTAGATCACCATCGACTGCCCACGCAGGAACCCGACGAGCGTCATGCCGAACTCGGTGGCGAGCTCTGCCGCGAGGGAGGACGGTGCGGAGACGGCGGCGAGCATCGGGATGCCGGCCATGAGCGCCTTCTGCGTGAGCTCGAAGCTCGCGCGGCCCGAGACCATCAGCACGGTGTTCCGCAGAGGCAGCAGGTTCTCCTTGACCGCCCAGCCGACGACCTTGTCGACGGCGTTGTGGCGCCCGACGTCTTCCCTCATCACGAGCAGGCGGCCGGTGGTGGCATCGAACAGGGCAGCCGCATGC
Source organism: Marisediminicola senii (assembly GCF_011057645.1). GTDB lineage: Bacteria > Actinomycetota > Actinomycetes > Actinomycetales > Microbacteriaceae > Marisediminicola > Marisediminicola senii. The sequence goes on along the minus strand of NZ_JAALGE010000004.1, from coordinate 26,120 downwards.
AGCCCTCCGGTGCGATCGAAGACCGCCTGCTCGGCGCGCAGCAGGTCGGGGAAGGTGACGAGCACTGCGGGGTCGATCGTCATGCGGTCGTCGCCGACGCTCCACTGCGACTGGGTGCGCACCGCGTCGATGCTGGCCTTGCCGCACAGCCCGCAGGAGCTGGTCATGTAGAAGTTGCGCTCGAGGCTCGGGTCGGGGGCTGCGACACCGGCGGCGAGCGTCACGTCGAGGATGTTGTAGGTGTTGACCCCCTCGTCGGTGGCGCCGGCGCAGTAGCGGGCCATCGCGAAGTCGTCGCCGCTCGAGATGACGCCCTCTGACACGAGGAAGCCCGCCGCGAGGTCGACGTCGTGGCCGGGCGTGCGCATGGTGATGACGAGGGACGACCCGTTGACGCGGATCTCGAGGGGCTCTTCCGCGGCGAGGTAGTCCTCGCGCGTGATCGGGGATTCCCCCACGGTGAGCCGGGTCACGCGACGGCGTGCGATGTGTCTCTTCATGCTTCAGGCCTAACAGTTGACGGACCACGCCACAAGCGAGCGATAAACCTATTCTCTTTCATGTTTCTGCTTGTCATTCCCAGGGCGGGTCACTTGAATGGGCATACCAACCGGGCACCGCACTGCGGTCGCACGAGCGGTCGCACCGACCGGTCCGCAGTAGTACCGAGGAAGGCTATACATGTCAGGGAACAAAGCAGTTGCCTACAAGTCCCCCGGGGTCGTCGAGGTCATCGACATCGACTACCCCACGTTCGAACTGAAGGATGGGCCGGGGGTGAACCCGGCCAATATCGGGCGCAAGCTACCGCACGGCGCGATCATCAAGACCGTCGCCACGAACATCTGCGGATCCGACCAGCACATGGTGCGCGGTCGCACCACCGCACCCGCGAACCTCGTGCTCGGCCACGAGATCACCGGTGAGGTCGTCGAGGTCGGGCCCGGCGTCGAATTCATCAAGGTCGGCGACATCGTCTCCGTGCCGTTCAACATCGCCTGTGGCCGGTGTCGCAACTGCAAGGAACGCAAGACCGGCATCTGCCTCAACGTCAATCCCGCCCGCCCCGGAGCCGCCTACGGCTACGTCGACATGGGCGGCTGGGTGGGCGGCCAGGCCGAGTACGTGCTCGTGCCGTACGCGGACTTCAACGCGCTGAAGTTCCCGGACCGCGACCAGGCACTCGAGAAGATCATGGACCTGACGATGCTGTCGGACATCTTCCCGACCGGGTTCCACGGTGCGGTCACCGCGGGCGTCGGGCCCGGCTCCACGGTGTACATCGCCGGCGCCGGTCCGGTCGGGCTCGCCGCGGCGACCGGCGCGCAGCTCCTCGGCGCGGCAGCCGTGATCGTCGGCGACCTCAACGCCGACCGCCTCGCGCAGGCCCGCAGCTTCGGCTGCGAGACGATCGACCTCACGGCGGGTGACCTCGCCGACCAGATCGAGCAGATCCTCGGCGTTCCGGAGGTCGACTGCGGCGTCGACGCCGTGGGCTTCGAGGCGCGCGGGCACGGCAAGGATGCGGGCGAGGCACCGGCCACGGTGCTCAACTCGCTGATGGACGTGACGACGGCCGGAGGCGCCCTCGGCATTCCCGGGCTCTACGTGACCGGCGACCCGGGCGGCGTCGACGAGGCCGCCCAGAAGGGCTCGCTGTCGCTGAGCCTCGGCACCGGCTGGGCGAAGTCGCTGTCGTTCAATACCGGGCAGTGCCCCGTGATGAAGTACAACCGCCAGCTGATGATGGCGATCCTGCACGACAAGGTATCGATCGGCAAGAACGTCAACGCTAAGGCGATCTCGCTCGACGACGCCCCGCGCGGCTATGCGGAGTTCGACGCGGGAGCGGCGACGAAGTACGTGCTGAACCCGAACGGCTACCTCGACTAGCAGTCACCCGACTCTGCGCCGCACGGTGTGACCGTGCGGCGCAGAGTCATGTTCGGGCCGGATGAGGGGTGCGCTCGGGGTACAGAACCCTCAACCAGTGGTTGATGCCGATTTGGTCGGGTGTGGAGAGTCGGCGATCCCGCGGCGAGACGTGGCGCCGCCGCATCCAGCGCCGGTCAAAAACGCAGGTCACGAGGCGTGACGACACGACCGGGCATGAGGTTGGGGGCAATGGCCCCCATTGGGGGCACACCCGGCGGAGTGGTCCATGATGGACGACGGATTTCTCCTCGGTTTGACGAACGTCTGCAGCGGGTATCACAATCATCCGCAACGTGGCCATCGGGGGCCGCTCCGCTCGTTCTCTCGGGGGATCGAACGGTTCACACGGAATCGGTCAACGTCATCTTTCCTACATTCGTCACTGAAGCACGCCTGTCCACATCGTCTCGCCGTCGGGGAACCGCGCGACGGGGAACCGCGCGACGGGGAACCGCGCGATCGATCGCCCTGGGGGCGGCCGTCGCCCTCACCGCGGTGCTCGTCGTTCCGCCGCCGGGGGGCGCGTTCGCCGCAGCTGCGCCGGCCGCGGTATCCGTCAGCATCGGCCAGCCGACCGTCGTGGTGCCGACCGGGGGCAGCGCATCGGTCGCCATCGCCGGGGTGCCGGCGGGCGCCGCATCCATCACCCTGCGCTTCGAAGCGCGCGGCGCGTGGCGCGACACCGCCGTGACCGCGACGCTCGGGTCGGGGGACAGGACGGGCGTGCTGACCGCGCGACTGAACCAGCGTCCGACGGCGACGATGACCCTCCCGGTGCCCGGCGGGTATGCCGGTCGCCTGACGATGTCGAGCGAGCGGGCCAGCGTCGAGATGCGCACGACCGTCGTCGGCTACTCGATGCCCGCACCGGCACCGGCACCGGCACCGGCTGCGGCGCCCGCGCAGGTCAGGCCAGCGGCACCAGCGACGCCCGCCACGCCCGCGCGCCCCGCCGGGCAGCCGAATGCGGCGACCACCGGCGTTCCGGCCGGCACGCCCCTCACCGTGCACAACGGCACGCTCACCGTGACGACTCCGGGAGCGGTCATCTCGGCGCTCGACATCCGCGGCGACGTGATCGTCAAGGCGGCGAACGTGACCATCCGCAACTCGATCGTGCGCGGCACGCCGTCGACGGGCGTGATGGCGCTGGTCAACAACCTCGGCGGGCACGCGAACCTGCGCGTCGTCGACACCGAGATCGCGCCGTCCGATCCCTCCCCCGCCATGCAGGGCGTCTACGGCTACAACTTCACCCTCACCAGGGTGAACCTGCACCACGTCGTCGACAGCGTGCACCTCACCGGGGGCAACGTCGTGATCGAGGATTCGTGGCTGCACGACAACCTGCACTTCGCGAGCGACCCGTTCCAGGGCGGAAGCGCGAGCCACGACGACTCGATCCAGATCCAGACCGGGTCGAACGTGCGCATCACGGGCAACGCGATCAGCGGTGCCAGGAATGCCGCCGTGATGATCACGCAGGATCGCGGCCCCGTGTCGAACGTCACGATCGCGGGCAATTGGATCGGCGGCGGCGCGTGCTCGATCAACATGGTCCAGAAATCACACGGACCGCTGCGGGGCATCTCGGTGACGGGCAACACGTTCGCCCGCGACACCAGGATCGGCGGCTGCGCGGTCGTCTCGCCGAGCACGACGCCCATCGCCATGTCCGGCAACGTCTGGGTGGGCGACGGCGCACCGGTCGCGGCATCCCGCGGCTGACGCGGGGTGCGCGGTGCACGTGCCATGCGCCGCACGGCGCGCTTTCGGTAACGCGAACGCGTCTTTTCGGCGCGTCCCTTGCCCCTGTCGGGCGCCGGGTGCATCATTCGAGTTATGGACAGCATTGGGTGGGGGCCCCGACGAGTGATCGGGTGGTTTTTCGGATTGGCTGCGACGACGGGGATCGTCGCACTGATGTTCGTGGCGGTGACCCTGTTCCTTCAGGGCAGCGCCGTCGGCACCGTTACCGAGATGGAAGCGTTCGCGATGATCGGGGGCGGCACGGCATTCGTCGTCGGGTCGATCACCGCCATGACGCTGCTGCATCGGTGACAACGCACTAGCTGAAGCAACAGAAAAGGCCGCCCCGTGGGGCGGCCTTTTCGCTGGTGTAGCTGGTGATGCTCGTTACTCGGGTGGATCCAAGGGGATTCGAACCCCTGACCCCCTGCATGCCATGCAGGTGCGCTACCGGGCTGCGCCATGGACCCATATCGCCCTCCTGGATAGAAGCTCCAAGAAGGCAACTAGACCAAGTTACTACACTTCTGGACTCTCTCGCGACGCGGGCAGACTGGTGCCATGACTTCTGATCCGATCACCATCTCGATCACGCGAACCGTCTCGCCCGACCGGGTCAAGGAGGTGTCGGCGTGGGCGCGCGCCGGGCAGGACCTACTCAGCGCCTCCCCCGGCTACCTCGGTTCCGGATGGGTGCGGCCCGATCCGCTGTCGCCGGAGTGGCACATGCTGTTCCGCTTCGCCGACGCGGCCAGCCTCGAGACGTGGGAGAAGTCACCCGAGCGGGCCTGGTGGATCGCGAGCGCGATGGGGCTCGTGGAGGATTCGCGCACGGAGAAACGCACCGGCATCGAGGGGTGGTTCGACGAACCGCGCTCGGTGGAGGTCATTCCGACCGCGGCATCCGCTCCCCCGCGCTGGAAGCAGATGATCAGCATCTTCATCGTGTTCTACCCGCTGAGCCTCGGCGCGAACTGGCTGCTGTCGCCTCTCATCGGCGACTGGCCGCTGCCGCTGCGGGTGCTGCTCACCGTCGTTCTGGTCACCCCGGTCATGACCTACCTCGCGATGCCGTTCGTGACGCGGGCGCTGCGACCGTGGCTGATGCGACGCCCTACCCGCGCTACGCGGTAACCGGCGACGCGGTAACCGGTTACAGAGCCGCCAGCTCGCCGATCACCCGGTGGCGCGCACCAGCGCCGCCCGCAGCGACCGCATGCTGCGGATGGCAGACCGCAGCTCCTGCAGGTGATGGCCGGCGGTGAATCGCTGGGTGAGGGCGCCGAGGTCGGAGGCGGCGGCGCTGACACCCGCGGCGTCGACCGCGATGTCGTGCTCGACTCCCAGGGTCTCGATGGCACCGGCGAGCTGGTGCGGAACGTACACCGGGGTCGTCACGAGCAGCGTCGACAGCTCGTCGGCCGCCCTGGTGCGCCCGGCCCAGAACCGGTAGGTGTCGACGGTGTTCGCGCGGCGGTTGTCGGGGTCGGTGGATGCCGCGGCGACGACGCTCAGCCGCACGCCGTTCTGCTCCCACCGGTATTCGCGCCACGCCGCGGCCGGAGCGACGTCGCCCGAACCGTCTTCTGCCGGAGGCTCGCGCAGGTCGAACGCCTGCTGCATGCCCCACACCATCGCATCGACCTCGTTGTCGGCGGCGCGGCCCCCGGCGGTCACCCCGAGTGCGGCTGCCAGGGCGTGCTCGTCACCGCCGAACGGCCGAAACGCCCCGAGGAAGACGACGTGACGCGCGGCCAGGCCGCCATCGAGCAGCTGCCGCACGAACCGGGGCTTCACGATGCCCGCGCGCACCATGCCACCGGTCATCAGCACGGTGTCGTAGCGCGCCCCTGGCGGTGTCTCGAGGCCGGCGAGTCCGAGCAGCGGCGCGAGGTCGCCCACCGCGGAGCGTTGCCGCGCGGTGAGGTCGGCTCGCATGGACTCGTTGCGTTCCCGGCCGCGACGGAAGTCCCAGTGCTCGGCAGAGACGTCGTCGAGGTAGCGCAGGAGGTCGTCGCCGTGACGCTCGCCGATGCATCCACCGAATTCGATCACCAGCTCGCGCATGGCCGCACCCCCGGCCCAGGCGTCGACAGACGCGACCGCGACGGGGACGTCGTCCGGTCGACGTCGCCAGCGCGGCAGTGGTGCCTCAGCCGGAATGCTGGCGCCCACCGACGTGCCGACGGGTACTACCCAGCAGACGGGGACGCGTCGGGGTTCGCGCCAGTAGCGCGGTCGGTGTCGGTGTCGGTGTCGCGGTCGGCGCCGCGGTCTGCCGGGAGGTCGATCGGAATGACCGGGCAGTCCTTCCACAGGCGCTCGAGCGAGTAGAACATGCGGTCTTCCTCGTGGAAGACGTGCACGATGAGGTCGCCGAAGTCGAGCAGGATCCAGCGGCCCTCTGCGCGGCCCTCGCGGCGCAGCGGCTTGGAGCCGGCACCGATCAGGCGGTCCTCGATCTCGCTGGCGATCGCGACGACGTTGCGTTCGTTGCGGCCGGTCGCGAGGAGGAACACGTCGGTGAGGGGCAGCGGGCCGGAGACGTCGAGCGCGACGAGGTCTTCTGCGCCCTTCGAGTCGGCGGCCACGGCGGCGCGCTGGAGGAGGTCGGTGGCGTGATCGGAAGCAGTCATAGGGTCCTGACGGGTAAGAGCGACGGGGTGGAATGCGTGGGGGCCGGGTCGGGTCGCCCCGACCGGGCTGCCTGCCGGCTGGCTGGCCGCGGGCGTGATGGGAAGTGCACTGGCGAGCGGCGCACTAGAGGATGTCGAGGGCGACGCCGACGACGACACCGATGGTGATGAGTACCGCAGCGATGGCCGCGAGGCCGATGACGAGCGGGAGGCGCGAGGCGGGCCGCATCGGCGACTCGATGACCGAGCCGGACGACGAGGCGCTGCTGACCGCGTTGACGGCGCGCACCGGGGCGGCGTCGGAGACCACGTCGTCGCGGTCGTTCGCGTCGATGAGCGCGTCGACGTCGGGGTGGTCGAACAGCACGGGGTGCGCACCGGTGGAGCCGAAGGTGCGCGGCAGGTCGATCGACCCGGTGAGCAGCACTTCGCCGGTGCTGGTGAGCGGCGCGATGACGGCGTCGCCCTGCTCGGCCGGCACGGTGGGCAGCACGAGGGCGTTGGTGGTGATCGCCCCCGTGGTGACGGGGAGCTCGGTAGCCGCGTCGGCCGACTCTGGCGCGGTCAGCGGATCCTGGGCCGGCCACTCGCCGAACGGGGCGATCGCGTCGAGGGGTGCGGGCTCGATGTGGTCGGCCTGCTCCTCGTCGGACAGGAAGCCGTCGTCGGTGGCGGTGTCGGTCGTGGAGACATCGGTGGATGCCGCGGCCGCAGTGTCATCTGCTGCAACGTCGTCGCGCCCGTCGGTTGCGGTGCCGCTGGCCGAGTCTGCGGCTGCCACGTCCACGGCGTTGGCCGGTGCCGTGTCGGTGGACGCCTCGCCTGCGGGTGCCTCGTCTGCAGGTGCCTTGTTCGCCGGTGCCTCGTCTGCCGGCGTCTCGTCTGCCGCGCCGGGGGCAGCGGCGGCAGGCGCCGCGGCGGCCGCAGCTGCGGCAGCACCGCGACGGCGGGGAAAGAACAGCGCCTGGAACGGCGACGGACGACCTGGGCGCGTCTCGTCGACGACCTCGGCCTCGATCACGTCGTCATGCGCCGCGTCGGGGCCGGTCCCTACGGCGACCACCTCGACCTCCACAGCAGAGTCGGTCCGAGCGTCTGCACCATCGGTAGCGGGGTCGGCGTCGACCACCTCGGCGTCGACGACACCCCCGGACGCGGCATATTCCGCTTCGGCGGCCTGCTCTGCTGCGGCGGCGCGCTCGGCGCGGGCGATCTGGTCGGCCTGCGCTGCCTGGTCGGCCTCGGCGGGCGGGATGACGCTGAAGATGCCGGTGGCGAGCGACTGCACGACGGGCGCGGGGCGCCCCTCGGCCTCGGCCTGCGCGCGGAGGGCGCGCAGCTGGCGCCGGGTGAGGGTCTGCGGTGCCGCTGCACCGTCGGCTGCGGATGCTGGTGCGTCGGCGGCGGGCGTCGATGCGTCGGCCTGTGACGAGGACTCCTCCCACGCGATCTCCTGCGCGCCGGCGGGCAGCGGGGAGAAGGTGGCCCGGCGGGATCCCGAACCGGTGGCGTCGCGTTCGATCGCGGCAGAGCTGTCGGGGGCGGTGACGACGGCCATCGATACCGTGTGCGACGGCACCACGGTGGGGGGCGGGAGCACGGCGGGGGTCTCGTTCGCCCGGTCTGCCGCCGACTCCTCGGTCTCGCCGCTGCCTGAGATCATGGGTTTTCGCTTTCGTCGCCGAGTGACGGGTTCCAGCGCACGCGGCGGCCACCCGAGCCACGGCGGGGCTCGGCCTCTTCGCGACGCTGGCGCGCTTCGTCGGTGATGCCATCGGCCGCCGGCGCATTGTCGCGCGCGAGGTCGCGCACCTGACGCCGACTGAGCGGCGCCTCATGCTGCCGCGGAGTCTGTTCATCACTCAAGGTCATTTGCTGCTCCGGTAGAGATGGTGTTTGGAGATGTACTGAACGACACCGTCTGGTACCAAATACCACACCGGGAATCCCCGGTTCACCCGGCCACGGCAGTCGGTAGACGAGATTGCCAGCGCGGGAACTTCGAGCAAGCTTACGTCGTGCTGCGGTAATCCCGAAACGCTGAGCTTGTGGCCGGGGCGGGAGACGGCCACGAAGTGGGCGAGGGAGAAGAGTTCCGCGGCATCCTTCCAGTCGATGATCTGCGCGACGGCGTCGGCACCCGAGATGAAGAACAGTTCGGCGTCGGGTCGCTGGGCGCGCAGGTCGCGCAGGGTGTCGATCGTGTAGGTCGGACCCTCACGGTCGATGTCGACCCGGCTGACGGTGAACATGGGATTGGATGCCGTGGCGATGACGGTCATCAGGTAGCGATGCTCACCCGGCGTCACGTCGGTCTTCTGGTATGGCTGACCGGTGGGGACGAAGATGACCTCGTCGAGGCCGAACGACTGGGCAACCTCACTCGCGGCCACGAGGTGGCCGTGGTGGATGGGATCGAAGGTTCCACCCATCACCCCGATGCGGGGAGCGGCAGGGCTCTGCCCTGTCACCATGACGCCGGCCTAGTGGTGGTCGCCGCCGTGGCCCGCAGAACCCTGGGTCTTGTGGCTGTGGCGGTTCGCGACGTCGCGAAAGCTCCAGGTAACGAACGCGAGGGCGGTGAAGACGATCGCGGAGATGGCCGGGTACAGGAACACCGACAGCTCGGACGCCCCCTCTTCGGGAATGGCGGCGGCGACTACTGCGAGCAATGACATGGGATTCTCCGTTCGGGGCCGCAAGGGCTCACGTTCTAGCGTACCGGTGCCGACGCCCGGCCTCGGGCACCCTGCCGGGTGCCCGCCGTGTGTCAGCCGCGAACCTGACCGGAGCCGCGCACGACCCACTTGGTGCTGGTCAGTTCGCTGAGCCCCATCGGGCCGCGCGCGTGCATCTTCTGGGTCGAGATGCCGACCTCTGCGCCGAACCCGAACTGCGCGCCATCCGTGAACCGCGTCGAGGCGTTGACCATGACGACGGCCGAGTCGACCTCGGCGAGGAAGCGCTCGGCATTGCGCACGTTCTCGGTCACGATCGATTCGGTGTGGTGGGTGGAGTAGCGGTCGATGTGTCGCAGTGCGGCATCGAGGTCGTCGACCACGGCGACCGAGATGTCAAGCGAGTTGTACTCGGTCGCCCAGTCCTCTTCTGTGGCGGGGACGGCGTCGGCGAAGATGCCGAGCGTGCGCTGGTCGGCGTGCACGGTGACGCCTGCGGCGCGCAGCTCGCCCAGCACGGTGGGGAGCAGGCGCTCGGCGGCTGCCTCGTGCACGAGCAGGGTCTCGAGGGCGTTGCACACGCTGGGGCGCTGCACCTTGGAGTTCTGCACGATGTCGGTGGCCCACCGCAGGTCGGCGCTCTCGTCGAGGAACACGTGCACGACGCCGGCCCCGGTCTCGATCACGGGCACGGTCGACTCGCGCACCACGGTGTCGATGAGGTTCGCGCTGCCGCGGGGAATGAGCACGTCGATGAAGCCACGGGCCCGCATGAGCTCGCGGGCACCGTCGCGACCGAACTCGTCGATGGTCTGCACCGCGGTGCCGGGGATGCCCACCGAGTCGAGGGCGCCCTGGACGAGGGAGACCAGCACGCGGTTGGTCTGCTGCGCAGCGCTTCCGCCGCGGAGCACCGCGGCGTTGCCGCTCTTGAGGGCGAGGGCGGCAATGTCGACGGTCACGTTGGGGCGGGCCTCGTAGATGACGCCGACCACTCCGAATGGCACGCGCACCTCGGTGACGGTGAGGCCGTTGGGGAGGCGGCTGCCCCGGATGGATTCGCCCACCGGATCGGTGAGGGAGGCGACGTGGGTGACCGCGGCGGCGAGCCCGGCGATGCGGTCGGCGTCGAGGCGGAGGCGGTCCCGCATGCCCTCCGGGAGGCCCGTCTCGCGGGCGCGCTCGAGGTCGAGGGCGTTCGCCGCGACGATGCGGTCCGTGCCGTCGGTCACGGCGCGGGCGATCGCGTGCAGGGCGGCGTCCTTGCTCGCGGTGGTGGCGGTGGCGAGGGAGCGCGCCGCGGTGCGGGCGTCGAGGAGCATGTCGGCCAGTGACAGCGTGGTCGAGTGAGCGTCAGGCATCCCGCAAGTCTAGGACCGGCGGGATGGGCCGGCGCGGTGGCCGGCCGGGTCAGCGGCGAGCGGCCTCGAACCAGGTGCCGAGCTGGGCGCCGTCGAGCGCCGCGGCGACCTGCGAGGTGGCGGCGAGCAGCACCGGTGTGCCGTGCGCGGCGGCGTAGGTGGCGGCGGCGACCTTGGTTGCGGCTCCCCCGGTTCCGACGCCGGCCGCGCCGGGTGAGCCGAAGGTGAGGGCCGAGAGGTCTTCGCCGAAGGCGACGCTGTCGATGCGCTTCGCGCCCTGCTCGGCCGGTGGCTTCGTGTAGAGCGCGTCGACGTCGGAGAGCAGCAGCAGCAGGTCGGCCCCGATGAGCTCCGCGACGAGCGACGCGAGGCGGTCGTTGTCGCCGAAGCGGATCTCGTGGGTGGCGACGGTGTCGTTCTCGTTGACGATGGGCAGGATGCGCAGCCCCAGCAGGCGCTCCATCGCGCGCTGGGCGTTGCTGCGGTGCACGGCGTTCTCGATGTCGCCCGCGGTGAGCAGCACCTGGCCGGCGACGATCTCATAGCGGTCGAGGCTGTCCTGGTAACGGTAGATGAGCACGTTCTGCCCGACCGCCGCTGCCGCCTGCTGGGTGGCGAGATCGGTGGGACGCTCGTCGAGCTTGAGGTACGGGATGCCGGTGGCGATCGCCCCCGAGGAGACGAGCACCACGTCTGAGCCCCGCCCGTGCGCGGTCGCCAGCGCGTCGACGAGCGGCGCGATCTGGCCGGCGTTCGGCCCACTGATCGAGGATGACCCGACCTTCACGACGATGCGACGCGCCCTCGGAATGAGCGCTCTCGACGCGATGGGGCCGTCGACGAGGTCGGGCCGGGTGGAGGTACCGGTCATTCGCGGCCGGACTCCCCCGTGCTGTCGCTGTCGCTGTCGCCGTCAGCGCCCACCGGCGCGGTTGCGGGGCGTTCGACGGCGAAGCCGTCGTCGTCGGTCCACATGCCGGACTTGCGCTCCCGGAGGAGCTCTTCTCGCGCGGCGGTCTTGGCGTCCATGCGCTCGAGGTACGTCTCGCGGCGACGGCCGTGGGTCGGACGGGCGTTGTCGATCAGCCTCGGGTCGGTGCCGCGAGGCGCGGTCGCGAGCTCCGCGGTCGAAGTGAGGGTGGGCTCCCAGTCGAAGATGACGCCGTCGCCCTTGCCGATGACGACCGTGGAGCCGGCCGAGGCGCCCGACTTGAACAGTTCGTTCTCGACGCCGAGCTTGGCGAGGCGGTCGGCGAGGTAGCCGATGGCCTCTTCGTTGGTGAAGTCGGTCTGGTGAACCCAGCGTTCGGGCTTCGCGCCGACGACGCGGTAGATGTTGCCGCCGGAGCCGCCCTCGACCTTGACGGTGAAGCCGCCGTCGTTGACGGCGGTGGGGCGCAGCACGATGCGGGGCTTGTCTGCGTCGGATGCCTTGGCTGCGCGACCCGCGGCGACGATGTCCCCGAGGGCGTACGACAGGCTACGGAGGCCCTCGTGGCTCACCGTCGAGATCTCGAACACGCGGTAGCCGCGCGCCTCGAGCTCGGGGCGCACGAGGTCGGCGAGGTCCTTGCCCTCCGGGACGTCGACCTTGTTGAGGGCGATGAACTGGGGGCGGTCGAGCAGCGGGAGCTGGCCTTCCGGCACCGGGTATGCGGCGAGTTCGCCAAGGATGACGTCGAGGTCGCTGATCGGGTCGCGACCGGGGTCGAGCGTCGCGCAGTCGAGTACGTGCAGCAGTGCTGTGCAGCGTTCGACGTGGCGCAGGAATTCGAGGCCGAGTCCCTTGCCTTCGCTGGCGCCCTCGATGAGGCCGGGCACGTCGGCGACGGTGTAGCGGTTGTCCCCGGCCTGGACGACGCCGAGGTTGGGGTGCAGGGTGGTGAACGGGTAGTCGGCGATCTTGGGCTTGGCGGCCGAGATCGCGGCGACGAGCGACGACTTGCCGGCCGACGGGTAGCCGACGAGGGCGACGTCGGCGACGACTTTGAGCTCGAGGACGGCGTCGCCCTCCCAGCCCGGCGTTCCGAGCAGGGCGAAGCCGGGAGCCTTGCGCTTGGTGGAGGCGAGCGCGGCGTTGCCGAGACCGCCCTGGCCGCCGGGGGCGATGACGAATCGCATGCCAGGCTCGACCATGTCGATGAGTTCGTTGCCATCGGTGTCCTTGACGACGGTGCCGACGGGCACGATGAGCGTCATCTCCTCGCCCTGGAAGCCGCTGCGGTGGTCCCCCATGCCGGGGCCGCCGTTCTGCGACGAGCGGTGCGGCGAGTGGTGGTAGCCGAGCAGGGTGGTGGTCTGGGTGTCGCTGACGAGAACGATGTCGGCGCCGTCGCCGCCATTGCCGCCGTCGGGGCCCGCGAGGGGCTTGAACTTCTCCCGTTTGACCGAGACGCAGCCGTTGCCGCCGTTCCCTGCCCTGAGGTGCAGCGTGACCTGGTCCACGAAGGTAGCCATCATGCTCCCTTCGTGCCGCGGTCGCGGCGGTTGATGCGGGGCCGGCGGCGACTGCCGCCGGCCGGGTGATGCGGGTGGTTAAACAGTGACAGCGAGCCGAAGCTCGCTGTCACGGATACTGCAGAAAGCTACGCGACGATATTGACGACCTTGCGGCCGCCCTTCGCGCCGAATTCGACCGCACCGGGGGCGAGGGCGAACAGGGTGTCGTCCTTGCCGCGTCCGACGTTCACGCCGGGGTGGAAGTGCGTGCCGCGCTGGCGGACGATGATCTCGCCCGACTTGACGACCTGGCCACCGAAGCGCTTGACGCCGAGGTACTGCGCGTTCGAGTCGCGACCGTTGCGGGTGGAGCTTGCGCCCTTTTTATGTGCCATGAGTGTTCAGCTCCTGAAGAGTGGTGGTGGGTGTTAGTTGATGCTGGTGATCTTGACGCGGGTGAGTTCGGAGCGGTGACCCTTGCGAACCTTGTACCCGGTCTTGTTCTTGAACTTCTGGATGACGATCTTCGGGCCGCGGAGGTCGGTGATGACTTCGGCGGTCACGGTGACCTTGGCCAGGGCGTCTGCATCGTGGGTGATCGTCTCACCGTCGACGAGGAGCACCGGCGCGAGTGCGATGTTGCCGTTCTCGTCGGCCTTGATGCGGTCGAGTACGACGATCGTGCCGACCTCGACCTTTTCCTGCCGACCACCGGCGCGCACAACTGCGTAAACCACGTTGAAACCCTAACTATTCGGATCTGAAAGATTCAGAGAGAAGACTGGCGTGTCAAGCGGACTCAGCCCAGCGCACACCAAGGAGCCACGATACTCGATGGGCGGTGTTCCGGTCAAACCGGAGCCCCGGCGCGTCGTGGGCGGTTTCGGCCGCGGGCCGGAGTCCGAGACGACCATAGACTCGGCCCATGCCCGTGCTCATCGACCAGCCTATCTGGCCGGCGCACGACACCCTGTGGGCGCATCTGGTCAGCGATTCGTCACTGGCCGAGCTCCACGCGTTCGCCCAGGCCATGGGCATCCCCCGCCGGGCGTTCGATCGTGACCACTACGACGTGCCGGAAGCCCGGTATGCCGAGCTCGTCGCCGCGGGCGCCATCCCGGTGACCGTGCGGGAACTCGTGGTGCGGTTGCGGGCGAGCGGCCTGCGGGTGACGCAGCGGGAGCGTCGCAGCGCGCCGTGACGCGGCCGCTCCGGTGACGGCGGCGCAGCATCCATCACCAGACGAGCGAGAACCCGTCGAAGCTCGAGACGACTTGCCCTGACTCGATGTCGATCACCACGGTGGTGACGGTCGTCGTGACGGGGTCCATGGCGTAGCCGTCCGACACGCTGGAGGCGGCGTCCGGTGTGATCTCGACCGACAAGTACTGGCTGTTGGGCGAGACCGCGAAGCCGTAGATGCTTGCCCGCCCGTCGTCGCTCGTGTACAGCACCCGCGCCGCGTCGCCGTCGTCGGCGACGATGTAGCTCTGGAACCGGCCGGTCTCTTCGTCGAGCACGGCGACCTGCTGGATGCGCTCCGCTCCCTCCCCGAGTAGCTGCACGTCGCCACCGGCCGGTGCCTGCCCCTCAACGGGAGCGGCGATGATGCGCTCCTCGGTGCCGTCGGCGAGCGAGAGCGTGAGCCTGCTGTAGATGTCGCTCACCACGAGGGTGGTGCCGTCGGGAGAGGCGCTCTCCACCCCGTCGTACTGCCCGAGGGGGATGCCGGGGGTGTCGGATGCGGGGTCGATGAGCGACAGCGCGAGGTCGTCTCCGTGCACGACCGCGGTGGTGCTGCCGTCGGGGAGGAAGAACCATTCCATGACCTCGATGGGCTGCCCGTCGATGCCGAGCACGGGTTCGACCGTGTGCGAGCCGGTGAGGTCCATCCAGTACAGCAACTGGTTGACCCGTGGCTCGGGGGCGTCGATGGCGCTGGTCAGGGTGAAGCCCATCAGGCCGGTGTCGCCGGCGACGTCGAGCCGGTCGATGGTGCCGCGTACCGGCAGCACGATGTTCTCGACCGTGAGGTCGTCGATGCTGACCAGCTGCATCGAGCTGGTGCGATCCTCCTCGAGGCTGACCACCACGAGCAGGCCGCCGACGACCTCGAAGTCCTGGATGCCGGGAGCCGAGTACACCACGGACCTCGACCCGCCGCGGATGCCGGAGGTCATGATCACGTCGTCGCCGCCAACCGCCGGGTCTGCCCGGTCGAGGTAGTAGAGCTCGGCGTCGACGGTGTCGAAGCGGTGCTCGAAGGTGGTCGCCGTGTCGGTGAAGGTATTGGTGACCCCGTCGATCGTGACGGTGTACTCGGCGCCGTAGCGCAGCCGCTCGTCGAACTGCACCGAGATGATGTCACCGTCGGTGGCGACCGAGAAGTCGGCCTCCGGCGTGATGGTCACCTGCTCTTCGTCAACCTGCGCGATGGGCTGGTTGGCGAAGAAGCGCAGCTGCTGGTTGGGAAGCTCGACCACCTGGCGGCTGCTGATCGACACCTCGGAGAGACGCGGGCCCTGGCTCGAGGTGAGGAACACGAAGACGGCGCAGAGCACCACCAGAACGCCGACGATGGTGCCGAAGAGCCGGGGGAACGTCACCACAGGTAGGGCTCGGCCGGCTGCTCGACCGGCACCATGTCGTCGACGGTCAGCACGATCGGTTCGGTGCTGGCACGCGACGGGTTGGTGCCGAACTCGCCGTCGACCTGCACCCAGTCGTCGATCGCGAACTCGGCACGCCAGTTCTCGAGGTAGACGGGCACGCCGACCGGCTGCGCGTCGACCGCGCAACAGGTGACGACGAACCGGGTGAGGTAGAACATGTTGTCGGAGTCGTCGGGGTGGTCGGCGATGAAACCGACCATGCTCGCGGGCTTCTCGGCGTAGAACGAGGTATCGGTGGTCTGTCGCAGCAGCGACGCCCAGTCGAGCACGGTGAACGCCGAGAAGGCACCGTCGGTGGCGGTGGCCGCGTCGTCGACCGACTGGATCTCCGAGCCGACGCCGGTGCTGTTGATGCTGCGCTGCCCTGCCGTCGCCGACGACAGGGTGGCGGGCGGCAGCACGATGAGGGTGAACGCGATGACGAGGGTGAGCGCTGTGCCGAGGGTGGCGAACAGGGCGGCGCGGCGGCGCGCGGGAGACGAGGCATCCTGGCCCGTGAGGGTGGGATCGAGCTCGGCCAGCGGGTCGGAGCCCACGCCGTGGTCGTGGTCGTGGTCGTGGTCGTCGTCTCCGCCGGGGTCGGCGCGCATCGCGAAGCTCGCGAGCACGAACGCCAGCCCAATGATCGCCATGGTCACGGTGAAGATGACGTAGCGCGGGTGGATGTACAGCACGAGCTGGCCGGTGACGGCGAGCCAGAGCGAGGAGACGATGGTTACGGCTACCAGGATGATGCCGTTCCAGCGGATGACGTTACGCCACAAAATTGACCACCAATCCGATCAGGGCGGCCATCAGGGAGACCACCGCCGTGAGTTGCACCAGGGTGCTCGTGCGGAACGTCGTGCGCATCATCGCCAGCATCTTGATGTCGATGATGGGCCCGAGGATGAGGAACGTCGCGATGGATCCCGGCAGGAAGATTCCGGCGAACGGGAGGATGAAGAACGCGTCGACGTTGGAGCAGATCGAGATGACGAAGGCGAGCACCATCATCGCGAGGATCGACCACAGCGGGTTGCTGCCGAGGCTGACCAGCACCGAGCGGGGAACGGCGACCTGCACGATGCCTGCGATGATGGCGCCGATGAACAGGGCCGGCATGATGACGCCGGCCTCGCGGGCGAAGAGGTCGACACTCTTGCGGCCGTTCGAGCGACGTGCGGCAGCGGCATCCACCACCCGGCATTCCGCGGCGAAGCGCGAGGTCAGCAGGGACTCCTGGTCGGGGTGCCTGCTGTAGATCCAGCCGATGAGGTTGGCGATCGCGAAGCCGCCGAGCAGGCGGGCGACGAGGATGCCGTCGTCGAAGCCGAACGCCTGGTGGGTGGTGATGATGGTGATCGGGTTGAGGATCGGGGCCGCGATGAGGAAGGTCATCGACTCGGACACCGTGAAGCCCTTGGCGACGAGTCCCCTGGCGAGCGGCACGTTGCCGCACTCGCACACCGGCAGGAACATGCCGAGGAACGAGATGGCCATGCGCCTGAGCACCGGGTTCTGCGGCAGCACCCTGATGATCCACGCGTCTGGCACCCACACCTGCACGAGGATCGACAGCACGATGCCGAGGATGACGAACGGCAGCGACTCGATGATGACGCTGTAGCTCAGCGTGAGCAGGTCCTGCAGGGCGTTGGGGAGGTTCAGCTCGCCCATCGCCGGGGTGAGGGCACGAAGCGTGAACAGCCCCGCGATCCCCAGCACGCCGATGAGCAGGCCGGCCACCGTGGCAGTGCTGAGCTGTCGCGGTGGCCGTTCGACGACCCTGCTACCCACGCGTTCTCCCCAGGTCACGATGCATTCGCATGCGATCGACCCTAGCTGCCGGAGCCGACCGCGTCGGAGGACGAGCCAGCGTCGGCTGGCACGTCGGACTGCGCGCTGGTCGGTGCCGCGCCCTGCGCCTCGGCCGTGACGGTGCCGGACGACGAGGCACGGCGCGAGGTGCGGGTGCTGCGACCCTGGCCGGACGGCCGGGGCTCCGGCAGGGCGTCGAGCACGGAGTCGAGGATCTGCTCGGCGTCGTGCGTCGACATCTTGCGCGGCGTGCGCACGACCTTCTTCTGTGGGATCTCGATCAGCGTCGGGGCAGACGAGACGGGCTCGGCGACCGTGACGACGCCAGCGGCATCGGTCGTGACCGCGGGGACCACGATCGGCTGCGGCGGCGTCGAGCCGGGTGCTGCCGGCGCCTGCTCCGTGGTCACCGGGGTGATGGCCGCGGGGGCTGCGGACCCCGAGGACGACGCGCGACGGCGCGGCTCGCGACGACCAGACTGGCGCCCGGACTGCTGGCCGGACCCCTGCTGGCTGCCACCCTGCTGGCCGGACCCCTGCTGGCTGCCGGACTGCTGGCCGTTCGACTGCTGGCCGTTCGAGCCGCCGGACTGCGGCGCGTCGGCCTCTGATGCCGCCGGGGTGACCGGGGTGTCGATGACCGCGGCGACCGCGGCATCGGCGATGGCATCGAGGGGAACGGATGCCGCATCCGCCTGCGTGATGGTGGAGGTCGCGATCTTGGCGAGCGCGCTGCGCACGTCGTCGGTGATGGCGTGCGTGCCACCGCCCGACTTGGGCGCCGAGGTCGACGGGGCGGACGAGCCGCCTCCGCCGTTGGTGTTCGCGCCCTTGCGGCCGCGGCGGCCGGTCTCGGGCTGCGGCGACTGGCGGTGCGCGACGAGCGGGTCGTGGTTGACGATGATGCCGCGGCCGGCGCACGCCTCGCAGTTCTCGCTGAACGATTCGAGCAGGCCGAGTCCGAGCTTCTTGCGGGTCATCTGCACGAGCCCGAGCGAGGTGACCTCGGCGACCTGGTGCTTGGTGCGGTCCCGCCCGAGGCACTCCACCAGGCGGCGCAGCACGAGGTCGCGGTTGGTCTCGAGCACCATGTCGATGAAGTCGACGACGATGATGCCGCCGATGTCGCGCAGCCGCATCTGGCGCACGATCTCTTCTGCCGCTTCGAGGTTGTTCTTGGTGACGGTCTCTTCGAGGTTGCCGCCGGATCCGACGAACTTACCCGTGTTGACGTCGACGACGGTCATCGCCTCGGTGCGGTCGATGACGAGCGAGCCGCCGGAGGGCAGCCAGACCTTGCGGTCGAGGGCCTTCTCGATCTGCTCGGAGATGCGGTACTCGTCGAACGAGTCCTTCTCGCCCTCGTACTTCTCGATGCGGTCGATGAGGTCGGGGGCGATCTGCGCGAGGTAGGTGGAGATGGTCTCCGC
Source organism: Marisediminicola senii (assembly GCF_011057645.1). GTDB lineage: Bacteria > Actinomycetota > Actinomycetes > Actinomycetales > Microbacteriaceae > Marisediminicola > Marisediminicola senii. The sequence goes on along the minus strand of NZ_JAALGE010000004.1, from coordinate 7,420 downwards.
GGCGTCGTCCCCGTCGATGACGAGCTTCTGGAAGTCTTCGTTGAAGACGTCGCGGATGATCTTGACCAGCAGGTCGGGCTCGCTGTGCAGCAGCGCAGGCGCCTGGGCCTTCTCGACCGTCTCGCTGATGTGCGCCCACTGCGCGGTGAGCCGGTTGACGTCGAGAGTCAGCTGCTCGTCGGTGGCTCCCTCGGCCGCGGTGCGCACGATGACGCCGACGTTCTCGGGCAGCACCTCTTTCAGCACCTTCTTGAGGCGCGCACGCTCGGTGTCCGGCAGCTTGCGGCTGATGCCGTTCATCGACCCGTTGGGCACGTAGACGAGGTAGCGGCCCGGCAGCGACACCTGGCTGGTGAGCCGGGCGCCCTTGTGGCCGATCGGGTCCTTCGTGACCTGCACGAGCACGGTGTCGCCGGGCTTCAGCGCCAATTCGATGCGACGGGCCTGGCTGCCGTTGCCGCTGTCGGCGGCCGCGGCATCCCAGTCGACCTCGCCGGAGTAGAGCACGGCGTTGCGGCCGCGGCCGATGTCGACGAACGCGGCTTCCATGCTCGGGAGCACGTTCTGCACGCGACCGAGGTAGACGTTGCCGATCAGGCTGGCGTCCTGCGCCTTGGCGACGTAGTGCTCGGAGAGCACGCCGTCTTCGAGCACGCCGATCTGGATACGGTCGAGCTTGGAGCGCACCACCATGGTGCGGTCGACGCTCTCGCGGCGGGCGAGGAACTCGGCCTCGGTGATGACGGTGCGGCGGCGCCCGGCGTCGCGGCCGTCGCGGCGGCGCTGCTTCTTCGCCTCGAGGCGGGTGGAGCCCTTGATGCGCTGCGGCTCGGTGATGAGCTCGGGCTCCGGGCGGGGCGGGCGAACCTTGATGACGGTGTTGGGCGGGTTGGGCGCGTTGCGGTCCTCTTCGCCGGTGCGGCGGCGTGAGCGGCGGCGGACCGTGCTCGACTCGTCGTCGTCGCGATCCTGGCGGTCACGGTCGCGGTCGCTGTCGGTGCGGCCGAAGCTGTCGGTCGCCCCGCCGCGGCGGTTGCCGCTGTCGCGGCCGCCATCGCGGTTGTCTCCCCTGCCACCGTCGCCGCGGCCGGCGTCGCGGCCGCCGCGGTCGTCCCTCGACGATTCGCGGGGCACGTATGCCGGCAGGTCGGGGGCCTGGAAGATCAGGGACGTCGACGGCAGGGCCCTGGCGGGCGGTGACGCGGTGTCGACAGTGGCCTGCTCGACGGGGGCCTGCTCGACGGCGCCGTCGACGTCCGTGGTGTCCGTACCGGCGGTGTCGCCACCGGTGGTGTCGTCACCCGCGGCGTCGGGCGGGGTCTCGTCGGCCGGTGCCTCGAACGACTCGGGCTGGCCGGCGCCGGTGTCGATGCTGCCGGACGGCATCAGCGGCGCCCCATCGATCGGGTCGTCGACTGCCTTGGTCTTACGGGCTCCGAAGAGGCTCTTGCGCCTGCGCGGCGCCTGTTCCATGTTGTTGTTATCCACCATTACTGGTGCACTCCTTGCCCGTGACGGCCAGCCGCGCTACTCGTCCGGGTACTCTCTCGTGCGGTGGCTCGCTGTCGCGATCCTCCGCGAATTCTCACGTTGCGCTTCCGGCCGTGGTGGAGATGTCGCGCGCATTGCGCGGCACTCGTGTTTCGTTGGCTCTGGTCGCGATCGTCTTCGGTCGTGGTTCTCGGAACTGGCTATCCGACGCTTCAAGTGACGAGCGGTCCGGCTCGGTGCCCGGAGAGTTCTTTGGTGTCGCATCGGGCGCGGCCCGGTCGACGTCACCAAATTATCGCACGACCGCGGATTATTCCCGCATTGGGCGGGTGCGATAATCCGATCATGACCAGCACCCGCTCCCCCGGCCGACCTGTCGCGCTCGCCGTCTTCCTGGTCGTCGCCGGGGCGATCGGCTTCACGGCGGCGTTCGCGCTGACCCTGGAGAAGTTCGTGCTGCTGGCCGACCCGCAGGCCGCGCTGGGCTGCGACTTCAGCCTGCTGGTGCAGTGCGGCCGCAACCTCACGTCGGCGCAGGGCGAGGTGTTCGGCTTTCCCAACCCGCTGATCGGCATCGCGGGGTTCGCGGCCGTGATCGTGGTGGGCATGGCGGTGCTCGCCGGCGGGCGCTTCGCCGCGTGGTTCTGGGTGTTGTTCAACATCGGGCTGGCCGGGGCGCTGGCGTTCGTCGTCTGGCTGGTGACTCAGAGCATCTTCGTGCTCGGCACCCTGTGCCCGTGGTGCATGGTCGTGTGGTCGGTGACCATTCCGCTGTTCCTCGCGGTGACGCTGTACAACGCGTCGGCGGGCAACCTGCGGCTTCCCCGTGGCCCTCGCCGCGTGCTGGCGTCGGCGTACGGGTGGGTGCCGCTGATCAGCGTGGCGTGCTACCTCGCCATCGCCGTGGTGGCGCAGCTGCGGCTCGACGTGATCAGCTACCTGTAGTCGGCGCGATCGGGCGAGCCGCAGCATCCACCGGTCTCAGTCGAACCAGAGGGCCAGTTCGCGTTCGGCCGACTCGGGCGAGTCGGAGCCGTGCACGAGGTTCTGCTGCACGGCGGTGCCCCAGTCACGCCCGAGGTCTCCGCGGATGGTGCCGGGAGCGGCGACGGTCGGGTCGGTGGCACCTGCGAGGGATCGGAAGCCCTCGATCACGCGGTGGCCAGCGAGGCGTACGGCGACGACCGGTCCGCTCTCCATGAACTCGACGAGGGGCTCGTAGAACGGCTTGCCGACGTGCTCCTCGTAGTGCTGGGCGAGCAGGACTCGGCTCGCCTGCACGAGCTTGAGGTCGACGATGCGGTACCCCTTCGCCTCCAGCCGGCTGATGATGTCGCCGGTGAGTCCGCGCACGACGCCGTCGGGCTTGATGAGGACCAGGGTCTCCTGGATGTCGGTCATGGTGGTTCCTTTATGGTGCGTAGGTGACGTGGTGCGTGGGTGGAATGGTGCGTCGGTGGAACTGCGGGATGGAAGGGTCAGCCGGTGGGGCCTGCTGGCGGGTCTGCCGGCGGGAAGGCCGAGTTGCGGATGTCGAGGCGGCGCCCGGTGATGTAGCAGTAGGTCCACAGGGCGGCGAAGCCGACGCCGATGAAGAACATCATCGGCACGAGGAATCCGCTCGCGATGAGGAGCGCCTGCACGACCCAGCCCAGCCAGATCGCCCATTCGAAGCGCTGCAGGCGGGCGAGCACGAGGGTGGCGACGAAGAACAGCCCGCCGCCGACGAATGCCGGGGTGGGCTCGAGAACGTCGAGCGCGAACACCACGAGGGTGACGAAGAACACGAGCAGCGACTCGAGCACGAGCACCACCGACAGCAGCGACTCGGTGGCTCCCCGCCGCCGTGGTGCGGGCCGGGAGGCGGAACGGCCCCTGCCGCTCATCCCTTCCAGCCCTCCGCGTCGGCCAGGGCGATCACGTCGCCCACCAGCGTGATGGAGCCGGTGACGAGCACGGCGCGCTTCTCGCCCTGCGCTGCCCAGTCGCGGGCGGATGCCACGGCCTCGACCAATTCGTCGAAGCGGGTCGTGATGCCGTCGCCCGCGACCTCCTCGACCACGTCGGCCAGCGCGTCGACGTCGACCGAGCGCGGTGAACTCGACCGGGTGACGGCGAACCTGGTCGCGATGGGGGCAATCGCCTCGACGATGCCGCGGCCGTCCTTCTCGTCGAGCACGCCGATGACGACCATGACCTCGTCGAAGGTGAAGTAGCTGCGCAGGGCGGCGGTGAGGGCGCGCGCGCCGTCCGGGTTGTGGGCGGCGTCGACGAGCACGGTCGGGTCGGTTCCCACCACCTGCAGGCGGCCGGGGGACGTCGCGGTCGCGAGGCCCTCGGCGAGCACGTCGCCGACGAGCATCTGGCTTCCGCCACCGAGGAATGCCTCGACGGCGGCGATCGCGACGGCCGCGTTCTGCGCCTGGTGGTCGCCGAACAGCGGCAGGAACAGGTCGCTGTAGGTTCCGGCGAGCCCCTGCACGCTGAGCATCTGGCCGCCGACGGCCACCACGTTCTCGAGTACGCGAAAGTCGGTGTCCTGCGCGACGACGGTGGATTCGGTCATGCCGGCTGCCCTGGTGAGCTCGGCCTGCACCTCGGGGGTCTGGGCGGCGGACACGACGCTGGCGAGCGGCTTGATGATGCCGGACTTGGTCCTGGCGATCTCCACGACGGTGTTGCCGAGCCGCGCGGTGTGGTCGAGCGAGATCGGGGTGAACACCGCGACCTGCCCATCGCCGACGTTGGTGGAATCCCATTCGCCGCCCATGCCGACCTCGACCACGGCGACGTCGACCGGGGCATCCGCGAAGCTCGCGAACGCCAGGGCGGTGAGCGCCTCGAAGTAGGTGAGCCGCGGCTCCCCCGCCGTGTCGAGCTCGCCGTCGACGAGGTCGAGGTAGGGGCTGATGTCATCCCAGTTCGCGACGAGCGCCTCGTTGCTGATCGGGGCGCCGTCGATCACGATGCGCTCGTTCACGCGCACGAGGTGCGGGCTGGTCATCAGGCCGGTGCGCAGTCCGTACGCGCGCAGGATGCTCTCGGCGATGCGGCTGGTGCTGGTCTTGCCGTTGGTGCCGGTGATGTGGATGATCGGGTACGACCGCTGCGGGTCGCCGAGCAGCTCGACGACGCGGCGGGTCGCGGCGAGCCGCGGCTCGGGCGCCGATTCGCCCACGCGCGAGAGAAGTGCGCCGTACACCCGGTCGGCCTGCACCTGGAAGAGCGCATCGTCGCCGAGCTCGGGATCGTCAGTGAGCCGCGACTCGTTCGCGTACTCCTCGCGGTCGTCGGCGAACAGCGGGTCGCCGCCGAGTTCCGGGTCGGTGCCCAGTTCGGCGAACGGGTTGCGGTCCGGCTCGTCGCCCGACCCGTTGTCGTTGTCGTTGTCGTAGTCGTTGCCGTCGTTCCGTGCGTCAGACATCGACGCTCCTTCCCTGCACCGAGATCTCGATGACGATGTCGCTCTGGTTCGAGTATGCCGCTGCCGGGATGGTGGCCCGGTGTGCGCCGACCGACCCGGCGGTGGCCACGGCGGTCTGCAGTTCAGCCGGCGGGTGCCAGCTGGAGGTGAGGCTGACCGCGAGGGTCTCGTCGGCGATGACCCGCTCGAATTCGCGCACCCCGCGGTGCTCGTCCTCCGAGGCGAAGTACAGCGACAGGACGATGCGGTCGCTCACGTCGAGCTTCGCGGCCTTGCGGGCATCCTGCACCGCCCGCACGAGGTCGCGCGCGAGGCCCTCCGCGACCAGCTCGGGGGTCATCGCCGTGTCGAGGATCACGAACCCGCCGCCCGGCAGGAACGCGATCGCCTGCGCGTCGTCTGCCGCCTGCAGCTCGAGCTCGAACTCGCCGGCCTGCAGGGCGACGCCGCCGACCACCGCGCCGTCGCCGTCGGCCGTCCAGTCGCCGGACTTCGCGGCGCGGATGACCGTCTGCACGGCCTTGCCGATGCGGGGTCCCGCCGCCCTGGCGTTCACCGTCAGGCGCTGGCGGATACCGAACTGCTCGAGGCTCGCGTCACCCAGCGGGCGCAGCGTGAGCCGCTTGACGTTGAGTTCGTCGCGCAGGATGTCGGCGAAGTCATCCAGCCCGTCGGTCGTCGCCGTGACCACGGTGAGCTCGGCCAGCGGCAGACGCACCCGGTTGCCGGTGGACTTGCGAAGGCCGAGGGTGGATGACGCGATCTCGCGCACCCGGTCCATGGTGGCGACCAGGCCGTCATCCTCGGGGAACAGGTCCTTGTCGGGCCAGTTCTCGAGGTGCACGCTCCGGCCACCGGTGAGGCCCTGCCAGATCTCCTCGCCGACGAGCGGGATGAGCGGGGCGGCGACCCTGGTGACCGTCTCGAGCACGGTGTAGAGGGTGTCGAACGCGTCGGCGTCGCCCTCCCAGAAGCGGGCGCGGCTGCGGCGCACGTACCAGTTGGTGAGCACGTCGGCGAAGTCGCGCAGCAGCGACGCGGCGGTCGGGCTGTCGAGCGCCTCGAGCTCGCTGGTGACGTCGCAGATCAGCCTGTGGGTCTTGGCGAGCAGGTAGCGGTCGAGCACGTCGGGCGAGTCGGTGCGCCAGCGCGCTTCGTAGCCGCGAGGTACCGTGCCGGAGGGGGCGTCGGCCGCAGCATCCACCCCATCGATGGCGGCGCCGGTCGCGGCGTTCGCGTACAGGGTGAAGAAGTAGTACGTGTTCCACAGCGGAAGCAGGAACTGGCGAACGCCCTCGCGGATGCCCTCTTCGGTGACGACGAGGTTGCCGCCGCGGATCACCGACGACGACATCAGGAACCAGCGCATGGCGTCTGCACCGTCGCGGTCGAACACCTCGCTGACATCGGGGTAGTTGCGCAGGCTCTTCGACATCTTCTGCCCGTCGGAGCCGAGCACGATGCCGTGGCTGATCACGTTGCTGAAGGCCGGCCGGTCGAACAGCGCGGTCGACAGGGTGTGCAGCGTGTAGAACCAGCCGCGGGTCTGCCCGATGTACTCGACGATGAAGTCGGCCGGGTTGTGGTTCTCGAACCAGTCCTGGTTCTCGAACGGGTAGTGCACCTGCGCGAACGGCATCGACCCGGAGTCGAACCAGACGTCGAGCACGTCTTCGATGCGGCGCATCGTGGACTTTCCGGTCGGGTCGTCGGGGTTCGGGCGGGTCAGCTCGTCGATGTACGGGCGGTGCAGGTCGGTCGGGCGCACGCCGAAGTCGGCCTCGAGCTCGTCGAGCGAGCCGTACACGTCGATGCGCGGGTAGGTCGGGTCGTCGCTCTTCCACACCGGGATGGGCGAACCCCAATAGCGGTTGCGCGAGATCGACCAGTCGCGGGCGCCGCCGATCCACTTGCCGAACTGCCCGTGCTTGACGTTCTCGGGAACCCAGGTGATGTCTTCGTTGAGCTCGCCCATCCGGTCGCGGAACTCGGTGACGCGCACGAACCAGCTCGAGACCGCCTTGTAGATCAGCGGGTTGCGGCATCGCCAGCAGTGCGGGTAGCTGTGTTCGTAGCTCGCGAGCCGCAGCATCCGTCCACTCGCCCGCAGCAGCTGCACGAGCGTCTTGTTCGCCTCGAAGACCTGCAGGCCCTCGACCTCGGCGATGATCGGCAGGAACTTGCCGCCCTCGTCGACGGAGATGATCACCGGGATGCCGGCGGCGGCGCAGACCAGCTGGTCGTCCTCGCCGTACGCGGGTGCCTGGTGCACGATGCCGGTGCCCTCGCCGGTCGCGACGTAGTCGGCGACGAGGATCTGCCAGGCGTTCTCGGTGCCCCAGACCTCGGTGTCGGCGTAGTAGTCCCAGAGGCGGTCGTAGGTGACCCCCTCGAGGTCGCGGCCGGGGATGGATGCGACGACCGCCGCGACCGCGTCGGCCGGCGTCTCGTAGCCGAGGTCCTTGGCGTACGCGCCGACGGTGTCGGAGGCGAGCAGGTAGGACG
>NZ_JAALGE010000049.1 GCF_011057645.1 Marisediminicola senii | reverse complement strand
CACGTCGTGCTCGACCCGCAGTCCTACGGCGGCTCCGGCGAGCCGCACGGCGCGCTGTACGGCACGGCGCGGCCCGCGTGGATGGCAGGTCCCTTCCACCAGCCGGGCTACGTCGATCCGCTGCGCCCGTGGCTGTGGCGGGTGGGCGCGTCGGTGCACCCGGGCGGCGGCATCCCCGCCGTGCTCGGCGGCGCGATGATCGCGGTCACCCGGCTGCTGAAGCGCAACCCGGCCTAGCTCCCTCGATTCGCAGGGGGCTGGTTAAAGGGCAGCTGGCTACGAGCCGCTGGCTACGGGGTAGCTGGCGACGGGGTAGTTGGCGACAGTGCTGCTGGTTCGTCGGCCGCCACCTCCATGGCGAGTTCCATGGCCAGTTCCGCGCTCCGCACGCGGGCCGGGGACCAGTCGAGGGGCATCTTCCGTGCTGCTTCCACAGCACTCATCGACGTCTGCCCCGTGCCCGTGCCTGTGCCTGCGCCTGTGCCGGTGCCGGGGCTGCGCCCGTCGTCGTGCTCATCGGCGGGCGGGTGCAGGGCATCCCAGGCGTCGAATAGCGCCTCGTCTGCCTCCGCCAGCCCGGACTGCTCGGTGACGGCCTGCAGTGCCAGCTCGAAGGCATGGCGCTCTGCAGCTACCTGGGCCACGCGGGGGTCGTCGACCGCGACCGTGTCGTCGAGCGCCACCTCGGCGGCATCGATCCGGTCGTCTTCCTGTCGCAGCTCCGGGTGGGTGGCCATGGCGATGTAGCGCGATGCATTGACGGCCGCACCGAGCGGGCCGAAGATCCGCTCCATGACCAGCAGCTTGTCCAGGTCTGCATGGCGCAGGGAGCCCTCGGGCAGGTGGTCGAGTCGGGTAGTGACGAAGTCCGAGAGCAGGCCCATTCGGCTTCCCCTGTCGCGCATGCGCTGCACGGCTGCGAGCTGGCGCTGCAGTTCTGCCTGTTGGGCGGTCAGCGATCGCTCCAGCCGCTCCAGCACGCTGGTGACATCGGGGTCGCCGTCGGCATCGGCACCCGCGTCGGCCTCGGCATCGGCACCCGCGTCGGCCTCTGCATCGGCCCCCGCGTCGGCCCCGGCGGGAGCACGGTCGGCGAAAGCATCCCGAATGTCATTCAGGGCGATCCCGGCGTCGGCCATCGTGCGGATCCACAGCAGCCGCATCACCTCGTCGTACCCGTAGCGGCGGCGACCGTCGCTTCCCCGCTCGGGCTCGGGCAGCAGGCCGATGTGGTGGTAGTGCCGGATCGCCCGCGGTGTCGTGCCGACGAACGCGGCCGCGTCGCCGATCTTGACCTGACGCGGCGGCATGAACTGCGAGAGCATGAGTGGGCCTTCCCCGGTGCACTGGAACGTGGATCCACTGCACCACATCACGCTACGGAAGGTGCAACTCCGCGCGCTCGGCCGGCACCGGCCTTCGGTCTAGAACCCCTCGTTGCGGCGGGCGACGTACGGAGCCTCGAGGGCCGCGAGCTCGTCGTCGATCAGCGTGATCGATACCGACGCGACGGCGTCGTCGAGGTGCTGCATCTTCGTCGCCCCCACTATCGGCGCCGTCACGGCCTCCTGCTGGCGAACCCAGGCGAGCGCGACCTGCGCCCGCGCGATCCCGCGCTGCTCGGCGATCTCCGCTACGGCCGCCGCGACCTGCCGGTCGCCGTCCTGCTGCTGCGTGAACAGCGTCTTGCCGAACTGGTCGGTCTCGGTGCGGGCGGTCGTCTCGTCCCAGTCGCGGGTCAGCTTGCCGCGCGCCAGCGGCGACCACGGAATCACGCCGACGCCCTGGTCGAGGCAGAGTGGATGCATCTCCCGCTCCTCCTCGCGCTGGATCAGGCTGTACTGGTCCTGCATCGACACGAAGCGTGTCCAGCCGCCGAGGTCTGCCGTGAACTGCGCCGTCGCGAACTGCCAGGCCCACATGGATGACGCACCGATGTACCGCGCCTTGCCCGACTTGACCACGTCGTGCAGAGCCTCCATGGTCTCCTCGATCGGCGTCTGCGGATCCCAACGGTGGATCTGGTACAGGTCGACGTAGTCGGTGCCGAGGCGCCTGAGGCTGTCGTCGATCGCGGTCATGATGTGCCCGCGCGACAGGCCGCCGCCGTTCGGGCCCTCCCACATGCGTCCGTGCACCTTCGTGGCGACCACGACCTCGTGGCGGGCAGCGAAGTCGGCCAGTGCGCGGCCGACGAATTCCTCGCTCGTGCCGTCGGAATACACGTCGGCCGTGTCGAACGTGGTGATGCCCTGCTCGAGTGCCCGCTTGATGAACGGACGGGATTCCTCCTCACCCATGCTCCAGCCGTGCGCGCCACGATCGGGCGCACCGAAGCTCATGCAGCCGAGGATCACCGACGAGACCTGCAGGCCGCTGTTGCCGAGACGGGTGTATTCCATGGGAGTCTCCTCGGGGGTTGGGGGTGAGTGCTTCCATCATCGCCCGGGTTGCGGGCATTCCCGCGCGGTGCGGGTTAACTGGGGCGATGAACCGTTCAGCGCGCCGTGCCCGGCGTTCGTCAATCGCGTCGGCCGCGTCGGCCGTGTCGATCGGGTCGATCAGGTCGGCCGGGTCGGTCGCCGCCGTCACCGCCGCGGGTGTCGCGGTCGTGGTCGCCCTGGCCGGGTGCACCGGGTCGACGGGTGCTGGCGCCGAGGCATCCACCCCGCCGCCTGTTCCCGTATCGCCGACGTCGCCTGCCGCGCCGTCTACGCCATCGTCGACCGCACCCTCGGCGCCGACGCCGCTTATCACGGGCATGTCGGCGGTGGACCCGACCGCGCCGTACGACCTCGACGATGCGCTGGCCTGGCGGGAGCGCGTCGAACCGCTGCTGCCGTCCGAGGGCGTGGCCGACGGGGCGTCCATCCACCAGGACGACGCGGTCGGGCGGAACCTGTCGAGCGACAACGCGTCGATCGCACCGGGAACCTATGTGGCCTATCTCGTCTGCCGGGGCAATGCCTCGTACTTCTTCGCCGTCGAGCAGATCGACGGGCCCGCCATCCTCGAGGGGCAGTGCGTCGACGGGGTCCGCACGACCACGGTCGACCTGCCGGCCGGACACCTGCGATACACCCTGCAGTCGAGCGGCGATCCGATGGACATCGTGCTGCGGTTCGCCGAGCAGCCCGCCTCGTGAGGCAGCATGACGTCGCGGTGACCCCGGTGACGAGTGGATGCGACGGCGGGAGGTGCCACGGTGGATGAGGGTCGCGTGAGCATCGAGGTGCGCCCCGCGCCCACGTCGGGCCCGTCGGGCGAGGTCGTCGGGCGCGTGCTGCTGCTTCCGGGTGCTCGCTATAGCGCGCGGCATCCATTGCTCAGCGGGGCGACGCTCGCGCTCGAGCGCCTGGGATGGCACGTGACGGCCGCGTCGTGGAACGTCGACGGGCTCGACGGCGCCGACCACTCGCTGTCGCTGCACCTCGAGGAGGGTGCTCGACCGGGTGACGCGGCTCGTCGAGGGGTTCGCGGGGCAATTGTGACTGATGCTCTCCTTGTGCGACCAGTCCTCCACAGGCCGTGCTGCGGGCGGGTTATCCACAGCTAATCTGCTACCTGATCAGGGTTTTAGCAATGTCGGTGGTTGGGTTCACTCTTGGTACATGGAGCAGATCAGCGAGGCGGACGGTGTCGGTGCCGGCATCGGTGCCGGTATGAGTGCCGGCATCGCCGCCGGAGTCGCTGCTGATATTGCCGCCGGTGTCGCCGCCGCGAGGGGTATCGCGACGCTCGATCTCGGTGTGCTCTCCGACGGCGACCTGGCGACCGCCGTCGTGGGTATCGAGCAACTCGGGCGGCTGGTCGACACGCTCCGCACCCGCGGGGCGTCGGAGGTCGCCGTGCGATCCCGCCGCGAACTGGGCATAGACGGCCTCGCTCGCCAGCACGGCCACGCCTGCCCAGAGCACCTGCTCGAGCAGTGGACCCGCATCTCGCAGGCCGAGGCGACGAGGCGCATCCGGTTGGGTGCCGCCATCCGTCCGGCGCGGCGAGTCGACGGCACGCCCGTTCCCCCGCGGTATCCAGCCGTCGCCGACGCGCTCGCCGACGGGGCCATCGCTACCGAGACGGCCAGCACGATCGTGCGGTGCCTCGATGCGGCGATGGATGCCTCCCCGCACGACATCGCATGCGCCGAAGCGGCACTGGTCGACGCAGCGCTTGACCACTCCGCCGACCTCGTCGCCACTCAGGCGCGCGTCTGGCGCGAACGCCTCGATCCCGACGGCGCCGCGCCGCGAGAAGAAGAACTCCGCCACCGACGCGGCATCTCGCTCGGCCGCGAGCGCGGCGGCATGACCCGCATCCTCGGCTGGGCAGACCCCATATCTGCTGGCATGCTGCGGGCGGTGTTCGATGCGGGCAACGATCCACGCGCGACGCCGCGGTTCCTCTCTGCGGAAGACGCGGAGCGCGGTGCCACCTCCACGCCCACGCCCGACGGCACCATCGTCACGACCATCGTCGACCCGCGCACGCGAGAGCAGCGCCAGTTCGACACCCTGCTTGGCGTGCTCACCGCGGGCCTGCGCTCCACCGAGCAGTCATCGACCACCGGCGTGCCGTCCGGCATGCGCTCGATATCCGCCGTCTCGGTCGTCGTAGGCCTTCGAGACCTCGAGCGCGGCGCGGGTGCAGCCTGGATCGACGGCGTTGACGAACCCATCTCGATGGCGACTGTGCGGCAGCTGATGTGCGACGCCGGATTCAGCCTCGTCGTCGAGGGCGACGATGGCGAGGTGCTCGCCCTCGGACGTTCCGAGAGGTTCTTCACCCCGGCCCAACGGCGGGCTCTCGCGGTGCGCGACGGTGGATGCGTGTGGCCGCAATGCCAGGACCCACCGGGATGGTGCGAGGCTCACCACGTCATCGAATATGAGAAGGGCGGGCCCACCGATATCGACAACGGGGCGATGCTGTGTTCGGCGCACCACCACCTGCTCCACGCCTCCGACTTCGAGATGCGCATGATCCGCGGCAGGCCGCACCTGCTCGCACCGCCACGACTCGACGCCGCGCAGCAGTGGAACCTGATGGGCCGACCCCGGAGCACCGGCACTGGCTGAGGTGCAGTGGTCAGGTGCAGTGGCTGAGGTTCGGTGGTGCAGGTGCGGTGGATGAGGTGCGGTGGCTGACGTGCGGCGGCTGACGTGCGGCGGCTGCGGCGTGGAGGCTCAGGTGCGGTGGCTGAAGTGCGGCGGCTGAGGAGCGCCGCGGCCCAGCGGTGGCTAGCCTGCCTAGAAGAAGTCCGGGCTCGGGGTCGAGGCGTAGCGGATCGAGACGTCTGCGTGCCGGTCGAACCGGTAGCCGACCCCGCGCACGGTGCGCACGATGTCCTCGTAGGCCCCGAGCTTGGAGCGAAGCCGCCGCACGTGCACGTCGATGGTGCGCTCGTTCGGAATCTCGTCGTCGGCCGCAGACCACAGCGCCGAGATCAGTTCTGCGCGCTCGATGGTGCGGCCCTCCCGCAGCACGAGGTACTGCAGCAGCTCGAACTCCTTGTAGGTCACTCCGGCGGTGTCCTCGTCGAGCAGCAGGCGCTTGCGCGACAGGTCGATCACGACGCCGCCGCGCGCGGCCGGCTCTTCGGGGATGGATGCCTCGCGGTGCTTGGCGAGTGCGGAGGGGTCCTGCAGCGCGAGCCGCACGACATCGACGTCACGTCCCCCGGTGCCCGCGGGTGCCAGGGCCACCGCGGCGTAGGTCTCCGAGGCGGGAACGAGCGTCGCCGCCAGCGCCTTGAGCTGCTCCACCACGGCACCGAGGGTCGTGCCTGCGGCGGCGGCGACGTCTTCGTCGAGTCCGACGTAGAGAACGAAACCGCGGGCCTCCGTGCCCTCCGGAACGGCCCGGAGGCGGCGCTGCGGCTGCGCCTGCGCTGCGGTGGCTGTCTGCGCTGCAGCGGCAGTCTGCACTGCGGTGGCTGTCTGCGCTGCGGCGGCGTGGGACGCAGCCGTCGCGACGGCGGACTGGCCGGCGGCGCGAACGCGGTGGTCGGAGTGGGTGCGGTCGTAGCCGATTGCAAGTGACATGGGTCGAGAAATCCTTGAGAGGGGTGAAGGGCCTCTAATGGTGAGGGTGTGATCCTTCGGGGTGATACAGGTCATGCGTTACGGGCGCCCTCCGTTATGGAGGAGGTTGCCCGGGGAGCTCACGCTGGTGTCAGCAGCGGACTCGGCAAGGAGTGGCGGTTAGGCACACATTCGACAACACATGACCGGGCGCAGGGTCCTCGGAGCCTCGTGGGAGGTGAGAGAGAGCGCGAACACGGTCATGTGGTAAGCATCGACTATCGTCGCGGGACCTGTCAAGTTGGGCGCGGGGGTCGTCAGCGACTTCCGGGCCAGGCAGTGCTTTCCAGGAGACAGCGCTTCCCAGGAAGCAGTGCCTTGCAGGAGACAGTGCCTTGCAGGAGGCAGAGCCTTTGAGGAGACAGAGCCTGGACGTAGTCGCGGGTCGTGCGATTCCGGGTCAGACGGTGCCGTAGAGCCGGTCGCCCGCGTCGCCGAGACCGGGAACGATGTAGCCCACCTCGTTGAGCTTCTCGTCGAGCGAGCCGAGCACGATCGTCACGTCGCGACCCTCGGTCGCCTTCTCCACGGCGGCGAGGCCCTCCGGCGATCCGATCAGGCAGATGGCGGTCACGTCTTCGGCGCCGCGGTCGAGCAGGTAGTCGATGGCGGCGATGAGCGATCCGCCGGTCGCGAGCATCGGGTCGAGCACGAAGCACTGCCGGTTCGACAGGTCGTCGGGCAGCCGCTCTGCGTAGATGTCCGGCTGCAGGGTCTCCTCGTTGCGCACCATGCCGAGGAAGCCGACTTCCGCGGTGGGAACGAGCTTCACCATGCCCTCGAGCATTCCGAGTCCTGCTCGCAGGATAGGCACGACGAGCGGGCGGGGGAGCGCGATGGCCAGCCCCGTGGTGGTCGCGACCGGGGTCTCGACGGTCACCGTCTCGACCTTGACGCCGCGGGTCGCCTCGTAGGCGAGCAGGGTCACGAGTTCCTCGGTCAGCGCCCGGAAGGTGGGCGACGACGTGGTCTTGTCACGCAGCACCGTCAGCTTGTGGGTGATGAGCGGATGGTCGGCTACGTGTACTCGCATAGGCTCAATCTATCGGAGGGGTGCTCGTGGCTGCGTACGACCAATGGATGCTGCAGGCCCTCGACGACGCACGCCTCGCCCTCGATACGGGTGACGTGCCCGTGGCCGCCCTCGTGATCGGCGCCGACGGCCTGGTGCTCGGCCGAGGCCGTAACGAGCGGGAGAAGCTCCACGACCCGACCGCCCACGCCGAGGTCCTCGCGATCCGCGAGGCCGCCGCACGCCTCGGGGACTGGCATCTCACCGGCGCCACCCTCATCGTCACCCTCGAGCCGTGCGTGATGTGCGCGGGCGCGATCCTGTCTGCCCGCATCCCGCGCGTGGTCTTCGGCGCCTGGGACGACAAGGCGGGGGCCGCGGGCAGCATCTACGACGTACTGCGCGACCGCCGCCTCAACCACCGCGCCGAGGTCATCGGCGGGGTGCAGGAGGAGGCGTGCGGCGCCATCCTGCTGGACTTCTTCCGCGAGCGCCGCTGACCGGCCGCGGGTCGGGAGTCGTCGGCTCAGAGCGCGTCGAGCCACTCGGCGAGCATCGCCTGGCCCGCGGCCTGCATCGCCGCGCCGAGCCGGTCGCGGTCGGCGAGCAGTTGCGTGCCGTCGACGCCGTGCTCCGCAAGGTAGTCCTGGCCCGCAGCGATCCACTCCTCGAACATCGCGCCGGTGAGCTCGGGGTGGAACTGCACGGCGAGCGCATAGTCGCCCATACGGAACGCCTCGTTGCTGTACTCCGCCGAGCTCGCGAGGCGGGTGGCTCCCGCTGGCAGGCGAAAGCTGTCCCCGTGCCACTGCATGACCGACACGCCGACCAGGTGCCGCAGCGGCGAATCGAGGCCGGCGTCGGTCACCTGCACCTCGCTAAACCCGACCACGACCGACTTTCCCTTGCTGACGCGCCCGCCGAGGGCCTCCGCGATTAGTTGAGCCCCGAGGCACACCCCCAGCGTTGCCCGCTCATTCTCGAGGCGCTTCGCGAGGAACCCGACTTCGTCGGCGAGGTGTGGATGCTGCTCCGGCTCGTACACCGCCTGGTCGCCGCCGAGCACCACCACGAGGTCTGCGTCCGCCGCGTCCTGCCCGGCCAGCCCCGCCGTGTCCAGGTCGGCGCGAACCGTGTGGATCACGTATCCGCGCGACTCCAGAACGTCGGCGAAGCTGCCGAGGTGTTCCCGTTCGTTGTGCTGCACCACCAGTGCGACCCTGTCGACCATGACCCGAGCCTAGCCATCGACGCGGTCAGTCGGATGCCTTGATCACGATCGTCTCGGTGGGCGGGTTGCCGATGCCGGGGGCGACGAGAACGTCGGGTTCGAGGTAGATGACCCTGGCCACGGGCACGGCTGCGCGGATGCGCGCCTCGACGGCGTTGATGGCGGCCGCGACATCCGTCAGCCTGGTCTTTCCGGCGAAGGCGATCTTGGCCGCCACGAGCAGTTCCTCCGGCCCGAGGTAGAGGGTCTTCATGTGGATGATCGACTCGACGTCGTCGCCGGCGGTGATGGCGGCCCGGATGCGGGTCGCATCGGCGGCGGTCGCACCCTCCCCGACGAGCAGGCTCTTCGTCTCGAGCCCGAGGATGACGGCGACCAGGATGAGCAGCGCACCGATGGCGAGCGTGCCGACGGCGTCGTAGAACCCGTCACCGGTGGCCCAGGTGAGGCCGACACCGATCATCGCGAACGTCAGCCCACCGAGGGCGGCGACGTCTTCGAGCAGGATGACCGGCAGCTCCGGAGCCTTCGCGCGGCGCACGAACTCGACCCAGCCCTGCGTTCCGCGGGCGTGGTTCGACTCCTTGATCGCGGTGCGGAGGGAGAACGACTCGAGGAGGATCGCGATCGACAGCACCAGCACGGGGAGCCACGGCACCTCGAGGGGGTGCGGGTTGCGCAGCTTGTCGATGCCCTCGTAGATCGAGAACATGCCGCCGACGCTGAACAGGATGATCGACACGACGAACGCATAGACGTAGCGCTCGCGGCCGTATCCGAACGGGTGCTCGGAATCGGCGGCCCTGCGGGACTTTCGCCCACCGAGCAGGAGCAGCAGCTGGTTGCCCGCATCGGCGACCGAGTGGACGCCCTCGGCGAGCATCGAACTCGACCCGGAGAAGAACCACGCGATGAACTTGGTGATCGCGATTCCCGTGTTGGCCAGCAGCGCCGCGATGATCGCCCTGTTGCCACCCGAAGTGCTCATGGGGTAATCCTAGGAGCGTGCGCGACCGGCCGTACGGGATGATGGCACCATGACGACGACTGCAATCCTGCCCACGACCGCGATCCTCGGCGCGGGTTCGATGGGCGGCGCGATCCTGAGCGGAATGCTCTCTCCCGACGTCACCGTGAACGGCGGCATCCGCGTCACCAACCGCACCGAAGAGAAGGCGGCGCCGCTGCGGTCCGCCACCGTGACCAGCCTCGCCACCGAGACCACCGCCACCGCCAACCTCGACGCGGTCCGGGGCGCACACCTCGTGGTGGTCGGCGTCAAGCCGGTCATGGTGCCCGACCTGCTGCGCGAGATCGCGGGGGCGCTGGAGCCCGACGCGATCGTGATCAGCGTCGCTGCCGGGGTCACCACCGCGACGATGGAGGCCATCGTGCCCGGCGTCGTGCTGCGCGCGATGCCCAACACCCCGGCGACCGTGGGCCTCGGCGTCACCGGACTGAGCGGGGGAAGCCGAGCGACCCCCGACGACCTCGCGCTCGCCACGACGCTGTTCGAGACGGTCGGGTCGGTCGTCGCGGTGCCGGAGGACCAGATCGACGCCCTCAGCACCATCTCCGGATCCGGACCCGCCTACGTCTTCTACCTGATCGAGGAGCTCTCCCGCACGGCGGTCTCGCTCGGCTTCACGCCAGGGCAGGCGGCGGTGCTGGTCGAGGGCACGTTCCGCGGTGCGTCCGAGCTGCTCGCGGCCTCTGATGTCGGGCCAGCAGAGCTGCGCCGCCGCGTCACGAGCCCGAAGGGCACCACGGAGCGTGCGGTCGCCGTGCTGCAGGAGGCTGACCTGGCCGCGACGTTCGACCGGGCTACCGCTGCGGCGCTGGCGCGGGCGAAGGAACTGGCCGCGGGCTGATCGCGGCACGCCTTCACGTCGATCGACGCGTGATCAGTCGCGCAGCGCGGCGAACTTCTCGAGGCTCAGCGACTTTCCGCTCACGATGATCTGGTCGTCGCCGGTGATCATGGTGTCGGGGGCGGCGTAGGTGAATTCCTTGCCTGGCGACTTCACGCCGACGACCGTGATGCCGTACTTCCGGCGCACGGACGACTCGGCGAGCGTCATGTTGCGGATCGGCTTCGGGGCGTACATCTTGACGATCGCGAAGTCGTTGTCGAACTCGATGAAGTCGAGCATGCGCCCGGAGACGAGGTGTGCGGTGCGCTGGCCCGCCTCGGCCTCGGGGTAGATGACGTGGTTCGCGCCGATGCGCGACAGGATCTTTCCGTGCGACTGGCTGATCGCCTTCGCCCAGATCTGCGGGATCTTCAGGTCGACCAGGTTTGCGGTGATGAGCACGCTGGCCTCGATCGACGACCCGACGGCCACCACGGCGATCGAGAAGTCCTCGGCTCCGATCTGGCGGAGGGCGTCGATGCTACGCGCATCGGCCTGCACCGCGTGCGTCACTCGGTCGGCCCACTTCTGCACCAGGTGGGCGCTCTCGTCGACGGCGAGTACCTCGCGATCGAGCCTGTCGAGCTGGCCCGCCGTCGCGGCGCCGAAGCGTCCGAGCCCGATCACGAGCACTGGCGCGTCGTGTGGGATCTTGTCAACCAACGATGGGCCTCTCTTCCGCCCTGGTGAACAGCTGGCGGCGCTGGGATGCGGCGAGCGCCGCGGCGAGAGTCACTGTACCAACCCGTCCGGCCCACATCGTGGCCGACAGGATGTACTTGCCGGAGTCGGGGAGCGTCTCGGTGAGGCCCGCGCTGAGGCCGCAGGTCGCGAAGGCCGAGATGACGTCGAAGAGCACCATGTCGAGCTCGGCGTCGGTCACGTGAAGGATCGAGATGGTCGCGGCGGCCACGACGGTAGCTCCCCACAGCACGATGCTGACGGCGAGGCGGAGGACGTCGCCGGGGATGCGGCGATCGAACGCCTGCATGTCGTTGTCACCCCGCGCCTCGGCGAAGGCCGCGAGGAACAGCACGGCGAGGGTGGTCACCTTGATGCCGCCCGCGGTCGACGCCGACCCGCCGCCGACGAACATCAGCATGTCCATGATCAGAAGAGTGGAGCCATGCATCTCGCTGACATCGACGGTCGACAACCCGCCCGATCTGGTCATGATCGACATGAACGTCGCGGTGAGGGGGCGGGACGCGGAATCCTGACCGCCGAGGGTGGCGGGGTTTCCCCACTCCAGGGCGAGTATTCCGATCGCGCCCACCACGGTGAGGATGAGCATCGTCACCAGCGTCAGCTTCACATGAACGGAGAAGCGCGCCCGGGTCTTCACGAAGCGGACGAAGGCGAAGATGACCGGGAACCCGACGGCGCCGAGAAAGACTCCGGTCGAGAGCACCGTCAGCATCCATGGGTCGGTGGCGAACGGCGCGAGGCCCTCCTCGGTAGGCAGGAAGCCGGTGTTGGTGAATGCCGACGTCGCAATGTAGAAGCCCTGCCAGATCGCCGGCCACAGCTCGAAGCCCGCCAGTAGTAGCCGCGGTGCGATCAAGGCGGTGAGCGCGAGTTCGATGATGAGCAGGCTGGCGGCCACGGTGGCCAGGAGTCCGCCGACCTCGCCGAGGCGGATGGCCTGGGATTCGGCAACCGGACCGACGTGGATCCGCGACGGGTTCGAGTCGCTGGCGGCCATCAGGCGTTGACGGAGTCCGAGCTTCCGCGAGACGGCGAGCCCCAGGATGCTGGCGAGAGTGAGTACCCCGATACCGCCCACCTGCATACCGACCAGGATCGCGACATTGCCGAAGGTCGACCACTGCGTCGCCATGTTGACAGTCGTCAGGCCGGTGACGCAGATCGCCGAGACGGCGGTGAACATGGCGTCTGCGAAGTTCAGGCGCTGGCCATCCGCGGAGGCCGCGGGCAGGGACAGAACGGCGGTCATGATGAAGATGAGCGACGTGAAGATGAGGATCGCGAATCGGGCGGGAGAAGACGACGCGAGAAAGCTGATGGCATCCTTGATGCGGGTGAATGCCCCGCGCTGGACGCCGGAGCTCAGCGCCCGTTGGGCTGGACTGACGCGCATGCCAATCCTTTCCGGTCGGAGGCCATGTCATGGTACTCCGACCTGGCGCCAGCACTAACCTGATGCGATGGCCGACATCTTCGACGTGATCGCCGACGCGACGCGCCGTGACCTGCTCCAGCTGCTCCTCGACAGGCACGCGTCGGAGCAGTCGACGACCGGTGAACTGAGTGTCGGCGAGATGGTGGAGAAGCTCGGCATCAGCCAGCCCACGGTGTCGAAACACCTCAGGGTGCTGCGCGAGAACCACCTCGTGCAGGTGCGTGACGTCGGCCAGCACCGCTACTACAGCATCGATCCCGAACCGCTCGGCGGGGTCAACGACTGGCTCGAGCCGTTCATGCACACGTCGGCGGCAGCCGTCGCCGAAGGCCCCGGCCCCGACCTCCCGTCCGGAACCGCTCCCTACGGTGCCCCCTCCGCCGCAGTGAACGACGCGGGCGCCGCGGTGTTCCGCGCGTGGTCGGGCGCGCACCTGCCGGCACCGATCCGCCGGGCGGCCGACAGCTGGCAGCACCCGGCAGACGCGGGCGCGTCACTCGGCAGGGCGGCGGCCGAGGCATCCCACCGGGCTCGTGTCGTGATCGAGGATGCCGCGGCGAGCGTGCAGCACAACGTGGTGTCTCCCGTGCTGCGCAGGCTGCACCGCGACTGACCTGTTGCGCGACGGGCACCGCACCACCTAACGTGGCAGTCCGGCACCGGGCGACCAGCGAGTCGCCGGGCGAACCGTGAACAGGGGGAAGGCGATCGTGAGCGGACTCTCCGAGCTGCGCTTCCTCACCGTCGCCGAGGTGGCCGACATGATGCGGGTATCGCGCATGACGGTCTACCGCATGATCCACTCGGGCGAGCTGCCCGCGATCCGCTTCGGTCGGTCGTTCCGCGTTCCCGAGTCCGCCGTGCAGACCGCGGTCGACACGCACATCGCGGACGCCGGCTGACGCGAGCCGCCCCGACCGATTACGAACCGCCCTCTCCGCCGCGGGAGGAGGCGCCGACCCGGCAGCGGAACCGGCAGGAGAACAGGCGCACCGTCAAAGGGGAGTAGACTGCTCCGAGGCAATTTTCCGAGGTTCTGAACGGACCCGGTAACCGTTCAAGAATCAGTGAGGTCACTATGGGTTCAGTAATCAAGAAGCGCCGCAAGCGGATGGCAAAGAAGAAGCACCGCAAGCTGCTGCGCAAGACGCGTCACCAGCGTCGCAACAAGAAGTAGGGACCGACTGATTGGGCTGGCCCGAGGGCCAGCTCGCAGTACCCGTCAGGCGGCAGTACCGCCAGATCGAGCGCCGAACCGAGAGGTTCGGCGCTTTTTCGTGGTGCGGGGGCTCGTGACGTGGGGGCCCGTGACGTGGGCTTCGGCTGCGTGCTCGGCCCGCGACTCCGCCGCGACCCTCCGCCTGGCCGCCCGGATGCTCGCCGACGTCAGGCGCATCTGCGACCAGCCGTTCTCCGTCGCGTGCCGACGCAGCGCCCGGTCGGGATTGACGACCACCCGGTTGCCGACGAGTCCCAGCAGGGGGATGTCGTTACCTGAGTCGGAGTACGCCCAGCACTCCGCCAGGTCTGCGCCCCTGCTCTCTGCCAGGTCCCTCGCCGCCACGGCCTTATGGGCACCGTGCATCGGGGCGCCGAGCAGGTTACCGGTATACACGCCGTTCTCACTCTCGATGCGCGTGGCCAGTGCGCCCGCGAAGCCGAGGCGCTTCGCGATGACATCGGCGATCATCACCGGGGTCGCGCTGATCAGCCACACCTCGTGCCCCTGCCGGAGGTGCTCCCGCGTCAGCTCCACCGTCTCGGGCCACAGCCGCGGCACGATGTAGTCGTCGTAGACCTCGTGCGCGATCTCGATGAGCTGAGCTTGGGAGTGGCCGCGGATGAGCCCGAGCGCGCGGTGCTGGATGCCCGGCATGCCCCGCGCGTTCTCGCCGGCGACGAGAAAGCGCACCTGGTGCCAGAGGAAGCGCACGAGTTCGCGCCGCCGCACGACGCCCCGCCGTTGGGCGCCCCGGCCGAGGTGGAACGCGCTCGCGCCCCGCAACAGCGTGTTGTCGACGTCGAAGAAGGCGATGACCGTGCGCCCCGAAGCGCCCCCGGCCGCTGGCGCGGAGGCCGAATCGTCACTTCGCGGCGTCGACATCGCAGCGAGTATAAGGAGAAGGGCTGCGAAAGCGGGTCGGGCATCCCAACTAGGCTCGACGCGTGCCCACCACCATCACCCTGCTGACGAAGCCAGGGTGCCACCTGTGCGACGTCGCGCGGGAGGTCGTCGTGACCGTGGTGTCGGCCGTCTCCGCCGAACGGGGCGATGCGGCATCCACGCCATCGATCGTCATCGAAGAGCGGTCGATCCTGGATGACGCGGGGCTGCTGTCGCAGTATGGCGAAGAGATCCCCGTCGTGATGATCGACGGTCGCGTGCACACCATCTGGCGAGTCGATGCGGCGCGACTGCGCGCCGCACTAACGGAAGGCTGACCCATGCTGAGGCACATCGTTACCTGGAAGCTGCGCGCAGACGACGTGCCGGCGCGACTCCAGGCGTCGTCGACCATCGCGTCGGAGTTGCAGGGCCTGGTGTCGCTGATCCCCGAGATCACGTCGCTCACCGTCGCCACGAACTCCACCTCGGTACCCGGCAACTGGGATGTCGTCCTGGTCGCCGACTACGCCGACGAGGCTGCGCTGCAGACCTACATCGACCACCCGGAGCACCAGCGTGTCGTCGCCATCGTGCGCGAACTCGTGAAGGAACGCGCGGCGGTCGACTTTCTGGTCTAGCCGTACTGAGCCATCAGGTTGGTGACACTCGGGCTGCGGGCGTGAGCCCGTGGCTCGAGTGGATTCGTCCAGTGTTGTAGTGCTCGATCCAGGGTGCAAGTGCGTCGGCTCGCTCCGTGTTCGAGGTGAACGGTTGCCGGTAGGCCCACTCGTTTGCGAGGGTGCGGTTGAAGCGTTCGACTTTCCCGTTCTGCCAGGGGCAATGTGGCTTGATGAACTTCTGAGTGGCGCCGAGCGCTGCGACAGCGGCGGAGAACGCGGCCGACTTCCGGTAGGCGAAAGCGTTGTCGGAGATGACGCGTTCGATTCTCTCGATGCCGTGCCGTTGGAAGTAGGCAGCTGCTCGGGTGAGGAACCCGGCCGCGGTGATGCCTTTCTCATCCGGGTGGATTTCGGCGTAGGCCAGCCGGGTGTGGTCGTCGACAGCAGCGTGGACGTAGTCGAATCCGACTGGGTTCTTCCGGTCATTCGTGACCGCTGCGCGGCCGTGCAGTCGCCATCCGCCGCCGTCGGGGATACGGCCGATTTTCTTCACGTCGATATGCACCAGCTCACCCGGTCGCTCGCGTTCGTACCGGTTCGCTGTCGACCGGGACGCTCTGATCGAGGTGCCGGTGACCGGGTCAAGCCATGCCAGCGGCGGGATCTGATGCCGGGTCAGGATGCGAGAGATGGTGCGGGCAGGGACACCGGTCTCGGATGTCAAGCGGGCCGGCCCGAACCGCAAGCGCGTCCTCGCGTCGAGAACGGCCGCCTCCCGCCGCGGGGTGGTGCGTGTCGGCATCCGGTGGGGGCGACTGGAGCGGTCTACCAACCCTGCAGCGCCTTCGGCGCGGAAGCGGGAAACCCACCGGTGGGCGCACTGCCGCGAGACACCGAGTTCTTTGGCGACGTGAGCGACCGGTCGACCATCATGGATGACTCTACGAACGAGCAGAGCCCTCCCGTGAGTCGTCAAACGGGCATTAGCGTGGAGCACGAGACCTCCTGGCGATGGTTGAACTAGACAGCTCCATCAAGCCAGGGGGTCTCGTTACGTCACAACCCCGGAAGTGTCACCAACGTCATGGCCGAGTACATCTAGCCGGAGCCCCGCGCCCGCGGCCGTCGCGCGCCGGGTACGCCCCGCCGCGTGCCGCCCGGGCTACTCCGCGACTACTCCGCGTGGCGCTTCGCGGCGGCCTCGGCCTCGGCGCGCGAACCGTAGAGCGGCTCGTCGAGCACGAACTGCAGCGACTCCTCGGGGTCGACCAGCAGCAGGTCGGTGGGCTCCTCGGCGTCGGCGAAGTCGTCGGATGCGAGCAGTTCGCCGTTGAGGTGCACGGTGAGCAGGCCGCTTCCGGTCTCCAGCGCGTCTACCTCGAACGCGGGGAGCGGGCGTCCACCCGCGCGGGAGAGCAGTTCCTCGATGGCGCCACCGAGGCCGGCACCCGCGGCCAGGAATGCCTTCTCGTCGACGACC
Organism: Marisediminicola senii; assembly: GCF_011057645.1. Lineage (GTDB taxonomy): Bacteria > Actinomycetota > Actinomycetes > Actinomycetales > Microbacteriaceae > Marisediminicola > Marisediminicola senii. The sequence goes on along the minus strand of NZ_JAALGE010000049.1, from coordinate 6,420 downwards.
GTGTAGTCGTAGCGGGCGCGCACGGTGAAGGTGAGCTCGTCGGGCTCGGAGCGGGTCGCGGTCTCGTCGCCGTCCTCTTCCCCCTCGTATAGTTCGTCGAGCGCGTCGCCGTAAGCCGCGATCGCGTCCCACAGGTCGCGGTCGACCTCCTCGGCATCGTCTCCGTCGTCGGTGCCGGCCGCGACCCGGTCGACGTGGGTGCGCAGCAGGGTCAGCAGGGTCTCTCCGGCGTCGACGGCGGCGAGGCGGGCGGGGTCAGTCTGGGTGCTCATGAACGCCAAGGTACCAGTCGGCGAAGCGGGTCGGCGTGCCGCGCGGGCGTAGCATCGGAGGACGCCTCACCGCCGCAGAGCCGCCGAACGGCGGCCGGATCGCAGCAACAGAAGGAGCAGCGCATGACAGGAATCGTCCATTTCACCATCGCCACCGAAGCAGAGAAGAGCGCCGACTTTCGTCGCGTGCTGTGGACGGGTGAGTATTCGCAGCTGGTCATCATGACCATTCCCGTCGGCGGCGAGATCGGTGCGGAGACGCATCCGGACACCGACCAGATCCTCACCATCGTGAGCGGCATCGGCGAGGCGACCATTTCGGGCCAGACCAAGAAGATCGCCCAGGGCGACCTCGTCGTCGTGCCGGCCGGGCTGCACCACAACTTCGTCAACACCGGCGTCAACCCGCTCGTGCTGTACACGGTCTACGGACCGCCCGAGCACGCGGAGGGCGCGATCCACAAGACCCGCGAAGAGGCAGACGCCCTCGAAGACGCCGGCAAGGACGAGCCGCCGGCCTGAATCGAGTAGTCAGGCCCCAACCGCCGGCCTGGACCCAGTAGGCAGGCACGCAGCTGAATTACGAAGGCCCCCGGTGCGCACCGGGGGCCTTCGTCGTGCGTGGCTGGCGCGCGGGGTGGTGGAGGCTACAGAGCGCTGCCGGGCGCCGGGGAGGTGCTGCCTATGGCGTGAGGCGCGTCGGCCCACGGAACAGGTAGGTGGCCTCGCGCAGGTTCGGCAGCCCGAGCAGCAGCATCAGCACACGGCTGAGGCCCATGCCGAACCCACCGTGCGGCGGCACTCCGTAGCGGAAGAAGTCGAGGTAGAAGTCGAGCTCCTCCGGGTCGAGGCCCTTCTGCCTGGCCTGCTCGGTGAGCACGTCGATGCGGTGCTCGCGCTGCGCCCCTGTCGAGATCTCGACGCCGTTGAAGATCAGGTCGTAGCTGTTCGTCAGGCCTGCGTCATCCGCGTGCCTCATGTGGTAGAACGGCCGGATGCTCGAGGCGTAGTCGGTGAGGAACACGAATTCGTGCCCGTAGGTCTCGCGGGCGTATGCCGCGATCTGGCGCTCGCCCTCCGGGTCCATGTCGTCGTCGGCGCGTGGCACCTCGTACCCGCGCTCGGCGACGATGCGCTTGGCCTCGGCGAGCGGGATGCGCGGGAACGGCGTCGACGGCACGGTCACCTCGATGTCGAACAGCTCGCGGATGGCGTCGCCGTGCTTCTCCTTAACCGCGGCCAGGCCCGCGACGAGCAGCTCCTCATGCATGCGCATGACGTCTTCGTGGCTGTCGATCCAGCTGATCTCGGCGTCGACGCTGGTGAACTCGGTCGCGTGCCTGCTGGTGAAGCTCGGGTCGGCGCGAAAGGCCGGGCCGATCTCGAAGATCTTGCCGAAGCCGGCGGGCTGCGCCATCTGCTTGAAGAACTGGGGGCTTTGTGCCAAGTACGCCTTGGTGTCGAAGTAGCCGACCTCGAACAGCTCGGCCTTCGACTCGCTCGCGCTGGCCATCAGCTTAGGGGTGTGCAGTTCGATGAAGTCGCGGTCGATCCACCACGTGCGCATCGCGTGCTCGAATGTGGTCTGGATCTTGAAGATCAGGGCGTTACGGGGAACCCGCAGGTCGAGGAAGCGCCAGTCCATGCGCTTGTCGACCGCGGAGTCGTCGGCGATCGGCGTCTCGGGGATCGCGGATGCCGCGATGTCGAGCGACGCGAGCTTGATCTCGACCCCGCCCAGCTTGACCCGCTCGTCGTGCTTCAGGTCGCCCGACGCCGTCAGGAACGTTCCCTGGCTCAGCGCGGAGATGGTGTCAGCCACCACGTCCTCCGCCGGCGTGCCGTCGTCGGCGAAGATGCGCGGGTGCACGAGCTGAACGGCACCCGACTCGTCGCGCAGCACGACGAACTGCACTTTCTTCTGGTCGCGGACGGTCTCGACCCACCCGGAGACCGATACCGGTCCATCCTCGGAGGCGACGAGATTCTTGATCAGGGTGCGTGTAGTCACGGTGACCGAGTGTAGCCGCGGGGCGCTGCCCTCTCGGCAATCCCGCAGTGACCCCGCCCGTAGAATGGGGTCGTGTCTGCCTCCGTGATCCATCTTGTCCGGCACGGTGAAGTCCACAATCCCGAGGGCATCCTCTACGGCCGCATCCCGGGGTACCACCTCTCCGAGCTGGGGCACCGCATGGCCAAGGCCACCGCACTGCACTTCGCCGGGCACCCCATCTCCGCCCTCTACGCCAGCCCGCTGCAGCGTGCGCAGGAGTCCGCCCAGCCGTGGGCTGCGCAGTACGGCCTCGACATCACCACCGACGACCGCATCATCGAGCCGCACAACAGGTTCGAGGGCGAGAAGTTCGAGTTCGGCCCCGGCGTACTGACCAGGCCGCGCGTGTGGCCGTGGGTATGGAACCCGCTGCAGCCCAGCTGGGGAGAGCCGTACCGCTCGGTCGCCGCGCGCATGATCGCGGCGCTCGATGAGGCCTGGGATGCCGCGAACGGCCGCGAAGTCATCATGGTCAGCCACCAGATGCCCATCGTCATGGTGCAGCGAGCCGTGATGGCCAGGCACCTGTGGCACGACCCGCGCGACCGCCGGTGCAGCCTCTCGAGCGTCACCTCACTGGTGCGGAACGACGACGTCGTCCCCGGCACCCCGCGGTACCGCGAGACCGCATACCTCGAACCCGCCGCAGACCTGCTGGTCAGCGCCGTCGATTCCGGGGCCGTATGAGGCGCCGTATGAGCCGTGTGGGCGGGGCCGTCCCGCTGCGGGCAGCCGCAGCATCCATCGCCATCGTGGCGGTCGCCCTGGTGAGTGGATGCTCCTCCGATCCACTCGCGGAGGACTACCTCGACGGCGGCAACACCAACTACATCTCGGGCGACGGCATCGTCGAGGTACCCGAGGCCGAGCGCGGCGACCCCATCGACTTCGCCGGCACCACCGACACCGGCGAGACGGTCTCCCGGGCCGACTTCGATGGCGAAGTGGTCGTCGTCAACTTCTGGTACGCCGCGTGCGCCCCGTGCCGGGCCGAGGCACCCGACCTCGAGGCCGTCGCCCAGCAGTACGACGGCAACGGCGCGGCCTTCATCGGCGTGAACGTGTACGACAGCGCCGAGAACTCCCTCGCGTTCGCCCGCCGCTACGACGTGAGCTACCCGTCGCTGCTCGACGCGAGCGACGGGTCGGTGCGCCTCGCGTTCGCCGGCGACATCGCGCCCAACGCCGTGCCCACCACCTTCGTGCTCGACGCCGAGGGACGCATCGCCGCCCGCATCCTGGGCCAGATCGCCGAGCGGTCGATCCTCGACACCCTCGTCGGCGACGTCGTCGCCGAGACCCGCTAGCGCGACCCGTGCAGACGGCGATGGCGGAGAAGGCGGTACAGGCGGAGAAGGCAGTGCAGGCGGAGACGGCAGTGCAGGCGGAGAAGGCAGTGCAGTGCAGGACATAGTCGCGAGCGGCAGCCTGCTCGTCGCGCTGCCCATCGCCCTCCTCGCGGGACTGGTCTCGTTCGCGTCGCCGTGCGTGCTGCCGCTGGTGCCCGGGTACCTCGGCTACATCGGCGGGTTCGCCGCCGCCGACGGTCGCACCAACCGGCGGCGCCTGCTGCTCGGGGTCGCCCTGTTCGTGCTCGGGTTCAGCGTGGTCTTCGTTGGCCTCAACCTCGCGTTCTCCCTCGCCGGCCTGATGCTCATCCCGTGGCTCGACCTGATCACCCGCATCGTCGGCGTGGTCGTGATCCTGATGGGGCTCGTCTTCATCGGCCAGTTCACCTTCCTGCAGCGCACCATCAAGCCGTCGTGGACCGCCGCGACCGGCATCGGAGGTGCGCCCCTGCTCGGAATCGTGTTCGGGCTCGGCTGGGCGCCCTGTATCGGCCCGACCCTCAGCGTCGTGATCGGGCTCAGCCTGAGCAGCGGATCGGCGTCGCGGGGTGTGCTGCTCGGCGTGGTCTACTGCCTCGGGCTCGGCATTCCGTTCCTGCTCGTGGCCCTCGGGTTCAGCTGGGTAACGGGGTCGGTCAACTGGTTGCGCCGCAACATCCGCCTCGTCAACATCATCGGAGGCAGCATGCTCATCGTCGTCGGCCTGCTCATGGTCACCGGCATCTGGCAACTCATGATGTCGTCACTGGGTGGGGTGATCAGCGGATTTGTCCCGGCCATCTGATCACGTCGACGCCCCGGAACGCCCCCGCACCGACGACGGGGTGACGCAGCCGTCCCTCGGCTTCGTGGGATACCTGCGATTCTTCTGGCGCCAGCTCACGAGCATGCGCACCGCACTGTTCCTGCTGCTGCTGCTCGCCATCGCGGCCATTCCCGGCTCCCTGGTGCCGCAGCGTTCGTCGAACCCGAACGGCGTGACGCAGTACTTCACCGACAATCCCGACCTCGCTCCCGTGCTCGACCGGTTCCAGGCATTCGACGTCTACAGCAGCGCCTGGTTCTCGGCGATCTATCTCCTGCTGTTCGTGTCGCTCATCGGCTGCGTCATCCCGCGCACCGTGCACCACTGGAAGGCGCTCCGGTCGCAGCCGCCCAGGACTCCCGCGCGGCTCTCCCGCCTCGAGGGCTTTCGCGAGGTCGAGGTCACCGGCAACGAGGCCAGCGCGGCCGGCGTGACGCCGGCCACCGCGGTGGAGGCCGCACGCGGCATGCTCCGCGGCAGTGGCTACCGCGCCAGGATCATCGAGGGCCCTGGCGCCGCAATGTCGGTCAGCGCCGAACGCGGCTACATGAGGGAGACCGGCAACCTGGTCTTCCACACCGCGCTCATCGGCGTGCTCGTGTCGGTCGGCATCGGCGGCGGGTACGGCTACAGCGGACAGAAGGTCATCGTCGAGGGCGACTCGTTCTCCAATGTGCTGCTGTCGTACGAGTCGTTCCTGCCCGGCCGGTTCTTCGACGAGGGCGGGCTCGAGCCGTTCCGGGTGCGCCTCGACGACTTCGAGGCCGTCTACGAGCAGCAGAACCCCGACGCCTACGGCCAGCCCATCGACTTCTCGGCCAGCGTCACGACCTTCGAAGGCGACGACTCCCAGGGCGACACCGGAGACGGCGTCACCGACGTCATCAAGGTGAACGATCCGCTGCGCATCGGCGGTAGCGACCTCTACCTGCTCGGCAACGGCTACGCCCCGCTCATCACGGTGCGCGACGCCGAGGGCAACGTCGCCTTCAGCGGGGCCGTGCCGTTCCTGCCGCAGGACGGCAACCTCACCTCGCTCGGGGTGATCAAGGTTCCCGACGCCGAGCCCGAGCAGATCGGCATGATCGGGTTCCTCTACCCGACCCAGACCACTCTCGAGACGGGCGCGCTGGCATCGAACTTCCCCGACCTGCTGAACCCGGTGCTCAGCCTCCAGGTGTTCACCGGCGACCTCGGGCTCGACGGTGGCGTTCCCCGCTCGGTGTACACCCTCGAGACCGACAACCTCACCGAGATCGCCGGGCGCACCGCAGACACCGAGTCGCTGCGGCTCACGCCGGGGGAGACCGTCGACCTGCCGGGCGGCAGGGGCTCGGTCACCTTCGAGAACGCGACTCCGGACGCCCCGGCCACCGACCTCTCCGGGGCGGTGCCGCGGTTCGTCAGCCTCGACATCCACCGCGACCCCAGCCAGGGCTGGGTGCTGGTCTTCGCGCTCCTCGTGGTCGCGGGCCTGCTGACCTCCCTATTCATCCCCCGCCGCCGGGTGTGGGTCCGGGCGACCGAGACCACCGACGGCGGATTCCGCCTCGAGTACGCCGGTCTCGCCCGTGGAGACGACCCGGGACTCGAGCGCGCGGTGGGCGACATCGCCCAGCGTCACTCCCAGCGCACGGGCTTAGGCTGACTGCCGTGACCGAACAGCTCGTATCCCTCTCGCTCGTCGCCATCTGGTCGACGATGGTGGTCTACACCCTCGCCTTCATCATGTTCACCCTCGACCTCGCCAAGCGGTCCGCCGCGGTGCAGGCACCGGGGAGAGTGACGACGGCCGACGGTGCGGTCACGGCGGGGGCCGCCCCCCCCCCCCCCCCGGCGGGGGGGGGGGGGGGCCGCGGGGGGGGGGCCCCCCCCCCCGCCCCCCCCGGCCGGGGCCCCCGCCCCCCCGGCCCCCCGCCCCGCCCCGCCCCCGCCCGCCCG
>NZ_JAALGE010000048.1 GCF_011057645.1 Marisediminicola senii | reverse complement strand
CGCTGCACCGCCAGGCGCAGTGTTTCGCCGACCTCGGGCAGGTCGACCGCGGCCATGCGCATGCGCACGCTCGATCCCGCGGTGAGATCGCAGGTCAGCATTGCGTCGTGCCCGGCATACGAGATGCTCGCTACCCGCGCGTCGGCCCCGGCGGCAGCAGTCGCGAGGAGGTCGGGGCGCGGAACGATCCACTCCGGACGCAGCATGAGCCGCACGGCGTCGCCGTCGGCGGGCGCGAAGCCCATCGCGGTGGCCTCGACGTTGCCGAAGGTGCAGGTGACCCGGCCGTGCCGCCAGCGGCCGTCGACCTCGACGACGTCGCCCACGAAGCCGGCCGCCCAGTCTGTGGCGGGCTGCTGGTAGACCTCCGCGGGGGTTCCGAACTGCTCGAGCCGGCCATCCCGCAGTACCGCGACGCGGTCGGCGAGCGTGAGCGCCTCCTCCTGGTCGTGGGTGACGAGCACCGAGGTCGTGCCCTGCGAGCGGAGCAGCCCCGCGACCTCGCGGCGCAGCGCCGTGCGCAGTTGCGTATCGAGGGCGGCGAACGGCTCGTCGAGCAGCAGAACGTCGGGGCGCGCGGCGAGGGCCCGCGCCAGGGCGACGCGCTGTGCCTGCCCGCCGGAGAGCTGGTGGGGTGCACGGCCGGTGAGGGCACCAAGGCCGACGAGGCGGGCGAGCTCGTCGATGCGCGCCGCGCGGCCACGGCCACGCGGCAACGCGAAGCCGATGTTCTCCCCGACGCTGAGGTGCGGGAACAGCGATGGCTCCTGCGGCACCCAGCCGATGCTGCGCTTCTCCGGCGGCGTGGTGCGGGTGCCACTCGACAACTCGCGTCCGCCGACGGTTACCGTTCCCGATCGCAGTGGCAGCAGACCGGCGATGGCGAGCAGAAGCGACGTCTTGCCGCATCCCGACGGGCCGAGCACGGCGACGAGCTCGCCGCTGCGGATGGCCAACGAGACGTCGTCGACGGCGAGCGTCGACCCGTGGGTCACGCTCGCACCCTGCACGACGACGTCGCTCACAGCTCCTCCTTGGCGGTGGTGCGGATGCCCGACAGCACGGCTGCCGGAACGGCGGCCACCAGCACGAGCACCGCGGCATACGGTGCCGCCGCGCCGTACTCGAATGCCACCGTCCTGTTCCACAGCTCGGTGGCGAGCGTCTCGATTCCGGTGGGACGCAGCAGCAGCGTCGCGGGTAATTCTTTCATGGTGGCGATGGCCACCAGCAGTGCGCCGATACCGACGCTGGGTAGCGCGAGCGGAACCGTCACCCGCAGCCACGCCCGCAGCGGGCTGTCGCCTAGGGTGCGCGCGACCGAGACCAGCGAGGCTGGGACGTCGCCGAGCCCCGCCCTGACGTTGCCGATCGCCTTGGGCATGAACAGCACGACATAGGCGAAGACGAGCACCGCGGTGGTCTGGTAGAGCGCGGGAACGACGGCGAGCGAGAAGAACACCAGGGAGAGCCCGACCACGATGCCCGGAAGCGCGTGGCCGAGGTAGCCCACCGACTCGATGGTGCTCACGAGGCGGCCGCGGTAGCGGGCGGCCAGCACCGCGATGGGAAGGGCGAGCAGCACCGCGACCAGCGCGGCGGCGAGGGCGACGCCGATGGTGGCGCCGACGGCGGCGAGCAGCCGCGGGCCATCGATCGACCGCAGCGTCTCGGCCTGCAGCAGGCGTTGAAGCAACCCGAGCAGCGGAACCGCGACGCCGACCAGCGGGGCTACCGCGACGACGGGCAGCAGCGCGAGCAGAGCACCGCGCCCGACTTCGCGCGGCGCGACGGCGCGGGCCGGGCGGCGGGCGAGGCGCCCCCGTGCGGACCGCTCGCCGGTCACCACGATGAGGGCGAGCACGACGAGCAGCAGGGCGAGGATGGCGGCCTGCGCCCGATCGAAACTGGCCGAGTAGGCGGCATTGATGCCCCAGGTCAGGGTGGGAAACCGCATGAGCGACACGAGCCCGAAGTCGCTGAGCGAGTACAGCGCGACCAGCAGGGCGCCCGCGATCGCTGCCGGCCGCACCTGGGGCCAGGTCGCGACGAAGAACGCCGACAGTGGGGAGCGGCCGAGCGTGCGCGCGACGCCCTCGAGGTCGCCTGCTGCCCCACGCAGCGCGGCGGCCACCGGCAGGGTCACGTAGGGCACCGTCACGGCCGAGAGCAGCAGCCAGCTGGCCGCGAACCCGTTGATACCCGGCACCGAGACGATCCAGCCGTACCCCGCGATGAACGACGGAACGGCGAGCGGAAGCGACGAGGCGAGCAACCACAGCCGGGGGAACGGCACGCTCACCCTGGTGAGCACGACCGCGACGGTGGTGCCGAGCACCAGCGCAGTCGCGGTAGTGGCCGCGGCGAGTCCGAGCGAGTTGGCGGCGTACTCCAGCACCCGCCCGCGGCCGAGGGTCTCGATGACGCGTGGCGCTCCGGCCCCGGCCGCGCGCACCACGAGGTAGACGAAGGGGATACCCGCGCACGCGGCGGCGAGGGCGGCGGCCAGCAGCAGGGCTGTCGGGGCCCGGCGCGGGCGGCCGGGCCCCGACGGTGCCACGGTCAGATGAGCCCGACGCGGGCGAGCAGCTCCTGCGTCTCGCCCAGCGTGTCGAGGTCGCTGAGGTCGAGCTCGGGGTTGACGAGGTCGGCGAGCTCGGGGAGCCCCTCGGGCGCATCGATGCCGTCGACGAGCGGGTATTCGTAGGTCTCCTCGACGAAGTAGGTCTGGCCGGCCTCCGAGACGAGGTAATCGATGAAGTCGAGGGCGTCGGCGTTCTCTTCCGCACCGGAGAGCAGACCGGCGCCAGTCACGTTGACGATGGACCCCGGGTCGCCCGCCTCGAGGAACTTGAGCTGGGCGCGCATGTTCTCCGCGCCGACCTCTCCCGCCTGCTGGTACCAGTAGTAGTGGTTGAGCAGCCCGGCGTCGAGCACGCCGCTGTCGACCGCGCTGAGGATTGCGCCGTTGCCGTCGAAAATCTGCGGCTCGTTCGCGGCGAGGGCGGTGAGGTATTCCTCGGCGGCGGCGTCGCCCTCGAGCACGCGGTAGGCAGTGACCGCCGACTGGAAGCTGGCGTTGCTGGGCGCGATGCCGAGCAGGCCACGCCACTCATCACCGGTGTAGGCCTCGGCGGTGTCCGGCAGCTCGTCGGCGGTGTACTTCTCGCCGTCGAACACGACGACGCGCGCGCGGCCCGTGACGCCGACCCAGCTGCCGTCGGTCGAGGTGAACCCGGGCTCGACCGCTCCGGCGACGTCGTTGGGGAGGGTGCTGAAGAGGTCGGCGTTCGCGAGGGCACCGAGGGCTCCCGCATCCTGCGACAGGAACACGTCGGCGGGGGTGGCCTCGCCCTCCTCGAGCAGCAGCGCGCCCAGTTCGGCGGTGTTGCCGTAGCGGACCTCGACATCGATGCCGGTCTCGTCGGTGAACTGGTCGATGAGCGGCTGCACGAGCTCCTCTTCGCGACCCGAGTACAGGGTGAGAGAACCGGCGTCGGCGCCGGTCGGTTCCGCGGGGGCGGTGTCATCGGCGGCGCAGCCACCGAGCACGAGGGTCGCGGCGGCGCCGAGGGCGATCAGGGAGAACGGGCGGGAAATGCGCATGATGACGGGGCTCCAGCGGAGTCGAGAACGGAAAGGACGGCGGCACGTGCGCTGCGAGTAAGGATAGCCTTACCTGCGTTCCGCTACCAATTCCGCAGACGCAACACGGCGTTCTCACGGCATAGGAGCTACCGCCCGACGCGCGCGCGCAGGCGCTGCACGATGCCCCGCTCGTCGCCCGTCACCAGCTGGCCGTCGCGCACGACGACCCGCCCGCCGACCACGACGTGTCGCGGGCGCCGCCCGGGGGAGGCCCAGAGCAATCCGGCGATAGGGTCGGCCACACCGGCATCCGCGACGCCCGAGACGTCCCACACGCACAGGTCGGCGGCAGCGCCCGGGCGCAGGTGCCCGAGTTCCGGGCGGCCGAGGCCCGCCGCAGAGCCGGCGGTCGCCATGCCGAGCACGGTGCGGGCATTGATCGGCGGTCCGACCAGCGGAGCCACCTGCATGGCGAGCCGCGCGTCGGCGAGCAGGTGCGACGCGTCATTGCTTCCGCCGCCACTCGTGCCGAGCCCCACTGCGACTCCCGCGGCCATCAGCGCCGCGACGGGCGCGATGCCCCAGCCCATCGGCAGGTCGCAGCCTGGCGCGTGGGTGGCTGTGGCCCCGGAGGCCGCGATCCTGGCGATCTCGTCGGCGGTCACGTCGCACAGGTGCGCGAGGGTCACGTCGGGGGCGAGCCACCCCCATTCCTCGAGCAGCTCGAGGGGGCGGCGGCCATATCTCTCGAGGGCGATGGCCACGTCGACCTGCTCGTTGGACTGCGTGCGGCGACGGAGCCCGAAGCGCGCCGCTACCTCGCCGAGCAGCCGGAACGTCTCGGGGGAGTCGCTGTGCACGCCGGCCGGTCCGACCGCGAGCTGCAGCATCCCATCGTCTGCAATGCCACCGCGTCCCAAGCCGCCACCGGCCCCGCCCCGGACCCCGCCACCGGTGTCACCCGGGGTAGGCGACCCCGCACCGGGCAGCAGCGCGCCCGCGATCGCCTCTGCCGACAGCGCGGCGCGCTCCGGGTCATCGCGCGCGGTGCCGCGCACGAACACCAGCCTGGCGCCGAGTCCGCGGGCAGCGGTTGCCGTGGCGGTGGCCATCGCGACCGTGTCATCAGTCGACGCGTCGGCCGGCCAGGTGAGGTGGTGGTCGGCGACCGTGGTCACGCCGTTGAGCAGGCTCTCGGCGAGCCCGGCGCTCGCCGCGTCGAAGCACAGGCCGGCGTCGACGCCGACCGCGCCGTACGCCGCCGCCATGGTCGGCAGCCACTCGGCCATCGGCACGCCGCGGGTGCCCGGCAGGGTGCGGAATGCCGTCTGCAGCAGGTGGTGGTGCGCGTTGACGAGCCCCGGAGTGATGACGCAGCCCGTGGCATCCAGCACCTCGACCGAGTCGTCGGGGGAGTCGCCGGTGCCCGCGCCCCCGCCCTCGCCGGCGACCAGCCCGTCCCGCACGTGCAGGTCGCCCGCCGACCCGGTCGCCCCGGTGCCCGCAGTGTCGATGACGATGGCGTCGGCGCCCGTGATTCTCAGCATGCCCCTTCTCTAGCACCGGCGTGTGTCAGTCTTGTGACGGCTGCTGGTGACCGGGAGGAGCGCGCCGTGTTCGAGATCGCCGATCGCCTGCTCGCCGCGCTGGATTCCGGGCACCGCATCGCCGTTGCCACCGCCGTCACCATCACCGGAAGCGCCCCGCGCGCGGTCGGCACGTCGATGGCCGTGGTCGACGACGGCACCGTGATCGGCAGCATTTCCGGCGGCTGCATCGAAGGTGCGCTCTACGAAATCGGCACCCGCGTGCTCGAGACCGGCCGGCCCGAGTTCGAGGGCTTCGGGTTCGACGACGAGAGCGCATTCGCCGTCGGCCTCAGCTGTGGCGGCATGATCGAGGTCATCGTCTCGGTGCTGGCGATGGATGCCGCATCCGCCCCCACCATCGACCAGCTGCGCCGCGCCGCCGCGGGATCCGCCGCAGAACTCACCACGGTCATCGCGGGCGACCCCGCCCGCCTCGGCGAGAGCGTGCCGTCGCCACACGGCTGCGACGGGCTGCGCACCTTCACCGAACGGTTCGCGCCGGCGTCGCGGTTCATCGTCTTCGGGGCGGTCGAATTCGCCGTCGCGCTGTCGGATGCGGCGGCCGCGCTCGGCTACCGGGTGACGGTGTGCGACCCGCGGCCGGTGTTCGCGACGCCCGAGCGCTTTCCGCGCGCCGAGGAGGTCGTGGTGCAGTGGCCACCCCAGTACCTCGCGCAGACCGCCGTCGACGAGCGCACGGTGATCTGCATCCTCAGCCACGACGACAGGTTCGATGTCGACCTGATCGCGGGGGCGCTCGAGCTTCCGGTGGCGTACATCGGGGCGATGGGCTCGCGCCGCACGCACGCCAGCCGGGTCGAAGAGCTGGCGGCACGCGGCATCCACGACCTCGATCGACTGCACGCGCCGATCGGGCTCGACATCGGCGCGCGCACCCCGGAGGAGACCGCGATCTCGATCCTCGCCGAGGTCATCGCGAGCCGCACAGGAGCCGCGGCTGAGCCACTCACGTCGGTGTCGGGGCCGATCCACCGGGCGCAGTAGCCAGCCGCCTGCGGCGCCCCCGTGCGGCAGCTGCCCCCGGTGAACCGGCGTCTGCGTATTCGCTACCCCTGCAGCAGCCGCCACACCCGGTCGCGCGACATGGGCAGCTCCATCGGGCGCACCCCGAGCGCATCGCGCACCGCATTCGCGAGCGCCGGGGCGACCGGGTTGTACGGCGCCTCGCTCATCGACTTCGCGCCCAGCGGTCCGAGCGAGTCGACGGTGTCGGCGAAGTACACCTCGGTGTGCGGGATGTCGGCGAACTGCGGCACGTGGTAGTTGCGGATCTCGGGGTTCACCACCCGCCCGTCGCGCATGCGCATCTCCTCGTAGAGGGCCGTGCCGATCGCCTGCGCCGTGCCGCCCTCGACCTGCCCGCGCAGCTGCTCGGGATTGATCACGACGCCCGCGTCGGCGGCCTGGATCGACTGCAGGATGCGCACCTCGCCGGTCGCGGTGTCGACCGCGACCCTGAACGCGTGCACGTTGAATGCGACCGAGCGGGGCGACCCGTTGTCGCTGCCCTCTTCGGTCCAGCGGGCGGGGGCAGCCGGGGCAGCCGCTCCGTCACCGGCGCCGTCACCGTCACCGCCGCCGAAGGGCTCCGTCGCGAGCAGTTCGGCGAAGTCCAGCAGCCGTCCGTCGACGGTGATTCCGGATGCCCCGAGCTCGCCCGGCGCGCCCGCGAGCGTGACGGCGGCCCGCTGCATCCGTTCCCGGAGCTTTCCGGCGGCGACCAGGATCGCCTTGCCGGCCACGACCGTTCCCGCCGAGCCGAACGCCCCGGTGTCGTACCGCACGATGTCGGTGTCGGACTGCAGGATGTCGATACGGTCCACCGTCGTGGACATCGCGGATGCCACCAGTTGCCCGTGCGCGGTCGTCGTGCCGTTGCCGAACTCGGCCGTGCCCACGCCGATCGTGTATCGGCCGGATGCTGCGACCGAGAGGGTCACGTCGGCGAAGTGCCCGCGCGGCGGCAGGGTCGCGATCATCGCCACCGCCATGCCCGTGCCCACCCGCCAGCTGCCGCCGGTCGGAACCGGAACCGGGGACTCGGCACCCGCACCAGCCGCACCCGCACCCCGCGCCAGCGCCGCCTCGGCGAGGTCGAGGCACTGGTCGAGTCCGTAGCTTCCGAACAGCAGGTCGTCGTGGTCCTCCTGCTTCGTCACCACCATCGCGTCACCCGGAACGATCACGTTGCGCCGGCGGAACTCGAACTGGTCGATGCCCAGTTCTCGAGCCAATTCGTCCATCGCCGACTCGACCGCGTAGATGATCTGCCCGAGGCCGTAGCCGCGGAACGCCCCGGACGGCGGATTGTTCGTGTACACCGACCGGGTGTTCACGCGCTTGTTGGCGCAGCGGTAGATGCTCAGCGACTCGTTGCACGAGTGGTACATGACGCCCGGACCGTGGTTGCCGTACGCGCCCGTGTCGGCGAGCATGTCGACGTCGATGGCGGTGAGGATGCCGTCCGCGTTCGCCGCCAGCGCGACATCCACCCTCATCGGGTGCCGCATCGGCGCGATCTGGAACTCGTCGGTGCGGGTGAACTCGTACTGCACCGGCTGCCCGAGCTTCAGCACGGCGAGGGTCACGAGGTCCTCGGTGAGCAGCTCCTGCTTGCCGCCGAAGCCGCCACCGACCCGCGCGGTGAGCACCCGCACGCGGTCCTTGTCGAGCGAGAAGATGTGGCACAGCTCGTCGCGCACGAGGTACGGCACCTGCGAGCTGGTGCGCAGCACGAGGCGGCCGTCGTCGTCGAGCCAGCCGCGGGTGCCGTGCGTCTCGAGGGCGACGTGCGTGACCCGCTGCGTGCGCCAGGTGCCGCGCACCGTCGCCCCGTCGGCGGGCTGCCCGTCGCGGGCGGTCGCGCGTTCGATGGCCGCGGTCACGTCGCCGAGCTCGCCATGCACCTCCGCCACGAGATTTCTCGCCGGGTCGGCGAGGCGTGACTCGGGGCCCTTGTCGCCGTGCAGAACTGGCGTGCCCCCGGTACTCGCGAGCTCAGGGTCGAAGTTCGCCGGCAGAACCTCGTACTCCACCCGGATCAGCCGGCACGCCTCCTCGGCGATCGCCACCGACTCCGCGACGACGGCCGCGACCCGCTGCCCGTAGAACCGCACCGTGGTGTCGAGCACGCGGGTGTCGTCGGGGTCGTCGGTGCGCGCCTGGTGCCGGCCGGTCGAGAACAGCACGTCGGGGGAGTCGCGGTGCGTGAGTACCAGCTTCACGCCGGGCAGGGTGGATGCGGCATCCGCATCGATCGACAGGATGCGCGCGTGTGCGTAGGGGCTGCCGAGCACGCTGAGGTGCAGCAACCCGGGGGTTGCGAGGTCGAGCGTGTACGGCTCGGTGCCGCGCACGATGCGCGCGCCGGCCGGGGCCGGGGCCGAGCTGCCCACCGATTCACCGGCCGCGGCGCGTTCGATGTTGGCCCGCCCGCACAGCGCGTCGCCGATCGCGCGGTAGCCGGTGCACCGGCACAGGTTGCCCTTCATCAGGCGCGACAGGTCGGAGCCTGCCCGCTGCTCGGGGGTGAGGGTCGAGGCGGTCACGACCATGCCGGGCGTGCAGAAGCCGCATTGGAAGGCCGCGGCATCCACGAAGTCCTGCTGGATCGGATGCAGCGCGCCGCCGTCACCGAGGCCATCCGCCGTCGTGACCGAGCGGCCCTCGATGCGTGACGCCGGATAGATGCAGGAGTGCACGGGCACCCCGTCGACGATGACCGAGCACGCGCCGCAGTCGCCTGCGTCGCAACCCTTCTTGACCTCGGTGTGCGCGTGGTCGCGCAGCAGGGTGCGCAGGCACTGACCGGGGGCGGGGGCCGCGTCGACCGGTTCGCCGTTGATCTCGAATCTCATGCTGTCTCGAATCTCATTCCGTCTCGACTCCCGTGCCGTCGTCGGCCGGTGCGGCCAGCTCGTCTCGCAGCTGCCCGGCGAAGAGGATGCTCATCGCGCGGCGCCAGTCGGGGGCGCCGTGCGCGTCGTCGTACCAGCAGTCGATCGCGCCGATGCCGTCGGCGAGGTCGTCCGCGGTGGGGATGGCGTCGAAGCGCAGCTGCACTGGGCGCTCGGTTCCGGCCGACACTGTGGCGACGAACTCGCCGCCCTCGTCGACGCGGGCGATGACGATGGTTCCGGAGCGGCCGAGCGGCGACAGGGCGATCTTGCGCATGCCGACCCTGGCGCGCAGGCTCGACGCCGGTATCTCGACCGATCGCAGCAGCTCACCGTGCTCGAGGGCCGTGGACTGGTCTCCGACCACGAGCTCGAGCACCGGCATCCGTCGCTCACCGCCATCGGGAGTCCAGATCAGGGCATCGGCGTCGAGGGCCGAGGTGAGCGAGGTCATCGGGCCGGCCGGGAGGGCGAGGCAGATGTTGCCGCCGACGGTTGCGGTGTTCCACACCTTGAACGACCCGAGCAGTGCGCTGCAGCATTGCGCGAGAAGCGGGTGCGCAGTCCAGTCGGCGCGCGCCTCGAGGGCGGCGAGCTCGGTGAAGGTGCAGGTGGCGGCGATCGAGAGACCGCAGCCTGCGGTGACCGTGATGGGCTGCCAGCCGAGGGTGGTGAGGTCGACCAGGCCGTCGAGCTCGAGCTGCGGCTCGGAGAACAGCCACGACCCGCCGCCCAGGAATGCCTCGCGTTCGCCGAGTCGGAGGTCTGCACGCGAGCGGGGCTGCCGTACCGCGGTGACGGTGGTCAGGTCCATGGGTCTCCCTTCACCACATCGCTCGCCAGTCAATAGCAGGCGTGTGACGCTCATGTTAACGGGGGAGGGGTGGGCAGGGCTGGGAGCATCGCGACCCCCGGGCCGGGAGCATCGCGACCCCCGGGCTGGGGGTCGTCACACGCCGATCGGCGACGCTTTTCCGGAGCCGTTCCAGACCCCCTGAGTACACTGGCGCCATGGAGATCCTCATCGTCGTCGGCGTCATCGTCCTTCTTGTCGTGATCGTCGGCATATACCTCTGGACCACCTACAACTCCCTCGTGACCCTGAATGTGCGGGTCGACGAGGCGTGGAGCGACATCACGGTGCAGCTCAAGCGGCGGGCAGACCTGCTCCCCAACCTGATCGAGGCCGTCAAGGGATACGCCGCCCACGAACGCGTCGTCTTCGAGTCGGTCACGAAGGCCAGGGCCGAGACGCTCGGCGCGCAGAGCCCCGCAGACGCCTCGGTCGCCGAGAACCACATGCAGAGCGCGCTCAAGAGCATCTTCGCCGTCGCAGAGGCCTACCCGCAGTTGCAGGCCAGCCAGAACTACCTGCAGCTGCAGGGGGAACTGGTCGACACCGAAGACAAGATCCAGGCCTCGCGCCGGTTCTACAACGGCGGCGTGCGCGAGCTGAACACCAAGATCAAGCAGTTCCCCAACACCCTGTTCGTGCGTGGCCTCGGATTCACCGAGCGAGAGTTCTTCGAGGTCGCGGACTCCGCGGCGATCGCCGAGCCGCCGCGCGTGCAGTTCTAGCAGCCGCCGATGTATCGGGCGATAGCCGCGAACAAACGCAACACCGTTCTCATCATCATCGGGTTCGTTCTCATCATCGGCGTGCTCGGCCTGGTGGCGAACTTCGTCTGGGGTGGCGGCGGGTACGGCATCTTCATCGGAACCTTCGTCGGCGCGATCATCTATGCGGCGATCCAGTACTTCGCCGCGGGCAGCCAGGCGGTCGCGCTGAGCGGTGCCGTGCAGATCCAGAAGTCCGACAACCCGCGGCTCTACCGCATCGTCGAGAACCTGTCGATCACCACCGGTACGCCGATGCCCAAGGTGTACATCGTCAATGACCCGGCACCCAACGCGTTCGCCACCGGGCGTGACCCCGAGCACGCCGTCGTGGCGGCCACCACGGGCCTGCTCGAGATCATGGACGACTCCGAGCTCGAGGGCGTGATGGCCCACGAGATGGGCCACGTGCAGAACTACGACATCAGGGTCACCACCATCGTGTTCGGCCTGGTCGTCGCCGTCGGCCTGATCTCCGACATCTTCCTGCGCTTGACGCTGTTCGGCGGCAACCGCAACAACAACAGCGGCGGCAACCCGATCATGCTCATCCTCGGCATCGTGTCGATCGTGATCGCCCCCATCGTCGCCACGGTGATCCAGGCGGCAATCTCCCGCCAGCGTGAGTACCTCGCCGACGCCACCGGTGCACTCACCACGCGGCATCCCGATGCCCTGGCCAGTGCGCTGGAGAAGCTCGAGGCCTACGGCCGGCCGATGCGCAAGCAGAACTCGACCATGGCGCACATGTGGATCTCCGACCCCACCAAGCCCGGGATCATGGACCGCATGTTCAGCACCCACCCGCCGATCGCCGACCGGGCACGTCGCCTGCGCGAGAGCGGCCGCACCTTCTAGCCACGCGCGGCACGCCCCGCGTCAGGTGACGATCGGCAGGTCCTTGTAGCGCGTGGGCGGGTACTTCACGAGCGCCACCGCCTCGTCGCGGGTGATATTCGTCGGGTGGTTGAGGCGCGCGAACCGGCCATTCGGATCGCCGGGGCCGACGGGGAGTTCGATGGTGGTGCGACCCAGGGCCTCGGCGAGGATGCGGGAGGAATACGCATCCAGCCGGCCGGTGCGAGGGTCGCCCAGGGTCACCTGCGCACGCACGGTGCCCGTGCGGCCCGCGCCTGCCGAGAGGCGCAGCTGGTAGGCGAGCCCCTTCTTCGACGGCCGCGCCTTGACCTGCGCCCGGTTGATTTCCGCGAGCGGGATCACCGTCTCGTTCGACCGCAGCGCCGACGTGTCGAGGTTCACCTCGAGCAGCGGCCAGCGCGCGTTCGTCACGAACATCGTCGCCACCGGCACCGCCGCCACGAGGGCCACGACCGCGGCGATGCTGTTCAGCGACGAGAGGTCGAAGAAATTGCGAAAGACCGAAATGAACCCGGCTGCCTGCGCGAGCGAGAGCAGCACGGTGAAGCGGGTCACCCCCACCCAGACGCGATGCCACAGGTGCTCCTCGAAGGTGAACCAGCCGTGCGGGAGTTCGCGTTCGTCGTCGGTCACCACTCGACCCTATCCAGAACCGGGCACGGAACGCCCCGTGCGGTGAGTGTCGCTCAGCTGCCCGGAGTCAATCAGCTGCCCGGTGTCAATCAGCTGCCCAGGTCGACCGCGTGCGGCCGCGATGGCAGGATGAATCGGTGCCGTCGACATCGAACCGCCCCCGCCCCGCGTTTCGGAGTGCCCGGGTAGTACGGGTGCTGCGATGGGCTGGATGCGTCACCGCCCTCATCGCGGCGGTGATCGTGACCGCGGTCTACCCGTCTCTGCCCGCCGAGTTACCCGCCCACGTCGACGCCGCGGGTGACACCACCAGCGAGGGACCGCGCTGGATGATCTGGATCCTCCTTGCCGTCTGGCTCGGCCTGCAGGTATTCCTCGTGGCGCTGTCGCTGCGGCCCCAGGCGCACAACTACCCGTCGCCGGTCACCGAGGCCAATGCGCAGTCGCTCTACGCCCGGGGGAACAGCTGGTCGTCGCGATGGGTGTCGCCGTCGCGATCCTGTTCGTGGGCATGGTGCTGCTCGTGCTCGGCGTCGCGGCGATACCGGTCGTGGTAGCCGGGTTCCTGATCCTGTTCTCGGTACTCATCGCCGGTGTCGCGCGGCTCGCGAGCATCCGCTGACCGCGCCGACCGCGCCGACCGAGCCGACCGCGCCGACCATGCGGCCCGCCGGTCAGGTGACGATGGGCAGGTCCTGGTAGGTCGACGGGGGATCGACGGTCAACGACACCGCCTGGTCGCGGGTGATGTGGGTCGGAAAGTTCGCACGCGCGAACCTGCCCTTCGGATCCTCCGGGGCCACCGGCAGCTCGATGGTGGTGCGGCGCAGAGCCTCAGCCAGGATGTGGGCGGCGTCGCGGTCGAGCCCGACTCCGTGCCGGTCGCGCAGGGTGACCTGCGCCCGCACCGTGCCCGCCGCTCCGGAACCCGCCCGTCCGGAACCCGCCCGTCCCGAACCCGCCCGTCCGGAACCCGCACCCGAGCCCGCGACCGCGGACAGGCGCAGCTGGTAGGTGAACTGGGTTCGCGACGGCTGTGCCTTCACGACCGCGCGGTTGACCCGCGCGAGCGGGATCACGGTGTCGTTCGCGCGCAGCTCCGACGTGTCGAGGTTGACCTCGAGCATCGGCCACCGGGCGTTGACGACGAACATCGTGAGCACCGGAACCGCGATGATGAGCCCCACGATCACCCCGATGCCGGTGATGAGCGGAACCCCGACCGCCCGCATGAAGTACGCGGCGAACAGCAGGCCCTGCAGCAGGTACAGGCCGGCGACGAGCCGCCCCAGTCCCACCCAGACCCGGTGCCACAGGTGCTCTTCGAAGGTGAACCACCCGTGCGGGGCGTCGGCCCCGTCGGCCGCCCCGTCAATGGATTGCCCGTCGGTCACGGCGTCACGCCCGCCAGCACACGCGCGAGGCCGCGGGAGAGCGACCCGCGCCCGACCACCTCGACCCGGTCGAGCCCCTGCCAGCGGGCGGCGTCGAGCAGCAGGGCTGCGACGCGCTCCGCGGTGTCGGCGGGTGCGGCATCCTCGGACCACGCCGACTGCACGAGCAGCACGCGCGCCTGCCGGTCGTTCTTGAGGTCGACGCGACCCACCACGGTGTCACCGAGCAGCACGGGCAGCGAGTAGTAGCCGAAGATGCGCTTATGCGCCGGGGTGTAGATCTCGATGCGGTAATGGAAGTCGAACATGCGCTCCGCACGCTCGCGCCGCCAGACGATGGGGTCGAACGGCGAGAGCAGCGCGGCAGCGTCCATGCGGCGGGGAATGCGCGCGTCGCGGTGCAGGTATGCCGTGCCCTTCCAGCCCGGCACCGTGACGGGGAGCAGCTCGCCGCTGTCGACCAGGTCGTGCACCGCGACCGCCGCCGGGCCCTGCTTGAGCCGGTAGTAGTCGGCGAGGTCGCTCAGGGTGCCCACCCCGTGGGCGCGGGCCGACAGGCTCATCAGCTGGCGCACCGCGTCGGCCTGGTCGATCCTCGACTCGACGACGTGCGCGGGCAGGATGGTGTCGACGAGCCCGTAGTTGCGCTCGAACCGGGTGCGCCCGGCACTCGTGACCTCCCCGAACCTGAACAGCCATTCGAGCCCCTCCTTGACGCCCGACCAGCCCCACCACGGGCCCGACCGCCGGTTCGAGTCGTGCTCCACGGCGCTCGCGGGCATCGGCCCCTTCTCGGCGAGCTCGGCACGCAGCCAGTCGAGCATCGGCTGGTTCGCCATCACCCAGCCGCCCTCGATCGCCGAGTACTTCGCGCGCATCGCGTCCATGCGCCAGCGGAACAGCGGCCAGTGCTCCACGGGAATCACCGCCGCCTCGTGCGCCCAGTACTCCACGTACCTACCGCGCGCGGCGAAGGTGAGGGCGTCGAGCGCACCCTTGTCGTAGGGGCCGAGCCGTGCGAACGGCGGAAGGTAGTGGCTGCGCTCGAACACGTTGACCGAGTCGAGCTGCAGGAGCCCGAGCCGGTCGATGACGCCGTTCAGTTGTCGGGTGCCTGGCTGTGCCGGCTGCGGGCGCCCGAACCCCTGCGCGGCGAGGGCGACGCGGCGCGCCTGGGCGGGGGAGAGCGATTCGACCACGATCCGACAGTACCGATCCCTGCCGACACGGCCGAGCCGCGCCCCTGTCGGCACCCACCCCGTGCCCCGGCCTGCAGCCGGTCAACACCTGTCACCTGCCGGTAACGCCGTGTTCGGCCGCCGTTCACCGGGGAGCACCCACCCGCTACCCGGGCGTTACTACAGTGCGGATGACCGCCACGGTGACCCCCGGCCCGCTCCACAGCGCGGGCAGCCGAGCGGGCCCCTGGAGGACTGCAATGCAGAGAAGAACCACGCGCACCCGCACCGCCGCGACCGGCATCGCCGCGTTCGCCATCGTCGCCATGACCCTCGCCGGCTGTGCAGGGTCCGACACCGACG
Source organism: Marisediminicola senii (assembly GCF_011057645.1). Taxonomy (GTDB): domain Bacteria; phylum Actinomycetota; class Actinomycetes; order Actinomycetales; family Microbacteriaceae; genus Marisediminicola; species Marisediminicola senii. The sequence goes on along the minus strand of NZ_JAALGE010000048.1, from coordinate 8,115 downwards.
CCGCCACCGACAGCGACAGTGGCGTGGATGCGGCGACCGCGACCAGCGCGGAGGACTTCGGTGGCCTCGACGCCCTGGTCGAGGCTGCAGAAGCGGAGGGCGAGCTCAACGTGATCGCGCTCCCTGAGAACTGGGCCAACTACGGACAGATCATCGAGGCGTTCCAGGCCGAGTACGACATCACCGTCAACTCGGCCGACCCCGACGTCTCGAGTGCCGAGGAAATCACCGCGGCCGACAACCTGCGCGGGCAGGACACCGCTCCCGACGTCTTCGACCTCGGCACCGCGGTCGCCCTCGACAGCCTCGACTACTTCGCCCCCTACCAGGTGGAGAACTGGGACGAGATTCCCGACGAGAACAAGGAGTCGACCGGACTCTGGGTGAACGACTACACCGGCAGCATGTCGATCGGGTACAACTCGAACGAGGTCGACGAGCCGGAGAGCCTCGACGACCTGCTCGCCGAGGAGTACCGCGGCAAGGTCGCCATCAACGGTGACCCGACCCAGGCGGGCGCCGCGTTCGCCGCGGTCGGCCTCGCCGCCGCGCAGGAGAACGACGGGTCGCTCGACGACTTCCAGCCCGGCATCGACTACTTCGCCGAGCTGAACGCCGCAGGCAACTTCCTGCCGCTCGACCCGACCGAGGCCACCATCGCATCCGGTGAGACCCCGGTGGTCTTCGACTGGAGCTACAACAACCTCGCGGTCGCCTCGACCGTCGACGGCTGGGAGGTCACCACGCTGCCCGGTGTCGCCTACACGAGCTACTACAACCAGGCCATCAACGCCGACGCCCCGCACCCGGCGGCCGCGCGCCTGTGGCAGGAGTTCATCTTCAGCCCCACCGCGCAGAACCTGTACCTCGCGGCCGGTGCCTACCCGGTCACCCTCACCGCCCTCGTCGACGCCGGAACCGTCGACCAGGAGGCCCTCGACGCGGTCGGCGAACTGCCAGACGAACTCGTGACGCCCACCACCGAGCAGAGCGAGGCGGCGGCCACCCTGCTCGCCTCCAACTGGGCGACGGCCGTTGGCTAGCCGCACCGCGCCGGAACACACGACACCGTGACCGTCGCACCATCCCCGGCGGCGCCCACCCGGCGCCGCCGGGGGTGGGTGAGGTACCTCGGACTCACCCCCTTCGCGTTCTACGTGCTGCTGTTCCTCGCGGTGCCCACCGCCATCGCCCTCGGCACCGGGTTCCTCGATGCCGAGGGGAGCTTCACGCTCGACAACCTCAGCGCCTTGCTCGACCCGGTGATCCTCGGCGCGTTCGCCAGCTCCTTCTGGGTCTCCGCGCTCACCGCGGTGGTCGGAGCCGTCGTCGGTGCCCTGGTCTGCTACGCACTGCTGGGCACACGGGCCGACGGCGCCGTGCGCTCCACGGTCGACTCCGCGAGCAGCGTGCTCGCCCAGTTCGGCGGCGTCATGCTCGCGTTCGCGTTCATCGCCACCATCGGCATCCAGGGACTCGTCACCGTGGTGCTGCGCGAGCAGTTCGGCATCGACATCTACGCCGACGGCGTCTGGCTGTACCAGGTGCCGGGGCTGGTCCTGCCGTACATCTACTTTCAGGTACCGCTGATGATCATCACGTTCATGCCGGCACTGCAGGGCCTCAAGCCACAGTGGGCCGAAGCATCCGCCACCCTCGGGGGCAGCAGGGTCACCTACTGGCTGCGCATCGCGGGCCCCGTGCTCGCACCGTCGTTCCTCGGCAGCCTGCTGCTGCTATTCGCCAACGCGTTCTCGTCGTACGCCACCGCGGCGGCGCTGATCAGCCAGGGTGCCCAAATCGTTCCGCTGCAGATCCGCGGCGCCCTGATCAGCGAGACGGTACTCGGCCGGGCCAACGTCGCCGGCGCCCTCGCGCTCGGCATGATCATCGTGATGGTGGTCGTGATGACCGCCTACTCGGTGCTGCAGTCCCGCACGACGAGGTGGCAGCAATGACGACCTCGCCGGTGTCCCCGCCCCGGTCCGCACCGCTGGCCCCCACGCCACCCGCGGCGAAACCCGCGCCCGCGACCGCGCGGGTCAACGACACGGCGGTCAGCATCGGCGCGGAACCCAGCGGCCGTGCCCGGTGGATCATCCTCGGCGCGGTCGGTCTGCTGTTCGTGGTCCCCATCCTGTCGATGGTCGAGTTCACCTTTCGCGACGGGCTCGCTGGCGCGTACACGCTCGACCACTGGACCGTGCTGTTCGACCCCGAGGAGAACTCTCGCTACCGCCAGCTGTTCGCCGCGATCGGCAACTCGCTCACCCTCGCCGTGGTGACCGTCGCGATCGTGCTGCTGGTGCTGCTGCCCACCATGATCCTGGTGCACCTGCAGTTTCCGAGGCTCCGGCGGGTGCTCGAGTTCATCTGCATCATCCCCATCACGGTGCCCGCGATCGTGCTCGTGGTCGGACTCGCCCCCGTCTACGGCGTCGTCACGCGCCTGCTCGGCGGATCGGTGTGGACCCTCGCCTTCGCCTACGGCATCACCGTGCTGCCGTACGCCTATCGCGCCATCCAGGCCAATATCGACGCGGTCGACATGGTGACGCTCTCCGAGGCGGCACGGTCGCTCGGCGCGGGCTGGGGGAGCGTACTCGCCCGCGTGCTGCTGCCGAACCTGCGCCGCGGCATCCTCGCAGGCTCCCTCATCTCGGTGGCCGTGGTGCTCGGCGAGTACACCATCGCATCGCTGCTCAACCGCCAGAACCTGCAGACCGCCCTCGTGCAGGTGTCCAAATCTGATCCGTACGTGGCCGTCATCTTCGCGCTCCTCGCGCTGCTGCTGGTCTTCGTGCTGCTCCTACTGATCGGCCGCGTGGGCTCCACCCGGCCAGGCAGGACGTCCCCATGACCGAGACCCCCACCCGAACCACGGACGCGTCGACCGCAGGCTCCGCCGGGACCGCAGGGACCCCTGCCACCGGCGCTACCGTCGCGCTCGTCGACGTGACCAAGCAGTACGCCGGACACCGCGCCCTCGACGGCATCAGCCTCGATATCCGCCCCGGCGAGTTCATCGCCCTGCTCGGTCCGTCGGGGTGCGGCAAGACGACCGCCCTGCGCGCGCTGTCGGGGCTCGAGCGGATCGACAGCGGCAGCATCCACATCGACGGCGTCGACGTCGCCGACGTGCCCGTCAACCGCCGCGACATCGGCATGGTGTTCCAGTCGTACTCGCTGTTCCCGCACCTGACTGCGCTGCAGAACATCGAATTCGGGCTCCGCATGCGCAAGGTGCCGGCGGGCGAACGCCGCCGCCGCGCCGCCGAGACCCTCGACCTGGTCGGCCTCGGCCACTTCGGCGCCCGCTACGCCCACCAGCTCTCCGGTGGCCAGCAGCAGCGCGTCGCCCTGGCGCGCGCGCTCGTCACCCGCCCGCGGGTGCTGCTGCTCGACGAACCACTGTCGGCACTCGACGCCAAGGTACGCGTGCAGCTGCGCGACGAGATCCGCCGCATCCAGACCGACCTCGGCATCACCACGGTGTTCGTGACCCACGACCAGGAGGAGGCGCTCGCCGTCGCCGACCGGGTCGCCGTCATGCGGGAGGGCACGATCGAGCAGATCGGCACCCCGGAGCAGCTCTACGCCACCCCGTCGACGGCGTTCGTCGCCGACTTCGTGGGGCTCAGCAACCGGGTTCCCGGCGTACTGGCCGGGGAGCGCGTGACCGTGCTCGGGACCGCGCTCGAGCTGCTCGGCGACCCGCAGCCCGACGGCGCGGTATTCGCCCTCGTGCGCCCGGAAGACATCCGCCTCACCGACTCCGGCATCCCCGCGACCGTCGTCGCGTCGAGCTTCCTCGGCTCGCTGCGCCGCACCCAGGTGCGCACCGACGACGACGTGCTGCTGTCGGTGCAGCACGAGGTCGGCACGCATCCGCAGCAGGGAGAGCGGGTGTTCATCACCCTCACCGGGCGCCCCGTCGCCGCGACCCCGCGAGCATAGACTGACCCGATGAAGTTCGGCAGTCGTCGGCGCGCGCACGAGACCATGGTCGATGTCCCGCGGGCGTCGGCCCCTCCGGTCGGCCATGCGCCCCCGAACGCCACGGCGATCACGCCAGTGCAGTCGGGCATGGATGCTGCGGCGCGACGCGACCCGCTGGCGTCGGCCATGCCGCCCGGCATGGTTCTCGCCGGAGCGTGGTCGTGGCGCATCCTGGTCATCGCGGGCGTCGCCGCGCTGCTCATCTTCCTCGTCGTGCAGCTGCGCCTGATCGTCATCCCGCTCATGCTCGCCGTGCTGCTCGCGGCCCTGCTCATCCCGTTCGTGCAGTTCCTGCAGCGGCACCGCTGGCCGAAATGGCTGGCCGTGACCGTCGCCGAGGTCGGCATCCTCGCCATCATCTCGGGACTCGTCGTGCTCGTCGTCACCCAGATCATGAACGGGTTCCCGAGCCTGCGCACGCAGTCGATCGAGGCGTACACCCAGTTCACGGAGTACCTGCAGCAATCGCCGCTCGCCCTGTCGCAGGCGCAGATCAGCGCGTTCGTGCAGGACGGGCTCTCCGCGCTGCAGTCCGAGGGGCAGGCGGTCGTCAGCGGTGCGCTGTCGATCGGCACCACCGCGGGCCACGTGCTCGTCGGTCTGCTGCTCGTGCTGTTCGCCACCCTCATCCTGCTGATCGACGGCCGGGGCATCTGGCAGTGGGTCGTCCGCCTGTTCCCGCGGGCAGCGCGCCCCGCCGTGAGCGGCTCCGGCGCGGTGGGCTGGACCACCCTCACCACTTTCGTGCGCGTGCAGATCTTCGTGGCCGCGGTAGACGCCATCGGCATCGGCATCGTGGCGCTCGCCCTGCAGCTTCCGCTGGCCATCCCCATCGCGGTGGCGGTGTTTCTCGGCAGCTTCGTGCCGGTCGTCGGGGCCGTGCTCACCGGCACCATCGCGGTGTTCGTCGCCCTCATCTACCAGGGTCCGGTCAGCGCGCTCATCATGCTCATCGGCGTGCTCATCGTGCAGCAGGTCGAGGGCCACGTGCTGCAGCCCCTCGTGATGGGCGTCGCCGTCAAGATCCACCCGCTGGCCGTCGTGCTCGCCGTCGGGGCAGGCGGATTCCTCGCCGGAATACCGGGCGCACTCTTCGCCGTTCCCATCGTCGCGACCGTCAACGCGATGGTCGCCTATGTAGTCAGTGGACAATGGCGTAGTGGCGCATACCCCGAACCGAAAGACATCGTGAGCAATGCCTGATGCAGCAGTAACCTCCACCACCCTCGCGGGACCCACCCTCGACGAGTTCGAGGCGGCAAGAACGCTGGTGTCGCGCGTGGCCGAGATCACGCCGATGGAGAGCTCGCGGTACCTCGCCGAGCTGCTCGGATCGCCCGTCTACCTCAAGTGCGAGAACCTGCAGCGCACCGGCTCGTACAAGATCCGCGGGGCATACAACCGCCTCGCCCAGCTGAGCCCCGAGGAACGCGCGCGCGGCGTCGTCGCCGCCAGCGCCGGCAACCACGCGCAGGGCGTCGCGTTCGCCGCCCGCGAGCTCGGCATCAAGGCGACCATCTTCATGCCCGTCGGTGTCGCGCTGCCGAAGCTGCAGGCCACCCGCAGCTATGGGGCAGAGGTCATCCTGCGCGGCCACACCGTCGCCGAGCCGCTGATCGCCGCCGCCGAGTTCGCCGAGGCGTACGGCGCCGTACTCATCCCGCCGTTCGACCACCCCGACGTGGTCGCCGGGCAGGGCACCCTCGCCCTCGAGATGCTCGACCAGGTTCCCGACATCGACACCGTCATCGTGCCGATCGGTGGGGGAGGGCTCATCTCGGGCGTGGCGAGCGCCATGAAGCAGCGCGCGGCCCGCGACGGCCGCACGGTGCGCATCATCGGCGTGCAGGCGGCCAACGCCGCCGCCTACCCGCCCTCGCTCGAGAGCGGCGTGCCCACCGAGATCACCATCCTCCCCACGATCGCCGACGGCATCGCGGTCAGCAAGCCGGGGCAGCTCAACTTCGAGATCATCAAGGAGACCGTCGACCAGGTGGTCACCGTCACCGATGACGACACCGCCCGGGCGCTCCTCGTGTTGCTCGAGCGGGCGAAGCTCGTCGTCGAACCGGCGGGGGCGGTCGCCGTCGCGGCGATCCTCGCCGGCCAGCTGGGTGACCTCGGCACCACCGTGGTCATCCTCAGCGGCGGCAACATCGACCCGCTCATCATGGAGCGGGTCATTTCCCGTGGACTCGCGGCCTCCGAGCGCTACCTCAAGCTCAAGCTGATGCTCCCCGACCGCCCCGGCCAGCTGGCCCGCGTCGCCGAGCTGATTTCCGACGCGAACGCGAACGTGGTCGAGGTGCTGCACACCCGCCACGGGCGCAACGCCCAGATCAGCGAGGTCGAACTCGAGCTCAGCATCGAGACGCGCGGGCCGGAGCACGTGCGCCGCGTGCTCGAGCGCCTGCGCGAGGCCGGCTACGACCCGCGCGTCGACTACTGACGAGCGTCAGCTCTCGTATGCCTCGACCTTGCTGATCGCCACGGTGATGTCGCGACCGTTCGGTGCGGTGTAGGTGACGGTGTCGCCGACCCGGTGGCCGAGGATCGCGGCACCGAGGGGGCTGCCCTCCGAGTACACGTCGAGGTCGGTGTCGGCGTCGACGATCTCGCGGCTGCCGAGCAGGAAGACGCTCTCGTCGCCCTGGATGGTCGCGGTCACGACGGTGCCGGACGCGACGATGCCGTCGCTGGCCGGGGCGTCGCCCACCTTGGCGTGGCGGAGCAGCTCGGTGAGCACGCGGATACGCGCCTCGATCTTGCCCTGCTCCTCTTTCGCGGCGTGGTAGCCGCCGTTCTCCTTGAGGTCGCCCTCTTCGCGGGCCGCCTCGATCTTCTTCGCGATCTCGGTACGCCCCGTCACTGACAGCTCTTCCAGCTCAGCGCTGCGGCGGTCGAATGCTTCCTGGGTGAGCCAGGTCTCGTTGGTTCCAGTCGACATGATGTCTCCTTCGGGGGTCGAGGGGCGACGTTGTCCGCACCCACCGTGGTTGGCCCCGTCCGTCGCGGCACCAAAGAAAAGAGACCGGCCGAGTGGACCGGTCTGCTACAGAAGACCCAACTTTACGTCAGCCAGCATCGATAGATCAACCCGGTCACGGCCTGCTCCGTGGTGTTCACTACTTCCGTATAGGTGCGGCTGCGCACGTCGGAGGCAGTGATCGGCACGAGCTTCCAACCCACGACGCCGTGGGCGTCGTTCTGCGCCTGGATGGCGCACTCCGCGGTGTCGCCGGGCTCGAGCGTCACCTGCCACGAGACGCTCACGGCGTTCTCGTCGATGATCTCGAACCCGGTGTCGAGCGTGCTGACGGCCGACCCGGTGCCGTCGAGGCCACCCCAGATCACCCAGGCGCCCAGCACGACGACGAATCCCGCGGCGGCCGCCCACGCGCCGCGCCGGTTCCACTTGCGTCGCTCCGGGGTGCGCCCGTAGCGGGCATCCAGTGCGGAATCGCCGGCACCCGCGTTCTGCGGTGCCATGCTCTCGGCCTGGTCGACGGGGGTCACGGGGTCCTTCCGCGGGCTGTGGGGGCGTACAAAGGTGGAGGCGATTAGTCTGTTCCCTAGGTTATCCCTAGGAGATTTGTGTCACGGCGCCTGCTTGCAATCCATGCCCATCCCGACGACGAGTCGAGCAAGGGGGCTGCGACGTACGCGTATTACCGCAGCCTCGGTGTCGACGTTACGGTCGTCAGTTGCACGGGAGGTGAGCGTGGCGACATCCAGAATGAGGCGCTCTCCGCGTCGGCGATGGCCGACCGCGACATGGGCGGCCTCCGGCGCTACGAGATGGCCGAGGCCCGTGACGTGATGGGCGTGCAGCACCACTGGCTGGGCTACCTCGACTCGGGGCTCCCCGAGGAGGGCGAGGCGGTTCCCGCGAACTCGTTCGCCGTGATCCCGCTGGAGTACTCCGCGGCACCGCTCGTGCGCATCATCCGTGAATTTCGTCCGCAGGTCGTGCACACCTACGACGAGACCGGCGGGTACCCGCACCCCGACCACATCCGCACCCACGCGATCGCGATGTACGCCATCGAGGCGGCGGCCGACGCCGCACGGTACCCCGAGGCCGGCCCCGCCTGGACGGTCTCCAAGGTCTACTAC
>NZ_JAALGE010000047.1 GCF_011057645.1 Marisediminicola senii | reverse complement strand
CCGCCCCCCCGCCCCGCCGGTGCGGCGCGCCCGGTGGCCGTGCCGGGGGGGGGGGGGTTTTTTTCCCCCCCCCAGACGGGGGGGGGGTCGCCGCCCCTTTCGTTTGGCCCCCCCCCCCCGCCACTGCCACCGCCACCGCCTCCTCCGCTTGCCCCGCCGCCGCCGGATGGGTTCTGTGGTGGCTTTGCTTTGCCGCCGATGGGGTGCACCGCTTCGGTCGAATACTCACGTCCCAGTGGGCTGGTCCAGGTCATCGTGCCTGATCCGTCGTGGGCTTGGGTGACTGCCCATCCGGCGTCCTTCACCCGGTGATGGTTCCGGCACAAGTGCGCCAGGTTCTGGTGGGTGGTTTCGCCGGTTCCGGCCCAGGGGATGGTGTGGTCGATGTCGCTGACCTTCGCCCTGCGGGTGCAGCCGATGAACCGGCACGTTTGGTCCCGATACCTCAGGTATCGCTTCAGCGCGGTGGGGACTTCGTACCGGTCCTTGCCGAAGGACAGCGTCACCCCGGTTTCGGGGTGGGTGAGGATGCGGGTGAACCCGGTCGTGTTCCCCGCCAACTCCCGCGCCGTTTCCGCATCGATCGGAATACCACCCTCGAGCATTCCCGGGGTGTTGGTCTGTCCCATCACCGACAGGGCCGGCACCACCAGGGACACCTCAGCGCGGATGCCGCGGTGCACCGTCGGGATGCGGAGACCACTGGTCGCCCCAGCCTCGTCCTCGGATTTGTCGGCGGGCAGCACGGCGCCGGGGTCGGTGAGGATGTCCGCGAACGCGTCCGCCCGCAACTGCCGCATCGTGCGGTCTTCCCCGTCGCCCTGCAACGATCGGGCGGCAGCGGTGAGCCGGTTATCGATAGCCACGATCTGCGTGTTCGGGAGGTATGCGGTCAGCCATCCCATCCCGTTGCTGCCGGGTTCGACCCACACTTCCCGATTCGATCTCGCTTCGGTATGGCGTTGTTCCATATCGGCGGCCTGAATGAGTTCCTTGATCTGTTCCGCTTTGCGTGTGAACAGACCGACCGTCATCTTCTCCGCGTACTCCAGCACTTGCTCCTCGAACTGGCGTACCTGTTCTCGGGTGAGCCCTGCGGTGAGGTCGGCGATGATGGTGGCGTGCCGTTCCGAGAACCGACCCACCCCCAACCGCCACAACGTCTCCGGCACATCATCGATCAGGGTGCGGGAGCGCACCAGCAAAGCTTCCGCGGCGACCTCCGGGATGCACAACGCGGCGGCGAGTTCCGCCCGCAACGCCCGCCCAAACAAACCCGACCTGTCGGTCCGCCCCGCAGTGCAGTCTTCGCGGTGCCTCCGGAACTGGTCCACCCTCGCGAACTCGAACGCGGCCTGCTGCGCCCGCTCCCGACGGGACTGCACCAACCCCTCCAACAGCGCGTCACCGTCGATGATGTTCACCTCGTCGGGGCCGAGCTCCGCGGTCCAATCGGCCTGCTCCTCGGGCGTCATCGACGCCAGATCCGGCATGAATTCCGAGCGGTTCATGGCTTCAGTCAACACCCCACCACCGACATTCCCGCACCCTCGAACCCCAACAAACACGCTGGTCCGGGGTGTTTTGCGAACATTGCATACCCCCAGCCAACACCACACACAACACCCGAGCGGGCCCCGGACAACATCAGTGGAGAACCCACCAACCCCGCACCCGTGGAGGACAAGGCCCCCGCCCCAAGCCCACCAAACCCGCACCTATGGAGGACGCAGCACCTACCCCCGACCCGACGCCCCCGCGGCGACGCGAGCGCCGACCAGGGGGTCGGCTGCCGGCCACCCCGCTTCGGTGAGGGCGGCCGCGGCATCCATTCGGGGCGAATACGGCACGTCGACACCCTCGATCACGCGATAGTCATAGCTGCCGGGGCCCGTCCACAGCACCGTACCGCTCTCCCCGGCCAGCGCGATCGCACGCCGGATCGCGACGCGCGAATCGCCGATGTCCAGCACCGTCGAGGTGCCCCCGATACTCTCGGCCCCCGCGACCAGCGCCCGCCTGATGCTGGCCGGGTCCTCGTACCGCGAATGGTGGTCGGTGATCACCACGACATCGGCGCCTGCAGCCGCCACCGCACCCATCGGGCCCCGCTTCGTCGCATCCTTGTCGCCGTCCGCACCCATCACGACGACCAGCGGCCCCCGAGCGAGGCCGCGCAGCGCGGTCAGGTTCTTCTCGGTGGAGTCCGGCGTGTGCGAGATGTCGACGTACACGCGCGGCCCGGTCGCTCCCGAGACCAGGGCGGTATGTCCGGAGACATCGACATGGATGCCGCGTTCCACGCGTCGCCGCAGCTCCCCGAAGTCATACCCGCCGACGACCAGCATCACGAGTGCCAGCCCGAAGTCCGCCGCCATGTGCCCGCCGAGCAGCGGGATCTCGGCCTCGAGGTGCTGCCCGCCGGGACCGGTCACCTGCAGCCGGGTGCTCGTCTCCCGCACCGCGACGTCGTGCACGCGCCAGTCGGCGTGCACGCCGGGTCTCGAGGTGATTGTGGTGACGGGAATACGGGCGGATTCGACGACCGTCGCCCCGGCGGGGGAGTCGAGGGAGACGACGCCGTTTCGCGCCCGGTCGGGCTGGAAGAGCGCGATCTTCGCGGCGAGGTAGTCGTTCATTGACCCGTACTCGTCGAGGTGGTCGTGGCTCAGGTTGGTGAACCCCGCGACATCGAAGGTGACGCCGCCGATGCGCTGGTTCGTCAGCGCCTGTGCGCTGACCTCGACCGCGGCGGCCTCCGTCGCATCCTCGTTCATCCTGGCCAGCAGCGCGTGCAGCTCCGGCGCCTCGGGAGAGGTCAGCCTGCTGGAGACCGACGTCGCGCCGCTGCGGCGATGCACGGTCGAACTGCAGCCGGACCGCACGCCGAGCGCCCCGAGAATGGCGTCGAGCACGTGCACCGTCGTGGTCTTGCCGTTCGTTCCGGTGACCCCGAACAGCCGGGGGCGCACCCGGTCTGTTCCGTACACCCGGGCAGCGATCGCACCGAGCGCGCGGCGCGGATCGGGGGTGACGAGAAGGGGAAGACCGCTCTCCCTCGCGAGGGAGGCACCGCGCAGGTCGGTCAGTACCGCGACCGCCCCCGCATCCCGCGCCGCCGTGGAGAATCGCGCGCCGTGGCCGTTCTGGCCGGGCAGCGCCGCGAACAGGGCGCCTGGCCGGCATTCGCGGTCGCTCACCGACACGCTGGTGACCGTGGCGAGCGCGTCGCCCTCGATCGCCACGTCCCGGCCGGTCGCCAGGTCGTACACGGGGGCACCCTCGACCCGGGTCGGGGTGAGCATCGGAGCCTGCATGACCACAACTTTCGGCGGGGGGAGGGAGGTGCCGAAGTCCGGGGCAGGTCCTCGATTTTACCCGGGGTCGCCCGCCGACAGGGCATCGCAGGCTGGCAATCCACCTTCCGTCGCCCGACGGGCCGGGCCCGTCACCACCCGCCTAACTACTGTTGGACGATGGAAACACAGCGAAGAGTCCTGGTCACCGGCGCCACGGGATACATCGGCGGTCGCCTGGTTCCCAGGCTCCTCGAGGCGGGCTTCACCGTGCGCGTGCTGGTGCGCAACCCGGCGAAGATGACCGACGTTCCCTGGGCCGACCAGGTCGAGGTCGTCGTCGGCGACCTCGAGAACGCCGAGTCGCTCGTCGACGCGGTGCGCGACGTTCAGGTGCTCTACTACCTCGTGCACGGCATGGGGGTGGCCGGCGACTTCGAGAAGGGGGAGAAGGACGCCGCGAGGAACGTCGCCATCGCGGCGCGAACCGCGGGCGTCGAACGCATCGTCTACCTCGGTGGCCTGCACCCCGACGGCAAGCTCTCGCCCCACCTGCGCTCCCGCGCCCAGGTCGGCCGCATCCTGATGGCTTCCGGCGTTCCGACCGCGGCGCTGCAGGCGGGCGTGGTCATCGGATCCGGATCCACCTCCTTCGAGATGATCCGCCACCTCACCGACGTGCTGCCATACATGCCGGCGCCGAAGTGGGTGCGCAACTTCATCCAGCCCATCGCCGTGCGCGACGTGCTGCACTACCTCGTCGGCGCGGCCGACCTGCCGCCCGAGGTCAACCGCACGTTCGACATCGGCGGCCCCGACGTGCTGCGGTACGGCCAGATGATGAACGGCTACGCCCTCGAAGCCGGGCTCAAGCAGCGCCCGATCGCATCGCTCCCGGTACTGACACCGTGGCTGGCCTCCCAGTGGGTCAACCTCGTCACCCCCATTCCGCGCGCGCTCGCCGTGCCGATCATCGCGTCGCTGCAGTACGACTGCGTGATCCACGAGAACGACATCGACGACTACATCCCGCAGCCCGAAGGCGGCCTCACCCCCTATCGCCGGGCCGTGCGACTCGCCCTCGGCCGAATGCGCATCGGCGAGGTCGAGACCAGCTGGCAGAACTCCTCGGTCGACGGCGCCCCCGCCAACCTGCTGCCCAGCGATCCGGACTGGACGGGCCACACCGTCTTCATCGACTTCAAGCAGCGTCAGTCGACGGCGAGCGTCGACGAACTGTGGAAGGTCATCGAGGGAATCGGCGGCGAGAACGGCTGGTACTCGCTGCCGGTCGCGTGGGCCGCGCGCGGCGTGATGGACAAGCTCGTGGGCGGGGTGGGCCTGCGCAGGGGACGCCGCAACGCCGACCGCCTCGCCACCGGCGACGCCCTCGACTTCTGGCGGGTCGAGGAGATCGACCACGGCCGCTTCCTGCGCCTGCGCGCCGAGATGAAACTGCCCGGGCGCGCGTGGCTGGAATTGACTGCGGACCCGGATGCCGCGGGCTCGCGCTACACGCAACGCGCGATCTTCTTCCCGCAGGGTCTCGGGGGACGCCTGTACTGGTTCGCGATCCTGCCGTTCCACGGCGTCATCTTCACCTCGATGGCGACGAAGATCACCGCGCTGGCCGAGGCGCGGACCGCCGCGAACGCCAAGGAAGACGCATCCACCCCCCAGCGCTGAGCGGACTGCGCGGGTCGCTCCGGCTGGCGATTCCCAGCCGCAGGCAGCACAATGGGGGAGCGCTCGCAGCCGAATGCGCCACTATCGGGAGGTTCACATGACCGATTCGCACGTATCCGACAGCCCGGACCCGGGCGACCGTTCGCGGGACGACGAGAAGGACACCGTCGTGTTCCTCGGCGACAGCCTGACCGAAGCCGGCGCATGGGGAGAATGGTTCCCGGACCTCAACGTCATCAACATGGGTGTCGGTGGGAGCACCACCGATGACCTGCTCGGCCGCCTCGACGACATCGTCGCCGTTCACCCCGACGAGATCATCGTGCTCATCGGCACCAACGACCTCGGCACCCGCCAGACCGTCGAGCACCTGGTGCGCAACATCGAGAGCCTGTGCGTCTCGCTGCGCCGCGAACTGCCGGGATCCCGCATGCTCGTGCAGTCGGTGCTGCCCCGCGGCCGCGAATTCGCCGGCCGCATCCAGGACGCCAACATCCACCTGCGCCAGTTCTCGCGCACGGTGCGGGCGCAGTTCCTCGACCTGTGGCCCGCCCTCGCCCTCGAAGACGGCGAGCTCAACCCCGCGTACTCCGACGACCGCCTGCACCTCACCGACGCCGGGTACGAGGCATGGCTAGCGGAGCTGCGCCCCGCCCTCGTGCGCCTGCGCGAGCAGCCGCCGATGACCACGCCGATCTCGGTCATCCGCACCGACCAGTACTCCCGGCCGAACCGCTGAGCGCGGCAACCCTGGCGTGACGTCCTATCCGACGCCGGAATTCCGGCGTCCCGCACTCGCGCCCGGCATCCTCGCTACCATCGTGCTGCTCGCGGGCGTGGCGCTGGTCGGCACTGACGGATTCACCTGGATCCGCTACGCGATCTGCATCCTGGCGCTCATCGTCTGCGTCTTCGCGGTGCAGGCGAAGCACTGGTGGTGGGCCGTCGCGCTCGCCCCGGTCGTGATCGCGTGGAACCCGGTCGTGCCGCTCCCGTTCGAGGGTTGGGGCTGGCGTGCGGCGCAGCCAGTGGCCGGCCTGGTCTTCATGGCCGCAGGCGTGCTCATCAAGATGCGCAACCCGGAGGATCGCAACGCCGCTCGCCGCTGAATCCACCTCTGACCGGCGCTTTATCGCGTTCGTCACGGGCGAATCGGCGCAGGCGCGACCGGGGGTGATAATGAAGGGTGCTGTACTCCCGTCGCACCAGCGGCCCGGTTGCAGCGCAGATCGGGCATTCATGAAAGAAACCATCGCACCCGTGGTGATGTCGTCACTGGCATCCCCCGGAGTAATCAAGCGATCCGACATCGTCGTGCGCAAGGGCCTCTTCACCCTCGTGAACGGGCACCTCACGCCCCGCGAATCGATGGTCGAAGACCTGCTCTTCATTCGTTCCGTGCTGGATGCCGCTGGCATCCGCTTCTTCCTCGTGCGGGGCAGCGACGACCGCCTGGTCCTCGCCGTCGACTGGGCCATGCGCAAGAAACTCCGCACGGCCCTCGCCAAGGCCTGCGCCAACGAACCCTTCTACTCGCGCCCCGAGACCGGCCGCCGCGACAGCCCCACCGTGCTCGTCGCCGAAGGATCCCTCGCGACCGATTCCCGCGCCCGCGCGTTCACCCTGTACCGCCCCCGCATCGAACCCCAGGGTCGCCTGCGCTATGGCGCATCGACCGGCGTGCGCCTCGAACTGTGGGAGTGGAAGGGCGACACCATCATCGCCCCGAGCGAGAACGCCCTGATGCGCAATACGCTGCCGGCCGCCGAGGCGACCCCCGGCGAGGTCGAGATGTACGGCGAGACCTGGCCGACCCTCGACGGCATGTTCGGCCCGCACGCCAGCGACGTCAACTTCGACATCGACATCGTCTTCTCCTGGGTCGACGGCGCATCCATCGAGTGGCAACGCGCGCGCGCCAAGCGCATGGAGAGCTACGTGGTGGGAGAGGGTGACAACTCGGAGGCGCGCTTCCGACAGATCGACGAACTGAAGTTCGCGCTGCGCTCCGTGCACCTGTTCGCGCCGTGGATCCGCAACATCTACATAGTCACCGACTCGCCCCGCCCGGCGTGGCTCGACGAGCACCCGCGCGTGACCATCCTGCGCAGCGAGGACTTCTTTCAGGACCCGTCGGTGCTGCCGACGCACAACTCGCACGCCGTCGAGAGCCAGCTGCACCACATCGAGGGGCTCAGCGAGTACTTCCTGTACTCGAACGACGACATGTTCTTCGGCCGTCCCGTCTCGCCGAGCATGTTCTTCTCGCCCGGCGGCCTGACCAAGTTCATCGAGGCGCCGACGCGCATCGGCCTCGGCGAGAGCAACTCGACCCGCAGCGGCTTCGAGAACGCGGCCCGCGTGAACCGCAGCCTGCTGCAGGAGAAGTTCGGGCGCATCACCACCCGGCACCTCGAGCACGCGGCGACACCGCTGCGCAAGTCGGTGCTGTTCGATCTCGAACGCGAATTCCCCGAGGACTTCCGTCGCACCAGCGCCAGCGCGTTCCGTTCGATGACCGACATCTCGGTGACGAACTCGCTGTACCACTACTACGCGCTGATGACCGGGCGCGCCGTCGTGCAGACCCAGGCGAAGGTCATGTACGTCGACACGACCATGCGGGAGGGGCTCCGCCAGTTGCGCCGGCTGCTCAAGAGGCGGTCGTTCGACTTCTTCTGCCTGAACGACGGCAGCTTTCCCGAGATCGACGCAGCGGAACGGGCATCCGAGGTCCTGTCATTCCTGGACAGGTACTTTCCCATCGCCGCGCCCTGGGAGAAAGTCGGGCACCTCTCCGGGGTCGACGCCACGAGGGAATCGCAGACCGGATAGCGGGGCGTTTCGCGGCGGTGCGGAGCGGTTCGCTCAGCGCACCGCGATCGTGCGGATGGGCATGGTCAGCGGCGGCTCGGCTTCCACGTGCGGGTTCACCGCGTCGTCGATGGTGATGCCGTGGCTCTGCAGGATGTTCGCGGTCTCTTCGGCGGTGACCCACGCGGAGACGGTGGGGTAGTTGCCGATCGGAACGACCGAGTGCAGCACGGTGTCGTCGTAGACGTGCACCAGGTTGAACGACTGGGCGCCGTCACGGCCCCGGGTTCCCCCGACGGGCACGTTGAGGTCCTGCGTGTAGCAGGTCGCCGAGGCTACAGACACGGGAACGCCCGCGAAGGTCGCGGTGGTGGAGTAGTGCAGGTGACCGGCGATGATGCTGCGAACGTCGGAGCCGCGGATGACCTCGGCGAGCCCGGGCTGGTCGCGCAGTTCGACCAGCACCGCGAGGTCGAGCACGCTGGGGACCGGCGGGTGGTGCAGCGCGAGGATGGTGCCGTGCGGCGCAGGGATCGAGAGTTCCTCGGCGAGCCAGTCGAGCTGGTCGCTGCTGACCTCGCCGTGGTGGTGCCCCGGCACCGTGGAGTCGAGCGCGATGATGCGCAGGCCGTTGATGTCGTAGACGCGGTCGACCGAGTGCTCCGACGGCTGCTGGTCGAGCAGGTGCTTGCGGAACTCGGGGCGCTTGTCGTGGTTGCCCATCACCCAGATCACCTGGGTGCCGAGGCGTTCTGCGGCCGGGTCGACGATCGCACGCAGCTTTGCGTACGCCTCCGCCTCGCCCTTGTCGGCCAGGTCGCCGGTGAACACGATGGCCTCCGGGCGGGCGCCGGACTCCTCGAGCTCGTCGAAGAGCTGGCGCAACAGCTTCTCGCTGTCGACGGCACCGTAGAGCGGACGGTCACCACCCACGAGGTGGGTGTCGCTGAGGTGCAGGATGAAGTGGTCGGGCCGAGGGTACTGGGCCGTGTATGCCATTCGTCTACCCAATCATCGTTACCTTGACTGCGGGTAAACAACGGGCGGCGAGTCCGACCCCGAAAGAGGCTACACTTCTTTGTTTCTCGTGTCGTGGGGTAAATGCGCAGGTTGTCGCCCGGTGCGCGTAGTGTGGTGTGCAGCGTTCGACGGATCCCATCGTCGTCTCGACCCTGTCCGCAGGTTGCTCGAGTCTCGGTCCGTCGCCGTTCGGTCAGTGAGAGGCCTTCCATCGGGGGAGTCCAGACCGGCATGGTTCCAGGTCCGACGGGTGTTCGCGGGCAGAGTTCAGGAGTGAAATGGCCAGGTCCAGCCAGTCCAAGGCGCCGCAGCGCTCGCAGTCGTCGAACCGGTCCCGTTCCGCGGGCCAGCGGCGCGCGCGCCCGGGTGACGAGGTCGGCGTGATCCCGGTACTCGCCAGGGCCGTGCGCGAGATCGAATCCGCCGCGGAGCGCGGCAAGGTCGGCCCGTCGAATCGCACCAAGTTCCAGGTCGTCGCCCTGCTCATGCGCGAGGAGCGCAGCCGGGCCAAGGCAGACACCGAGATCTCCGACTCCGACCGGGCAGAGCTGCTCAAGCGCCTCGACGGCGTCGCGACCATCCTCGCCAAGACCGCCGCCCGCGACACGTCGCTCATCCAGCTGCTGGCCGAGGGTGCAACGGTGTCGGATGCCGCGAAGTCGCTGCGCCGCGACATCCTGATGGCCTCAGGGGTCGAGATGAGTCCAGATGACCTCGTCATCGCCGCGGCCCCCGAGCCCGTGGCCCCCGCTGTCGAGCGACAGGTCGTTCCGCAGTCGGTCGTCGCCCGCCAGCTCGCGAACCCCTTTCTCGCCCCCGACTTCAGCCAGCCGATCCCGCAGCGCCCCACCACTCACCGTCTCGCGAACTGGGAGCTGCTCGAACCGCTGTTCCGCGCGTTCGAGTACGGCTCGGGCGGCAACGTCGCCAGCATGGAGCTGCCGGAGCCGACCGCGCTCGACCGCCGCGTTCCGCCTGGCCTCGAGCTGTTCACGCACCAGGCCGAGTTCGTCGCGAGCGTTCGCGACGGCCACCGCACCTACCTGCTTGCCGACGAGCCGGGACTCGGCAAGACCGCGCAGGCGTTGCTCGCGGCATCCGCGTCGAATTCCTATCCGCTACTCGTCGTCACGCCCAACGTCGTAAAGATGAACTGGGCGCGCGAGGTCGGGCTGTGGACCCCGAACAAGACCGCGACGGTGATCCACGGGTCTGGCCAGGACCTGGACGCATTCGCCGACGTCGTGATCGTCAACTACGACGTGCTCGACCGGCACGTCGGATGGCTGCGCACCCTCGGTTTCCAGGGCATGGTCGTCGACGAGGCGCACTTCATCAAGAACCGCGAGTCGCAGCGATCGAAGCACGTGCTGTCGCTCGCGGCGAGCATCCGCGCCAGGTCGCGTCGCGCGCTGATGATCGCGCTTACCGGAACCCCGCTGATCAACACCATCGACGACTTCCGCGCCATCTGGCAGTTCCTCGGCTGGATCGACGGCGAGAAGCCCACCGCCGAGCTGATGGACCGCCTCGAAGACACCGGGCTCACCCCGGCCGACTTCGGCTTCTTCGCCGAGGCCAGGCAGACCGTGATCGACATGGGCATCGTGCGTCGCAAGAAGATGGACGTCGCGGCCGACCTGCCGTCGAAGCGCATCGCCGACCTGCCCGTCGAACTCGACGACGAGATCGGGCGCACCATCCGCGACGCCGAGGCCGCGCTGTCGAAGCGCCTGCTCGACCGGTACACCCGCGGCATCGCGATGTCAAAGAACCCCGACGATCTCGATCGCGGCGCCCTCATCCGGCTCGTCGCGCAGGCCGAACTCGAGGAGTCGAAGGCTGCGAAGACCGGCGAGAACGTCTTCACCATGGTGCGCAAGATCGGGCAGGCGAAGGCCGTGCTCGCTGCGGACTACACGGCGCAGCTCGCCCGTTCCGTCGGCAAGGTGGTGTTCTTCGCCAAGCACGTCGACGTGATGGACGCGGCGGAGGAGACCCTCGCCAAGCGCGGGCTCAAGACCGTATCGATCCGCGGGGACCAGACGGCGGCGTTCCGCCAGTCGCAGGTCGACGCGTTCAACAACGATCCCGACGTATCGGTGGTCGTCGCGTCGCTCACTGCCGCAGGCGTCGGCATCAACCTGCAGGCCGCGTCGAACGTCGTGCTCGCCGAACTCAGCTGGACGAGCGCCGAGCAGACTCAGGCCATCGACCGCGTGCACCGCATCGGCCAGGAGGAGCCCGTCACGGCGTGGCGCATCATCGCGTCGCAGACCATCGACGCGAAGATCGCCGAGCTGATCGACAGCAAGGCGGGGCTCGCGGCGCGGGCCCTCGACGGCGACGACTCCGCCGTGGCTGCCGAGTCGAGCCTGCAGCTCGATGCGCTCATGCACCTGCTGCGTACCGCACTGGCCGCCGCGAAGATGTAGTCGCGGGCGGGCCGGGGTCGCGCCAGTTGGGGTGACGGCCGGTTACCCGACGTGACGGGGCTGCCCGCTTTCATCATTCAGGAGCGGGGATGAGCTGGGGCGATGGATGCTGCATGCCGCCGCAGCATCCATGCACCGGGGCCTCATCGGCGCTCATTACGCGCGCCGTACTCAATACAACGGCGCGGGTCCTGGCTGGGTTCCTGAATGATGAAAGAACTCCCGCCGGCGTTCCTGAATGATAAAAGTGGGCGTCAGCGGGTGTGACGCCAGCCACGCGTGGTGACAGCGGGCGTCGGCAGCCGGTGCGACGTCAGCCGGGCGTGGTGACAGCCGACGTCAGCCGGTGGGCGCCGTGCGGTGAGCGAGGCGCTCGATCGCGGTGACCGGGATCGACAGCCAGTCCGGGCGGTTGCGCGCCTCGTAGACCGCCTCGTAGAGCGCCTTGTCGATCTCGAACGCGTCGAGCACGGCCGAGTTCGCGCGCAGGTCGAACCCGGTGCGCGCGATGTACCCGTCGAGGAACAGCTCGCGCGCGGAGGCCGACCATGCGGCGGCGGCGCTGCCCGGGTGCGAGATCGCGACCGAGCCCGCGACGTAGTCGAACGAGCGCAGCATGCCGGCGATGTCGCGCAGCGGAGAGTCGAGCATCGAGCGCTCGCGCATCGGGCGCATCGGCTCGCCCTCGAAGTCGAGGATGACCCAGCCGCGGCCGGGTACCGAGAGCACCTGGCCGAGGTGGAAGTCACCGTGGATGCGCTGCATCGCCGGCCACTCGGCGGTCGCCGCCGTGGCGTAGACCGCGGCGATGGCATCGCGGTACTGCGCGATGGATGGGACCTCGGATGCCGCGAGCTCGAAGCGCGCGTGCATGCTGGCGATCACGGCCGCGATGTCGTCGGTCGTCGCCGCCCGCGTGGGGAGCACCGCCGCGAGGGTGGTGTGCACATCGGCGGTCGCCTCGCCGAGCGTGTATGCGCGCTCGCTGAAGTCCTCGTCGGATTCGGCGGCGAGCAGCGCGACCCGCCACGCGTCCTGCACGCCGGGCAGGAACTCCTGCGCGAACGAGAGGTGCCCGTGCGCGAACCCGGCCGGTTCCCCGGCGTCGCGCCACTGGCCGGTGATGTGCCCGACCGAGAGCGGGACGACGGTGGACCCGGCACTTCCCAGCGCGCTGAGCAGCGTGACGTCGGGGTTCTCGCCGTGGTGCAGGGTGCGGAAGATCTTGCAGATCACCGGCTGCGCCGGCTGCCCGTCGAGGGAGGCGGTCTCGTAGATGATCGACGTGTTCGACTGCTCACCCGAGAGCACCTTCGACGAGACGACCTCGAGGGCCGGCGTCGTCGGCGCGCTGTGTCCGCGGGCCGCGAGGCCGGGCGAATGGTCGTCGGGCCGCACGGCGCCCTCGTCGAGGATGAGGCGCACCAGGGCCGCTGCGAAGGCCGGGTCGCGGGGTCCGTCGTACAGGTAGCGGAGCCCGTCGCCGTCGTCGACAGTGCCGATCAGGGCATGCTCGAGGGTGGCGACACGCTCGCGGCGTTCGGTGAGCGGCACCTGGTAGAGCAGGGGGTGCTGCGCGTGATCGAGCAGCAGGTTGACCGAGATCACGGCATCGCCCGCCGGGTCGGCCAGGAAGAACCCGCCGACGCGCTCCCAGGTGGACTCGCCGCCCTTGCCGGCGTACCAGCGCTGCGCCGAAATCCAGGTCGACAGGAACTCGGGAACGGGAGGAACGGCAAACTCGGGCATGGGGGACCTCCAGCAGATCACGGTTCGACGGGGACCTCAGACTGCGAGATCGCTCCCCGCAACGCTAGCGGACCGCGCTGCCGGCCGATGCGAATCGGGTCAGCCCAGGCGTGCGGTGACCTCGGCCAGCGACGGGTTCGTCGCAGACGACCCATCGGGAAACAGCAGGGTGGGAACCGTCTGGTTGCCGCCGTTGATGCTCGCGACGAGTTCCGCGGTGCCGTCGACCTTCTCGATATCGATCTCGGTGTAGCCGATGCCGGCCTTGGTGAGCTGCGACTTGAGCCTGGCGCAGTAGCCGCACCAGGTAGTGGAGAACATCGTGATGGTGCCGGCCGCCGGGGTGTATTCAGAGTGCATAGGAAGAGCCTACGTCGGCGAACTGGATGCTTCGCCTGTCGCACCGGCAATGCCCGCGGTACCTGCTGCCGCAGCATCCACTGCCGCACGCACCCCCGCGGTGTCGAGCACCCACGCGTACTCGAACGCGCGCTCCCGCCACGACTCGTACCGCCCGCTGACGCCGCCGTGGCCGGCAGACATCTCGGTCTTGAGCAGGGCGTTCGAGCCGACGTGCCGCAGGGCCGCCACCCACTTCGCGGGCTCGACGTAGAGGACCCTGGTGTCGTTGAGGCTCGTGACGGCGAGGATCGCCGGGTAGGCGGCATCCACCCGCACATTTTCGTACGGCGTGTACGAGCGCATGTACTCGTAGACCTCGGCGTCGTGCAGTGGGTTGCCCCACTCGTCCCACTCGATGACCGTGAGCGGGAGGGACGGGTCGAGGATGCTCGTGAGCGCGTCGACGAACGGTACGCCCGCGAGGATGCCGGCGAACAGCTCGGGGGCGATGTTCGCGACGGCGCCGACGAGGAGCCCGCCGGCGCTGCGTCCCTCGGCGACGAGCTGCTGCGGCGTGGTGTGCCCGGCGTCGATGAGGTGCTGCGCCACGGCGATGAAGTCGGTGAAGGTGTTGCGCTTGGTGAGGGTCTTGCCGTTCTCGTACCAGGCCCGTCCGAGCTCCCCACCGCCGCGCACGTGGGCGATGGCAAAGACCATTCCGCGGTCGAGCAGCGACAGCCGGGGGATCGAGAACGTGGGGTCGATGCTGATCTCGTACGACCCGTAGCCGTAGAGCAGGGTGGGAGCGGGCTGCCCGGGGCTGACCACGTCCTTCTTCCAGACCAGCGAGACGGGCACCAGGGTGCCGTCGCTCGCGGTCGCCCATTCCCGGGCCTGCGCGTAGTCGTCCGGGTCGTAGCCGCCGAGAACGGGCTGGCGCTTGAGCAGGTGCATGGCGCCGGAGACCACGTCGTAGTCGAGCACCGACGACGGGGTGACGAACGACGTGAAGGCGATGCGCACGGTGGGCTGGTTCCACTCGGGGTTGCTCGTCATGCCGACGTCGAACAGCGGCTCGTCGAAGGCGAGCTCGTCGAGTGCGCCGTACCCCTCGATGGCGCCGAGCGCGGTAGGTCCCGCGATGCGGCCGGTCGACAGGTCTGCCCGCAGTGGCACGATGCCGACCCTGGTGAGGGCATCGCGGCGGTACGAGACGACGAGGTGCGTCGCGAACGCGTCGACGCCCTCGAGGCGCACGTCGGGGGAGTGGGCGAGCACGACGGAGCGTTCGCCACGGGGATCGCTCGCCGCGACATCCACCAGCGCGAAGTTCTCCGCCTGGTCGTTGTGCAGGATCAGCAGCCGGTCGTCGCCCGCCACCACTGCGTGCTCGACCTCGTACTCGACGCCCTCGACGCGCGGCCAGACCACGGAGAATTCGCCGGTCGGGTCGGCGGCATCGAGCAGCAGGGCTTCGCTGGTGATCTTCGACCCGAGGCCGATCACGAGGTAGCGGCGGCTGCGGGTGCGCCCGATGCCCACCCAGTAGCGTTCGTCGGGTTCGGTGAACACGGTGACGTCGTCGGTCGCGGGGGTGCCGACGCGGTGCCGCCAGACGGTGTCGGGGCGCCACGCGTCGTCGACCGTCGTGTAGAAGAGGTGCGAGCCGTCGAGCGAGAAGAGGGCGCCGCCCGCGGTGTTTTCGACGACGTCGGTGTCGCTGACGATGCCGGTCTCGAGGTCGGTGACCCGCAGCGTGTAGCGCTCGTCGCCCGTGACGTCGACGGACCAGGCGAGCTTCGTGCCGTCGGCCGACACGTCGAACCCGCCCATCGAGAAGAAGTCGTGGCCCTCGGCGGCGGCGTTGGCGTCGAAGAGCACCTGCTCGCCCGGCACGGTGCCAGTGCCCTTGCCGGTGCCGGTGCCGGTCGCGCCGGTCGCGCTGCCGTCGCCGTCGATCACCGGGGGAGTCCAGTCGTCGTCGCCCGCCACCGGAACCCGGCAGTACACGCCGTACGACTTTCCCTCCACGGTGCGGGTGTAGTACCAGTAGGCGCCCGTGCGCACCGGACCCGAGAGGTCGGTCTGCTGGGTGCGCGACGTGATCTCGGAGTAGATCGCCTCGGTCGTGGCATCCAGGTGGCCGGTCCGCTCGGCGGTGTAGGCGTTCTCGGCCTCGAGGTGGGCGATGACCTCGGGGCTCTGCTTCTCGCGCAGCCACTCGTACGGGTCGACGAAGTCGTGGCCGTGGTGGGTGCGCGTGACGGGGTTCCTGCGTGCTGACGGGGGCGTGGAAGTCATCCCCTCACCGTACCGAGCATCGGCCGGGCGGGCGGTTGGCAGTGGGCTGCCGGGCGGACTCGCCGCCGGCGCCCCTTCCGCGTCAGGCGATGCGCAGCAGGGCGGTCCAGCGCTCGAACGCGGTGGCGCCGGTCGTCGGCACCGCCCACGCGTGGTGGCTGGCGAACCCGATCGACGCGTCAAGCGCCCGCAGGGTGCAGCGATCGAGGATGCTCATGCGAGCGCCCTCGGCTGCCGGGTCGTCCATCAGGGCGACGAGGAATGCCGCGGCGCGCGCGTGCGAGAACGGGTCGTCGGAATCGTGGGCAAACCGCGACGCCTCGAACACCACGGCCGACAGCAGGTCGGGCACCGGAACGCTCACCGATCGCGCGCCCTTCGTGACCCGGTAGGGCACCCGGCGGGCGAACGCCTGCGTGATCGACGAGACCGACCCGCCCGCGGTGATGGTCCAGCATTGTGGATGCTGCTCCGCACTGCCCGCGTCGGCATCGCGTCGATGGAACCGCGAGACCGCGGTGCTGCCCTTCTGCAGGGTGAAGCCGAGGTACCGCATCGACAGTTCGAGGTCGGCGAGCTCGGCCTCGGTCGTGACGATGTGGCCGCTGTGGTCGCGGGTGAGCGGGGCGGCGAGGGCCCCGCGTTCGGCGGCGAGGGCGTGCGCGGTGACCGCCTGGTTGCCCACGAGCGCCCAGGAGTGCTCGCCGGCCAGTGCCGCGATGTCGAGGATCGTGTCCCACAACTCGTCGCGCCACACTGCCTGCGTCGGTACTGCGAATGTTTCGACCATCATGACCCCCGTCATTGCCCACCCCGTACGGGGCTCCATCGCCACGCGAGTTCAGACTAACCC
This sequence comes from Marisediminicola senii, assembly GCF_011057645.1. GTDB lineage: Bacteria > Actinomycetota > Actinomycetes > Actinomycetales > Microbacteriaceae > Marisediminicola > Marisediminicola senii. The sequence goes on along the minus strand of NZ_JAALGE010000047.1, from coordinate 6,868 downwards.
CTGGCGCGGTGCGTGCCCGCAACGGGAACCTCACCTCCGCGGTGCTCACGCGTCTACGGTGTGAAGCATGGCGAAAAGCACGCAGAATGAGATCGAGCGCAAGTACGACGTCGACGAGCGCGCGGTGATGCCGCCGCTGGCCGCGATCGGCGAGGTCGAGGTCGTCGGCGCCGTCGACCTCGACGCGTTCTACTACGACACCGAGCGTGGCGACCTCGCCGCCCAGCGCATCGTGCTGCGCCGCCGGTCGGGCGGGGGCGACGAAGGCTGGCACATCAAGTCACCGGCCGAGACCGGGCGCACCGAACTGCACTGGCCGCTCGCCGAGGATGACGAGGCTGCCGACCCCGCCCCCACCCCTGACGCCGCCACCGACCCCGCCCCTGTCCCTGACCCTGCCTCCACCGACGCCGCCCCGGCGACCATTCCGGATGCGGTGCTCGCTGCCGTGCGGGTGCACATACGCGACCGCCCGGTAGAGGTGATCGCCCGCTTGCGCACTCACCGCGTCATCACCCACCTGCTGAACGGCAAGGGCGTCGCCGTGGTCGAGGTGGCCGACGACACGGTGTCGGCGAGCGACGCGCGCACCGGCATCCTGCGCATCTGGCGTGAATGGGAAGCAGAACTGCTGCCCGGCGCACCGCGCTCGCCGAAGAAGCGCGACGCCCTGCTCGACAGCGTCGAGGCGGTACTCGTCGGGGCGGGGGCGACACCGGCGGCCAGCGTCTCGAAGCTTGCGACGGCCCTCGGCCGGGAGACCCTCGGCGAGGCTCCGGCGCCGGTCTCTCTCACGCGCGACAGCACCGCGGTCGAGGTGGTGGTCGCCGCGCTGGGCGGCATCATCGCCGACCTGAAGACGCTCGACCCGCAGGTGCGGGAGAACGCGCACGACTCCGTGCACCAGCTGCGCACCCGACTGCGCAGGGCGCGCAGCATCCTGGCGGCGTACCGCGTGGTGCTCGACCGTGCGGCGACCGACCCGATTCGCGACCAGCTGCGGCAGCTCGGCGCGGTGCTGGGAGAGGCGCGCGACGCCGAGGTGATGCGGGAGCGGGCCAGGGTGCTCGTGGATCGCACCGACGAGGCCGGTGACGACGTGGAACGCGACCTGGTCGAGGCGTGGGACGAGCGCTACGCGGCCGCCCACGACCGGGTCGTGGTCGCCATGTCGTCCGAGCCGTACTTTCGCTTGCTGGATGCGCTCGACGACCTCGTGGCGGGCCCTCCGCTCGCCGACGAGGCGCACTACCCGGTGCGCACCGTGGTGCCTGCCGTGCTGCGTGCCGAGATCCGCCGGGTACTGCGGGCGGCGGCATTCGCGGCAGGGGAGCGTGACGACCTCAGCCGGGTTCCGCTGCTGCACGCGACCCGCAAGGCCGCCAAGCGCCTGCGCTACGCCGCCGACGCGGTGACGCTGCCGCCCGCCGGGGTGTTCGGCGCCAAGGTGCGGCACATCTCCGGTGCGGCCGAGGCCGTGCACGACGTGCTCGGCGAGTACAACGACAGCTCGCTGCTGCAGGAGCACCTGCTCACCACGGCCTCGGGCGCGCATGCCTTCGCGTTCGGTGTGCTCTACGAGAAGGAGCGGCACTCCGCCGCGCTCACGCTCACCGAGTACCCGGCGACGCTGGCCGAGCTGAAGAAGGTGCGCGGGCTGGTGCGCTGAGCGCGCGACACCCGCGACGCGCGATTCCCGCTGCGCTGCGACAGCCGCGTCCTCGGCTAGTGCAGGTCCCAGCCGGGGATGACGACGAACGTCGAGTCCCTGCCCATGCCGCGTTCGATGAATGCGACGAGGTCGTTCAGGGCGCGCTTCGATCCGCCGGTCACGGCGGGGTAGCGGGCCCAGCCGTCGCGGATGTCGGCGTATTCCGTCTCGCGTACCGCGATGCCCGCCCGGCGCATGGCGGTCTCGATCGCGACGACGGCGGCGCGGTTCTCGCCGGACTGTGCGGCCTGGATCAGCGTGGTGGGAAGACCGGCGACGGTGGATGCCGCGAGCCCGGTCGGGTACAGCAGTGCGAGCCTGCTCACCGACGATGAGCGGCAGGCCTCAGCGGCGGCGCCCGCGGCAGCCGCTTCGGCGACGATCGTCGTGCGCGCCGGATCGGTGCCCAGCTGCCGGTGCGCCCGCTCCACCACCGTGTCGGCGTCGTCGAGGCTTCTGGGCACGAGCACCACCGCGCCGAGCCGCACGGCGAGCGAACCGGCGAGCCAGCGTGAGTCGCGGGGTCGACGGGTGAGGTAGATGACGAGGGCGTGTGGTGCGACTAGTGCCTCTGGTGCGACTGCCGCGTCTGGCGAATCCGCGCCGGCTGGCGTCGCCGCCGCACCCCGAGCCCCCGCACCCCGGGCCACCGCGTCGCTGCTCCACACCGTTCCGAGGTCGGTGCTGCGGGAGACCGCACCGCGCACGGCTCGCGTCGCCATCGCGGGCAGCAGTGCCGGCATCCGTTTCTCGGTGAACCTCAGGAGAGCGGAGGGCGCAACGGGTTCGGAGGCGACCGGCTCGGTGTCAGACATGCGCGCTCCCTGTCGATGCGGATACCCACCCCAGTCTGCATTAACCGCGTCGGGGCCCGGACCGAAGTCCGGGCCCCGAATCGCGGTGCGGGTGCCGTTAGCTGGAGGCTCCCGACGACGCGTCAGACGATGCGCTCGACGAGTCCGCGGTCACGCTCTGCTGGCCCGAGCCGCCGAAGACCGAGCCGCCAGAGACCGAGCCGCCAGAGACCGAGCCGCCGTTGCCGGAGTCCGCGGTGCTGGTGACCTCGATCTTGCGCGGCTTCGACCTGGCGCTCACCGGGATGGTCACGCTGAGCACGCCGTTGTCGTAGCTGGCCGTGATGCTCTCGGTGTCGATGCCCTGGCCGAGGTTGAGCTGGCGCAGGAACGAGCCGGCCTGGCGCTCGCGTGACAGCCACTTGACGCCGTCGACATTGGTGAGGGTGCGCTCAGCGCGGATGGTGAGCAGCTGGCCGTCTACGTCGATGTCGACCGACCCCGGGTCGATGCCGGGGAGGTCGGCGCTCATCACGTAGTGGTCGCCGTCACGGTAGAGGTCCATCGGCATGAGCCGGGGACCCTGGCGGGTGTCGATGACTGCGCTCGCGAGACGGTCGAGCTCACGGAACGGATCGAAGCTGTTTGCCATAGTTTCACTCCATCTCTCTCGCCGCATATTGCCTGGCCGCAAGGGGTGAAATGGCCGCAATCGCGGGGTTTCCAAACTTGAGTCACTGCGACTCAAGTACGCAGAAATGCTAACACCAGAGCGGTCGTATCGCGAGTGGCGACGGCTCGATTTCGATGTCAGACCCGCGTGCCGGGGCAGTGCCGATCGGCCCGGTTTCGTAGTCGCGACAGTAGGCTCGAGCCGTTCGCGCTCGCACGGAGTCGAGACCCGGCACGGCGCAGTCGCGACGCAACGAGGAAGCGAGACGACGTGGACGAGACTTCTCCCATCACCCTGCCCGCAGCGGCCGGATTCGGCCAGCAGGACGGTGCGGCCCCAGGACCGATGCCCGGCGCCGCGGCCTTCGACCAGACCGGCCCCATCCACATCGGCAAGAGCCGGTGGGGGGATGGACCCACCCGCACAGAGAGCGACTCGCTCGGATCGATGCAGATCCCGTCGGCGGTGTACTGGGGGATCCACACCGCGCGGGCGCTGGAGAACTTTCCGATCACCCGCCGCCCGATCTCGGTCTACCCCGACCTGATCAGGGCGCTGGCCCGCGTCAAGCAGGCCTCTGCGATCGCCAACCAGCGCATCGGGGTGCTCAGCGCCGAGAAGTCCGACGTCATCCAGCGAGTCTGCCGCGAGATCATCGACGGCCAGTGGCACGACCAGTTCGTGGTCGGCGTCATCCAGGGCGGCGCCGGAACCTCGACCAACATGAACACCAACGAGGTGATCGCGAACCGGGGGCTGGAGATCATGGGCAGGCCGCGCGGTGACTACGCGGCGCTGCATCCCATCGACGATGTCAATCGCAGCCAGAGCACCAACGACGTCTACCCGACGGCCATCAAGCTGGCCATGGTGTTCGGCGTGCAGCGGCTGCTCGCCGAGCACGCCAGGCTCACCGAGTCGTTCGCGGCCAAGGGCACCGAGTTCGCCGGCATCCTCAAGGTCGGCCGCACCCAGATGCAGGATGCGGTGCCGATGACCCTCGGCCAGGAATTCACCGGCTTCGCGCACACCCTCGGCGAGGACTACGACCGGCTCAGCGAGGTCATTCCGTGGCTCAACGAGATCAACATGGGCGCGACCGCGATCGGCACCGGAATCACGGCCGATCCGCGCTATTCCGCCGCGTGCTGCATCGCGCTGACGGACGTGACGGGCATCCCGATGGAGACGGCCGAGAACCTCATCGAGGCGTCGTCGGACGCCGGCATCTTCATGACGCTGAGTGGCACCCTCAAGCGGGCGGCGGTCAAGCTGTCGAAGATCTGCAACGACCTGCGGCTGCTGTCATCGGGCCCGCAGGCGGGCCTCGGCGAGATCAACCTGCCACCGCGCCAGGCAGGCTCGTCGATCATGCCTGGCAAGGTCAATCCGGTGATTCCCGAGGTGGTGAACCAGGTCGCCTTCAGCGTGATCGGGGCGGATGCCACGGTCACCGCCGCGGCGGAGGGCGGGCAGCTGCAGCTCAACGCCTTCGAGCCCGTGATCGCCCACAGCATCCTGCAGTCCCTCGCCTGGATGACCAACGCGTGCCGCACGCTGCGCGTGAACTGCATCGACGGCATCACGCCCAACCTGTCGCGCCTCTCGCTGCAGGTCGAGTCGTCGGTGGGCGTCGTGACGGCGCTCACGCCGTACATCGGCTACGCGGCATCCGCGTCGCTCGCGCACACCGCACTCACCACGAACGCGTCGATCGCCGACCTCGTGGTGGCGGCGGGGCTGATGGAGCGCGACGAGGTGACGCGGGTGCTCTCTCCGGAGCGCCTGAGCGGCATCCGACCCATGACCGGGGTGATCGGCACGATCGACCCCGACACGATCGCGCGTTAACCGAGAATCGGCAACGTGCCCCCTCGGAGGGTGCGCGGTGCCGATCGTCGAGGCCTGGGTCAGGCGCGGTGCTGCCCGGTGCCGTCTTCGGTGGATGCGGCGTCCGCCGGGTGGATGGTGGGCGCTGCCTCGGCGTTGTCGATGTCGCCGGTGCTGGCGCTCTCGTCGCTGTCGTCGGTGGTCACCGTGACGACGCCGTCGACGTCGGACTCGAACGACGCCTCGTTGTCGTCGTGCGTCGGGCCGGACGGCGCGTGTCCGGAGACGGACTTGGCGACGCCAGCGACCTTCTCGGAGAGGTCCTTGGCGGTCTCGGCGACCCTGTCGGCGGCGACACGAGCCGACACCGCGATCGTCTCGGCGGCGTCCTGCGCGCCGGCGACGGCGGCCCTGGTGCCCTCTGACACGGTGGAACCGGCGGTCTTGGCGGTCTCGGCGATCTTCTCGCTGGCGACCTTGGCGCCTTCGCTGACCTTCTCGCTCGCGACCTTGGCTCCCTCGGTCACCTTCTCGCTGGCGACCTTCGCTCCCTCGGCGACCTTCTCGGCGACGATGGGGGCGTTCTCCTGCACGAAGTGCTTCGAGTCGTCGACCGCCTTCTGCACGCGGGGGTCTTCCCAGGCCTCGTTGGCCTTCGCCCTCAGCTGCTCGTACTTCTTGCGGCCGGCGCGCGCACCGAGGAGGTATCCGCCGATGGCTCCGATGATGAACAGAAACTTGAGTCGCATGGTGTGATCCTTCACGGTTGAGTGTGACTACGGTACTTCGGCGGTGACGTCGCCCGCGACCTTGTCCGGCCGCCATCCGCGCCACGACGGCTGGCGCAGTCGCCCGGTATTCGTCCACTCGGCGAATTCGACTTCGCCGACGAGACTCGGGGTCAGCCAGTGGGCATCGGATGCGTCGGCCGACGGCACGTCGACGAACGGCGTCGTCGCCCTGCCGAGGCGGGCGAAGCGCCGGGCGAACGCGTCGAGGTCGCGGTCGCTGAACCCGGTGCCGACCCTCCCCACGTACTGCAGTCCCGATGGGGTGTGCACGCCCATCAGCAGCGAGCCGATCTTTCCCTCCCGGTTGCCCCTGCCGGGCCGCCAGCCGCCGATCACCACCTCCTGCGTCGAGTAGTGCTTGATCTTGATCCAGGCTCGCGACCGGCTCCCGGCCGAGTATTCGGCGTCCACCCGCTTGGCCATCACGCCCTCGAGCCCGAGGTCGCGGCTCGCGGCGACCGCGTCGGCGATGTCGCCGTCGATGGCATCGGGAATTTGCAGTACCCCACCGCCGTCGGTGACGGTCGTGAGCTGTCGTCGGCGCTCGTCGTAGGGCTCGGCCAGCAGTGACCGGCCAGCGGTCTCGAGCAGGTCGAATGCGACGAACTGCACGGGGGCGGTGCGACGGCCCGCCTCGATGTCGCGTGCCGTCGCGGCGTTCATGCGGGTCTGCAACAGGCCGAAGTCGGGTAGCCCCCGCGCGTTCATCGCGACGATCTCGCCGTCGAGCACCGCGTCGCCGCGCACCCGGTCGGCGATGGCGCTGAGCTCGGGGTACGACGGTGTCAGGTCGATGCCGTTGCGGCTGACGAAGGAGACGGTGTCGCCGGATACCGTCGCGATGGCGCGGATGCCGTCCCACTTGAGTTCGAATGCCCAGTGCTCGTCGGCGTCGAGGTCGCGCGCAGTGCCAGCAGTGGCGAGCATCGGCATGAACGCGGCGGGTGTCGACGTGCGCCGCGATGCGCGGTCCGCGCCGATGACGGTGCGTCCCGTGCGGGCGGGCGGGGTCGTAGCGGACCGGGCGGGCGGGGCCGTCGCGGTGCGGGCGGGCGGGGCCGTCGTGGTG
>NZ_JAALGE010000046.1 GCF_011057645.1 Marisediminicola senii | reverse complement strand
AGTGGCAGAAGAGCAAGGACCCGCCGCAGGCGCGCCCCTACGACGCCGCGGACCGCCGCGTCGCCCCGTGGCCCGACGGGCGGCCGCTCGCGCCGTCGCTCGCCGCCGTCGCGCGCAAGGTCGCCGCGGTGGGCGGCATCTCGCGCTTCGACGGGCGCGCGAGCGGTGGGGCGGGTGCCCGCACGGACGGGAGCGTCCTGCTGCTCGGCGGCGGCGGGTCGTCGCCCGTGACGGCTGAGCAGCTCGCGGCGGCGGCATCCATCACCCCGACCGCGACGTGGAGCATGCTCGGGGCCGGCGGCGACGGCGGGCGGATCGCCGGCGTGCGGGCCCTGCCGTGGACCGACGACCCGTGGCCGCTGCTGTCGACCGCCGGGGTCGTCGTGGCCTGGGCCGGGCAGAACAGCGTCGCCGACCTCGCCGCCGCCGACGCGCGCGCGATCGTGATTCCCCAGCCGCGACCGTTCGGCGAGCAGGATGCCACGGCCGCCGCGCTGGACGACGATGGGCTCGCCGTCGTGGTGCCGCAATGGCCGGAGGCCGCGGAATGGCCGGGGCTGCTCGACGCGGCACTCGCGCTGGACGTGGATTGGGCGCGGTGGCAGGTGCCGGGGGCGGCCGCCCGCGCCGCCGCGGTGATCGCCGGCGTCGCGATGGCGGGGCTGTCGTGATCGCGTCGATCTCGCTGTGCTCGTCTGGACGGCTCGCGCACCTCGAGGCGCAACTCGCTGCCGTGTCCGATACCTCCGGCGTGCTGCCGATCGTGGTGTGGCTCGGCGACGACGCCCCGCCCGCGGTGGACGGCGTAACCGTTGCGCGGGTGGCGCCCGCGACCGGGGCGGCTGGTTTCGGGCCCGCTGGGGCGTTCCGGCTGGCCGCCGCGCGTAACGTCGGTGCCGCGCTGGCGATCGATGCGGGGGCGGACCTGCTGGTGTTCCTCGACGCAGACTGCATCCCCGGTCCCGAGCTCTTCGCACGCTACGTCTCGGCGGCCGAGGAGCATTCCGACGCGGTGCTGTGCGGGCCGGTCACCTACCTGCCAGAGGGGATGACGTCGGTGGATGCCGCCTCCCTCGTCGCCGCGACGGCCCCGCATCGCGCGCGCCCGAACCCGCCCGCGGGCGGGGTGACGATCGCCGCGGCATCCGACTACGCCCTCTTCTGGTCGCTGTCGTTCGCCCTCACCCCTGACACCTGGGCTCGGGCTGGCGGATTCCACGAGGCATACGTCGGCTACGGCGGCGAGGACACCGACTTCGCGTGGACCCTGCGCGACCGGGGCATTCCGCTGGCGTGGGTCGGCGGGGCGCACGCGTACCACCAGTACCACCCGACCTCGTCGCCGCCCTGGCACAACATCGACGACATCGTGCGCAACGCAGGGCTGTTCTTCGACCGCTGGGGCGAATGGCCGATGTCGGGTTGGCTGGCGGCGTTCCAGGAGGCCGGCGCGGTCGACCTGGTCGACGGCCGCTGGGCGCGCGTCGCCCGCTGAACCCGGGGTGCGCGGTGCCCGGGGTGCTGGGTGCCCGACGGTGCTGGGTGCGGGCTACTGGGTGCCGGCGACCGGGCGACTTTCACTATTCAGGAATTCGAATGCCGGCAGGGGATGCCGCGGCGGCGGTGACGGCCGGAACGCGGCATCCACGTCCCTGAAATCCGCACCATTCCTGAATTCTGGCCGTCCCGGCGCCGCCGTTCCTGAATTCTGGCCACTCCGGCACCACCCATTCCTGAATGATGACAGCAGCGCAGCGCAGCGGTCGGGCGGGGTACGGTCAGCGCCCGAACGACGCCGAGGCGGGGCAGTCGAACGGGTCGCCGCCGGCCGCGAGGCCTACCCGGTTGAGGTACGCGACCACGATCGCGTACGAGGCGAGCAGCGTCGTCTCGGTGTAGGGAATGCCGTGCGTCGCGCAATACTCCTTGGCGATGACCTGCGCACGCTTGAGCGCGGGGCGGGGCATGTTCGGGAACAGGTGGTGCTCGATCTGGTAGTTGAGCCCGCCCATGTAGATGTCGGTGGCCCAGGTGCTCTTGATGTTGCGCGAGGTCAGCACCTGGCGGCGCAGGAAGTCGACCTTGGCGTCCTTGGGAAGGATGGGCATTCCCTTGTGGTTCGGGGCGAACGATGCCCCCATGTAGACGCCGAATACGGCGAGCTGCACGCCGATGAACGCGAATGCCATACCGACGGGAAGGAACGCGAACACCACGACGAGGTACGCGATGAGGCGCACCGAGACCATCGAGATCTCGAGTCCGCGCCGGTCGACCTTGCCGCGACCGAACACGGTGCGCAGCGACGTCACGTGCAGCGCTATCCCCTCGAACACGAGCAGCGGAAAGAACAGCCAGCCCTGGCGACGGATGATGGCGCCGCCGAGACCGCGGGCGCCCGTCGCGTCTTCCTCCCGGAAGGCCAGCACGCCGGGCCCGATGTCGGGGTCCTTGCCGACGACGTTGGGGTTCGCGTGGTGGCGGGAGTGCTTTGTCATCCACCACGAGTAGCTGATGCCGACGAACAGGTTGGCGAGGGTGCGGCCCGCGACGTCGTTGGCGCGCCCCGAGGTGAACACCTGGCGGTGGGCCGCCTCGTGGGCGAGGAACGCGAACTGGGTGAGGATGATGCCGAGCGCGGCGGCGATCAGCAACTGGAACCACGAGTCCCCGAGCAGGATGAATCCCGTGATCGCCCCGCCGAGCGCCACCATGATGGCGCTGAACATCAGGGCGTAGAAGCCGACGCGGCGGCGCAGCAGGCCTGCTTCGCGCACGACCTTGAGCAGCCCTGAGTACTCAGTGGTGGGGTTCGCCCCGCCACCGCCGCGCTTGGGCCTGGTGAGCACGATGCGTGGGGGAATGGATGCTACGGCCTCGGTCATGCGGAATCACACTCGATCGTCTCGGCCTCGCGGCGCGGGTGGAGGGGTTCGGCGAAAACCGACCCGTTGTCACTGCGTCGCGAATGAGGCGACGACCAGGAGACCGGGTCTGAGGTAACCACGAACGAGTCTTACAGACGCCGTCGTGCGCCGCCTGTGAGGCACGCGGGAGACTCGCTGAATCGGTGCAGACGGCTCGCGCGCGTCACGCCTGGTCGAGGATTCGGTCGGTCGCGGCATCCACCCGGCCGTCGAAGTACCGGTCGAGTACTCGCGCGAATGCGGGGTGCGCGGGGTCGGCGCGCAGGAACAGGGTCATGCTCGAGCGGAGCTTCTGGGCGTCGATCGATCCGAGGAGGGCGACGGCGGAGTCCGTGGTGCTGGCCGCGACCAGCTCGGCACCCTCGATGAGGCGCGGGCCCAGCACGGGGTGCGTGAGGTAGGCCCTGGCCTCAGCGAGGGAGGCGATGGCATAGAACCGGGCGGTCGGGCTGGAGCCCAGGCCGTCGACCTGCGGAAAGACGAACCACATCCAGTGCCCGGTCTTGCGACCGCCCGCGAGCTCGGCCATCGCCCGCTGCCACACGCCGCCCGCCTGCGCGGAGACGAACCGTTCGAGGTCGTGGTCGTCTCCGCGCATGCGTGCCTGCTCTCGTGCTGGTGATGCTGGTGGTGCTGGTGCTACCGGTCGGTGATCAGGCCAGCACGAGGCGCTCGTTGGGAACGCAGTGCGTCATGATGAGGCCCTCGACGTCGCGCGGCCCGTTCGAGCCGAGGTGCGCGAGGCGCTCGAGTTCGGCGTCGGAGAGCGTCTGGCTCGCGAGCGGCGGGAGGTCGCGCACGTCGTCGGCACTGATGCCGAGTCCTTCGCCGACCCTGGCCCCGAGCGAATCCTCGACCATGAAGAAGTGCCACACCATGCGCTCCTGCACCTCGCGGCTCGCCTGCGAGATGAGGTCGGTGAGGTTGGCGACCAGGTCGTCGCGCTCCCAGCCCTCCATGAGCAGGAAGCGCTGGCCGGCCTGCGTGTAGTCGTCGGTGCGCGGGATGCGCTTGCGCGTCAGGCGACCGGTGATCTCCGGGCCCTGGTCGTCGTGTGTCGGGTAGGTTCCCTCGCGCAGCCCTCCGGTGATCGACGGCTCGTAGTTGACGTGCGGGTTCTCCCCGCCGCCATCGACGTGGTAGGTCATCTGGCCGTCGCGCTGGTTGGTGGCGACCCTCGCGTTCTTGGCCTGGTTGACCGGGAGCTGCAGGTAGTTCGTGCCGACCCGGTAGCGCTGCGCGTCGCTGTAGGAGAAGGTGCGGCCGACGAGCATCTTGTCGTCGGAGAAGTCGAGGCCGTCGACGAGCACTCCGGTGCCGAACGACAGCTGCTCGTTCTCGGCGAAGAAGTTGCGCACGTTGCTGTTGAGCACCATCTTTCCGACGGTGAGCGGCGGGAAGTCGTTCTCGGGCCACAGCTTGGTGTCGTCGAGTGGGTCGAAGTCGAGCTCGGGGTGCTCGTCATCGCTCATCAGCTGCACGCGGAGCTCCCACTCGGGGAACTCGCCGCGGTCGATGGCCTCGTAGAGGTCCTTCGATGCGTGGCCCAGGTCACCGCCCTGCACGACCGCGGCGTCAGCCTCGGTCATGCTCGAGACGCCGACGGACGGGATCCAGTGGTACTTGACCAGGTGGGTGTCGCCATCGGCGTTGACCCACTTGTACGTGTTGACGCCGAAGCCCTGCTGGGTGCGGAAGTTGGCCGGGATGCCGCGCGGGCTGAACAGGTTCATCAGCATGTGCATCGACTCTGGGGTCTGCGACATGAAGTCGAAGATGCGGGCCGGCTCCTGGCGGAACGTCACCGGGTCGGGCTTGAGGGAGTGGATGACGTCGGGGAACTTGATGGCGTCGCGGATGAAGAACACGCCCATGTTGTTGCCGACGAGATCCCAGTTGCCGTCCTCGGTGTAGAACTTGACGGCGAAGCCGCGCGGGTCGCGGGCGGCCTCCGAGGAGTCGCGCCCACCGATGACGGTGGAGAAGCGGATGGCGAGGTCGGTGCGCTTGCCCTCCTCCTGGAAGAGCTTCGCGCGGGTGTACTTGGCGATGGGCTCGTCGCCCCACGTGCCGGTGGCCTCGAAGTAGCCGAAGGCGACGGCACCGCGCGCGTGCACGACCCGCTCCGGGATGCGCTCACGGTCGAAGTGGCTGATCTTCTCGAGGAACTGGTAGTTCTCGAGCGTGGCGGGGCCCCTGGCCCCGACGGTGCGCTGGTTCTGGTTGTCGTAGACCTGATGTCCCTGCCGGTTCGTGAGGATCTCGCGGTCATCTCCGTCGGCGGGGGGCTGCGATGAAACGTCAGTCATGGGTCTTCTCTCTCGTCAGCGGTGGTGGTTCAACGCTAATTATCCCGATGGCCGGGGTCGAATCCTGCTCGAATTCGACGGTCGCCTCTGTGAATCGCGTAGGAATCGTGGTAGGCCACGGTGTCAGACTGGAGCTCCCACTCGAAAGGAATCACCATGACCGACACATTCCGCAGCTGGCTTCTCGCGCAGGTCGACCGGTCCGACGAGGTCGGTGAGCTCGCGGCATCCGTCAAGGACGACACCCTCTTCCCCGAGCACGGCGGCAAGGCCATCTACGACGGCTACTTCAGCTCGGACTCCGAGTCGAAGGAGGCCCACGCCGCGTTCGAGCGCGCCTGGGACGAGTTCGAAGGCGCGCCCCTCGGCTGAGGCCGTTCGCGCTGCGCGTTCCCGCGCACGCCCGGGATAGTAGGGCGAAAGCGGGGTACGCGCAGCCCCCTCGACCGTTTACGTGCGGTGTGGTTGTGTCACAACCATGAAACGTGGATTCGTCGCCCTGGTGCTCGTGCTCGTCGGAGTCGTGATGCTCGTCATCGCTGCCCTCGCAAGCCCGCTGTTCGTCGTCCTTCCCGATGAAACGGGCGCGACCATCGGACTCGCACTCATGGTCGGCGGGGCAGTACTGCTCGTCGCGGGCCTGATCGTGAGGCTCACGGCCCCTCGTCTTCCGAAGGAATAATGCGCCCATAGCATGGGACCTCAAGTTTGACCTGAGCCCGCGAGTGCTCGAAGGTGGGGTGCACGTGATGCCCCCGTTCGGGGGCGTAATCCATCCCCTACCCCGAGACGAGGGCTGCAATGGCAGATTTTCTCGGCAGCAGATTCGACCAGATCGCGTTTGCTTCGTGGCAACACCTGAGCCTGGTCGTGCAGTGCCTGCTCCTGGCGACGGCCATCGCCATCGCCGTCGCGGCGGTCGTCTACCGCAGCCGGCCGCTCAGCTCCGTCGCCAACACGGTGACGGCGATCGGGCTCACCATTCCCGCGTTCGCGCTCGTCGGCTTGCTCGTCGCGCCATTCGGCTTCGGGGTACCCCCCGCCCTCGCCGTCGTGACGTTTTTCGCGATCCTGCCCATCCTGCGCAACGCCATCGTCGGCCTGACCGGGATCAACCAGTCGGTCGTGGAGTCCGCCCGCGGACTCGGCATGAGCCGCTCGAGCATTTTCCTGCGCGTCGAGCTGCCGCTCGCCTGGCCGGTGATCCTCGGGGGCATCCGCGTCTCCGCCCAGATGGTGATGGGCATCGCCGCTATCGCGGCCTACGTGCTCGGCCCCGGGCTCGGCGGGTTCATCTTCTCCGGCCTGTCGCGCCTCGGCGGTGCGAACTCCCTCGAGTCCGTGCTGACCGGCGTCATCGGCGTCGTCGTACTCGCCCTCCTGCTCGACCTTCTCCTCGTCGGCCTCGGCCGACTGACCACACCCCGAGGTATCCGTGTCTGAATCCGCCGTCTCCCGCCCATCCACCGGCACGATCAGCGGTAAGTCGATCGTGCTCGACAACGTGACCAAGCAGTACCCGGGGCAGTCGTCCCCCGCCGTCGATGGCGTAACCCTCGAGATCCCGGCCGGCAAGATCGTGATGCTGGTCGGCCCGTCTGGCTGCGGCAAGACGACGACGCTCAAGATGATCAACCGCCTCATCGAGCCGACCAAGGGCCGCATCGTGCTGGGCGACGAAGACGTCACGAGCATCGGGGGCGATGAGCTGCGCCGCCGGATCGGCTACGTCATCCAGGCCGGCGGGCTGTTCCCGCACATGACCGTCGCGGCGAACATCGCGATCGTTCCCAAGATGCTCGGTTGGGACAAGGGCCGCATCGCCGCGCGGGTCGACGAACTGCTCGAGCTCGTCTCGCTCGACCCCGCGCAGTATCGCGACCGCTTTCCGAAAGAACTGTCGGGAGGCCAGCAGCAGCGCGTCGGCGTGGCGAGGGCCCTCGCCGCCGACCCGCCAGTGCTTCTCATGGACGAGCCGTTCGGCGCCGTGGACCCGATCACCCGGCAGCGCCTGCAGGACGAGCTGCTGAGCATCCAGGAAGAGGTGCAGAAGACCATCGTGATCGTGACCCACGACTTCGATGAGGCCGTGAAGCTCGGTGACTGGATCGTCGTCTTCACCGAGGGGGCACGCATCGTGCAGTACGACACCCCGGAGCGCATCCTCGCCGAGCCGGCCAACGCGTTCGTCGAGAACTTCATCGGCTCCGGCGCCGGGCTCAAGCAGCTCACGCTGCGCCGCGTCGGCGAGGTCACCCTCGCGGACGCCGTGACCGTTCATGCCGGGGAAGCCGCGGCGTCTGCCATCGAGAAGATGGAGCGAGCCGACCACAACCACGTCGTCGTGCTCGACGACCGGGAACGCCCAGTGCAGTGGCTCTCGCGGCGCCAGCTCGCCAGGCTCGACACCCTCACGGACGTGCCGGAGGACAAGCTCCCCGTCGTCGGCCAGGGCGCGACCCTCAACGACGCGCTCGACACCATGCTGGTCTCGAGCGCGGGTGCCGCCCTCGTGACCGGCCGGCGCGACGTGTTCCTCGGGGTGATCACCGTCGAGACCGTGATGGACGCCATCACCGCCGCGCGGGCGTCAGCCGCGGCATCCATCGGTGGCCCAGTGGGCACCAACTCAGACGCCATCCCCACCGTGGCGCCGGACGCGCCGACGTCAGCCGGCTCGTCGATGTCGCAGGCGCACGATGACTGACGCCGCCGTCGAGGCGCGCGTCACGACGGTCGGCGGCGCCGCCACCTGGAAAGGCCTCATCGTGCAGCCCGCGGCGATCGCCGCGGTGCTGGCCGGGTTCCTGGTGTGGCTGAACCTCGCGCCGCTGACGGCGTCTGAGCGGTCGACGCTGGATCCCGCATCGCTGTGGGGGTCGACGCTCGAGCACCTGTCGCTGACGTTCGTGGCGGCATCCATCGTTCTCGTCATCGCCATCCCGCTCGGCGTGCTGCTGACCAGGCCAGCGCTGCGCCGCCTGCGCGGACCGGTGCTGTTCATCGCGAACTTCGGGCAGGCCGCACCGGCGATCGGCATGATCGTGCTGCTCGCCATGCTCATCACCTCCGGCTACTGGGCGTCGATCGTCGCCCTGGTGATCTACGCGGCACTGCCCGTGCTGCGCAACACCGTGATCGGCATCCTCGGGGTCGACAGCAGCCTCGTCGAAGCCGGGCGCGGCATGGGGATGAGCGCGGCCTCGGTGCTGTTCAGGGTCGAGCTGCCGTTGGCCGTTCCGGTGATGCTCGCCGGCATCCGCACCGCCCTCGTGCTGCTCGTCGGCGCCGCGGCGCTCGCCGCCTTCGTCAACGGCGGCGGGCTCGGACTGCTCATCACGACCGGCGTCAACCTGTACCTCTTCAGCGTTCTCATCTCCGGGGCACTGCTCATCGCCCTGCTCGCGCTGACCATCGACTGGCTGGGACGCGTCGTCGAACACGTCGCCCGCCCGAAAGGCCTCTGATGACCGAGCACCGACACTCCCCCGCACGCAATTCGCTCGGGCGCCGCTGGCTGGGGCGCCGCTCGCCCGGGCGCCGCTCGCTCGCTGGCCGTTCGCTCGCCGCCACCGCCGTCGTCGCTGCCGGCCTCGTCGCCCTCACCGGGTGCGGACTGCAGCCGGCCACCGCATACGTGCCCGACGTCGGACCCGGCACGATCGAACCGCTTGCCAGCGCCGAGGGCACCATGATCACCATCACGTCGAAGAACTTCACCGAGCAGCTCATCCTGGGCAAGATCGCCGTCATCGCGGCACGCGCCGCAGGATTCGAGGTCGAAGACAAGACGAACGTGCCGGGCAGCGTTCCGGTGCGGGAACTGATGACCTCGGGCGGCGCCGACATGACCTGGGAGTACACCGGCACGGCGTGGCTGAGCTTTCTGGCAGAGCCCGAGGGGATTCCGGACCAGCAGGAGCAGTACGAGGCCGTGCGCGACGCGGACGAAGCCAACGGGCTCACCTGGCTGGAGCCGGCACCGCTCAACAACACCTATGCGATGGCCGTGCGCACCGAGGCGCTGCCCGAGCTCGGCGATGTCAGCACGCTCTCGGAGATGGCGGCCCTGCCGGTCGACCAGCGCACCTTCTGCATCGAGGCGGAGTTCAACTCGCGCGCCGATGGCATGAACCCGATGCTCGAGGCCTACGACCTCGAACGCGGGTCGGCGGAGGGCGTTCCCGACGACAACGTGATGATCTTCGACACCGGCGCCGTCTACACGGCCACCGACCGGGGAACCTGCAATTTCGGCGAGGTGTTCACCACCGACGGCCGCATCGACAAGCTCGACCTGACCATCCTCGAGGACGACCGCGGGTTCTTTCCGGCCTACAATGTCGCGCCGGTCTTCTACACCGAGACCCTCGAACAGCACCCCGAGCTCGCCGACATCTTCGCGCTGATCTCGCCGTCGATCACCGACGAGACGCTCCGCGAACTCAACCTGCGTGTCGACGACGCCGGCGAGGAGCCAGCGGAGGTCGCCTACGACTTCATGGTCACCGAGGGATTCATCACGTCGATCGAGTGATCGGCCTCAGAATGAGGGGATGACACGAGCCAGGATCCTCCCCCGCAGCACGCCCCGCGCCGAGGGAGTCGACGCCGCTGGCGTGAGCGCGTTCCTCCGCGCGGTCGAGGCCAGGCGACTCGAACTGCACAGCATCATGCTCGTGCGCCACGGCCGGGTAGTAGCCGAGGGCTGGTGGAAGCCGTACTCCGACGATCAGCCGCACTCGCTGTTCTCGGTCAGCAAGAGCGTGACGGCCACGGCGGTGGGATTCGCGATCGACGAGGGCCTGCTCACGCTCGACGACCGGATCGTCGAGCTCCTGCCGGACGACCTCCCGGCGACGGTCGGCGAGAACCTCGCCGCGCTGCGGGTGCGTCACCTGCTGACCATGACGACGGGCCACGCCGCCGACACCGTGGACGCTGCCCACAACGCCCCCGACGACAACTGGGCGAGGGCGGTGCTCGCGGTGCCCCTGGAGCATGCGCCGGGCACGCTCTTCGTCTACAACACCGGTGCCACCTACCTGCTGTCGGCGCTCCTTACCCGGCTGACCGGCGAGCGGCTGCTCGACTACCTCACGCCGCGCCTCTTCATGCCGCTCGGCATCACCGGGGCGCGCTGGGAGCGCTGCCCCCGCGGTATCGACGTCGGCGGCTGGGGGCTGAGCCTCACCACCGAGGAGGTCGCCGCGTTCGGCCAGCTCTACCTGCAGCGCGGCCGGTGGAACGGACGGCAGGTGGTGCCGGGGCACTGGGTCGACGAGGCGACCGCACTGCAGGTGCCGAACGGCGACCCGGCGACACCGCGGCACGACGCGCAGGGCTACGGGTACCAGTTCTGGCGCTGCCGCGGCGGCGACGCCTACCGCGCGGACGGCGCATTCGGCCAGTTCTCGATCGTGTTCCCCGGCCACGACGCGGTGCTCGCCGTGACCAGCGGCGTGCCAGACGGCCACGACATCCTCGACCTGGTGTGGGAGTACGTGCTGCCTGCGCTGTCAGGCGAGGGCGCGGTCGGCGGGGCCGCGGCGGGCGGGGCTGCGCTGTCCGGCCCCGCGGCGCTCGTCGCCGATGACGCCCTGGCCGATGCCCTGCTGCGGCTCGACCTGCCGCTGCCGGCCGGCACCCCGACGTCGCCGACCGCGGCGAGGGTAGGCGGCATCCGTTATCAGCTCGATGACGGCGACCTGTGGGGCGTGCAGCTGACCGAGGGCGTCGGCCGCACCACGATCACCATCACCGATGCCGCGGGCGACCACCACATCGCCTGCGGGTTCGACACCCGGCTCTTCGGGCGCACCACCCTCGGCACCGGCGACGTGACGCGCGCGCCCGGCGACCTCGCCATCGCTGCGAGCGGGGCATGGGTGGATGCCACCACCTTCGTCGCGCGCATCGACGGGTACCAGACGCCGTTCTGCTACACGGTGACGCTCCGCTTCGGTCCGGGCGCGGCTGCGACCGCGGTGCCGAGCGATGCCGCCGGGTTGGGCGACGCGGCGGGCACGGTGCACCTCGAGCTGCGCGCCAACGCGTCGTTCACCGACACGCTGCTCGCCAGCCAGCACGGACACGCCGTGCCCGCGATGGGCTGACCGTGGACCCCGTCGCGGTCGTCAGCTGGGTCGTCTCGTTCGTGGTCGTGACCGTGATCGTGACGGGGCTGTCGCGGCGGGCCGGCTGGTCGGCACCCGTCACCCTCGTGCTGGTCGGCGCGGCGGCATCCTTCGTGCCTGTCGTACCCGAGGTGCAGATCGAGCCGGAGCTCATCCTGTATGCGCTGCTGCCGCCGCTGCTGTTCGCGTCGGCGATCCGCACCTCGCTCGCCGACGTGCGGGCGCGGCGCGCGAGCATCCTGCTGCTGTCTGTCGGGCTGGTGGCGTTCACGGTCGGCGTGGTCGGGCTCACCGTGTGGGCGATCCTGCCCTCGGTGGGTCTCGCGGCCGCCCTGGCGCTCGGGGCCGTCGTCGCCCCCACCGACGCGGTCGCCGTGACCGCGACGGCCGGTCGACTCCGGATGCCGCGGCGCATCGTCACGGTGCTCGAGACCGAGAGCCTGATGAACGATGCCACCGCGCTTGTCGCCCTCAACGCCGCGATCGCCGGCATCCTGGCGGTGCTCAACCCGTGGGATATCGGCATCCAGTTCGTCGTCGCCGTGCTCGGCGGGGCCGCGGTCGGCGTGGCCGTCGGCGCGGTCCTCGGGGCGGTGCGCAAGCGGCTGCACGCGCCGGTGCTCGACACCAGCCTCTCGCTCGTGACCCCGTACCTGGCCTTCATCCCGGCCGAGGCGTTCGGCGGGTCGGGCGTGCTCGCCGTCGTGGTCGCCGGGCTCTACCTCGGGCATCGTGCGCCGCTGATCCAGTCGGCCGAGGCCAGGATCGCCGAGTCGATCAATTGGCGCACCATCCGGTTCCTGCTCGAGAACGCGGTGTTCCTGTTCATCGGGCTCGCGCTCTCCGGCATCCTCGCCGGGGTGCAGGATTCCGTGCTCGGCGGGTGGGAGATCGCCGGGCTCGCGATCGGTGCCCTCGCGGCCGCGGTGGTCGCCAGGGTCTCGTTCGTGATGGCCGCCACTGCCCTGTTCGAATTCGGGCCGCGCGCGCTGCGGTCGCGGCGGTGGGGGTTCCGCACCGGCGCGGCCGTCTCGGCGGCTGGCATCCGCGGGGTGGTGACCCTCGCCGCCGTCTTCCTGCTGCCGCCGGAGACCCCGGAGCGCGAGGTGCTGCAGCTCGTGGCCTTCGTGGTCGTGGTCGGGTCGCTGCTCGGCGGGCTGGCGCTGCCCACCATCATCCGCGGGCTGCGGCTGCCCCCTCCGGACGCCGACAGGGAACGCGACGAGGCGCAGTCCCTGATGGCCGAAGCTCAGCAGGCGGGACTCGCGAGGCTCGACGCCGAGGCGACCGACGCCGACGAGGAGCGGGTGCTGCAGCGGCTGCGCGCCAACGCGGGTTTCGTGCTCGACGCGCTGAACGACAGCACCGACGACGACACCGAGTCGGCGACGGCCGCGTATGCCCGGCTGCGCCGCGCGATGATCGAGGCCGAGCGCGAGGTCATCATCGCGGCGCGGGCCGAGAACCGCTACGAGGATCGCGCGGTGCGGGCGGTGCTCGCCGCCATCGACGCCGAGGAGACCGCGCTGCGGGCGAACGGTCCGCGCGCCCCGCGCCGCGACTAGGGCCGACCGGGCACGGCCGGCCCCGCACTGTGCCATGTCGTGACGCGCGCTCGTCTCCCGTGCCAGAGTGGGCCAGCCGGCTCGCTCATCGGCTGCGACGGCGCAGACACCCACCACCCACGGAATTGTGAGGCCCCCATGGCACGCATCGTGCAGTACACCGAGTTCGGCGGACCCGAGGTGCTCCACCTCGTCGATGTTCCCGACCCCCAGCCCGCCGCGGGCGAGGTCGTGGTCGCCGTCGAGGCCGCCGGCCTCAACCCCCTGGACTGGAAGGTGCGCGCCCGCATCCGCGAGACCGGCGAGATCACGACGCCCCGCCGACCCGGCTTCGACGGTGCCGGCGTCATCGCCGCCGTCGGCAGCGACGTGACCGGGTGGTCGGTCGGCGACGAGGTGGTGATCGCGGGGGCCACCGGCACCTACGCCACCCTGCTGGCCGTCGACACCGCCCACATCGACCCGAAGCCGGCGTCGCTCAGTTTCGCGCAGGGCGCCGCGATCGGCGTGCCCATCGGTACCGCGTACCAAGTGCTGCGCTCACTCGGGGTCAGGGCAGGCGACGTGCTGCTCATCCACGGTGGATCGGGCGCGGTCGGCCAGGCCGCCATCCAGTTCGCCACCGCGTGGGGCGCGACCGTGATCGCCACGGCGCGCCGCGAGAACCACCAGCGCATCGCCGAGCTGGACGCCATCCCGGTCTCCTACGGTCCCGGCCTGCTGGAGCGCATCCGCGATGTGGCCCCCGGCGGGGTCGACGTCGTGCTCGACGGGGCAGGCACCGACGAGGCCCTCGATGCCTCGTTCGCGCTCGTCGCCGACCGCAACCGCATCGGCACCATCGTGGTCGGCGCCCGGGCGGCCGAACTGGGCATCCGCGCGTGGTCGGGCGGCAACCCGGTGCCCCTCACCGAGGAGGAGCAGCGCGACCGCAAGGACGCCGTTCGGGTGGTCGGCGACCTCGTCGGGCGCGGCAGGTTCGAGATCGAGATCGGCGCGGAGTACCCGCTCGATGAGGCCGTCGAGGCGCACCGCCGCAGCCAGGCCGGCGGCATCCGCGGCAAGATCGTGCTCATTCCCTGAGTCGCGCCGGGATCGGGGCCGGGTCGGGTCGGTGCGGCCTGGCGTGGTCGGGACAGGTCTGCCACGGTGGGGCAGACCGGGCCGCCACGCAGATCGTTCACCTGCCCGTAACGCGCCTCGGGGCCCGCGCGGGAATAAAGGCCGGGTGGATGCCGCTTGCCTCATGGCACCCGCCACGCCGCGCCGACCCGGTCGCGCCGATCCCGTGGCCCATCACTCTGCCCGACGGGAACCCCATGACAGACACCTCCCCCATCACGGTGCCGAAGCGCACGGAGCCGCAGCGCACGGAGCCGCAGGCCGGTTCGACGACCGCGACCCCCGCCGACGGACGGGGTTCGACGGCGGCACGCGACCGGCTCGTCATCACCGTGCTGCTCGTGTCGACGTTCATCGTGATCCTCAACGAGACCATCATGGGAGTCGCCCTCCCCCGCCTGATGGACGACCTCGACATCACGGCCAGCGCCGCGCAGTGGCTCACCTCCGCCTTCCTGCTCACCATGGCCGTGGTCATCCCGATCACGGGGTACCTGCTGCAGCGGTTCAACACCCGCCCGGTATTCATCACCGCGATGAGCCTGTTCAGCCTCGGCACGCTGGTCGCCGCGATCGCGCCGGGATTCGCCGTGCTGCTCATCGCCCGCGTGATCCAGGCCAGTGGAACGGCCATCATGTTCCCGCTGCTGCTCACCACCGTGCTCACCCTGGTCGAGCCCGCGGCCCGCGGACGCATGATGGGCAACATCTCCATCGTCATCTCCGTCGCCCCGGCGATCGGCCCCACCATCTCCGGCCTCATCCTGTCGGTCTTCGATTGGCGCTGGATGTTCATCCTGGTGCTGCCCATCGCCCTCGCCGCCCTCGGCCTCGGCGCCCGCCTGCTGCAGAACATCACCACCCCGGTGCGCAAGCCGATCGACGTGCTGTCGGTCATCCTGTCGGCGATCGGATTCGGCGGCCTGGTGTTCGGACTCAGCACCATCGCCGAAAGCGGCGACGAGGCATCCATCCCCGGCTGGGTGCCGCTCGCGATCGGCGTCGCCGCCCTCGCCCTCTTCGTGCTGCGCCAGCTCACCCTGCAGAAGCGCGACGCGGCCCTGCTCGACCTCCGCACCTTCACCTCGCGCAACTTCTCGCTGGCCGTGGTGCTCATGGCGATCAGCATGATGGCGCTGTTCGGCACGATCATCCTGCTGCCCATCTACATGCAGACCGTGCTCGGCCTCGACACGCTGGGCGCCGGACTGCTGCTGCTTCCCGGCGGCCTGCTGATGGGGCTGCTCGCCCCCATCGTCGGTCGCATCTACGACCGCTCGGGGCCGACCGTGCTGCTCATCGTCGGCTCGACCATCGTCAGCGCGGTGTTCTGGGCACTCACGATGGTGACCGAGAACACCCCGACCGGATTGCTCCTCGCCGCCCACATCACGCTGAGCCTCGGCCTTGCCCTGCTGTTCACCCCGCTGTTCAGCGCCGGCCTCGGGTCGGTGCGCCCGAAGCTCTACTCGCACGGCAGCGCGATCGTCGGAACCGTGCAGCAGCTGGCCGGCGCGATCGGCACCGCGCTGTTCGTCGCCGTGATGGCCGCCGTTTCGCTGGGCATGGAGATGGATGGCGCATCCGAGGTCGTCGCGACGGCCGCCGGCGTTCGGGCGGCATTCCTGTGCGGTGCGATCATCTCGCTGTTCGCCATCCCGGTGGCGTTCATGGTTCGCAGGCCACCGGAGTTCGCCGACGCACCCGCGACCATGCCGGGCGGTCACTGACCGACGCGGCAGCGCCCGGCACCGCCGGCAGAAACAAAGAACCCGACCGGCTCGCGCCGGTCGGGTTCTTCGTGTGCACCCGCGGGATCACTCCGGCGGGTGGGTGCTACTTGCCCGGGACGTAGTTGAACTCGTCGGGGTTCGGGCCGGTGCGCTCGTCGCGGTTCAGCGCGGTGATCGCGGTGACATCGTCGGCGGTGAGCTCGAAGTCGAACAGGGCGAAGTTCTCCTCGACGCGGCTGCGGGTGACCGACTTCGGGAAGACGATGTCGCCGCGCTGGATGTGCCAGCGCAGCGTGACCTGCGCGGTGGACTTGCCGACGCGCTCGGCGATCGCGGCGATGACGGAGTCGTCGAGCACCTTGCCCTGGGCGATGGGCGACCATGCCTCGGTGGCGATGCCGTTCGTGGTGTTGAACGCGCGGAGGTCATCCTGCGTCAGGTACGGGTGCACCTCGATCTGGTTGACCGACGGAACCGTTCCGGTCTCGTCGAACAGGCGCTGCAGGTGGTGGGCCTGGAAGTTCGAGACGCCGATGGACTTGACGCGACCGGACGCCTTCATCTCTTCGAGGGCCTTCCAGGTCTCGACGAAGTCGCCGACGGCCGGGAGGGGCCAGTGGATGAGAAACAGGTCGACGTACTCGGAGCCGAGGGCCTCGAGGGTTCCGTCGAATGCGGCGAGCGCCTCGTCGCGGGCGTGGAACCCGTTGTTGAGCTTGCTGGTGACGAAGATCTCCGAGCGGTCGATGCCGGAGGCTGCGACGGCTTCGCCGACCTCCTTCTCGTTGCCGTACATCTCGGCGGTGTCGATGTGGCGGTAGCCGACCTCGAGCGCCCCGAGGGTCGCCTTCTTGGTGTCGGATGGCTCGATCTGGTAGGTGCCGAATCCCAGCTGGGGAATCTGGACGCCGTCGTTCAGGGTGATGGTGGGTACTGAGGTCATCAGGTGTGGCTCCTTGTCTTCGTGATGCCCGCGGCCGTCATCCGGCCAGCGCGCTCCTTTCGCCCAACGCCGGTCGGGGGGCGAGAGATTCCCTGAGCGGCGAATTACTTCGCCGCGGGTTCGGTGCCGGCGTCGCCCGCGAGCTCGATGCGCGGCACCCCGACGGGGTCGAATCCCATCACCTGGCCGTAGAACGAGAGCTCGGCTTCGGTGGCGCTGACGATGGTCTCGGCCCGGCGGAACCCGTGTGACTCGCCCTCGTAGGCGATGTAGGCGTGCGGGATGCCGCGCTCCATCATCGCGTCGCGGAACATCTCCGCCTGCGACGGCGGAACGATCGGGTCGTCGAGCCCCTGCAGCAGCAGCACCGGCGTGGTGAGGCCGGCCACGTTGTTGACCGGGGCGCGCGACTGGTACAGCGCCTCGGCCTCGGGCAGCGGACCGATCAGGCCGTCGAGGTAGCGCGACTCGAAGTCGTGGGTGTCGCTCGCGAACTGGGTGAGCTCCGCGACCCCGTAGTACGAGGTGCCTGCCGCGAACACGTCGGAGCTCGTGAGCGCCGCGAGGACCGTCCAGCCGCCGGCCGATCCGCCGCGGATCGCGAGCCGGTCGCGGTCGGCGAGCGACGCATCCGCAAGTCCGAGCACTGCCGAGATGGTGTCGTCGACGTCGACGATTCCCCACTGGCCGCGCAGTCGCTCCCGGTACTCGCGGCCGTAACCGGTCGACCCGCCGTAGTTCACGTCGATCACGCCGATGCCGCGGCTGGTGAAGTACGCGATCGCCGGGTTGACCGTCGCCGAGACGCGCGAGGTCGGGCCACCGTGCACGAACGCGACGTAGGGCGGCACTTCGCCGTCGGGCGCGGCGAAGTCGGGGTTGCGCGGCGGGTAGACGAAGGAATGCACGTCGCGATCCCCGGTGAACGTGCGCGCCTCGGCGACCGGCAGGAAGGCGGCATCCGGCAGGTCGTCGACCGCCAGGCGCACGTCGGTGAGCGCGCCGGTCTCGAGGTCGAGCACCCGGAGGCCGGTCGGGATGCTCGCGCTGCCGCCGGTGACGAGCACGCGGGTGCCGCGCACGGCGCCCAGCGCGATCGTGGTGAGGGGCTGCTCGACGGTGCGCGCGTCACCGGTGGTCGGATCGACGACCACGAGGCTGTCGTCGCCGAGGGTGCGCACCGCGAGGATGCCGCCGTCGGTGAGCTGCGCGTGCCAGCGCATGCCGAGCATCCACAGGGCGCCGCCGTATTCGGCGTCGTCGGCGCGCACGACGCGGCGGGAGCCGTCGAGGCCGAGGCGCTCGAGGTTCCACCAGCCGCTGCGGTCGCTGATCGCGGTGAGGGTGTTGTCGTCGACCCACTCCGGCTGCAGCAGCGACTCGGTCGTCGACCCGGCGATGGTGCGCCAATCGCTCCCGACCACGCCGTCGACGAGGGCGCCGACCCGCAGCTCTGTGCCGTCCCACGGCATTCGCGGGTGCTCCCACGCGATCCAGGCGAGGTGGGTGCCGTCGGGCGAGAAGCGCGCGCCCGCGACGAAGTGCGAGGCGGAGACGATCGAACGGATGCCGCGGCCGCCGCCTGCAGCGTCGTCGCTCGCCGCGGAGCCGTCGACCGGCACTGCGACGATGTCGCGGGTGAGGGTGCTGCCCGCGGGCGTGGTGCTGTCCGCGGGCGCCTGGCCCGGGTGGGTCTCGCGCACCGCGATGACCTCGTCGCCGCGGATGCTCAGCTCGCCGAACCGGTAGCTGGCGCCGTCCGGCCCCGCGGCCGGGGTGATCGGCACCGGGGTGTTCGAGCCCGCATCGAGACGGTACAGGCGCTGGTCGGTGAACTCGGAGAACACCAGCGTGCCGTCGGGGGAGACCGCCCACGCTCCCCCGCCGTACTCGTGCACCCGGGTGCGGGCGTTCCACGGTGCGGGCAGCACGTCGACGACGGCGCCATCGCGTTCGGTGCGCACGGCGAGCCTTCCGCCCTCCGCTGGCCGCAGCTCGAGCCACCAGATGTCATCGCCGACCCAGGCGCCGCCCGATACGGGGTGGCCGCTGGCGGCGAGGTCGTGAGCGGAGATGGGCGAGCGCCAGGAACCGAAGGGGGCTGTAGTGGTCATCGGTCCATTCTGCCGACAAGCCTCGCGGCCGTCGCGCCGCGGCGCTCGGCAGTCGTCGGCTCGGCTGCCCGGCCGCGGAATAGACCATGCTCCCGGGCGTTGCACTTCACATGCCACTCACAGGGGAATACGAACCGAGCACGTCCGACTGGGCCCGCGAACAGGCGGAGACCTACGAGAACTCCGGCGGAACCGAGGGTACGACGCTGCGCGGCATGCCCGTCATCATCCTGACGTCGGTCGGGGCGAAGTCGGGAAAGCTGCGCAAGACGGCACTCATGCGGGTGGAGCACGACGGCGAGTACGCCGTCGTCGCCTCGCTGGGCGGCGCGCCGAAGCATCCAGTCTGGTATTTCAACCTCGTCGCGCACCCGCACGTCGAACTGCAGGACGGGCCGGTGAAGCGTGACTACGAGTCGCGGATCGTGACCGGCGACGAGCGCGCCCTGTGGTGGGAGCGGGCCGTAGCCGCGTACCCGGACTACGCCGACTACCAGGAGAAGACCGAGCGCGAGATCCCGGTCTTCGTGCTGACCGCGATCTAGGCCGTCGTGGTCGTTCGAGTGCGTGGCGGGGCACTGGCCGCGGGGCAGGTCGCCGCGTGAGCCTGCTTCCGGGGATGCCCGACCCGGTGTTCGTGATGTCGGCGGAGGGGTACCGGCTCGCCACCTACGAGTTCGGCGGGCCCGACGCGCCCGTGGTGTTCGCCGTGCACGGCTTCGCGTCGAGTGCGTTCGCGAACTGGCAGGCGACCGGGTGGATTCGCGAGCTCACCCGTGCCGGATTCCGCGTGGTCACGCTCGACCAGCGCGGGCACGGCGCGAGCGACAAGCCGCACGACCCCGGCGCGTACACGATGGAGGCGCTCGTCGACGACGTGCTCGCGGTGCGCGACGCGTACCTGCTCGACGAGATGGCGTTCGTCGGCTACTCGCTCGGCGCCAGGGTCGGCTGGCATGCCGCCGTGGAACTGCACGTGCACATCACCCGGGCGGTGCTCGGCGGCATTCCCGACGGTGACCCGCTCACGCGCTTCGACGTGGCTGCGGCGCGCGCGTTCATCGCCGACGGCACCCCGATCGTCGACCGCCTGACCGCGACCTACCTCGAGATGGCGGGGGGAATGCGCGGCAACGACCTGTCGGCGCTGGTGAGCCTGGTCGAGGGCATGCGCGGGGGGCCGCAGCCCGATGCCGCGAACCCGCCGCAGCAGCCGGTGCTGTTCGCGACCGGCAGCGACGACCCGATCCTCGCGCAGTCGCGGGCGCTGGCGGAGGCGGTTCCGCGCGGCGAGTTCTTCGAGGTGCCGGGCCGCGGGCACTTCTCGGCGCCGACCTCGCGCGAGCTGCGTGCCCGCGCGCTGGCGTTCCTCGCCGCGCGCTGAGCTTTCACTATTCAGGAACGTGCCGGGCGAATGTTCCATCATTCAGGAACCCGCGCGGCGCTTGTCTCAGCATTCAGGAGAATCGGCGGCCGGAGCGCACGAGTGCGACGGAATGGGGCCGGGGCGCAGCATCCACACCCCCACTGTCCCCACCTGTTCCTGAATGATGAGAGCGATGGATGCCGCGCGGCGTGCACCGCGCAGCATCCGCCGTACATCAGCTATCGATCGCCCCCCGCGTTACCCGCGGCGAGCTACTGCTCGCCGCCCTGGGCACGCACGGCGACGGGCTGCCACGTCTCCCAGGTCGCGATGCGGCTGGCGTAGTCCGCCGACGCGATGCCGAACGGGGTGTCGCCGAAGAACACGCGCAGCGGCGGCTTCTCGGCGTCGACGACCTCGAGGATCGCGCCGCGCGTGGCGACCGGGTCGCCCTGCGTCTGCTGGCGGGATTTCCGGGCCTCCGCGGCGGCGGCGCGCACCGGGTCGTACGCGGGTAGCTTGTCGGAGTGCTGCGCCGACGAGCCGCTCCAGTCGGTCGAGAATCCGGCGGGCTCCACGAGCGTCACGTGGATGCCGAACTGCGACACCTCCTGCGCGAGCGCCTGCGACATGCCCTCGAGCGCCCACTTCGACGCGTTGTAGATGCCGACGTTCGGGAATGCCGTGATGCCGCCGATCGACGACACCTGGATGACGTGCCCGCTGCCCTGCTCGCGCATGATCGGCAGCGCGGCCTGGGTCACCCAGAGCGCCCCGAACACGTTCGTGTCGATCTGCGCGCGGGCCTGCTGCTCGGTGAGCTCCTCGATCATTCCGAAGTGCCCGAACCCGGCGTTGTTCACGACGATGTCGATGCGGCCGAACCTGTCGCGCGCCTCGGCCACGGCCGCGAAAGCGGCGTCCCGGTCGGTCACGTCGAGCTGCAGGGGGTGGATGCTGTCGCCGTACGTGTCGACGAGGTCGGACAGGCTGTCGACCGACCGCGCGGTCGCCGCCACCCGGTCACCGCGGTCGAGCGCGGCGATGGCCCACTCGCGGCCGAAGCCGCGCGAGGTGCCGGTGATGAACCAGACTTTTTCACTCATGATGTCTCTTCTTTCGGGGGGGGTGGGGGGGGCGACGGCCGGGGTGGAGACGACCGGGTGACGACCGGCGGGATTCAGTGCCGGTCTATTCGGTGCCGACCGCGATCAGTACCTTGCCGACGATGGCGTTCTCGACGGCCTCGTGTGCGTCGGCCGTGCGCTCGAGCTCGAAGTGGTGCAGCGGGAGGCCGGCATCCTCTCCGACCGGGAGGGCGCCGTCGACGAGGGCGGCGTTGATGTCTTCGGCCGCGGCATCCAATTCGGCCTGGCCGACCGTGTACAGCAGCAGGAACTGGTAGCGCACGTTGAGCGCGAAGTAGCTGCGCACGTCGAGCGTCATGGTGTCTCCACCGTCGTTCGCGTACACCGCGATGACCCCGCGGTTGCGGATCACGGCGATGTCGAGCTCGGCGTTGGGTGCCGGAGCGACCTCGACGATCAAGTCGACGCCGTCGGGGGCGATGCGGCGGATCTCGGTGGCCGCGTCGGTCGCCTTGTAGTCGACGACGTGGTGCGCACCGGCGGCGGTCACCAGGGCGGCCTTCGCGTCACTGCTGACCGTCGTGATCACGGTCGCGCCGGCCCAGCGGGCGAGCTGGATCGCGGCGTGGCCGACCGCTCCGGCACCACCGGCGACGAGCACGGTCTTGCCGTCGAGCGCGCCGGGGGCGAGCCGCCGCGGACCGTCCTCCGCGACGGTGAGGGCGCGGTGCGCGGTGATGGCGGGAACGCCGAGGCTCGCGCCGATCTCGAAGCTGGCGCTGTTGGGCAGCGGGTAGACGCGGCTGACCGGCAGCACGCTGTACTGCTGGGCGGTGCCGCCCGCGGCGAGCTCTGCCGCGGCGAGCGCGAGCCAGACGCGATCGCCGACGGCGAAGCCCTCGACCCCTGGGCCGACGGCGTCGATGACGCCCGCGCCGTCCTGGTTGGGCACGACCTCGGCAAACGGGGTCGCCTCGCCTGGGCCGCCTCCCCGGCGGGACTTCCAGTCGGTGGGGTTGACGCCCGAGTAGACGATGCGCACCCGCACTTCACCGGCGGGCGGTTCGACCATGTCACGGTCGACGAACTGGAGTACGGATGGGTCACCGGTCTGGCTGTACACGATTGCTTTCATACCGGGTGCAACGCGGCGGGGCCGAAATCGTTCCCTCCCGGCTCGTGGCAGTGTTGACGGGTGACGACCAGACACACCCTCCTCGCCCTGCTCGTCGTCACCATCTGGGGGCTGAACTTCGTCGTCATCGACGAGGAGCTCACCGACGTTCCGCCGCTGGTGTTCCTCGCGCTGCGCTTTCTCCTGGTCGCCATCCCCGCGGTGTTCGTCGTGCCCACCCCGAAGCTCGGCTGGCGCACCGTGCTGCTCATCGGCACCTTCCTCAGCTTCGGGCAGTTCGCGTTGCTCTACATCGCCCTGGCGCTCGGGATGCCGGCGGGGCTCGCCTCGCTCGTGCTGCAATCGCAGGTCGTGCTCACCGTCATCGTCTCGGCGGCACTGCTCGGCGAGCGGCCGACCCGGCGCCAGGCGGTGGGGATCGTGATCGGAATGGCGGGACTCGGTGTCGTCGTCGTCGGGCACGGCCAGTCGGCGCCGTGGCTGCCCCTCGTGGTGACCGTCCTCGCCGCGCTGTCGTGGGCGATCGGCAACGTGCTGAGCCGGCGCGCCCGGGTGGCATCCGGGCTCTCGCTGGTGGTCTGGTCCGGCCTGATCGTGCCGGTACCGAGCCTCGCGCTCGCCATGGTCGTCGACTCCCCCGCCGTCGTGCTGGAGTCGCTCACGTCGCTGTCGCTGGTCGCGATCGGCAGCACCCTGTACACCGCGATCGGGGCGTCGCTGATCGGCTACACGATCTGGAACGGCCTGCTCGCGCGGTACCCGACGAGCGCCGTCGCGCCGTTCACCCTGCTCGTGCCGATCCTCGGAATCGCCGCCGCGTGGTTCGCCCAGGGCGAGGTTCCGACGACCACCGAGGTCGTGGGCGGCGCGATCATGCTGGGAGGGCTCACCGCCGCCGTGCTGAACCCGTCGTGGCGGCGGCGCGGGCCGGGCGGCCAGGCCGGTGCGGGCGGTGCGGGCGAGCCGGGCGGGCCGGGCGGGCCGGTTACGT
>NZ_JAALGE010000045.1 GCF_011057645.1 Marisediminicola senii | reverse complement strand
CGGTCATCGTGATGATGCCTTTCGAGTCGAGGTAAGAGACTTCTCGAAGGATCACACGGTGACCGCGTCCACGTCTTCACGACGAGCCGGGCCACCGCGGCTACACCACTATGCGGGACTCAACTCGTCACTGACGCCAGCTGTGCGGCGGTGGGGAAAAGCGTCGGGTCAGCCTTGTTCCGGAAGTCGGCGAACGATATGGCGAGCTCTGTCGGTTCGGTACCGGCCAGTGACGGGTAGGCCTCGAATGTCTGCCCGCCGGCGTCGAACTGCAACACCAGCTTCTGGTTCGAGCCACCCGGTGCGAGCCACGCATTGAGCTGGTTGAAGCCCGTCCAGTCCTGAGCGCCGTCGAAGGCCTTGCCGAATCCCGCGTAGTCCCTTGGGCCGAATTCATAATCGAACGCCACGGCCTTGCTTCCGGTGCCGACGACGTCGGTCGACAGCGCGATGAGGTCGGCGGCGTCGTTGTTGAATGCGTAGGCGGCGCGGAGCGCGGCATCCGATCCGTACCCTTCGAAGTCGTCGATCACCCCGACAGGGAACAGGGGCGCGCCACCCAGGATGACCTCGGACGACGCCACGCGCTCGGATCCGTCTGCGTATTCGGCGACGACGGTTATTGTCGCCGGGCCGTTGACTAGCGCCTCGCTGCCGATCTGCCACTCGCCAGTGAAATAGCCGTCGGCGAGAACTAGGGGGTACCTGGTCGTGTCATCGTCCACGGTGAAGTACGCGTCGTTCGGTGCCTCGGCCGTCGCTTTCGCTCGAACCGTCGCGGACTCCGTCGTGATGCGAACCCCGTCTGCGGGCGAGACCAGTCGGAAGGTGGCATCCTGCCCGGCGGGGGTCGCAGGTCGATCGAAAGCGTCATCAGCGATCTCGTCCGCGAAGACGGTGTAGTCGTCTTCGTAGAATTGGAGGAAATCCTGGTACATCTCGTGTTCTGGCAACGTGGCCGTGGCCGGGTACGGCACGTAGAACTGTTCCAGTCCCCAGTTGGACCATGTCTGCATATATGAAATGCGGCTGGCCTTCGGGTCAGCCTTGATCGCGTCGAGGATGTCCGTGTAATACTGCAGGCTCTTGTTCCCGGATTCCTTGATGGTTCGATCGCCGTTGCGGCCGAATTCAGTGAATGCCGGTATTTTTCCGCGCTCCTCGGCAATGTCGGTGATCATGGCGAGGTCAGGGATGAGCTGCGAAATCCATGCGTCGGAATTCTCCGGCTCGTTGCTGTTCTCGTAGAAGTCGTAGCCGATGATGTCGATGTACTCGTCGCCGGGATATGTCTCGAGGTAACGCGCCTGGTCTCCGCCGAACGTTCCGTTGGGCGAGAAGGAGTAGAGCAGGTTGTCGACTCCCTTCACATCGCGCAGGTACTCGACGGTATAGCGGAAGATCTCCTTGTATTCGCCGGTCGTCGCATGGGCAGCTCCCCACCAGAACCAGGAACCGGTGTTTTCGTGGAAGGGGCGGAAGATCAGCGGGATGTCGTTGCCGTTCTCGTCGACCGTGAGACTGGCCGTGAGAGCGATGAGATCGAGGTACTCGTTGAACTCGGCGTTCTTCGGACCGCCAGGGAGGATCGTGCTCACCGGACGTCCGGTCGTGGTGTAGAAGTCCTCGCCGGTAGCGAAGTTATACATGTGCGTGCTTATCGTGTTGATACCGCCGAGCGCGTGGGCATTCTTCATCCCATCGGCCCAGATCTGCGCGTTCTCCTCGCCGTTCTCTTCGAGTGTGCCGATGCCCGGCGCCTCGAGACCCTCCAGGATCAGAGTGTCCCACCCGAAAATAGCCGGGTGGTCGCCGGTGCCCGCGAGCACGTCCGAACTGACCCCATCCGCCTCGGAAAACGTGATGCCGTTGTCTGTCGTGTGCTGGTGACCGAAGAGAGCACCATTCCCCTGCTGGTCACGAAGGTAGCGAAACAGTGAATTCGTCTCCGCAGATGCATTCGTGTCCGCGATGTTGATGACGCTTGGATCATCGACAGCCACCGCGATGGCGGGCGTTGCTCCAGTCAGTGCCACTGCGACGGCGGTGCCTATCGCGATGGCGGATGCGCTCGCGCGCTGGCGAAACTTCCCCATAGTTGCTCTCCGTTGAACCGTGTGATTTGTGCCCCCACGGCCGTTTCCTCGTTCGGGGGTCGTTGCAACGGTAACTTACTTCGGTTACTTAATTAAGAGCGGGTTTCTGGGCGCTTGATTACGTGGCATTCACTCGTCGCGAGTTGATGGCCGAGTGAGGGGTGATCTGGTGCTGCATCACGAGTGTTGCAGCACCAATTGCCGCAGCGTCAACTCCGAGATCGGAGAGCTTCACTGTGACGGAGTGGATGCCACGCATGAATGTGCCCCGCTGAAGCATGCCGTGGATAGTTTCGGCATATATTTCCCCTGCGGTCGTGAAACCGGGGCCGGAAAGAAGGATTTCGTCGAGATCGAGCAGGTTACTGAGCGTGACGATCCCCGCGCCGAGGTACCTCGCGGACGCCTCGATGAGCCCACGGGCGGCCTTGTTGCCCGAGATGGCTGCCGTCGCGACCGCTTCAAAAGTGCGGCGGTCGACGTCCGGGTCATCGGAAAGCTCGAGGGAGGCGACGAGACCGGGATTGCGCATGGCAGCTGCGGCAACGGCTGATGGACTCGCAAACACTTCAACGCATCCCTGTGCGCCGCAGTGGCACTGTGGCCCGTTGATGTCCAGCGAAATGTGGCCGAGTTCACCGGGATTCGATGATGAGCCGTGGAAGACCCGGCCGTCGACGAGAATGCCGGCCCCTATGCCATCCGCCATGTATACCGTCGCCGCGACGGGCGGGGGCGCATCACGGCGAGTGGTCCAGTAGTCGCCGAGCGCCGCGCACGTCGCATCGTTGTCGAGCAACACCTTTAAGCCCGTCAGGTTCTCAAGTCGCTCCTCGAGGGCAAACCCGCGCCAAAGCGGGCCGGGCTGAAGCCCACGCAATTCTCCGACCGCACAGTCGAGAGGGCCGGGACTCGCGATTCCAACACCGACGACACTTTCGGGGTCAACCTTGTGGGCTCCGAGGAAGTGAGCGATCTCGCGTGCGAGCCTTTCTGTAACTGCGGATGGGTGAGCGTCTCGGGCCCCTTCCGTTTCCCTAACCGCGATGACCTCACCCGACAGGTCGGTGAGGACCAGGGCGATCCTCGAGCGCGCAAGCGACACCCCGACGGCGTGGCGGGCCGAGCTGTTGACCGCCAAAATGGTCCGGCGCTTTCCTCCGGTCGAGACGCCGTGACCGATTTCGACTACAAGGCCGTCGTCAATCGCCTTTCGCACCACCGTGGAGATGGTCGCTTCTGTGAGTCCAGTACGCGTCGCAAGTTCAACTCGGCTGATTTCTCCGGCCGATCGGATGCCATCGATTACGAGGCTGCGCGTGCGGTCGGCCGACCTCGTGCTCTCTCGTTTCACCCACCGACTCCTCACCCGCCAATTTTCAGCGGTGTCGAGGTGAGACTATCGAACGCCATCAGCTGCCGGGATAGGCATAGGCCAGTCGAGGCGCCACCTCAGACGTATAGGTTGTCCAAGGCGTGCCGGCCTGTCCCAGCCCCAGGAGCTGCCTCGCACACTGGAACATGAACGCGGGCCGATGACCAGCGCCCAGAGCTTGCAATCGGCCGTCCTCTTGCGAGCGGGCGCCACGCCAGCTTTTATGACCTATGCCGCACGTCGGACAGCATCTGAACACCGGTTGCTCATGCTGATATCGATTGAGCGCGCCAGCTGATATCAGACGGGGATGACGCATACCCTACGCACAAATGACAACGTCGGACATAATGGACAAAGCATGTCAAAAACATTAGAGCCCACCTTGAATGCCCGGCGTCCTTTCGTAGGCCTCGCCAGGTTGTTGCGTCCCCGTTCACTGAGGCTCAGCATTGCTGCTTTCGCTTATCTGCTCAAGGACAGCCCTCAGTGGGTGCTTCCAGTCATAACGGCCGCGGTAATCGACACGGTCGTAAACGGAGGGCCCGTAGAAGGCCTCATCTGGTTAGGGGCAGGTGCAATGGCTCTGGTCGCGACCAACTTTCCCGTCAACCTGCTCTGGGTGCGCCTGTATAGCTCCACTATCCGCGATCTCGGCGTCACGCTACGAAATCAAATGGCCCACCGGCTGCAAGAGCTGTCCATCGGTTTCCACTCCCGTTCGAACTCGTCCATAATCCAAACCAAAGTTGTTCGCGACGTCGAGAATGTCGAACTGATGCTCCTCCAAGGTGCAAACCCCACTCTGAGCGCTCTCGGCGTCCTAGTCGGAGCCGGGATAGTACTGGCGCTGCAGGTGCCAGCATTTCTTCTTCTGTTCGCCTTGGTCGTACCAATTTCTGTGGCGCTAATCCGCTGGATGCGCGTTCGAAGCGAGGTTCGCAACGAGGGTTTTCGGCGCGACGTGGAACTCTTCTCATCGCGCGTGGGAGAAATGGCGTCCTTACTCCCTATCACTCGGGCGCACGGGCTCGAGTTCACTGCGACCCAACGGGTTGTTTCCAGCGCACGGACCGTCCGCGACTCGGGCCTGTCGCTCGACATCACCAACGGGAAGTTCGCTGCTCTGGCGTGGATGGCCTTCCAACTACTCGCGATCGCTTGCTTGATTGGTGCTGCGGTGATCTCTATCGCGGGACCGCTATCGATCACGCCGGGTCAGGTTGTGCTCCTGAGCACGTACTTCGTCTCTATGACGAACTCAATAGTCAACCTGTTGAACCTGGCGCCCATAGTCACGAAGGGCCGGGAATCGTTGAAGTCGATGGGAGAAGTATTGGAGGAGCCCGACCTGGAGAAGAACGAAGGCAAGGTCACGGTCTCCACCACCCACGGGAACCTTCGTTTCGAAGGAGTCGGCTACCGCTACTCGGTAGACGACGACCCCGCTATACATGAGATCGATCTCGACATTCGGGAAGGCGAAACTATTGCTTTCGTGGGCCGCTCGGGTTCCGGAAAGTCCACCGTTCTCAATTTGGCTCTCGGGTTCCTGCGTCCTACAAGTGGACGTATCCTTCTCGATGGCACGGATATGGAGTCCCTGGATCTGCGCACGGTTCGGCGGCACATATCCGTGGTGCCTCAGGAATCCGTATTATTCACCGGCAGTATCCGCGAGAACATTACGTACGGGCTGGGGCAGGTTGACGAGGCACTCATTAGAACCGCGTTGCGAGATGCGAACGCCCTAGCGCTGGTCGACGGGCTCCCGGAAGGGCTTGAGACAATGCTGGGAGAGAGGGGTGCGCGGCTCTCGGGAGGTCAGAAGCAGCGAATTTCCATTGCCCGCGCCCTTATCCGCGATCCGCGAATCCTGCTTCTCGATGAGGCGACGTCTGCGCTCGATGCCGAGTCTGAACAGCAGGTGCAGCAGGCGCTGTCGAACCTCCGTCGCGGTCGAACCACTTTGGTCGTCGCCCACCGCTTGTCGACAATCCGTTCTGCGGATCGGATAGTGGTCCTGGACAACGGAACAGTCGCCGAAGTGGGCACCCACGCCACATTGCTCCACGCGAATGGTTTATACGCTCGGCTCTTTGATGCGCAAGCTGGCTGACCTATGCCCCATTTCGATTTACCCCTCCATGAACTTCAACGCTTCGCGCCACAGGTGGATGAGCCCCCTGATTTTGATTCTTTCTGGGCCCATACATTGCGTCAGGCCCGCGACCACGACATCGGATTATCGATCAAGGACGTCGATTCGGGTTATACCCACCTGCGCACGCAAGACATCAGCTTTTCGGGTGCTAACGGCGACCGAATTAACGGATGGTTCATAGCCCCGCGCTACGTACACGGACCGCTTCCCACAGTCGTTTCTTACCTCGGATACGGTGGCGGGCGAGGAGCTATTGGGTCCTGGTCGCAACTCCCCTCTGCGGGGATCGCTCAGCTAGTCATGGACACTCGCGGTCAGGGCAGTCGCTACCGGCCAGGGGACACACCGGACGGTGCATTCACCGGCCCTAGTTCAGCCGGTGTCATGACCCTCGGCATTGATGATCCGCACGCGTACTACTATCGCCGACTCTTCACCGACGCCGTTCGGGCGATCGACGCCGCCGCTGTCCACCCATTGGTGGATCTCAACCGCCTCGCTGTGCAGGGAGGGAGCCAAGGAGGCGGTGTTGCAATCGCCGCAGCGGGGTTGAGCGCGACTCCAGTCGCGCTGGTAGCGGACGTGCCGTTTCTCTCCTTCTTTCGACGTGCGATCACGCTCGTCGACACCCATCCCTACGCCGAGATTGTCGAGTATCTGCGTGTGCACCGGAATGCGGAGGCCCGAGTTCTTCAAACTCTGTCTTACTTCGACGTAGTCAATTTCTCCATTCGTGCGAACGCGTCCGCCCTGTTCTCAGTGGGCCTGATGGATCAGGTCTGCCCACCCTCAACGGTGTATGCGGCGTTCAACGCCTACCTTGGGCCCAAAAAAATGGACGTGTACCCGTACAACGGGCATGAGAACGGCGAGGAAATACAGGCGGAGGCCACCGTGCAGTTCCTGCGACAAGCTCTGGGCCTAAGTGGCGGCTCCTAAACCCGACGTGATTTCCCAAGCCCGGCTCAAGCCATTGTGGCTCTAACCAGCGCTCTCCGAGAGAAGACGGTGAGATTCGCGCAGCAGCAGTTCGGTGGGAAGCACCACCTGCTCGAGGTGTCCCTCAAGTCCGTCCAACCGGCGAAAAGCGATCTGCGCGGCCATTCGTCCCATCTCGCGAGGATCGTGTGCCACAACCGAGATTCCCAAGATGCTCGCCAACTCGAAGTCGTCGAAAGAGAGCATGGCAACAGGCGACCCTTTAGCGCGTAATGCGCGGTAAACACCTAGCGCCGCCCGGTTATTACCGGCGAACACGGCGTCCGGCGGATCGGACAAGTCGAGCAATTCGGACATTGCCCGCTCAGCCGTATCGGTGCTCTCTCCATCCTGCCGGACGAGGACCGGGTCATCCTGCAGGCCGCGAATCAGCAACGCATCTCGGTACCCTGCGAGGCGCTCGCCGTGGGTGTATAGGTGGGCGGAGCTCCCAACAAAGCAGATACGCCGGTGACCGGCGTCTGCGAGCGCCAGCACACCCGCCCTGGCGCCACCCCGGTTGTCGAACACAACAGAGTCACTGGCAACGTTGGTGAGCGGTCTGTCAACCGCGACGATCGGAATGCCGAACTGACGTTCGCCTTCCAGATAGGAGTGATCTTCTGCAATGGGAACCAATAGAAGCGCCTGAACACGGCGTTCGATCATGCTCACAACCGTGGGCTGTTCTCGGGCGGCTTGGTCGTCCGACGCCGATATCACCAGCGTCAGACCTCGCTCGGCAGTGGCAGTGCTGACGCCAGACGCCACCTGTGCGTAGAAAGGGTTGGTCAAATCGCCGATCACGAAAGCAACGGAAGAAGCGACGCCGCCGCTGCGAAGATCACGCGCGATGGCGTTGGGGCGAAACCGCAGCGCCTTCGCTGCGTCCAGGACCTTAGTCCGAGTGGAAGCCTTAACAAGCTCGCCATTGGACAGAGCCCTGGACGCCGTCTTCACGCTCACCCCTGCCAGTCGTGCTACGTCAGCGACTGTGGCGCGTTGGGTCCCACCACGCGTCTTGGAAGCGTTAAGTGTCACGTCGGTCATGCGGCAAAGTATAGGCGCGTCTGGGGCGCCGCCTGCTGGTCAATTTCTGGCGTGTTTGGGCCGCTTCGAGAAGTTCGCACTGTGTTGACAACGTGGGACATTTTCGACGACAATTGGAGTCTTGCTGATTGAAAGGCGCCCTATGTACAGGCAAAGCGGCCTCCGCCCTGGCAGTGCTGGCGTCGGCGACGACGATAGCTGTCTTGAGGCTCCACAATGATCGCCGGTATTGAGACCGGAGGGACCAAGGTCATTTGTGCAGTGAGTCGTGAGGAAGAACCGGAGCGCATCGTTTCGTCGGTCCGAATTACTACCACGGCGCCGGCAGAAACTATTGACGCTGTGAATCGGTTCCTCGACGACGTGTCCACGGAGGAGCCCATTCGGGCGCTCGGGATTGCTTCGTTTGGGCCGGTGAATGTGGAACCGTCACGAGCTCGTTATGGATGGATCACGGGAACTACGAAGGTTGGTTGGCAGAACACGTCTCTGCTAGATCGGATCCCTCTGGCCCGCGCGGTTCCGACCACGGTGGTGTCCGATGTCAGCGGCGCAGCTCTCGGTGAATATCGCTGGGGTGCGGGCAGAGGGCTGCAATCCGTGGCCTACGCCACCTTCGGCACTGGGGTCGGCGTAGGAATCATTCTCAACGGTTCTCTTGTTGCAGGTAATGGGTATCCCGAGGTGGGTCACGTCCTAGTTCGCCGTCATCCTCGTGATGACTTCAGCGGAATTTGCCCCTTTCACGGGGACTGCCTGGAGGGCTTGACCTCTGGCCCAGCGATTATGGCTCGATGGGGAGTCAATGCATCGCTATTGACTGGGCGAGCGCGGGCGACAGGTTACGAGATTATCGCCTACTACATAGCTCAAGTCACTGCCCAAGTGACGTTTGCCCTTGGTGTGGAGCGTTTCATCGTAGGCGGTGGGGTGTTGGGTGCACCCGGTTTATTGGATGAAGTGAGGCAGCAACTCTCCGGGGTTACTGGCGGGCCCTTGGCGGGTCATGGGATGACGGCTGATCCTTTTGACTTTCTCGTG
Organism: Marisediminicola senii; assembly: GCF_011057645.1. Classification (GTDB taxonomy): domain Bacteria; phylum Actinomycetota; class Actinomycetes; order Actinomycetales; family Microbacteriaceae; genus Marisediminicola; species Marisediminicola senii. The sequence continues at coordinate 16,826 of NZ_JAALGE010000045.1, read as the reverse complement.
CCTCCTGCATTGGGCGGCGACGCCGGAGTGCTTGGCGCTCTTGCTATTGCTGAAGGTCTTGTCCTGCACCAGCCATTGACAGAAGTCGCCCCGTAGGCAGTTTTGATGTGAGAGACCGTTTGGTTGGGAGCGACCAGCGGGGTGCTGGCGTCAAAGGTGGGTTGACCGTCAATATCCGTGCCACTCTGCTCCCGCCCCAAGGTGAGCCTGATCGATGTTGCCAGTTTGCACCGTTGTTTGGATTTGAAAGTGGTTTCCACCAGCAGTGATCGGTGCGACTGCAACTAGCTAAGTTCACGTTTCTTGTATTGCTGTTCAGCGAGAAGGGAGTGGTTGCTGTAGCAACCACTCCCCTGGTAAGCCGCCTCAGTGTGGAACGGGGTTACTCGGGTCGGCCCTCACCGACCGAGACTTGCTCGGCGTTTCGACGGCCGTAGTACCTTGCTACGACCTTCTCGCCGGGCTTGGCGTACATGCAGTAGTCGTCGTTTTGGTCCGCCTCAGTGGGACTGTAGAGCTTGGCGGGCCAATCCCACAGAGCGAATCCGGCTACCCAATCTCGCGACGAATTCTCCTCAAACATCTCAGCAAGGTAGTCCGCCTGTGCTTCGACTGACACCTTGCCGGCCAAGGTCCAGTCGTTCGGTTTCGCTGGTGATGTGTCGCGACTTGGGCAACCTGCTTCAATGAACAAGAAAGGCTTGTCGTATTTCGCGACTACCGGTGCGATGCGATCGAGTTGTGTCTGCCACGACCCGGTGGGGTAATACCCGCTTGCCGAAATGACATCGACTGCGTCCCACCAAGTCAGATGGTCTTCTTGGTACTTGTCGCAGTTGTAGGTAATAGGTCCCGAATACACGGCGCGGACTTGGCGGATGAGCTCCCGCCATTCGTTCTCGCGGGAGTCAGCGCGCACCATTTCGCAGCCTATGCAGAACAGGTCGACGCTCATTTCCTCGGCAAGTGTTGCCATGTGCACCATGTACTGGGTGTAGGAATTAAACCATTCGCCCCAAGTGGCTTCGCCAGGAACGTCCCAGTCGAAAAACCCGATGTACCCGCGCCATGTGCCGTCTTTGCAGTTGACCGTGGGTTTGAGGCATACCTTGTATCCCCGTTCGCGGCTGGCGTTGATGGCCCATCGAATCTCGTCGTCGGTCGGCGCTGGCGCCTCTCGCCATTCCACGACTGTTTCTTGGGCATTTGCTTGCTGAGCGGCGTAGGCGATCACTACCCAGTTGATGTTGGTTCGGGATAGCTCATCGAGCGAGTGTGTCGCTTCGGCGGTGGCCCATGTGCCGCGGACGCCGGTCCATCCCCAGGTCATTCCAGAGAAATGACCTCCGAATAATGCTTGCGCAGCCCCGGCGGCGGGGGAGGTATCGCGAACGCTCATGAGAGTACGTCCGCGGTAGCGGTGTTGGTGATGAGCTGGTTGGTGGTTCGGATGATGTCTGCCTCCAGGAATCGGTTAGAGGGCACGGTGCCCGCTGTCGTGATGTGCACGGTGGCTTGTTCACCGGGCAAAAGGGTGATGAGTTGGTCACTTGCCTCGGCGTCTGGGGAGGCGATGTCCGCGAGGACGGTGAGGTCACGCACTAGGCCTGTTGCCGTGATCATGAGGTCGACACCGCCTGGGACAATGACCGCCTCGGCTTTGAACGGTTGAGGTTCCAGTTCCGAGTCGCGGGGTTCGGTGAAGAACCAGAGGCCGCGGGTGTCACCGGTCGACGCCCGCAACAGTTCTCGCGACGGAGTGTCAGGGGCGGCCAGTGCGTCGGGGACAGTAATGCGCTGTGTTCCTCGCGCAGGAAGGTCGACCTCCACTCGTTCCGAGCCGAGTGTTGTTCCGTCATAGGTTAGGCGGTCGAGAAGGAGCGTCCCGCTCCACGCAACGGCGGAATCATTGACTAGTACTACTTCCAGCCCGACTTTGGTGGGCTGGACCGTGATGAGGCGGTCAGCGAAGCCCTTTCGGATGGCGTGCAGGAGTGGTTTTGGGCGCTCGTAGCCATCTACGGCAGCCCAAGAGACAACTGGCCAGCAATCGTTGAGTTGCCAAACGATTGCGCCTTGGCAGTGCGGCGTGAGGGACCGGAAGTATTCGATAGCGACGGAGACGGCGTTCGCCTGGTTGAGCTGCATGGCCCAGTGCCAGTCCGGCATGTTGTTGGGAAGTGGGATGTGCGGGAGAAGTCCGTCGGTCAGTTTGACGTTGCCTTCCATCGCTTTCTGATGCACCAGCATGCCGGGGGACTCCGGGGTTAGGGGGGAGTCGGTGAGTGATTCCGTCAAGGTGGACCATGCGGGTGGTCCCTGCCATCCGAATTCAGCAACGAAGCGGGGTCGCTGGTCGCGATAAGTTGGGTAATCCAAGCGGTTCCACTGCTCCCACAGGTGCATCGATCCGTTCAACTCGTTGTTGGGGTGGTCGAGCGGGTTAGGGGAGAACGGACTTCCAGGCGTGTAGGCGACGTGTGGCGCGAGCTCAGCGACGATGGCAGGGAATAGATCGTGGTAGTACCCGGATCCCCAGGTGCGACCCTCGAGGCGAAGTTTCCAATTCCATTCTTCGTAGCCCCATAGGTTTTCGTTGTTCCCGTTGAGGAGCACGAGGGACGGGTGTGCGCCAAGGCGGGCCACCGCTTCACAAGCTTCGGCGACGATTTCACCGCGCAAGGGCTCCTCTTCGGCATAGGCGGCACAGGCGAGCAGGAAGTCTTGCCATACGAGCAGGCCCAATTCGTCGGCAAGGTCGTAGAAGTCTTCAGATTCAAAGATGCCACCGCCCCACACCCGTATGAGGTTCACATTTGCAGTGAGCGCTTGATTCAAGCGACGCTCGTACCGGTTGCGGTCGACTCGGTGGGGGAATGCGTCGTCGGGAATCCAGTTCACCCCTCGAACGAAAACACTCTGTCCGTTGATGACCAGGGTGAAGGGTGTGCCTTCTGCGTCTTCAGCAGTATCTATCTGCACCGTGCGAAATCCGATGCGCCGGTCTATGCGGTCGAGTATCGTGTCGCTGCTTGAGGCGGTGAGTGTGAACTCGTACCGATTGGGCTCCCCGTATCCGACGGGCCACCACAGATCGACGTCGTCTATTTGTAGCGTCAGGACGGCTTCGGTTTGGCCGGCCTGCAAGGTGACATTGGTTGATACTCCACCCAATTCGCCCCGAAGAGTTACGGGGCTTGTTCCTGTGCGCTCTACAGTGACGGTTGCCGTCAGTTCACCCAGTGTGCCGTTGACGGTGGGAACGGTAGTCACTGACGCTATTCGAGTGTTTGACCACGAGTGAAGAACAATCGGCTTCCAGATGCCGCTCGTTGCCGTGTCAATTCCCCAGTCCCATCCGAAGCTAGATGCCATTTTGCGAATGGCGTTGTAGGGATGGTGATTCACATGGGGGCGGTACCCCAGCTCGAGGCTCGCGAGGTCAGCGGCGGGGACCGGCGCTGCAAATAAGACGATGAGGTCGTTCGACCCCTCCCTAAGAAAGGGCTTCACCGGCACGCGATAGGACCGGTGCTGGTTGCGGCTGCTGAGTACGGTATGGCCGTTCAGGATGACCGTTGCCATTGTGTCCAGCCCACCGAAGGCGAGCTCGACATTGTTGTGTCCCTCGTCGGCCCAGTCGAAGGTGGTTGCGTACCTCCAGTCGGTGTGTCCGATCCATTCTTGGAGCCGCTCGTTGGTGTCGAGGTAGGGGTCATCGATCAGCCCGACCGCCAGAAGGTCGGTGTGCACCACGCCGGGAACAGTCGCTGGAATCAGGCCTGCTTGCGTGACCGCGCCAGGTACTCGGCGTGAAGTTGTGGGCCGCACTGTCCAGTTGGAGTCGAGGGTGCGAATGTCTTGCAGGTTCATTTCGTTGCTCCTTGGGTAATGCCGCTGTAGATGAAGCGCTGCAGCAGGAGGAAGATCACGAGAGTAGGGATGATGACGATTAGTGCGCCAGCACCGATGACCTGCCACTGCGTGCCGAAAGGCCCGGTGAAGCGGAACAAGGACGTCGAGATGACCCCAAGGTCGCGGGACGGCATATAGAGGAAGGGGATGTAGAACTCGTTGTAGATAGCGATGCCTTTGATAATGACTACTGTTGCGATCGCGGGTTTCAGAAGTGGCAGGATTACCCGCCAGTAGATGGCGAATTTGCTCGCACCGTCGAGCATGGCCGCTTCGTCGAGACTCTTCGGTATGGACTGCATGAACTGCACAAAGATGTAGATCGCGATGATGTCGGTTCCGAGGAACAGGACTATTGCGGCCCATGGAGTGTTGAACAGCCCAAGGGTATTGACCACGCGGAAGGTGGCGACCTGGGTAGTGACCCCGGGCACCAGGGTGGCAAATAAGAAGGCCGCGAAAACTACGCGCTTCCCGCGAAATTCAAATCTGTCGAGGGCGTACGCCGTCATGGTCCCCACGAGGACGGTGCCAGTGACCGACACGAGGAGGATGAAGAACGTGTTGGTGAAGGCGCGAAGCATGTCGCCGTCGGTGAACGCGATGGCAAAGTTCTCGAAGTTGAGCCAGTTCTCCGGGGGCGTAAGTGGCGTGGTGGTGGCATATTCCTCGCGCGTTTTCAGCGACACGAACACGATGACGACTAGGGGGAGGAGTGTGCAGGCAACCGCGACGATGAGGGACGTGTATTTGCCGACCGCGGGGAGGAGCTTGCGCATCAGAGGTCGACCTTCTCGTCGGGAACGATCTTGCGTTGGATGATGGTGGAGACGATCACGATAAGGAGCAGAACGACTGCAAGCGCCGACGCCAGGCCCACCTTCCGGTAGACGAAGGCTTGCTGCACGGTTTCGATCACGAACGTCGCACTACCGTTGGCGCCTCCCGTCATGATGTAGGGGATCTCGAAGACTGACAGGCTCCCGGCAATCGCGAGAATGAATGACAAGCTGATGATGCGCTTGATGCCCGGCACGATGATGTAGCGGAATTGTTGCCACTTGCTCGCACCGTCGAGTTCGGCCGCCTCGTACTGCTCAGAGGAGATCGATTGGATTGCCCCGAGGAAGAGTACGAAGTTAAGTCCCGTATACCGCCATACGGAGGTTCCAGCCAGCGAAACGTTTACGAGGTCAGGATTTCCTAGCCAGAATTGGGTCTGGTCGCCGAGTCCAAACGCGGCCAGTGTTGCATCGAGTGTTCCGTTGGGTTGAAAGAAGTACAGGAACACGAACCCAATTGCGACCCCGTTCAAGAGGTAAGGGAAGAACAGCACGCCCTTGAAGAAGTTCCGGAAGCGAGTGTTGAAGCTGAGCAGTGTTGCGAAGTAGAGGGCCAGCGCCATCTGCAAAAAGGATGCGGCGAAGTAGTAGAGGCTGACCGCGAACACTTGCCAGTACTGCGGTTTCGTGAAGATGTCCACATAGTTTTGCAGGCCGACAAAAGGCTTTGTGGGGTTGATTCCGTTCCAGCTCGTGAAGCTGTACCAGATCATGTTCCCGACTGGTACGAAGGTGAAAGTGATGAGAAGTGCGAGCGGTATGGCTAGGAAAATCCATGGCGTGAGCCGTGCAGCAATTCCCCGCTTTGATCGGATGGTGGTCGGGTCTCCTGCTGCGGCTACTTGAAGCGCGCCCCCGGTCGAGCTGGTCATTTGTGTCATGACCGATTCCTTTCCGGGGACGCGCCCCTGATTCTTTCGAGTTGCGGTCAGCGAGCGAACTGCGCGCGCGCTTCGGCCCACCGCGTGTTCAGGTCATCGAAGAACGATTCCTTGGTGCCGTCGGCGGCGCCGCGAGCAACATCGACCAGTTCCTGGCGGTAGACGCCTCCGGTGAGGTCGATCTCGGCTGCGCTGGCGATGTCGGTTTCGAGTGTGGCCTGATCCGCGGGAAGTGCGGCCACCTCGACGTACTCGACGCCTTCGGTCTCGAAGTCGGCGAGGGTGCTTGGAGATTCTCCGTCCACCAGCGGGGACAGTCCGCCGTTCTCTGCCGCGTAACCGGACTCGTTTGCGAACCATTCAATCCATGCCCAGGCTGCGGCCTTGTTCTCCGAATTGACGTTGATGCCATTTTCGTAGTCGCCGCTAATCGAGGAGTAGAAGGTACCGTCAACCTCGTATGGGAACGGCATGTATCCGATGTCCTCGGCACTGCCTCCTGCGGCTTCTGCGGCTTCCTGAAGCTGTGTGATCGACCATGACCCAAGAAGCATGCTGGCGACCTGACCCGATCCGAGAAGATTCTTGGACTCTTCCCAGTTGGTGGTGAGCGGGTCGGGTTCGCTCAATCCCTGGTTCACGATGTCGAAGAGCAGGGAGTCCTGAATGTAATGGGAATCTCCGCTGTCTTCGCTCCAGGGTTCGTCCATGGATACGAGGTCGACGGTGGCGTCGGCGTTTCCAGTGAGGGCGCGGTTTGCGTCCCACTGCGAGAGCGGCCAAGCGTCGGCGTAATTGGTGTAGTAGGGAATAGCGTCGGTCGAGTCCTGAATGGCAGTGAGGTCCGCCAGAAATTCATCTGGGGTGGTGGGCCAGTCGGTGACTCCGGCGGCCTCCCATATCTTTTTGTTGTAGGCGATGCCCTGGGCGTTGCCGGTGATAGTGATCCCGTAGGTGTCCTCCCCGAATGCCTGCTCTGTGAGGAACCGGTACTGTTCCGACAATTCCTCCACCGTGCCAAGTGGTTCGAAAAAACCGGCGAGCTGGTCCTTTGTCACGGCATTAGGGATCAGTAGGACGTCCCCGTAGTCATCCGTGTTGAGTCGCGTTGCGACTTCGCCCTCGTAGTCAGTGATTGCCTCGAAGTTGACTGTTACATCGGGGTACTTCTCCTCGAACGCTGCGGCGTAGTCGGCGAAGGTAGTGTCCACGATGTCAGTCCGGTTGGTGAGGACTGTGATTTCGCCTTCTGGCGTGCCGTCAATGGTGTTGTTTGCCGAGTCTCCACCTCCCGAGCAACCCGCGAGAACGACTCCAATTGATAGGACCCCGATAGTGGCAAGTACGCGCTTTGTAGCCATTTTTACTACTCCTCTGATCGTCGTTGACCGACAGGCCGCCATGGGGACGCAGTCTGCTGTGGTGTCTCGCACGAAGTTACACGGCCTCACAAGTGGGCGCAAGCCATTTTTACCGACGTTGTCATTTCGATGCGAAAGGAGTTCTTTTGCGTCGCCCTCTGTCAATTCGGCCGCCCAGCTCGGACTCTAGGCTGCCGAACATCATGGATTGCGGTCATGTTTGGAGAGATTCATTCGGTCGCCCAGCGACGAGAGGTCCGCTTTGGGATCAATGGGTAGCGTCTCGAGTCCCTGGGCGACCGCGACCACATGCCGCTGCCGACCTATGGTGCACGTCGGGGCCCGTCATGGTCCGCGAGTGCGTTGGCTGCGGCCTCGAACAGCAAATAGCGGCGACCGCTGTCCCCGTGCAGCTCGAACCGTGGACCGGCCACGAACTCACGCCTCAGCACAACACCGCCCGTGAGGTGGCTGGAGGTAAAGGTGGAGGCTCGGGCGAGGACTGTTGAGGTCGCAAGATATGACACGCGTTCCAAGTGCCTCGGGTATTTCTCGGGGACCAAGTTCATTGGAGGTCGGGTTCAATTTCGACCGGTTTTGAGGGAATCGAGCGCCGTAGGGGCACGATTATCCTTGCCGTCACTAGATTCTTTAGGATGACTGGTCATCGTTCGATACCGCCAGGAAAGGGTGTGTCTGTGGCCAGGCTCTCCCGTCCCCCCGCGAAGATGCAGGACGTCGCTTCATTGGCGGGAGTGTCCCGAAAAACGGTATCGAACGTACTCTCGGGATACGAGCACGTATCTGTCCTCATGCGAGAGCGCGTAATGGCCGCCGTCACTGAGCTCGGTTACGAGGTCAACGTGAGTGCGAGAAACTTCCGTGTCGGTCGATCTCAGGTGCTCGGTCTCGCCGTTCCGGAACTCAGTCAGGCGTACTTCGCCGAGCTCGCCGACGCCGTCATCCGCTTCGCCGGGGCGCGCGGCTACGCCGTACTCATCGAGCAGACCATCTCCGACGGGGCCACCGAGGTAAGCACCGCCGCCGCCATGCGCAAGCACTCCATCGACGGGTTGATCTACAGCCCGCTCTCATTCGCTCCGGCAGATCCCGCGCATCTCGACACCGAGTTCCCGCTAGTGGTACTCGGTGACGCTGTGGACGGCAGCTTCGCCGACCACGTGAGCATGTCCAATGCGGCGGCAGTGCGCGCAGCCACCGAGCATGTGCTCGATCTCGGCCGACACCGGGTCGCCTTCGTCGGCGCCAACCCCAAGGGCCCGGTCGGCACAGGGGCTCTCCGACTCGAGGGCTACACGGAAGCCCTGCGCGGCCGCGGGATCGAGCTCGACCCCGAGCTGATCGTGTCGGCATCCGTCTGGCACCGCACCTACGGCGTCGAGGCCGTAGAACGCCTGATTGCCTCGGGCACCGAGTTCGATGCCGTGGTGTGCTGCAACGACGCCCTTGCGCTCGGGGCGATGCACGCGTTGCAGCGATCCGGGCGAGCGATTCCCGACGACGTGTGCGTGGTCGGTTTCGATGACATCGAAGACAGCGCCTACGCCACGCCGTCACTGACGACTGTATCTCCCCAACGAGATGAGCTCGCCAAGGCGGCGGTCGACCTGCTCATCGATCAGATCGAGGGCGAACCACAGGATGTACCCCGTGAGATCCGGATCGGGTACGACTTGATTGTGCGGGAATCGACCGGCTCCCAAAGTCGGATAACGATCTGAGCCGCATCGGTTTACACCGATGTAAATCTGGTGCTACGTTTACACCGATGTAAATCCCGACTCGCAACCCTTGCGACTGTGAACGACCCACCGCACTCGAACAATGACGTCGAGGCAGATTGCAGGTTTTCAATGAAGAAGCTGACCGGAGCCCTCGCCGCGGTGGCCGTCACCGCCATCGGGCTCAGCGGATGTGCTGGAACAACCGATGCCGAGTCTTCCGGCCCCGTGTCTCTGACGTTTTGGCACGGTTACACCGAGGCTGACGGCGGGGTGCTTGACGGCATTGTGGAGGACTTCAACGCCTCACAGGACGACATCACCATCGAGACCGAGACGAAGACCTGGGCCGTCATCGATGACACCCTGCTCCCGGCTCTGTCGTCCGAGAACGGCCCGGAGATCGTCGCCATGACATCCGACCGCCTCCCCGTATACGCCACCAGAAATGCGCTCGTCGACCTCGACGACTTCTACGCCGACTCTGCCAGCAACACCGAGGCACTCAAGCCCGAAGCCGTCGACATGGTCTCGGTCGACGGCACCAAGTTCGGCGTTCCGAGCGGGTTCGTCCCGCTGTCCGTCATTTACAACAAAACCCTCTTCGCCGACGCCGGCATCACCACCTTCCCTACCACCTGGGATGAATGGGTGGATGCCGCCAAGAAGCTGACTATCGACTCGAACGGTGACGGGACGCCCGAGCAGTACGGGATGGTGCTCCCCGATCACGCGACCGTGGGCAACGGCATCTGGCCGAGCCTCTTCGCCGGTGGCGGCGGATCGATCACGAGCGCCGACGGCACCGAGGCGACCATCGACTCCCCCGAGAACGTCGACACCCTCACCTACTGGGCAGACGCCGTGCGCAACGACCTGATTTCTCCCACCGGTGTCGACGGTATCGGGTCCGATGAGCTCTTCACAGCGGGCAAGGCCGCGATGGAGATCGGTGGACCATGGATGGCCGGAGTTGCCACGGCATCTGACATCGACTACGGACTCGCGGCGATCCCCGCAGGACCCGAAGCGCAGGCCTCGACCGCGATCGGTATCTCGCTCGCCATCACCGCTCAGGCCGACGACGCGAAGCAGGCCGCGGCCGAGAAGTTCCTCGCGTACTTCAACGACAAGGCGACCGCGACCGAGTGGGCACTCGGGTCGGGATGGCCGCCGCTGCGCACCGATGTCTCCGCCGCGGATGTCAGCGCCAACGCTACCGTCGCGAGTCTCACCGAGATCGCACCGGGCACCCTGCCCTTGCTCCCCGGAGTCGTGAACAGCACCGATGTCCTCACGGCGATGGACACGGCGACGCAGAAGGCTTTTGCCGGAGGTGACCCGGCGACACTCCTGGCCGAGGCTCAGGCGAGCATCGAGGACGCTCTCTCCAAGTAGCTCCCGCTGCCCATCCGCCCCTCTGAGATAGATGGCGGTGCGGGGGTTCCGTTCCCGGAGCCCCCGCACCCCTGGGAGTAAGCATGACGACGCAGCACCTCACCAAGCCACGCGGCTACAGACCCCCGGGTCAGCTGGGCGGTCGCACGCCTCTGAACGGCACGTTCGCCCGGCGCGCTGCCGTGGTCGGATTCCTCGCTCCGGCGCTTATCATCCTGGCCGTGTTCGTCGGATGGCCGATGGTCTCCGCGCTCCAGCTGTCCTTCACCGATGCGAGCGGTTTCGGTGACCCGGGCTTCGTCGGTATCGACAACTACGTGCGGGTGTTTACCGACGCCAATATCATCCGCTCGATGGGCAACACCGCCCTCTACGCCGTGCTCTTTACCCCGGTGGCGATCATCGTCGCGCTCGTGCTGGCCCTCATCGTCAACAGCCCCAGGCTCCCCTTCGCGGGATTCTTCCGGTCGGTGCTGTTCCTCCCCTTCATCGTGTCCCTTGCAGTGGCCGCGTTCGCCTGGTCGTACCTGCTCGACCCGCAGATAGGGCTCCTGAATTACTGGCTCCAGGGTGCCGGCATCCGTATCGGAAACGTCCTGCAGGATCCCCTCCTCGCGATGCCCACCGTCGCTCTCGTCGCTGTCTGGAAGAGCTTCGGGTTCTACATGGTGATCTTCCTGGCGGGGCTGCAGGAAATCCCGACGAGTATCTACGAAGCAGCTCAGCTCGATGGCGCCACGGGCTGGAAGCGGTTCACTAACATCACCTTCCCGATGCTCAGCAGCACGATGGCTTTTGTGGTCATCGTCGCGCTCATCGCGGCGTTGCAGGCCTTTGACCAGATCTACGTGCTCACCGGCGGGGGGCCCTACCAGAGCACCGAGACGATCGTGCTTCAGATCTATCAGTCCGGGTTCAAGGATCTCGAGCTCGGCTTCGCCTCGGCGCTCTCCTACGTATTGCTCATCGTGACCCTGCTGTTGAGCCTCGTCCAGTTCCTGTTCTTCGGACGTCGCGGAGAGGACATCGCCTCATGACCGCCCTCGCAAAGCGAAGCGAGGTCGCCGCCACCCGCACCGCCTCCGGCCGCGATTCCCACCGTCCCTCCAGCCGACCGGATGTGGCGCGCTGGCTGTTCTTCGCGGTGTTCCTCGCCATCACGCTTGCGATCATGCTGCCCGTCATCATCATTGCGCTCACAGCGTTCAAGCCGGCATCCGAGGTGAACGCCTTCCCGCCCACCCTCTTCCCCGAGCAATGGACCCTCGACAACTTCCGAGCCATCTTCTCCGAGCTGCCGTTCGGCAGGCTGATCGTCAACAGCTTTGTCTTCGCCGGCGGGGTCACGGTCTTCGCCCTGGCGTTCGATTCACTCGCGGCCTATGCGCTCGCTCGGCTCGATTTCCGAGGGTCGAAGGTGCTGCTGATCGTGATCATTGCCACTCTGATGATTCCGTTCCAGGCCACGCTGATTCCCATCTACCAGCTGGTCTCCGACCTCGGGTGGGTGAACACGTTCTGGGGCCTGATCGCCCCGCGGGCCGCCGACGCCTTCGGTATCTTCTTCCTTCGGCAGTTCTTCCTCGCTCTGCCGCGAGACCTCGACAACGCCGCTCGTATCGACGGGGCCTCCGAGTGGCGGGTGTTCCGTAGCGTGGTGCTGCCGAACGCGGTGCCCGCGCTGCTCACCCTCGGGGTGTTCACCTTCGTGAATAACTGGAACGACCTGCTCTGGCCGCTCGTCTTCACGACCGAGCAAGAGATGGGCACGATCACATCCGGCCTTACCCTGCTGACCGGCCCCGGGGGCATCATCCCGCAGGGCGTGATGATGGCCGGCGCTCTCATCGCCGTGCTGCCGCTCGCCATCCTCTTCCTCATCGTGCAGCGCCGCTTCATCGAAAGCGTCGCGAGCACGGGGCTCAAGTGACTCCTAACCCTGGTCGCATCCCTCCGTCCCCGCTTTCCAACAACGAAACGAGCACCCCGTGAAATGGTTCGAGACTGGGCGCCTGAACTTCGCTCTGGGCATCGAGGACACCTTCGTCCCTCAGAGCCGCGCCGGCGAGCGTCCCATCGACGAGTACGCCCTCACTCAGCACTATGAGCAGGTGCACGGCGATCTCGGACTCGTGAAGAAGGTCGGAGCCGACCTGCTGCGCTGGGGTGTGCCGTGGTACCGGATCGCACCGAGTCCTGGCATCTGGGACTGGGGATGGGTCGACCGGGCGATGGACAGATTCCGCGAGCTGGAGCTCACCCCCATCATCGACCTGCTCCACTACGGAACCCCGCTCTGGCTCGACGACCAGTTCGCCAATGGTGACTACCCCCAGCACATCGCGGACTTCGCTCACCGCTTCGCCGAGCGGTACGGCGATGTCGCGACCGACTACACCCCCGTGAACGAACCGATCATCCACGCGCTCTTTTCAGGTGAATACGCCTACTGGCCGCCGTACCTCGAAGGCGCGACCGGATTCGCGACAATCGCGTCCTCCTTGGCGCAAGGCTTCGTGCTCAGCCAGAAGGCCATCGCTGAGATGCTCGGAGATCGCGCCACGTTCGTCCACGTCGACGCGGGCATGCGGTTCGTCGGCGACGTCGACGTGCCCGAACATCGCGAGACCGTGGCACGGCTGCGTCATCAGACGTTCCTCGTCGAGGATCTCGTCACCGGTTCTGTACGAGACGGGCACCCGCTGCTCCCCCAGCTCCGCGCCGGCGGTGTGACCGACGACACGCTGGCCTGGTTCGCCGACAACACCGTCAGGCCCGACGTCATGGGCGTCAACTACTATCCCCTGCACTCCACCGAGGTCTTCGAAGCCGGCATCCACCACCGCGGTGGATTTGCCGACCCGCGCCCGGCAGTCAATGCCGGCACCGAGGGCCTGCGGGAGGTGCTCACGACCTACGCCGAGCGGTACGGTGCGCCCGTCATGCTCACCGAGACCTGTGTCACTGGATCGGTCGAGCAGAGGCTCGCGTGGATGGATGACTCGGTGCGCACGCTTCACCAGCTGCGATCCGAGGGCGTCCCCGTCGTCGGTTTCACCTGGTGGCCGCTCTTCGACATGTACGAGTGGACCTACCGCCACAGCACGAATCCGAAAGCCGATCACCTGCTGACGATGGGTCTATTCGATCTCGTCGACTCTCCGTCCGGGCACCTCGACCGGCGCCGCAATCCCGTCGCCGATCGATTCCTCGAGCATGCAGCCGCCCCATCACGAGCGGGTGCCACCGCCGATCCCGCCGTCTCCACCCGAAAGTAGCTCATGCTCGAAGCCCATCTCACCGTCATCGCCGAGGCGCCGATCGGTCCCATCAACCGACGCCTCTTTGGTTCCTTCGTCGAGCACCTCGGGCGGATGGTCTACGACGGCATATTCGAACCCACCCACGACCTCGCCGATGCCGAGGGATTCCGAACCGACGTGATCGAGCTCGTCAAAGAACTCGGCGTCACCGCCATCCGATATCCCGGCGGCAACTTTGTCTCCGGATTCCGATGGGAGGACAGCGTCGGTCCGCGCGAGTCACGCCCACAGAGACTCGATCTCGCCTGGCATTCGACCGAGACCAACGAGGTGGGACTCCACGAGTTCTCGGGTTGGCTCGAGAAGGTGGGCAGCGAGCTCATGCTGGCGGTCAATCTCGGTACCCGCGGCGTCCAGGAGGCGCTCGATTTGCTCGAATACTGCAACCTGCCGACGTCGAGCGCCCTGTCCCGCCAGCGCGTCGAGAACGGTCGGAGCGAACCCTTTGCTGTCTCCATGTGGTGCCTCGGTAATGAGATGGACGGGCCCTGGCAGCTCGGGCACCGCTCCGCCGATGACTACGGCAAGCTCGCGGCACAGACCGCGCATGCCATGCGTTCGCTTGATGCTTCGGTGGAGCTCGTCGTCTGCGGTTCGTCGAGCGCGTCGATGCCGACTTTCGGCGAGTGGGAGCGGGTCGTGCTCGGCCACACGTATGAGCTCGTCGACTACATCTCCTGCCACGCCTACTACGAAGACAAAGGCGACCGGGCGTCGTTCCTCGCTTCCGGCGTCGACATGGACCGCTTCATCGAGACGGTCGTCGCGACAGCAGACCATGTGAAGGCCGTGCGCAAGAGCGACAAGACGATCGACATCTCGTTCGACGAATGGAACATCTGGTACAACGAGCGCTTCGAGAAAATCGACAAGATCGAAGGCCTCGACAACTGGCCGACGGCCCCGCGTCTGCTGGAGGACGTCTACACGGTGACGGATGCCGTGGTGTTCGGAAGCCTGCTGATCTCCCTGCTGAAACATGCCGACCGCGTGACGAGCGCCTCGCTCGCTCAACTCGTCAACGTGATTGCCCCGATCATGACCGAGCCGGGTGGCCCGGCATGGCGGCAGACGACATTCTTCCCTTTCGCCGCGGCATCCGCTCACGCGCGAGGGATCGCGCTGCCGGTGAGCATAGCCTGCGACACGTATCCGACGACCACGTTCGGGGATGTGCGGTTGATCGACGCGGTAGCGACTCTGGATGAATCCGAAGCACGAGTATCGGTCTACCTAGTCAACCGCTCCGAGAACGACGAGATTTCGGTGACCGTCGAACTCAGCTCACTGACCCCGACGACAGTGTCGGCATTGACCCTGGCCGACGCGGACCCGGATGCGACGAACACGCTTCAGCATCCGGATCGCGTCGGCCTCACCGACAACGCCACCTGCACACTCGACGGTGACACCGTGACCATCGTGCTCCCGCCGATCTCGTGGACCGAGATCCTGCTGTCCATCTGACCCGAACCGCAAATAAAACCGCAATCACAAGGAGCAATGATGACGATGAAGTTGTCTAGCACCGGGTTTTGTGGAGGCTCGTTAGACCCGTTCCATCGTGGTGATGGCCGGGATGCTGCTGTGTAGAAACTCGGTTTCGACTTCGACTGGTGATCGGTACCTGATCTCGCCGTGCAGGCGGCGGTGGTTGAACCAGTCGACGTACTCGGCGGTCGCGATCTCGAGGTCGTCGATGCTCCGCCAAGGACCGCGGTTGCGAATGAGCTCGGCCTTGTAGAGGGAGTTGAATGCCTCGGCCATCGCGTTGTCGTAACTGTCGCCCTTCGACCCGACCGACGCGAGAGCCGCCGCGTCCGCGAGGCGTTCGGTGTATCGGATGGCTCGGTATTGCACTCCGCGGTCACTGTGGTGGATGAGTTGGGACAGGTCCCGGCCGGCGCGGCGGCGGGTCCAGAGCCCCATTTCGAGAGCGTCCGGGGCAAGATCGGTGCGCAGCGACGTGGAGAGTTGCCAGCCGACAACGCGGCGACTGAACACGTCGATCACGAACGCGGCGTAAACCCACCCGGAGAACGACCGAATGTAGGTGATATCTGCCACCCAGAGACAGTCCGGCGAGGGAGCGGCGAACCGACGCTCGACAAGATCGGCGGGGCGGTCCGCGAGCGGCCCTGGGATGGTGGTCTTTGGGCCCTTCGACCGGCGGATCCCGCGCAGGCCCTCCTGCCGCATCAGGCGCGCCACCGTGCAGCGCGCCACCTGCTCTCCGTCGCGGCGCAGCTGCGCGTGCACCTTCCGGACCCCGTAGTCCCCGAAGTTCGACTGGTGGATCTGCCGAATCTTCACCACTGTGGTCTCGTCCGACAGTGCTCGCTTCGACGGCGGCCGAGCTCTGGCCGCGTAGTAGCTCGACGGGGCGACCTGAAACTGCCGGCAGATCGGCTCGACCCCGAACTCGCTCCTGTTCTCGTCGATGAACTTCACTACCTGGTCGAGGGGCGGCCTGGCTCCGCCGCGAAGAAAGCCGACGCGCTCCTCAAAATCGCATTCGCCCGCCGCAGCTCACGATTCTCCCGCTCCAACTCGAGCACCCTGGCTCGTTCGTCGGTAGTCACACCCGGGCGCACGCCCTCGTCGATCTCGGCCCGCTGAACCCAGCCGCGCAACGTGTCGGACGGGATACCGAGCTGCTGCCCGATCCTGGTGCACGCACCCCGACTGCCACCGCTCTCGTTCTTCGAATCGAGCACCAGGCGCACCGCCCGCTCACGCAACTCCGGTGGGTACTTCCTCATCGCTGGCATTATTCTCAACCTTTCGGGTGATCAAGAACCTCCATCAAGCCCGGGGCGAGACACTTGGCCTTGCCCACTTCTTGCGCATGATGCCGACATTGGATTTGATTGACGGTCATCATGCGAGACCGCACTGGACCAACTATCCCGACCATCTGTGTGAGTCTTGGCAAAATGGGGCACGGAAGCTGCGGCTTAATCTGACCTGCAATCGTGACGCCGAACCGGACCATTCATTCGAGCGTGGGCTCACCGAACGCTGCACGGACGGGACTGTCGCGCGGCCGATTGACGGAGCTCAACACGCTGGCCTTCAGGCCCACCCGGACCAATCCATCTAACGGCACGTCAAGAACCTGAGCTTGGCCGAACGCCAGATCATCGGTAGCCAGAACAGCACCTAAAACTGCATCAACCACCTCAAACCTAACGACGGCAGTTGTATTCGGGGCGTCATCGCGTTGAGCCGCCGTAGTCGGGTCAAGTCCCCGGTGGTGGTGTAGCGGTGTCCTTCGGTTTGGGGGTTAGGCGCTGAGTCCGAGGGCGGGTTCGGTGGTCACCTCGGTTCCGGTGTCGGGGACGAGGGTGAGGCGGGATCTGGC
>NZ_JAALGE010000044.1 GCF_011057645.1 Marisediminicola senii | reverse complement strand
TCACCAAAAGCCGTCTCACACTCATCACCGAGACCAGGACGGAGGCGACCACCGAAACCACTCTCGAGCTCAGCGCCTAGCAAACAGAAAGATCACCAACCGCTACACCACCACCAGGGACTTGACCAGGCTTCAACGAGCAAGACGTAATGTTCGCCCAAATGATGGTCCCCCATCACGAACAAGCCGTCGAAATGTCAGACATGATCCTCGCCAAGGACGACGTCGACCCGGACGTACTCGACATTGCACAACAGATCAAGGACGCCCAGGGGCCGGAGATCGAGCAGATGAACGGCTGGCTCGACGAGTGGGACGCTTCCGATGACATGGGTGACATGGGCGGGATGGACCACAGCATGGACGGCATGATGTCGGACGACGAGATGGAAGCCCTGGAAGGCTCATCCGCCGAAAGCGCAAGCCGCCTGTTCCTCGAGCAGATGACCGAACACCACGAAGGTGCCATCGACATGGCGCAGACCGAACTCGACGAGGGCGAATACCCCGAGGCCGTCGAACTTGCGCAGGACATCGTCGACACCCAGCAGGCAGAGATCGACCAGATGCAGGAAATCCTCTCCGGGCTCTAGCAGCTCGAAGTTCGTTCCTCTCCCCTAAGAGGGGTCGCTGTGCCACTGCCGTGGCGCGGCGACCCCTCCACGTCATCATCTCTCTGCGCTCTTCGGCGTCATCAAGGACACAATGCTCCCCACCCCTGACCTGCCCACCGACAAACCAACCAAACAGTCGCTCTACCGCCGTCGCGACATCATCCGCCAAGAACAGGCGGCTGCATTGGCAGCTGTCCCACGAACGGATAGTGCCCCGTCGCGGCGCCGCGCCAGCACCCTCCCGGGACCAATCCGTGGGACCGCGGCCGCAGTTGCAGTCGCGCTATTGGCCCTTCCGTCTCTAGTTCCCCCGCAGGCGTATGTTCCCGATGCCACCTCCGCTCCGACCGCTGAGATCCAGCCGTTGAGTATCCAAACGATGTCGGTGCAGGCGACGCAATCCGCCGCCATCAACCGGGACAGTTACACCGTCACCGCGAAACCGCAACCGATTACCGTCGCCGCAGCAAGCCCTTCGTCTCAGGTCGGGTTCAGTAGCACCGCAGCGACGTTTGTCAACGACCCTGCCTCAGCGGTGCAGTGGCCCTTCACCCAAGGCGTCCCCATCAGCAGCGGATTCGGACCCCGGAACGTCCCAGGCTGCGGATTCTGCTCCACAAACCACAAAGGGCTGGACCTGAACCCCGGTTCAGGCACCCCCATCCAGGCAATCGCCGATGGGGTCGTGGTCGATCTCGGGAACCCCAGCGGCCCGTACGGCGTATTCGTGGTTATCGAACATGTAATCGACGGCCAAAAAGTGAACAGCATGTACGCCCACATGCTTCTCGGCTCCCTCACGCTGTCTATCGGTCAGTCCGTCACCGTCGGACAGTCCATCGGCGCCGTAGGGAGCACCGGGAACAGCACAGGAGCGCACCTGCACTTCGAGATCCTCCTCGGTGGCACCCTC
This sequence comes from Marisediminicola senii, assembly GCF_011057645.1. Classification (GTDB taxonomy): domain Bacteria; phylum Actinomycetota; class Actinomycetes; order Actinomycetales; family Microbacteriaceae; genus Marisediminicola; species Marisediminicola senii. The sequence goes on along the minus strand of NZ_JAALGE010000044.1, from coordinate 24,305 downwards.
CCTGTCGACCCGTTCGCATGGCTGACGGCACAGGTCGGATCATGAGCGGCAGCCCCGTACGTCAAATCGCCGCCCAGCCCCGGCGCGGAACCCACACACCAGAGAGAGCATCACGCCGAACTGTGACGGCTATAGCCGTTGTCGCGGCCCTAGGAGCGGCCGTCAGTGGGTGTTCACTAGTGGCGGGATCACCGGAGACTGAAGCACCCCAGTTCGCAGAACCTGCCATCGGCCATATCCACGGACTGGGTGTCGGTGACGGCGGCGACCTCTTCGTTGCCACCCACACCGGGGTCTACCGTCTCCCCTACGGCACCCGCGGGGGACTTGCGGCGCTGGAGGGTCCGATTGCGAACAATGCCCAGGACACCATGGGGTTCACCATGGTGGATGGCATCATGTTCGGATCTGGCCACCCCGACCCTTCCGGCCCACAGTCACACCTGCCCTCCCTTGGCCTCATTACCAGCACCGATGAGGCCGAGACGTGGGTCGCTGCGTCTCTCGCCGGCGAGGCCGACTTTCACGACATCGCCGCAGTGCCGAACAGCGCCGGCGGCCATGACGTGTACGCGTACGACGCGACCGCGGGGTCCGTGCGAACCAGCGGTGACAGCGGAACATCCTGGGCGGCAGGTGCGACTATTCCCGCCCGCGACCTGACGTTCGATACCGCCAGCTCGACCTTGTACGCCACCACCGAAAATGGCCTGGCGACAAGCACGGACGGTGGGCGCACGTTCGTCGGCGTCGAAGGCCCATTGCTGTATCTCGTCGAGGCGCTCAACGACGGTAGCGGCCGCCTCATTGGCACCGACGTCGCCGGGGCCGTATGGCTTAAGACGCCGGAAGAGCCATGGGAAGAAACCGGCAATGTTTCCGGGCAGGTCGCTGCTCTCACGGTTCACAGCGGGGCTCAGCCTCTACTTGTCGTCGCCGACACCCGCGGGGTGAGCACCAGCAAGGACTTCGGTGCCACCTGGCAGACCATCGTGACGGGTGCCCCGTGACCACAACCCTGATGACCGGTATCGACCGCCCCCTTCACCCCGGCGGCCATCCGCGCGTCGTTCTTGAGCGCTCTTGCCGATTGAGCCAGAAAGGCTTCCAATGAGCACCTCCCACGATTTGCTGCCAAAGGCGCCAGGCACACGACGGCGCATGACAGTCGCCGTCGTGGCTGCGGTGGTTCTGTTCTCGACCGCGGTCGCCGGCCCTCTCACACCGGCACACGCAGAACCCGACAATCCCACCTGGGCTGACGTGGAAGCCGCTCGAGGCAACGAAGAAGCCACCCGCGTTGAGATCGAACGAATTACAAGTCTGCTGGCTGCATTGTCGATCGGTGTTGATGAGGCCAATGCGGTCGCCGAGCGTCGGGGTACGAAATTTCAGCTGGCCCAGGACGAGCTTGACCGTGCCACCGGAAAGACCGAGGCCCTCCAGGAGGAAGCGGCTGAAGCCGAAGATGATGCTGCAGAGGTCAAGCAGGACGCCGGGCAGCAGGCGGCCATGATGGCTCGCGCCACCAACGAGACGACCCTTGAGGTGTTCTTTGCCGGCGACCGTGGCAATGATCTCCTCGACCGCCTCAGCACCGCGTCAAAGTTGGCGGAGCGCAATGAATCACTGTTCACCCGCGCGACAATAGCCACTCAAACCGCTGGCGCTCTCGGCGACCAAGCCAGCATCGCGGAGGATGAACTCACGCGCCTCGCTGCTGCATCTCAGCAGGCACTGACCGACGCCGCAGAAGCCCAGCGGGTCGCCGAAGTCGCTCTGCAGGAACAGCAAACGCGAGATGCGCAACTGCAAGCGCAGCTCGCAACCCTGTGTGACACCCGCATCACCGTGGAGCAGGGATACGCCCTAGAAGAGCAGAAACGAGCCACGGCTGCAGCAGCAGCTGCAGCTGCCCCGTCGGCGTCCTCGGCAAGCAGCACTGCCGCGCCCGGCGTGAGCGGGGCCATATCCGCGCAGGGGTGGACCAATCCGATCGTGTCCTTCGGCAGTTACCAGGGGTACGGCAACCGCCTCCACCCCGTGTACAAGGAGTGGCGACTACACGCTGGCGACGACTACGGAAGCAGCTGCGGAACGCCCCTTTTCGCCACCGCTGCGGGCACCGTGATCGCCTCCGGACCAGCCGGAGGCTACGGCAACCAAATCGTCATCGACCACGGCGACGGCATCACCAGCAGCTACTCGCACATGTACGCCAACGGGCTCCTCGTCCGCACCGGCGCCAAGGTCGCTGCCGGCCAACAGGTCGCCGCCGTTGGCAATGCCGGCGTCTCAACAGGCTGTCATCTGCACTTCGAGATCCGACGGGGCGGAGTTGCCATTTCACCAGCACCATTCCTGCAATCCAAAGGGGTGGGTTGACTCCGCATGACAGGAATTAGTGGCCCATGTCGCTACCACCTGCGTCGCAATGTTCGCCAGTCCCCGAGAAGCGGACGCGCTGAGGTGTGCATTGCACATTTACACCCCCGTCGATAGCGGGTTCCCCAGGCCCCTGCATCCGGGGTTACTGGTGGTGCAGCTCGCGGTTCTCGCCGCAGCAGAGATTGGGCTGTTTTCCCTTTACGGAGAACCAGATGCAAGCTCTCACTGGGCGACGCATCTTCTCGTTTCGCTGACCACCAGCTTCTTGATGCTGTTGGGGGGCTTACTCGTCACCGGCGCGCCGCGTCTGCGATTCCTCCTTGTTCTCGTACTTGGTATGCACTTATTTGCCGCGGCGCCGGATCTCCTCTTCCTCGCTGGCGTGCCGCATTCGAGATGGATGGACCTGTTCTTGGGCCACATTGTTGTTCACTACCTGCCCGGTGGTGTCAGTTCGTGGGTAGCAATTGCAGTTAGCGCATGCGCCCTCTATGTCGCGGTTGTTGCCTTATGGCTACGCGCCCGGCGCATTGAGCTGAATTCAGGCATGCCCCCTGGGGTAGGTCTTACCGGCAGCGCGGTGATACGGCCACAGTTTGATCCCCGTTTAGTACCGATGGCGTCAGAGGAAAACGGACACTTCGCGGGCGCTGACGTCGTGTTGGTGCACGGATTGGGGGCATCAGCAGCGTTCTGGCGGCCAGTTTCGCACGAACTCGCCAAGAGGAGGGTCCCCGCGATGACCCCGGATCTTCTTGGCTTTGGACGTTCGTCGCGCCTGGGAACCCACTTCCACCTCGATGATCAGGCTGCGGCCATCATTCGACTCGTAGCCGCCCGCGATCGCGGACCGGTGCTCCTGGTGGCCCACTCCTATGGGGCGGCGGTGGCTGTCGTGGTAGCGAGCAAACGGCCGGACCTCATCAGCTCGCTGGTTCTCGTCGAACCCGCGGTATTCAGTGACGTGGACGAAGCGCGTCAGCGTATAGGTAGGCGCAATTGGCTAGCTGATCAAGCCATGAAGGGTTCACCCATCGCCGACTGGGCGTGTGGTGCAATGTGCCTGTTCCGCCAGCCATTGACCGCACTCGCTCCGCGCCTTACGCGCCGGTTCACACCCAGCATCACGCCTGATATCGCGCGGGGAGCGGTCGCGCACGTCTGGCCCGCCTACCGCGACGCTCTCGCCAGCCTCCTGCACGCCAATCCACTCCCGCAATGGTTGGCGAGCCCCTCGAAACCAACGACGGTGATTGTCGGTACTGATGATCAGACAGTGGTGGCAGCTGACGTCGCTGCATTATTGGGCCCTGCCGTTCGCCTCGAGCGCTTTCCTGGCACCCATGCCCTTCCCTTCGAGTACCCGATTCCTCTGGCTTCGCTGATTACGAAGCGGTGGAACCAACTCGAGCGACCCCGCCAATGAGCGCGTGTCAGCATGCGGAGAGGGCACAGTACGGCGCGAACTGCCAAGCTTGACGATGACAGCATTGACCCGCACGATTGCGATACCCGGATTGGGCGGCGGGCACGCGTTCCGTCTCCCCAGTCGTGCCCGTGGCAACAGAATGGCAACACTTGGGGGAGAATCGAGTGGTTGCAACGCAGCTGCAATGACCATAAAGTCCCGAAATCCCGGCCATCTGGGTGCACCCGACATACTGGCGGCGCCGACTGACCGCTCTTGTAAAGCGGGGGTCGTCGGTTCGAATCCGACAGGGGGCTCCGCCGATCGAAAGTGTATTCCGTGACTCACGAGCGCAACCCGCTTCCGAGCGACCAGGCCCCCCATTCCATCTGGCGGGGCGTTCATCAGACCTTGCGCAAGGACACCGTCGCCGGCGCCCTGCTGCTCGCCGCCACGGTGCTCGCTCTCGTGCTCGCCAACAGCGGCGCAGCGGGCTTCTACGAGTCGGTTCGTGACTTTCGCTTCGGCCCGGAGTCGCTGCAGCTGAACCTCAGCGTCAGCGCGTGGGCAGCAGACGGCCTGCTCGCGATCTTCTTCTTCGTGGTCGGGCTCGAACTCAAGGAGGAGTTCGTCGCCGGCAAGCTGCGCAACCCTCGCACGGCCATCGTGCCGATCGTCGCCGCGGTGGGCGGGGTCGCCGTTCCCGCCCTCATCTTCGTGCTCATCAACCTCCCGCGCGGGGGTGCCGCCCTGAACGGGTGGGCTATCCCCGCTGCCACCGACATCGCCTTCGCAGTCGCAGTGATCGCCGTGGTGGGCAAGTTCCTGCCGCCCGCGCTGCGCACCTTTCTGCTCACGCTCGCGGTCGTCGACGACCTGATCGCGATCACGATCATCGCGCTGTTCTACAGCGACGGCATCGACGTGCTCCTGCTCGCGCTGGCCTTCGTGCCCCTGGCGATCTTCGCCGTGTGCGTGCAGCGCGGGGTGCGCGCGTGGTGGATCCTGCTTCCGCTGGCGTTCGCCGTGTGGACGCTCGTGCACGCATCCGGTGTGCACGCCACGGTCGCCGGTGTACTGCTGGGCTTCATGGTGCCCGTGGTCGCGTCGAAGCGTGCGCGCGTGCAGGTCGGTGTCGGCTCCGACGGCAAGCCCGTTTTTGACGGACTCGCCGCCCACTTCGCCGACCGCTGGAGCGTGCTCTCGACCGCCTTCGCGGTGCCGGTCTTCGCTTTCTTCTCTGCGGGCGTCACGGTCGGCGGCGTCGCCGGGCTCGTCGAGTCGCTGCAGGACACCATCGCGGTCGGCATCATCGCGGGACTCGTTCTGGGCAAGGCCATCGGCATCACGGGCAGCACCTTCGTGGTGACGCGCCTGCGCGGCATCCAACTCGACCCCACCATCCGGTGGATCGATGTTCTGGGCATGTCATTCGTGGCCGGAATCGGCTTCACGGTCTCGTTGCTGGTCGGCGAACTCTCGTTCGGTGCCGGCAGCGAGTCGGACGAACACGTCAAGGTCGGCGTTCTCGCCGGGTCGTTCATCGCCGCGATCATCGGCGGCAGCATCCTCTCGGCCCGCAACCGCCACTACCGCCGGGCCGACGCCGTCGTCGCTGACACGGCGACGCGGGGTTAGCGCGCGCTTCGGCTGCGACGGCGCGGTCGCGTAGCGTCAGTGAGCATGACCGGTGTGGATGGCGCAGGCGCTCGTTTGACCGGCGTGCGTCTGTTTCCCGGCTTTCCCCTCCCCGCCTCCGATTACGCGGAACTCCTCCGACTCCTCCGGGAGGCCCACCCACGGGAGCCGTTCGTGGTCGCGCACTCTCGAGGCGCGCTCCATGCCATGGCGTCGCACGCGGCGGCGGATGGCAGGCTGGTACTGCTCGCCCCGAGCGTTCCGAAGCGCCGGCCCACAACCGGCGCGCTCAGGACGACGCTGCTCGTCGCGGCGCGCATGCCCTTCCTGCGCGGGGCGGTCTCCCGGCGGCTGCGGTCGGAGACGTATCGCAGGTACGGAGCCTCTGCGCCTCCCGGGCCAGCGCTCGACCTGCGGGCGGTTGCCGACCGATTGCGCGCCGCGCATCGTCTCGCGCCCCGATCCGTGACTCGCGGGCTGGTCGTCGTGATCGCGAGGCACGACCCCCGCCGCGACGCGCAACTGACGTGGGCGCGAAGCATCGACGCCATGGTGGTGGAACAAGCGGGAGGCCACCTGTTTCCAATCACTCACCCGGCAGCTACCGCGTCCACCATCGTCAAGGCGCTGGATGGGCGCTGACTACTCGGTCGGCACCGGCGCCGCTGCCGAGATAAGCCCCTGCTCGCGCAGGTCGCTCCAGAACGCGGCGGGGATCTTCTCGTCGATGGCTGCCAGGTCTTCGGCGATGCGGCTCGGGCGGGTGGCTCCGGGAATGACCGCCGCGACGGCCGGGTGCGCCAGGGCGAACTGCAGGGCCGCGGACTTGATACCGATGCCGTGCTGGCTCGCGAGCTCGGTGATGCGGGCGACCTTTTCCTTGATCTCGTCGGATGCCGGCGCGTACTCGAAGTTGGCGCCTCCCGCCAGGACCCCTGAGCTGTACGGCCCGCCGACGACGATATCGACTCCCTGCTCGGCCGCGGCGGGAAGGAGGCGCTGCAGGGCCAGGTCGTGGTCGAGCAGGGTGTAACGGCCGGCGAGCAGGAACGCGTCGGGGGTCGGCTCCTCGAGGCCCATGATGAGCTCGAGCGCCTCGACACGGTTGACGCCCGCACCCCAGCCCCTGATGACACCCTCGTCGCGAAGCCGCGTCAGCGCGCGGAACGCCCCGGTGCGGGCCTCTTCGAAGCGCACGAGCCACTCGTCGCCGTAGAAGTCCTGCGCGATGTCGTGCACCCAGACGATGTCGATCCGGTCGGTGCCGAGCCTCGTGAGGCTCTCGTCGATAGAGCGCAGCGTCGCGTCTGCGCTGTAGTCGTTGATGACCTTGTTCGGGCGCCCGTCGGCGAACCCGCCCGTCTTCGGCACGTCGTCCACCGCGTCGAGCACGAGTCGGCCGACCTTGCTGCTGAGCACGTAGGAATCCCGCGGCTGCTCGGCGAGCACCTCGCCCAGCCGCATCTCGGCGAGGCCTGCGCCATAGAACGGCGCGGTGTCGAAGTAGCGGATGCCCTGATCCCACGCGGCGCGCACCGTCGCCTCTGCCTCGTCGTCGGGGATCGCGCGGAACATGTTGCCGAGCGGGGCGGTGCCGAAGCCGATGGGTGCGGGGAGCAGCGAAGTGATGGTCATGCACCCGAGTCAATCAGTCGGATCGAACCAGGGCGACGAGTTCAGCCCGTGACGTAACTCCCATCTTGCGCAGGATGTTGGCGACGTGGAACTTCGTGGTGTTCTCACTGATCGAGAGCTCGGCGGCGATCGCCCGGTTGCGCCTGCCCTCCGCGAGGTAGGCCAGCACCTCGTTCTCGCGGGGGGTGAGGCCGTCGGCTTCGAGCGCGCCGACCTGCGCGACCGGCGCGTCGAGGGGCAGCTGGATGTTCATCTCCGACCCCCAGCCGGCCGTCGCCTCGATGTCGAAGGTGCCCTCGAGCGCCGCGACCCGCGCCGCGAGCTGTTCGAGGGCAGGGGCGTCTGCGCTGAGGTCACCCGGGCCGTCGTCGCGCACCGCGACGAGCAGGTTCGACCCGTCGCAGTCCCACTTGACCCGCACCCTGCTGACCGTTGCGCTGTCGACCAGCGCGAGCACGGCGCCGCGCACGATCGCCCTCGCCGCGTGCGCGACCTCGCCGGGCAGCGGCCGGCCGGCCGCGGGCGGCGCCACGAACTCGACCGTGAAGTCGCCGTAGCGCACGAGGGGCGCGAGGTCATCCTGCAGTCGCTCGAATGCGCTGTGCACGGGTTCCTCGGCGAGCGTGCGATTGCGGTCTGACACGGAGCGCAACCGCACCATGGCCGACGACGCGATCTCGATCGCGCGCTGGCGAGCCGCCGCATCCGAGTGGGTCGACGACCTCAGTACGAGCAGCATCGACTCGAGCGTGGTGGCATGCGCATCGTGCAGGTCGGCGATCAGGCTCGCCCGGTCGTTCGACTGCGCGCGCGAGTCGGCGAGGTAGGCCGGCGAGGCGGTGGCGACCTGGTGACGGATGCTGAGCGCGATGATCTGCCAGATGCCGGCGATCTTGTGCAGCACGTCGTCGGCCACGGGTTCGGTGCCCGCCCGGGAAGCGGTTGTGTCGCCGCCGACGGCGTGCTCGCCGCCGGGCTCGCCTGCACGCTCGCCGCCCGCGTCGACCAGCACGAGGATCGCGTTCGTATCGGCCGTCCACACGATGGACCGGTGGGCACGTCCGCCCAGCACTGCCGCATCCAGCACCCGGAACGGGGCACCCGCCGCATTGGCACGCACCACATCGAGTTCGTCGATCGAGACGCTGTCGATAATGTCGGCGGCCCCCGCCTTCTTCTGCGGCCGGCCGGTGCAATCCTCGGTGAAGATCACCAGGGCGCGGTGGGCGACAGAGGCCGCGAGCACCCGCGAGAGCTCCTCCGCGATGCCGAGCAACGACTGGGCCATTACAGAATGGATGCTGCTGAGCCATGCATTAGAGGGGGTATTCGTCTGATCGGGCACGGCATAACGCTACCGCGCCCCTCCGACCTACCCGAACGGGTGGGAGAGACCACCCGTTGGGTGGGGACCGCCTGCGGTCTCCTGCGCCCAGACTGAATACATGACTTCGAATGCAGTTTCCGATCGGACCGTCGCCGACGCCCTCGACACCATCGGTGCCGAGCTCGCGACCGCGCTCTCCGCGGTGTCGACGACCGACCCGGACGCACTCGACCGCGCCGCCGACCGCCTCGCCGGTGCCGGGCGCGTGTTCGTATTCGGCGCCGGCCGCTCCGGCCTCGCGCTGCAGATGACCGCGATGCGCCTGATGCACTTCGGACTCACCGCGCACGTGGTCGGCGACGCGACGACCCCCGCGATCGGCGAGGGCGACGTGCTGCTCGTGGCCAGCGGTTCGGGAACGACGTCGAGCATCGTGACCGCCGCGGAGAAGGCCGTCGAGGCCGGCGGCTCGGTCGTCGCGATCACGACGGATGCGGCATCCACCCTCGCCTCGATCGCCGCCGTGACGATCACCGTGCCCGCCGCAGCCAAGCTCGACCGCAGCGGCGAGGCATCGGTGCAGTACGCCGGCGGACTGTTCGAGCAGTCGGTCGTCGTCGTCGGGGATGCCCTGTTCCACGCGCTATGGAAGGCATCCGACCAGTCGGCAGACGACATGTGGCCCCGTCACTCGAATCTCGAGTGATTCCTCCACTGCGCTCTTAATCGCTCCACTTTGCTCTTAATCACTCCCCAAGCACAATTGCACGCCAACAGAAAGCAGATCTCATGAAGCTCCAGGTAGCCATGGACGTACTGACCACCGATGACGCCCTCGCCCTCGCGGGTAAGGTCGCGGCATCCGTCGACATCATCGAGCTCGGCACCCCGCTCATCAAGGCGGAGGGCCTGAGCGCGATCACCGCGATCAAGAACGCGCACCCCGACAAGATCGTCTTCGCCGACCTCAAGACCATGGATGCTGGCGAGCTCGAGGCCGACATCGCGTTCAAGGCCGGCGCTGACCTCGTCACCGTGCTCGGAGTCGCGGGCGACAGCACCATCGTCGGAGCCGTCAAGGCCGCGAAGGCCCACGGCAAGGGCGTCGTCGTCGACCTCATCGGCGTGCCGGACAAGACCGCGCGAGCCATCGAGGTCACCGCGCTGGGCGTCGAGTTCGTCGAGATGCACGCCGGTCTCGACGAGCAGGCCGAGGAGGGCTTCTCGCTCGACACCCTCCTCACCGACGGAACCGAGTCGGGCGTCGACTTCTCGGTCGCCGGTGGCGTCAGCATGAAGACCATCGAGGCCGTGCAGGCATCGGGCGCCGCCGTCGCGGTCGCCGGTGGAGCGATCTACAGTGCCGAGGACCCGTCCGCGGCCGCCGCAGAGCTGCGCGCCGCCATCAAGTAACTCGCACTACAGCCGAAGGGCTGGGTGCGTTCACGCGTCTCCCGCTTTCATCATTCAGGAGCCGCGGAACACATCGGGGCCGGATGCTGCGTTCAGACGCCGCACCCGGCCCCTTTCGTCATCTCAGGCGCTCGAACTCCTGAATGATTAAACGTTCTGGAGCCGCGTTCCTGAATGGTGAAACGTTCTGGAGCCGCGTTCCTGAATGATGAAAGGGACGGGCAGCTCGGGCTACGCGGCGACCTCGTCGAGCCTGCCGGTGGCGACGTCGAACACGAACCCGCGCACCGAGTACTTCTTCGGAATGAACGGGTTGGCCTGGATGCGGCGCAGCGACTGGCGAACGTCTTCTGCGGCATCCGGGAACGCCTCCGGCGACCACGTGGGGCGGATGCCGGTGTCGTCCTGGATGCTCTGCTTGAACTCGTCGTCGGTGAAGGTGACCATGCCGCAGTCGGTGTGGTGGATGAGGATGATCTCCTCAGTGCCGAGCAGGCGCTGGCTGATGGCGAGCGAGCGGATCTCGTCTTCGGTGATGACCCCGCCCGCATTGCGGATCACGTGCGACTCGCCGGGCTTGAGCCCGAGGAGGCTGTATACGTCGAGGCGTGCATCCATGCACGCGACGACGGCGAGGTGCTTGCTCGGCGGCAGGGGCAGCGGACCGGTGAATGTGGCGGCGTAGGCCTCGTTGTTGGCCAGGAGTTCGTCGGTGAATGACATGGGCTTCCTCTCGTTCGGGGCCGGGCCGGTGGGGCGCCGGGCTGGTTCTGTGCTGACACCACTGTGGCGCACGACACCGCCCGAGATGCTGATCGGCGTAACACTCCGGTGAACGTGACCACGGCGCCCGCTTCTGGCACCTCGCTCCCGCGCCGCGGTGTCGGCGGCCGGGCATAGCGTGGCGGAATGCACAGGCAGGGCGGTATGGATGCGACGACCTGCGTCATCGTCGACGCGGCGGGCACCGGTGGCCAACCCTGCGGAGCCCCCGTCGACGCCGGAACGCCGATGCCGCTCTGCGCCGAGCACCTGCTCGCCGCCTACGAATGGGTCGCCCGCGACGTCGGCACCACCGACCGGCTGCCATCGCCCTGCCTCGCCTGCGGGTCGCGCCTCGGCGTGCGCTACCCGTCGGGGTGGCTGTGTGCGGTGTGCGAATGGAAGCTCGGCGACCTGCCAGACGACCATGCCGCTCCCCCGCGCGTCGACGTCGTGTACTACCTGCGGTTTCGCGACCTGATCAAGATCGGCACTTCGGCCAATCCCCGGCAGCGTTTCACGCAGCTGCGGTTCGACGAGGTCCTGGCGTTCGAGCGCGGCGGTCGAGCGCTCGAGCAGAGACGCCACGCGCAGTTCGCCACCCACCGCATTCCGCGATCGGAGTGGTTCGAGGCCCACGACGCACTCCGCACCCACATCCGCGCGGTCAACGACACCGCCGAGGACCCGTGGGAGAAGTACACCCTGTGGCTCAGCCAGCGGCAGGCGGCGAGCAGCTAGCAGTCAGGCAGCGGGCACAGCGTCCCGACGTATCGTGGAATACGGCCACGAACGGGAACGGAGAACGACCGCATGGCATCGAGGGACGCGGGTAGGCGCGGCGCCGGCGACGACACTCCCCCGGATGACCCTCGCCTCGCCGCCGCCCGGTACCGCTCCTCCGAAACCAGCTCCGGCGCCGACCCCGACGACGACACGGATACCGCTGGCCAGTCCACCCAGGAGGAGCGGGCCATGTTCGTCGAGATGGCCATCCGGCAGGCGATCCGCGCGGGCGAGTTCGACAACCTCCCCGGGGCGGGCAAGCCCCTTGAGAACCTGCAACGCCCACACGACCCCGATTGGTGGATCCGGCAGAAGGTGCAGCGCGAGCAGATCACCGGCCTCGGCCCGCCGGCGCTGACCCTGCGCACCGAGAACGCCGCCCTCGACGCGCGACTCGACGCTGCGGCATCCGAACGTGCCGTTCGCGAACTGCTCGACGACTTCAACGCCCGCGTCATTCACGCGCGCCGCCAGCTGCAGGGCGGCCCGCCCGTGGTCACCCCCACCCGCGATATCGAGGTCGAGCTCGGCCGCTGGCACGGGCGTCGCGCGGCGCGCGCCCGCGCGGCTGAAGAGGCCCGCACCGCTGCCGCCGACGCGATCGCCGCCATGACCTGGCGCGAGCGCCGCCGGGCTCGCCGGGCAGGTGGACCCGCCGCACGGTGACACCCGATTCATCATCGAGACAAGCGTCGATGCATCCACCCATATCCACACAGCGGTGTGCCGCAAGGGGGTGTCGCCCATTCCGGAGGTGACTCAGAATTGTCGATGGCGGCACCCGGCTGCCGATGACGGAGGCAACTATGTTCTTTCACGTTCAGTCACTCATCCATGAGATCGCCGCGGACGAGCCAGATCCCGCCGCCGCGAACGCGCTGCAGGAAGGCCTCGGCGGACAGTTCGGCGAGATGCGCACGATGATGCAGTACCTCTTCCAGTCGATGAACTTCCGGGGCGCCGCGGCCAAGCCGTACCGCGACCTGATCCAGGGCATCGGCACCGAAGAGATCAGCCACGTCGAGCTCATCGGCACGACGATCTCCCGCCTGCTCGACGGCTCCCCGCGCTACAACGGCAAGGAGACCGACCCCGTCGACAAGCCCGGTGCCGGTGGCGCGACACCCCTCAACATCGCGCTCAGCGAGGGCAACATCCACCACTATCTCGTCGGCGCGCAGGGTGCCCTGCCGGTCGACTCCGTGGGCAACCCCTGGAGCGGAAGCTACGTCTACAACTCGGGCAACCTCGTGCTCGACCTGCTCTACAACCTCATGCTCGAGTCCACCGGACGCCTGCAGAAGAGCCGCATCTACGAGATGACCGACAACAAGACCGCCCGCTCCACCATCGCGTACCTCATCGTGCGCGACCAGGCCCACGAGAACGCCTACGCCAAGGCCCTCGAGACCCTCGGTGTGAGCTGGAGGACCCTGCTGCCCATCCCGAAGACCAACGCCGAGAAGTTCCCCGAGGTCAAGAAGCTCGTCGACCTCGGTCTGCAGAGCAAGCAGTATACGTTCGACCTCGCCGGGCAGTCCGAAGCGGGCAAAATCTTCCAGGGCCTCTCGCCCTCGAACGACGGAACGAACCTCGAGATGACCGAGCAGGCCCCGATCGGCGTGCCGTCGGTCATCGCCCCCGAGCGCTTCGAGGAGTTCGCTCCCGGACTCGACCCCGAGCTGCTGTCGCTCATCCAGGCAACCGCCGACATGGAGCTGGCCGACATCGACGCCATGTTCGCGCCGGTCGCCGAGAAGAAGTAGCCAGCAAGCCCGCATTAACGATGGATGCCCCGCTCTCAGTGAGAGCGGGGCATCCATCGCTTAAGCGGCTCGAGACTACGGGGCCGGTGTCTCTTCGGGTGCCGGCTCCTCCGCGGGAGCCGGCGTCTCCTCTGCGGGCTCTTCCTCCGCCGGCTCCTCTTCAGCGGAGGGTGACGGCGACGGCGAGATCGACTCGGAGAACGACTCGCCGTCTGCCTCGGCGACGAACAGGGCGAACGCGGTCGCGTCGTTCGGGGCACCGGTGTACCGGGTGCCGTTCACGAGCACCGTCGGGGTGCCGAACTGGCCGTTCTCGTTCTGCAGGTCTTCGTTGCCGGTCGCCCGACTGGTCGCGTCTTCGACCCAGTTGCCGAACTCCAGCTCGGTGATGCACTCCTCGATGCTGCTGGCCTGCTCGACGCCTGCGTCGGTCGTGATCGCGACGAGTTCGTCGTCGGTCAGCCCCTCTGTGCCCTCTTCCGGCTGGTTCTCGAACATCAGCGCACTGAAGTCGAAGAACGAGTTGGGCGAGTAGTTGGCGACGCACGCTGCGGCGTTGGCCGACCGGGTGGAGTACCGGGTACCGAGCGACTGGTTGTCGAGGATGGCGACCGGGTGGATCTCGAGGGTTGCGGCGTTCTGTTCGATCAGGGTCGCGATCTGGTCGGCGTTGGTCGCCTCGAAGGCGCCGCACACCGGGCAGAAGTAGTCGAGGTAGATCTGGATGGCGATCGGGCCGTCTTCGGTGTCGACCGCGGTGGGCACCGGCTCTTCGCCGTCGGCCAGCGCGTCGGTGGGCACGGCGTCGAAGTTCTCGCCGATCACGATGCCGTCGCTCTGCATGTTGAGCGGGCCCGGCCCGGGTGGCCGGATGGAGTTGACGATGATCAGTGTGACGATCGCGACGATGGCGAGGGCCCCGACGATGAGGCCGCCCTGGAGCAGGAACCGGTTGCGCTTCTCGGCCCGGCGGTGCTGCTCGCGCAGTACCCGCGCCTTCTCCTTGGCATCTTCCCGACGCTGGTTCTTGCTCTGTCGACGATCGACTGGACCTGCGCCTGACATAAACCTCACTCCGACTCCGAACAAATGACACCCAAGGATAGCCAGTTCGGCATGGCGGTTCTTACCCCACAACGGGACGACGTGCCATAATGACCGGTGGTGCTCACCGTCGAGCACCGGGGTGGCGTCGAAAACCATCTCTCCATTCACGAAGGATCGTCCGGCACGTACCTGCCGGTGAAGGAGCAAGAAAATAATGGCATCTGTCACATTCGATAAGGCAACCCGCCTCTACCCCGGATCGACCAAGCCCGCGGTCGACGCCCTCGACCTGTCGGTCGCCGACGGCGAGTTCCTCGTTCTCGTCGGTCCATCCGGTTGTGGAAAGTCCACCTCTCTGCGCATGCTCGCCGGGCTGGAAGAGGTCAATGAGGGAAACATCCTCATCGGTGACCGCAATGTCACCGACGTTCCCCCGAAGGACCGCGACATCGCGATGGTCTTTCAGAACTACGCCCTCTACCCGCACATGACGGTCGCCGAGAACATGGGCTTCGCGCTCAAGATCGCCGGCGTCAACAAAGATGAGCGCGCCACCCGCGTTCTCGAAGCAGCCAAGCTGCTCGACCTCGAGCCCTACCTCGGCCGCAAGCCGAAGGCACTCTCGGGTGGACAGCGTCAGCGCGTCGCCATGGGCCGCGCGATCGTGCGCCAGCCCCAGGTGTTCCTCATGGACGAGCCGCTCTCGAACCTCGACGCCAAGCTCCGCGTGCAGACCCGCACGCAGATCGCGTCGCTGCAGCGTCGTCTCGGCGTCACCACCGTCTACGTCACCCACGACCAGACCGAGGCGCTCACCATGGGTGACCGCATCGCGGTGCTCAAGGATGGCGTGCTGCAGCAGGTCGGCACCCCGCGCGACCTGTACGAGAAGCCGCAGAACGTATTCGTCGCCGGGTTCATCGGCTCGCCCGCGATGAACCTCTTCGAGGCGGACATCGTCGACACCGGTATCGCATTCGGTACCGCCGTCGCCGAGGTCGACCGCGAGACCCTCGGAACCACCTCCGGCCGCAAGGCGACCATCGGTGTTCGTCCCGAAGACCTCATGGTCTCCGCCGACAACCGCGGCCTCCCGGTCGAGGTCGACCTGGTCGAGGAGCTCGGAGCAGACGGCTACCTCTACGGCCACACCGACGTGAACGGACAGCGCGTCGACGTCGTCGCCCGCGTCGACGGCCGCAACCACCCGAACGCCGGCGACCGGGTGTTCATCACCCCCGAGCCCAAGCACATCCACGTCTTCGACGTGGAGTCGGGCCTGCGCCTGAGCAAGCCGATCACCGTCTAGTCAGCACCTTGTTCGAGAGCCTGCCGGTTCCCTCGCGGGAACCGGCAGGCTCGTTTGTTCTCACCGGCAGTCAGGATCCACCATGAGCGGCTCGCTCAGCATCACCTCGGCGATCGTCGACCCCGCCCTTCTCGACCTCCCCTGGAATCGCCCGCTCGATACCTGGCCGCAGGAGAACATCGCCGCGCTGCCCAAGGGCATCTCGCGGCACCTCGTGCGCTTCGTATACCTCAGCGGCTACGTCATCGCCATCAAGGAGACCTCCCCGGAGCTCGCCCGTCGCGAATACGAGATGCTGCGCACCCTGCAGCGCATGGACGTGCCGTGCGTCGACCCGATCGCGGTCATCACCAACCGCACCGACGACGACGGCGAGCCACTCGAAGCGGTGCTGATCACCCGGCACCTCAAGTTCTCGCTCCCCTACCGGGCCCTGTACTCGCAGACCCTGCGCCCCGACACCGCGACGCGCCTCATCGATGCCCTCGCCGTGCTGCTCGTGCGCCTGCACATGATCGGCTTCTTCTGGGGCGACGTGTCGCTCTCGAACACCCTGTTCCGCCGCGACGCCGGCGCGTTCTCCGCATACCTCGTCGACGCCGAGACCGGCAAGCTCTACGACGGGCTGTCGAACGGCCAGCGCGAGAACGATCTCGAGATCGCCAGGGTCAACATCGCCGGCGAGCTGCTCGACCTCGCCGCCGGTGGGCGCACCGACGAGGCGCTCGACCCGATGGCGGTCAGCGACGGTATCGTCGCCGCCTACCGCACCCTGTGGACCGAGCTCACCGGATCGGAGTCGTTCGCCTCCTCCGAGCGGTGGCGCATCAACAAGCGCGTCGAGCGACTCAACGACCTCGGGTTCGACATCGAGGAGCTCGCCATCAAGACCGACGATTCCGGCACGCGCGTGCGCATCCAGCCGAAGGTCGTCGACGCTGGCCACCACTCCCGCCGCCTGCTGCGCCTCACCGGGCTGGACTCGCAGGAGAACCAGGCGCGTCGCCTGCTCAACGACCTCGACTCCTACGCCGCGACCTTCCACCGCGGCGAGGCCGACGAGGAGATGGTCGCCCACGAATGGCTCGCGACCGTGTTCGAGCCTGTCGTGCGGGCGATCCCGCGTGAGCTCAAGGGCCGGCTGGAGCCCGCGGAGATGTTCCACCAGATGCTCGAGCACCGCTGGTACCTGTCGCAGAACGAGAGTCGCGACGTTCCGCTCGCCGAGGCCGTCGGGTCGTACATCGACAACATCCTGCGCCACCGCCGCGACGAGGCCACCATCATCGGCCCGCCCACCGGTACCTTCACCGGACCCACCGACGTGCTCGACGAAGACGACTGGCGCAGCAAGGTCTGACCCTCGGCCCCTGGCCCTGGTTCTGGGGCCCACTGGCTTTGGCGTTGGGCCGTCAGCGCCAGCGCCAGGGTCACGGGCCCACGTCGGCATCGCCCAAGTGCGAGAACGGCGCGAGCGGGCGAAACCGGATGCCCGCCCCCGGGGCGAGCTGACCGGCGAGGTTGAGGTGGTGGCCCGCCACCGCACCGATCACCGGGTACCCGCCGGTGAGCGGACGGTCGGCGAGGAACAACACCGGCTGCCCGTCGGCCGGTACCTGCACCGCCCCGGTCACCGTCCCCTCGCTGGGCAGCTCGCTCGGCAGTCCGGCACCCACCCTCCGCGCGAGCGGCACCACACCTTTTAATCGCAGGCCGACCCGGTTCGACCGCGGCGTGACAGTCCACACCTGGTCGGCGAGCAGCGCGACGGCGGCGTCGTCGAACCAGTCGGTGCGGGGACCGAGTGCGAGGTCGAGGGTGGTGACGCCGTGGCCGGGCATCGCGGGCGAGAGCGAGTCGAGGTCGACGGCGGGCGCGCGCCGCGGCATCCATCGCACGGGGAGGACGACGCCGGCAGTGACGGGCGCTGGTCCGATGCCCGAGAGGGTGTCGGTCGAGAGGCTGCCGAGCACCGGGTCGATCGCGAAGCCGCCGCGCACGGCGAGGTAGCTGCGCAGCCCCGCGCTCGGGCTGCCGATGGCCAGTTCGTCGCCGTCGGCCAGCAGCACGGTCTGTGCCCCGGCGAGCTCGCGCTCCCCCGCGGCGGTGACGACGGTGATGGATGCCGCGGCGCCCGCCACCCCGACGAGCGTGGTTCCGCGGCTGGCGATGCGCAGCCCACCCGCCGCGACCTCGAGCGCCGCGGAGCCGGGCGGGTTGCCCGCCCGGCGGTTGGCGGTGCGCAGCGACGCGCGATCGAGGGCTCCCGACGGCGAGACGCCGAGTGTCGCGAGACCGGGGCGTCCGAGATCCTGCAGCAGCACCTGGGGGCCGACGGCGATGACCTCGATCGCGGCATCCACCCGCTCGGTCTTCCCTGGATGCACCGGAGACCAGCCCGGACGTGAACCCGGAGCCGCATCCGTACCCGCATCCGCACCGGCACGCGCACGCGGGGCCGCAGCCCCCACCCCACCCGTCACATCGACGAACCGCACCCCGAAGCCGGGCTGCAGCAGCGCGGGCGGGTCGCGCCGCAGGTTCCACAGCTCGGTGTCGGTGGTGCCGATGAGCTGCCAGCCGCCCGGGCTCTCGCGCGGGTAGATGCCACTGAACTCGCCGGCCAGCCCGACGGCACCCGCGGGTATGCGCGTGCGAGGACTGGGCCGGCGCGGAACCCGCAACCCGCTGTCGCCCGCGAGGTAGGCGAACCCGGGTGCGAACCCGGTGAATGCGACCCGGTAGGCGGTGCCGGTGTGCCGGCGCACCACCTCGGCGACCGCGATCCCCAGCAGCCCGGCGACCTCGGCCAGGTCGTCGCCGTCGTAGCGCACCGGAATCTCGACAATGGTGTCGCCGCTGGCGGCAACAGGATCGACATCGCGCGCCCGCACCGCCGCGGCGATGTCCCGCGCCGTGACGACCGACCGGTCGAACGACACCAGCACCGTGCGCGCCGCGGGCACCAGCTCGGTGATCCCCGCGACGGGGTCGGCCCGCAGCGATTCGTACAGCGCCAGCGTCTCGTCGAGTCCGGCGAGCTCGATGAGCACCGCACCCGCGCTCACCGGCAGAAGCTTCACGGCGTGGATGCCCCGGCATCCGCCACGAACGACCGGAGCTGCACCCCCGCCCGCACGACCGCATCCCGCACGGCGGCGGCCATCGCGACCGCCCCGGCGCTGTCACCGTGCACGCAGATCGAGTCAGCGCGCATCGCGATGTCACTCCCATCCGCGGCGGTGATGCTGCCGTGCGTGACGAGGTGCACCATGCGTTCGGCGACCTCGGCGGGGTCGTGCAGCACGGCGCCGGGCTCGCGCCGTGACAGCAGGGTGCCGTGCGGGGAGTACGCCCGATCGGCGAAGGCCTCCGCCCGCACGGTGAGTCCCTCGGCAGCTGCGATGCCGAGAAAGCGCGACCCGGCGAGGCCGAGCACCACGAGCGTCGGGTCGAGCGCGACGATCGCGGCCACGACGTCGCGTGCCTGCCGTTCGTCGTGCACGATCGTGTTGTACAGCGCGCCGTGCGGCTTGACGTAGCGCACCGCGCCGCCCGCAGCGTGTGCGAGGCCGCGCAGGGCGCCGATCTGGTAGATCACGTCGGCGACCAGGTCGTCGCTGTCGACGTCCATCGCGCGCCGTCCGAAGCCCGCGAGGTCGCGGTACCCGACGTGCGCACCGATGACCACGCGTCGCTCGAGCGCCGCAACGACCGTTCGCCGAATCATCCGCGGATCCCCGGCGTGGAATCCGCAGGCGATGTTCGCGCTGGTGACGATGCCGAGCATTGCGTCGTCGTCACCGAGTTCCCACCGGCCGAACCCCTCGCCAAGGTCGCTGTTCAGGTCGATCGTCGCCATGCCCTCACCGCCACGCCACGAGTGTGCTGCCCGCTACTTCTTGGTGGCGCGCTGTTTCGAGATCTCGTAGAGGGTGACGGATGCAGCGATGCCGGCGTTCAGGGATTCCGTCGATCCGCTGATCGGGATCGACACCACGGCGTCACACGTCTCGGTGACGAGGCGCGACAGGCCCTTGCCCTCGCTGCCGACGACGACCACGAGCGGTTCCTTCGCCCAGGTGAGGCCGGGAAGCGACGTGTCGCCGTCGCCGTCGAGGCCGAGCACGAACACGCCGCGCTCCTTCAGCGCCTTGAGTGTCTGCGTCAGGTTCGACGCCATCGCGACGGGCATCCGGGCGGCCGCGCCAGCGGAGGTCTTCCACGCGGCGGCAGTGAGGCCGACCGAGCGGCGCTGCGGAACAATGACGCCCTGTCCCCCGAAGGCAGCGACCGAACGGATGATGGCACCCAGGTTGCGCGGATCGGTGATGCCGTCGAGCGCGACGAACAGCGGCACCTGGCCGCGCGACAGCACCGTGTCGAGCAACTCGGTCGGGTGCGCGTACTCGTACGGCGGCACCTTGAGCGCGAGTCCCTGGTGCACGGAGTCGAAGCCGGCGAGCCGGTCGAGCTCCGGGCGCATGACCTCGAGGATGGGCAGGCCACGCTTGGTGGCGATGTTCATGACCTCCTTGACGCGGTCGTCGTACTCGATGCGCGTCGCGATGTAGAGGGCGACGGCGGGGATCTCGGCGCGCAGCGCCTCAAGCACCGAGTTGCGGCCGGTGACGACCTCGATGTCCTCCGCCTGCTTGGGACGCTTGGCCCGCTGCTGGTCACCCGACGGGCGGGAGTCCGACCCCGATCCCTGGCGCTTCGAGCCGCCGGATGCCGCGAACCTGTCCTGCGCCGCCTTGCGCTTGCCCGCGGGGTGGTACGGGCGGTCCTCCGCCTTGGGCGTGGCCTTGCGACCCTCGAGGGCCTGCCTGCCCTGCCCGCCTGAGCCGACCTGCGGTCCCTTGCGTCCCTTGCGAACGGCTCCTGCTCTGGGCTTATTGCCGCCAGTGCTCTTCATGTCTCAAGTCTCCAGTTCGACCCCGTCGGGGTGTCTTCTATCTGCACGCCTGCGGCGGCGAGATCGTTGCGTATGCGGTCTGCCGCCGCGAAGTCGCGGTCGGCCCTGGCCTCGTCGCGCTGGCGGAGCAGCGATACGACGAGTGCCTCGAGTGCGGTGGCCCCGGCGCCCGCCGAGTCGTCGGTGGTCCATTCAGGGGCGAGGGGGTTGATGCCGAGCACGTCGACCATGGCGATGACCGAGGCGCGGAGGGAGGATGCCGCCGGCAGGTTGCCCGCGTCGAGCGCGGCGTTGCCGGCCCGCACGGTCTCGTGCACCACGGCCAGCGCCTGCGGGATCGCCAGGTCGTCGTCCATCGCCGCGGCGAAGTCGTCGCTCATCGCGGCCGCGACCACGTCGGATTCGCCGAGCGCGGTCACCGGAACGGCGCGCTCAGCGCGGCGTAGGAAGCCCTCGATGCGGTCGTACGCGGCGGCGGCCTCGTCGAGCGAACCCTCGTGGTAGTCGATGGTGGAGCGGTAGTGAGCGGCGGCGAGGTAGTAGCGCACGACGACGGGCCTGGCCTTGTCGATGAACTCGGCGGCGAAGATCGAGTTGCCGAGCGACTTCGACATCTTCTGGCCGTCGACGTTCACGAGCCCGTTGTGCACCCAGTAGCTGGCGAACGCCTTGCCCGCCGCGGTGGACTGCGCCAGTTCGTTCTCGTGGTGCGGGAAACGCAGGTCGAGCCCTCCACCGTGGATGTCGAACGCGTCGCCGAGGTACCTGGCCGACATGGCCGAGCACTCGATGTGCCAACCGGGGCGTCCGTCGCCCCACGGCGACGACCACGACGCCGACGCGGGCTCGCTCGACTTCGCGCCCTTCCAGAGGGCGAAGTCGCGGGGGTCGCGCTTGGCGCGCGGCTCGGAGTCCGTGGCGGCCGCCATGTCGTCGGCGTTCTGCCGGGTGAGTTCGCCGTAGGCAGGCCATGATCTCGTGTCGAAGTACACGTCACCGGTCTCGTCCGGTGCCGGGTAGGCGTGCCCGCGCTGGATCAGGTCGGTGATCAGGTCGAGCATCTGGGCGACGCTCGCGGTCGCGCGCGGTTCGTAGGTCGGGGGCTGGATGCCGAGGCGCGCGTACTGCGTGCTGAATTCGAGCTCGTACCGGTAGGCCAGCGCCCACCATTCCTCGGACCCGGTCGCCGCCTGCAGGATCTTGTCGTCGATGTCGGTGACGTTGCGCACCAGGGTCACGTCGAGGCCACGGAACGCGAGCCAGCGTCGCCACAGGTCGTAGACAAGCGCGGAGCGGAGGTGGCCGATGTGCGGCGACGACTGCACGGTCGGACCGCAGACGTACATGCTGACCCTGCCGTCGACGAGGGGCACGAAGTCGGTTACCGACCTGGTCTTCGAGTCATACAGGCGCACAGTCACGGGGCAAGCCTAACGATCACGCGAGATGAGGGCGGTGGCGACGACCGCGATACCGTCGCCGCGCCCGGTGAAGCCGAGGCCGTCGGTCGTCGTTCCTGCGACGCTCACCGGGGCGCCGACGAGCCCGCTCAGCAGGGCCTCGATCTCCGCACGACGGGAAGAGAGCTTGGGTCGCCGCGCGATGACCTGCACGGCGACGTTGCCGATCGTGTAGCCGGCGGCGGTGACGCGGGCGACGGTCTCGCGAACGAAGACATCGCCGTGCGCCCCGGCGAAGCGGGCGTCGTCGGTGCCGAAGATGCCGCCGATGTCGCCGAGCCCCGCGGCGGAGAGCAGCGAGTCGCAGATGGCGTGGCACAGGGCGTCGCCGTCGCTGTGCCCGCTCAACCCGACCTCGTCCGGCCAGAACACGCCGCCGAGCCAGAGCGGCGCTGCATCATCGAACGCGTGCACATCGACGCCGACCCCGGTGCGCGGGATGGTGACGGAGCTGGCCGCGGCGAGGGACTCGGCGCGGCGCAGGTCCCACCCGGTGGTGATCTTGAACGCCAAGGCATCGCCGGCGACCGTCGTCACCGTGCGCCCAGCGGCGGCGAACACCGCGGCGTCGTCGGTGTACTCGGTGGTGGCGGACGCATATGCAGCGTCGAGCTCAGCACGCGGAAAGCCCTGCGGCGTCTGCACGGCGACCATGCTCGAGCGGTCGAGGGTCGCGGTGACGATGCCCTCGGCATCCGCGGTCTTGATGGTGTCGGTGACGGGCAGCACGGGGATCGCTCCCCCGCCGGTCGCCGCGACGGCCGCGACGACGCGCTCGAACTGCGCGGTCGGCGTGAAGGCGCGCGCGGAGTCGTGCACGAGCACGGTGCGCACCGACGGCAGCAGCTGGGCAAGTCCCGCGGCAACGGACTGCTGCCGGGAGTCACCGCCCGCGACGACGGTGGCATAGCTGGATGCCGCACCCGCGACCGTCGCGACGAGCTGACGGCACTCGGCCAGATGGGACTCCGGCCCGACCACGACGACCTGCGTCGGGTCGGCCATGCCGAAGACGGCCCCGAGTGACCGGTGGAGGATGGACTCCTCCCCCACGGCCACCAGGGCCTTGGGGATACCGAGCCCGAGACGCGTTCCGCTGCCCGCGGCGACGACGATGACGCCGACGGCTGGACGGACACCACCGGATGGCCAGACGCTCACGGGCGAGCGACCGGGTCGGCCGAACTACGAAGCAAGAACCTCGTCGAGCACGCTCGACGCCTTCTCTTCGTCGGTCTTCTCTGCGAGGGCGAGCTCGGAGATGAGGATCTGGCGCGCCTTGGCGAGCATGCGCTTCTCGCCGGCCGAGAGTCCGCGGTCCTGGTCGCGGCGCCACAGGTCGCGAACGACCTCCGAGACCTTGATGACGTCGCCGGAGGCGAGCTTCTCGAGGTTGGCCTTGTAGCGGCGTGACCAGTTGGTGGGCTCCTCGGTGAAGGGAGCGCGCAGAACTTCGAAGACCTTGTCGAGGCCCTCTTTGCCGATGACGTCACGAACTCCGACCAGATCGACATTGTCGGCCGGGACTTCGATGGTCAGGTCGCCCTGAGTCACGTTGAGCTTGAGATACATCTTCTCTTCGCCCTTGATGATGCGGGTCTTTACTTCGGTGATTGTTGCGGCACCGTGGTGGGGGTATACGACGGTTTCGCCGACCTCAAAAAGCATTGATGGAGCTCCATTCTGCGACGCCAAGTTTACCACAGCGTTTTTTCAGTTAGGTTGGCCGTGCTCCGGAGCCCGCCGGGAGCATCGCTAAACTAGGCGGAACAGCTGGATTGATAAGGGCCGTCGGCGTCCTGGCCCCGCTGCCGATATTTCTGGAGGGTTCCGTTGAGAACACGTGCGACATCCATTGCCCTGGCCGCCATCCTGGTCACCGGGCTCACGGGATGCACCTTCGGAGCCGTGCAGGCCAACCGCATCGCGTACGACCCGAGCGACGGCTTCGGCACCACCGTCGGCGATGTAGAGGTGCGCAACGCCATCCTGATCTCCGAAGACGGCGAGACGGCGAACTTCGTCGCCAACTTCATCAACTCCGGCAACCAGAACGTGCCCCTCGTGGTGTCGTGGGAGACCGCTTCCGGCCAGGTCGACCGCAACGTCTACCTGCGTGGCGGCGGAACCCTCGCCTACGGAACCGGCTCCAGCACCATCACGATGAGCGGCATCGATGCGCCGCTCGGCAGCCTGTTCCCGGTGTTCTTCCAGTACGGCGACGAGCCGGGCGAAGAGCTCCTCGTTCCCGTGCTCGACGGCGGCCTCGAGGAGTACTCCGACCTGGTGCCGGACTCCACCTCAGCCAGCGAGTAGCCACCGGCGGGCCGTGCGCCCGCGGGCCAGTCCGGGACGCCCGGGCCGGCCGACCACCCGGCCGCCGGCCCGACCCCCCCGCCGGTATGCCTGGTTCTTATACACATCTCCGCGCCCCCGCGCCGCCCACCC
>NZ_JAALGE010000043.1 GCF_011057645.1 Marisediminicola senii | reverse complement strand
CCCGAACAGCTCGTACCCCTCTCGCTCGTCGCCATCTGGTCGACGATGGTGGTCTACCCCCTCGCCTTCATCATGTCCCCCCTCGCCCTCGCCAGGCGGTCCGCCGCGGTGCAGGCCCCGGGGAGAGTGACGACGGCCGACGGTGCGGTCACGGCGGGTGCCGTCCCCACCGCCACAGCGGCGGGGTCGGCGGGCGCACGCGGTGCGGCACGCTCCGGCCAGAACGGCTCGGTCGGCACGCTCGACCGTCCGGACACGGCGCCGGCCGCGCCACGGTATCGCTTCGAACGCATCGCATTCGCCCTCACGATCATCGGCTGGGTCATCCACGTCGCCGCCGTCGTCATGCGCGGCGTCGCACAGGGCCACGTGCCGTGGTCGAACATGTTCGAGTTCTCGCTCACCGCATCGGCCATCATCGTCGGCGTCTTCATCTTCGTTCAGCTGTGGCAGAACCTCCGGTTCCTCGGCGCATTCATCACCGGCTTCGGACTCATCGCCCTCGGCGTCGGCACGGTCAACTTCTACGTCGACGTGAAGCCCTTGCCGCCGGCCCTCCAGTCGGCATGGCTCGTCATCCATGTCTTCGTCGCCGTGCTGGGAACGTCGTTCTTCGCCCTCGGTGCCGGCCTCTCGGTCATGCAGCTGCTGCAGGCCAAGCGGGCGGCGGCCAAGGGCGCCGGACTCAAGTTCCTACAGACGCTCCCGTCGTCCGAGGTGCTCGAGAACCTCGCCTACCGCGTCGTCGTCGTCGGGTTCGTGTTCTGGACCTTCACCCTCATCGCCGGTGCCGTCTGGGCCGAGCGCGCGTGGGGTCGCTACTGGGGCTGGGACACCAAGGAGGTCTGGACCTTCATCATCTGGACCATCTTCGCCGGGTACATCCACGCCCGCGCCACCCGGGGCTGGCGTGGATCCCGGTCGGCGTGGCTCGCGATCATCGGGTTCTCCGCCGTCGTGTTCAACTTCACGATCGTCAACCTGTACTTCGAGGGCCTGCACTCCTACAGCGGTCTGTAGGCACGCCAGCCGTGTGACCCGGTGTCGCTGGCGCGCTGCTCGAGCAGGGCGTAGCAGCGCTCCAGGCGGTCGAGCCACCATTGGACGCGCTCGCCCGGTGCCTCGTGCTCGGCCAGCAACGCTGCATCCACTGTGGGCCTCTGGACCGGGATGCTGCCGCCGACCGGCACGAGTGGTGACCGGGTGACGTCTGCCGCGAGAAGCGCGGCCGTGCCCAGTCCGCAGTCGTACTCGAGCGCCGGGAGCGACGCCGCGAGGTGCGCGCCCATCGCGATGCCCACCGACGTGTCGAGTGCGCTCGACACCACGACCGGCAATCCGGCCTCGGCCGAGATGGCCAGTGCCGCGCGGATGCCGCCCAGCGGCTGGGCCTTGATGACCAGCAGGTCGACGGCCCCGCGCCGAGCGACGTCGACCGGGTCGGTCGCCTTGCGCACGCTCTCGTCGGCGGCGACCGGGATGCCCATGTACTTGATTCGGCGGCGGATGTCGGCGAGCTCGTCGACGCTCGCACAGGGCTGCTCGACGTACTCGAGGTCCGAGGCGCACATCGCGTGGATGGCGTGCTCCGCTTCGTCGACGTTCCACGCGCCGTTGGCGTCGATGCGAATGCGGCCCTCCGGCCCGAGGTAGCGGCGCACCTCGGCGACCCTGGCGACGTCGTCGGCGAGGGTCTGGCCGCGCTCGGCGACCTTCACCTTGGCGGTGCGGCACCCGGGGAACGCGTCGAGCACGCCGGCCACCGCGTCGGCGCCCACCGCGGGAACGGTCGCGTTGACCATGATCCGGTCGCGCACGACCGCGGGAGACGCCGTGAACGCGAAGTCGATGCCGGCGGAGAGCCAGGCGGATGCCTCGTCGTCGGCGTATTCGACGAACGGCGAGAATTCGCTCCACCCCTCCGGACCCTCGAACAGCAGTGCCTCGCGCGACGCGATTCCGCGGAACGGCTGGCGGAGCGGAAGCGCGACGACGCGCGCGGTCTCCCGGATGGTCTTCAGCGACGGCAACATTCTCCCAGTCTGGCCCTCATCGGGCGGCGGTGTCGTCCGTGGGCGGGTGGCGGGCGGGTGCCGGGCGCGTGCTGGGCGGGATTCGCGGTGACCTGGCCCGCAGGCGCGCTGCCTAAACTGGGCCCATGACCGAGGTCTCCGAACTCTTCGACCCGAGCGTCTGGAAGCCCGTCGACGGCTTCGATTCCCTCACCGACATCACCTACCACCACGACACGGAGGGGCGGGTCGCCCGCGTCGCGTTCGACCGGCCTGAGGTGCGCAACGCGTTCCGCCCGCACACCGTCGACGAGCTCTACGCCGTGCTCGACGACGCGCGGCAGAACTCCCGCATCGGGGTGGTGCTGCTCACCGGCAACGGGCCGAGCCCGAAGGACGGCGGGTGGGCGTTCTGCTCGGGCGGCGACCAGCGCATCCGCGGTCGCGACGGGTACCAGTATCCCGAGGGGGAGGCGCCGGCCACCGCGAAGGCGGGCGCCACCGGACGCCTGCACATCCTCGAGGTGCAGCGGCTCATCCGCTTCATGCCCAAGGTCGTCATCGCGGTCATCCCCGGCTGGGCGGCCGGCGGCGGGCACTCGCTGCACGTCGTGTGCGACCTCTCCATCGCGAGCGAGGAGCACGGCCGGTTCAAGCAGACCGACGCCGACGTCGGCTCGTTCGACGCCGGCTACGGCAGCGCCTACTTCGCCCGCCAGGTCGGGCAGAAGTTCGCCCGCGAAGTGTTCTTCCTCGCCAGGGAGTACGACGCGCACAGGGCGCTCGAGACGGGGGCGATCAACGCCGTCGTTCCCCACGCCGAACTCGAGGCGACCGCCTACGAGTGGGCGAACGAGATCCTCACGAAGTCGCCGACCGCGATCCGCATGCTCAAGTACGCCTTCAACGCCGTCGACGACGGGCTCGTCGGCCAGCAGTTGTTCGCGGGCGAAGCGACCCGCCTCGCCTACGGCACCGACGAAGCCGTCGAGGGGCGCGACGCATTCCTCGAGAAGCGCGCGCCCGACTGGGGCCCGTACCCCTGGCAGTACTGATGGTGGCAGTACTGATGGTGGCAGTACCGAGCACGGCGGGCTGACGAGGGTGCGCGCGCTCCACGTTATCGACGCCGACGACCCCGCCGCGATGCTGCTCGCGCTGCGTGAAACGCTGTCGGCGAGCGGCCCCGCGCTGCTGCCGGTCGCCGGTGGTCTCGCCGGCCTGTCGTCGCCCGCGCCCGCCGAGGTGTCGCTGCGCACCGCCGTGGTGGTCGAGACCAGCGGGTCGACGGGAGCCGCCAAGCGCGTGGCGCTGAGCGCGGATGCCCTGCTGGCGAGCGCCGCGGCATCCGCCACCGCCCTCGGTGCGCCAGGACAATGGCTGCTCGCCCTGCCCGCGCACTACATCGCCGGCCTCAACGTTCTGGTGCGGTCGATCGCCGCGGGCACCGACCCGGTGATCCTCGGCACCGGCCACGTCGACCCGGCCGCGTTCGTCGCCGCCTGCGGGGCGATGGATGCCGCGGCGCCACGCTTCACGTCGCTCGTGCCAGCACAGCTCGCGACCCTCGTCGACGCCGCCGAGGGCGAAGCCGGCGGCGCGGCCAGCGCGTCCGCGGGGTCCACGGGCACCTCGACCGTGCTGGCAGCCCTGCGCCGCTTCGACAGCGTGCTCGTGGGCGGACAGGCCACCCCCGCCGCGCTCCTCGACCGCGCGGCAGCGCTCGGCATCCGGGTCACCCGCAGCTACGGCTCGAGCGAGACCGCGGGCGGCTGCGTCTACGACGGCGTGCCCATCGGCACCACGACCGCGCGCATCCGCGACGGCCAGGTCGAACTCGGCGGGCCGGTACTCGCGGAGGGCTACCTCGGCGACCCCGGGCTCACCGCAGACCGCTTCATCGAATCCGACGGGGCGCGCTGGTACCGCACCGCCGACGCGGGAACGCTCACCGACGGCCGGCTCAGCATCACCGGGCGCATCGACCGCGTCATCATCTCCGGGGGCGAGAAGGTCTCCCTCGATGAGGTCGAACGGATGCTGCACGTCGCCGGTCACCCGCGAGCGCTCGCCGTCTCCGTGCCGAACGACCGCTGGGGGGAGGCCATCGCGGTGGTGTCGCCGACACCGGTCGACCTCGACGAGCTGCGCGAGCTGCTCGGCAGCCGCCTCGGCAGGGCCGCACGGCCGACGTCGGTGCGGGTCGTCGACCGCATCCCGATGTTGGCCAGTGGCAAGCCGGACCGGCGCGCGCTCGCCGAGCTCGCCGGGACCGGGCAGCACGCGACCGGGCAGGACTCGACCGGGCAGCACGCGACCGGGCAGGACTCGACCGGGCAGGACTCGACCGGGCAGCACGCGACCGGGCAGCACGGGTCGGCATAGCGCCGCTCAGTAGAATCGCCGGGTGGCTAACAAGAGCAGACCGGCACAGCGTCGCATCGATCCCCGCAAGAACGACACTCGGCGCCCGCCCAAGGCGAAGGCCGTTGCCCCCGCCACCGCGCGGGACTGGATCGGCGGCGCCCGACTGCGCACCCTGCCGCTGGCCATCGCGCCTGTCGCGCTCGGCACCGGGGCCGCCTACCTCTACGACAACGACGAGGGGTGGCACTGGGTCAGGGCGCTGCTGTGCCTCGTCGTCGCAGTCGGACTCCAGATCGGCGTCAACTACGCGAACGACTACTCCGACGGGGTGCGCGGCACCGACGCGCATCGCGTCGGACCATCGCGCCTCACGGGGTCGGGAGCCGCGAAGCCCCGCGCGGTGCTCACGGTCGCCCTCGTCTTCTTCGCGATCGCGGGCGTGGCAGGTGTCGCGGTCAGCATCCTCAGCGGGTACCCCTGGCTGATCGTCATCGGCGCGGTCTGTGTCGTCGCCGCCTACTTCTACACCGGCGGCAAGCATCCATACGGCTACTACGGCCTCGGCGAAGTGTTCGTGTTCATCTTCTTCGGCCTCGTCGCCACCGCTGGCACCATGTTCGTGCAGGTCGGCGCGGTCAGCCTCGAGGCGTGGCTCGCCGCCGTGGCCATCGGGCTCCTCGCGTGCGCCGTGCTGATGGTCAACAACATCCGCGACGCGCAGCAGGACGTGCTCGCCCGCAAGCGCACTCTCGCTGTGCTCGTCGGCGACCGCATGTCGAGGGTGCTGTTCGCCGCCATGACGCTCGCGCCATTCGTCATCCTCGGGTTCTTCACCGCGCTGTACCCGAACGCGGGCTACGTGTTCTTCGCGCTGCTCGCGGCCGTTCCCGCGGTCATCATCACGCTGACCGGCCGCACCGCGCCGGAGTTCATCCTCGCGCTCAAGCTAACGAGCGTCACGGCCCTGCTGTTCGGCGTCGGGCTGGCTGCCGCGCTCGCGTTCTGACGGCTGCGCCGCCTGCGCGGGGGGTGCGGCGGGAGTGCTGTCGAGCACGTCGTCCTCGCTGTCGGCGTCGACGTCCTTGCTCCCCGAGGTGCGGTATTCGTAGAAGCTGCGCACCACGGCCTCGCGCGGCTTGCGAAAGAAGATGTACGTCACGCACAGGCCGACGACGGCCGCGATGATCGCGGCGAGCCACGGCGTCACGTCGAGGAACAGCAGCAGGGCGAGCACGGCCGCAAACAGGCCGATCCTCAGCAGGGAATAGATGATCCACGATCGCGACGATTTCACGCCGACCATTCTACGGAGCGGCCCCGGTGCGGCGACTGTGCCCGGATCGGCCCTGTCCGCTCTACGCGATCGTGACCTTCCCGCGCAGCCCCCGCCCAGTTCGCGGGCATACACTCGTTGCATGGTTCGCGTCTACATTGTGGTGGGGCTCATCATCGTTGCCCTGTCGATATACGCCGCCATCGACTCGCTGATGACGGACAAATCTCGCACCCGGGGACTCCCCAAGTGGCTGTGGGTGATTGTCATTCTCTTCCTGCCGGTGATCGGTGCTCTCCTCTGGTTCACGCTGGGCAAGGACAAGCGGGGTCGCAAGCCCGCTCCGCGCCAGACCGCCCCGGATGACGACCCCGAATTCTTGCGCCGGCTCGGCACCGACAAGGAGCAGGAAGAGCGCATCCGTCGCCTCGAGCAGGAGCTCGCTGACCTCGACGACGACTCCACCCCCAAGGACTAGTGGCCGCCGAGGCATCGGCGGCCGCCCAGCCGCTCGCGGGCCGCAGTGCCGCCACCGACCGCAGCGCCGCCAGCGGCCGCAGCGCCACCACCGGCCGCAGCGCCGCCACCGACCGCAGTGCCGCCACCGCAGTCTCGGTCGCGCTGCTCGGTGAACTCATCGCCCTCGGCGTACGCGACATCGTGCTCTGCCCGGGGTCACGCTCCCAGGCCGCCGCGCTCGCCGCTGCCGAGTACGAGCGTGCCGGGCTCGTGCGCCTGTGGGTGCGCATCGACGAGCGGGTCGCCGCGTTCCTCGCCCTCGGCATCGGCGTTGAATCCGGCGTGCCAGCGCTCGTGATCACCACCTCGGGCACCGCGGTCGCCAATCTGCACCCGGCAGTGCTCGAGGCGAGGCACTCCGGGGTTCCGATGATCCTGCTCACCGCCGACCGACCGACCGAGCTGCGCGGCATCGGATCGAACCAGACCACCCGGCAGGTCGGGGTCTTCGGCGACTCGGTGCACTTCGTGCGCGACGTCGAGGCGCCCAGCGACACCGGATTCGCCGCCGAGTACCCGGGTGAACTCGCGCGGGAGGCATTCTCCGCCGCGGCGGGCCACTCGGGCGTTCCCGGCCCCGTACAGCTCAACCTCGCCTTTCGCGAACCGCTCTCCGCAGCGGTGGATGCCTCGACGCTCGTCACCCCCGATGCCACAGCCGCGCCGGCCCGCGGCCAGCACCCGAGGCACCCCGACGAGCTCGGGTACGCCGACGGAACCATCGTCATCGCGGGGCACGGCGCCGGACCCGCCGCCGAGCAGCTCGCCCGCGACCTCGGTGCGCCGCTCATCGCCGAGATCAGCAGCGGGGCGCGCTTCGGCCCCAACCTCGTCGTGGCCTACCGTTCCCTGCTGTCGCAGCCGGGGTTCGGCGGCGCAGTGCGCCGCGCCATCGTGTTCGGCCACCCCACCTTGAGCCGCGAGATCCCGGCGCTGCTGGTGCGCGCCGACGTCGAGACGATCATCGTGCGCGGCCCCGGCTTCGAGGACTACAACCCCGGCCACCGCGCGGCACGCATCGTCGATGCGGTGGTCTATCAGGGCGCGCCGGCGGAGCGCGCGTGGGCGGGCCGCTGGGTGCAGGCGAGTCGGGCATCGATGGATGCGGCGGCCGAGGCATCCACCGGGCCCACCGACAATTCGAGCGAGACGTCGACCGAGACGTCGACCGAGACGTCGACCGCGACGTCCGCGGGCGCCTTCGCCCGCGCGCAGCTCGCGACCTACCGCGAACCGGCAACCAGGCGCATGCTCGTCGAGACGGTGTGGGCAGCCACCTGGCCGCACGACCGGCTCGTGTTCGGGGCGTCCAGGCTCATTCGCGAGGCCGACCGGCTGCTGCCGGGCAAGAGAATCAGCGTGCACGCCAACCGGGGCCTCGCGGGCATCGACGGCACGGTCGCCACCGCGACCGGCATCGCGGTCGCGAGCCAGGCCACCGAGGCGGGGGCGAGTGGCGTCACCCGCGTGGTGCTCGGTGACCTCACCCTGCTGCACGACGTGGGCGCGCTGCTGCTGCCGCCCGGTGAGGTGCGCCCCAGCATCCAGGTCATCGTCGGCAACGACTGGGGTGGAACGATCTTCGACGGACTCGAGGTCGCGGCCACCGCGCCCGGCGACGCATTCGATCGCGTGCTGTACACCCCGCACACGGTCGACCTCGCCGCCATCGCGAAGGCATACGGCTGGCAATACCTGCGGGCGGCCACCAGGGGAGCACTCGATGAAGCGCTCAGCGCGACCGGCCCTGTGCTGATCGAAGTGCCGCTCGACCGCGACTGACCTGGCGCGACCGCGACTGACCTGGCTTGACCGCGACTGACCTGGCGCGACCGCACGGCGGGATCGCCCGACGGGTGCCGGCCCGCCACCGGCCCGTCACCGCCACCGTCGGTGCGGCAGCTACCCTGAGGTCATGTCGACTGCCGGGTGGAAAGCAAAGCCGGGTGAGCTGCTCCGCGCGAGCAAGACCACCGATCTCGAGGCCATCGATCCCAGGTCGACCCCGGGCTTTCCCGGCGGCAAGGACGTCGCCGCGGCCCGGCTCGAATCCGGGGCGGCCGAGCTCGCCGACCTGCAGGAACGCCTCTACGCCCACGGCCGCGCTGGCGGAACGCGCTCGGTGCTGCTCGTGCTGCAGGGAATGGATACCGCGGGCAAGGGCGGCATCGTCAGGCACTCGCTCGCCGGCACCAACCCCCTCGGGGTGCGGGTGACCGCGTTCACCGCGCCGACCCGCGCAGAGAAACGGCACCACGACTTTCTCTGGCGCGTGCGCAGGCGCCTGCCCCAGCCCGGGCAGATCGCCGTGTTCGACCGGTCGCACTACGAAGACGTGCTCGTGCACCGGGTGCGCGGGCTGTCGGCCCCCGACGTCGTCGAGAAGCGCTACGCCCTGATCCGCGAGTTCGAGGCCGAGGCCGTCGCGAACGGCACCACTATCGTCAAGGTCATGCTGCACATCAGCGCGGCCGAGCAGAAGGAGCGTCTGGCCGAGAGGCTGGCCCGTGCAGACAAGCACTGGAAGTTCGACCCTGCCGACATCGACGACCGTCTGCGCTGGACCGACTACGAAGACGCCTACCAGATCGCGGTGCAGCGCACCACGACGCCCGACGCCCCGTGGTTCGTCGTGCCGGCCGACCGCAAGTACTACGCGCGGCTTGCGACGCAGCGCCTGCTGATCGACGCGATCAAGGGAATGCGGCTCGACTGGCCGGAGGCCACCTTCGACGTCGCGGCGCAGCGCGCGCGGCTCATCGACAGCTGAGCTGCCGCGCCCGGTGTCACTGACCGTGCGTCACGGCCCGGGCGTCGCTACCCAAGCGTCGCTGCATCGGGTGTCGATGCATCGGGCGTCTGCACCCGTCTTTACTGCCCTCGGAACGCCTCAACGATCGGACGGAACTTGAGCCTGGTCTCGACCAGCTCGCGTTCCGGCGCGGAGTCCGCCACGATGCCGGCGCCGGCATACGCGGTGACGGTGCCGTCAGCCGACACCTGGGCCGACCTCAGGGCGACCGCCCATTCACCGTCGCCCGCGGCATCCACCCACCCCACCGGACCGGCATAGCGCCCGCGATCGAACGGCTCGAGCTCGCCGATGAGCGACAGGGCGAGCGCGGTCGGCGTGCCGGCGACGGCAGCGGTCGGATGCATCGAGCCGACGAGATCGAGGGAGGTCGAACCGTCGGTCAGCTCGCCGTCCACATCGCTCGCCAGGTGCCAGAGATTGGGCAGCTTCAGCGTGAACGGCAGCTCGCTGGCCATGACGCTCGGGCTGTGCGGGCGCAGCGACGCGAGCACGTTCTGCACCGCGAACTGGTGCTCGTCGAGGTCCTTCGACGACGTGGCGAGGGCGGTCGACGCGGTCTCGTCGGAGGCGGCATCCGTTCCCCGGGCGGCGCTGCCCGCGAGGACCCGCGCGGTGACGGTACCCGCCATGACGCTGACCAGGGTCTCGGGGCTGGAGCCGAGGAAGCCGTCGATCGCGAACGTCCAGCAGTCGGGGTAGCCGCGCGCCAGCTCGCGGATCACGCCGCGGATGTCGAAGCCCTCGGGCAGGCGACCGACGGCATCCCTGGCCAGCACGACCTTCTCGAGCTCGTGGCGGCGGATGTGCGCGACCGCGGTGCCGACGGCAGCGAAGTACGCCTCCCGGGAGAGGGTGCCAGGCAGCAGGTCGACCGACGCGGGCTCGCCGAACGGAACCACCTCGGGGAGCGGGGCAGGAGGGGCGTCATGCGCCGAAACGCCGGGGTCGTCGACGGTGACCCTGGTGACCCACGACCCCTGCGGCGACCGGCCGACGAGCATCGACGGCACGATGAGCACGCTCGTCATCGTCGACCCCTCGGCGAAGGCGAACGACCCGAACGCGACCAGTCCCGTTCCCGAGACGCCGACGTCATCGGTGACCGAGGCACACGCGACCACGCGCTGCCACGCGGCTGCCGCGTCGGCGATGCGGTTCGGCCCCGTGAATTCGAGCCGCAGTGCCTCGCCGATTCCGATCATGCCGAAGCCCCGCCGCATCCACACCAGGGGGGACCCCGGGTCGACGAGCGGAATGAGGGGGCCGAGATCGGTGCAGGCGGAGGTGGTGACGGTGAGCGCGGGAACGGAGCGCTGCTCGGAAGGCATGGTGCGAGCGTACCGCCGGGGTGACCGTGCACCCGGCTGGCCCGCTCGCGCCGGGCGCACGGTGCGGCACACGCTCAGCAAGAGTGCATGCAAGTCCCAACTAGACTCGACGGGTGGCCAGGGCGGATTTGACTAAGAACTCGAGTGACGTCTCGACCATGTTCGACGGGGTCGCGAAACGCTACGACCGCACGAACGCGATCCTGTCGGCCGGCGCCGCCAGCCTGTGGCGCATCGCCACGGTGCGCGCAATCGCCCCGCGACCGCGAGAGGCCGTGCTCGACCTCGCCGCGGGAACCGGCACCAGCTCTGCCGCCATCGCGAAGAGTGGCGCCTTCGTCACCGCGCTCGACTTCTCCGCGGGCATGATCGCCGTCGGTCGCGAGCGTCACCCCGACATCGAATTCGTGCAGGCCGACGCCACGACGCTCCCCTTCGACGACGAGACCTTCGACGCCGTCACCATTTCGTTCGGACTGCGCAACATCACCGACCCGCACGCCGCGCTCGCCGAGATGTACCGGGTGCTCAAGCCAGGCGGACGCCTCGTGATCTGCGAGTTCACCACCCCGCCCGTCCCCGTGATCCGGGCGACGTACCGCTGGTACCTCCGGTCGGTGATGCCCACCGTCGTGCGCGTCGCGAGCTCCAACAGTGAGGCATACGACTACCTCGCCGAGTCCATCGAGGCTTGGCCAGACCAGCAGACGCTCAGCCGGTGGCTGCGCGGAGCCGGCTTCAGCCGTGTCGCCCACCGCAACCTCACCCTCGGTGTCGTCGCGTTGCACCGCGGCCGCAAGCCGGTGAACAACGCCCGCACCTCGCGCGGACGCCGCGCGGCGGCCTCGCCCCTCGACGCCACGGGCGTGTAGGGAACGCGACATGAACGAGACGGTGAACCGATGACCGGCCCCACGAGGCGCGCCCGCGCCGGAACGACCCTCGGCACGACGCTGGGGTTCGGCGAGAAGCTGTTCTCCTCGTCGGAGGAGCGCCGCTTCGTCTCCGCTATCGAATCGGGCCTCGAGTCCGTCGAGGCCGCACTCGTCGACGAGATGTCGTTCGCCGACGACCTCGCAGACGTCACCAGTCGCTACCTGCTCGACGCGGGCGGCAAGCGCATCCGTCCCACCCTCGCCCTCGTCACCGCGCAACTCGGCAACGGCAACAACGATCCGGTGATCCAGGCCGCCGCCGCGATCGAGATCACCCACCTCGCCTCGCTGTACCACGACGACGTAATGGACGAGGCCGAGATGCGGCGCGGCGTGCCCAGCGCGCAGATCCAGTGGAACAACTCGATTGCCATCCTGACCGGTGACCTGCTGTTCGCTCGCGCCAGCAAGCTCGTCGCCGGGCTCGGCGAGACGATCATCCGCCTGCAGGCCGACACCTTCGAGCGCCTCTGCCTCGGCCAGCTGCACGAGACCATGGGACCGCGCGACGACGAAGACGCCATCGAGCACTACATCCAGGTGCTCGCCGACAAGACCGGGTCGCTCATCGCCGCCGCGGCGCAGACCGGCGTGCTCCTCGCCGGCGCCCCCGTCGAATACCGCGACGCCGTCACCGCGTTCGGCGAGAAGATCGGCATCGCCTTCCAGCTCGTCGACGACATCATCGACCTCGCGCCCCCGGTCGGCGAGACCGGGAAGACCCCGGGAACCGACCTGCGCTCCGGGGTATCGACGCTTCCTCTGCTCTACCTGCGCCGGCTCGCGACGACCGACCCTGAGGCCGCCGACCTGCTGACCCGCATCGAACGGGACGTCAACGTCGCGCACTACGCAGAGGCCGACGACGAGGAGCTCACCGCGGCGATCGCCGAGCTGCGCGCGCACGACGTGACGCGCCAGACCCTCGCCGAAGCGCAGCGCTGGTCCCGTGAGGCGGTGGCCGATCTCGCGCCGCTGCCGGAGGGCCCGGTCAAGAAGGCGCTCGTTCGCTTCGCCGACTCCATCGTCGAGCGCAGCAGGTGAGTCGCGCCGCAGCGTCGGCGCCTCGATCAGTGTTATCGAGAAATCCAGCGATATCGAAGAGCCCAGCGACACCGAAGAGCCCAGTGACACCGAGAAATCCAGCCTGGAACACGCCGGGCTACGCGAAAGGAAACCCGTGACCACTTTCAGGCTGGCCATCGTCGGAGCAGGACCCGCGGGAATCTACGCCGCCGACATCCTGCTCAAGGCCGAGCGTAAGTTCGACGTCTCCGTCGACCTGTTCGAGCAGCTCCCTGCGCCGTACGGCCTCGTTCGCTACGGGGTCGCCCCCGACCACCCCCGCATCAAGGGCATCATCAACGCGCTCCGCGACGTGCTCGACACCGGACGCATCCGCCTGTTCGGCAACGTGCTCTACGGACGCGACATCACCCTCGACGACCTGCGCCACCACTACAACGCGGTGATCTTCGCCACCGGGGCCGCCCGCGACGTGAACCTCGACGTGCCGGGCATCGACCTCGACGGCAGCTACGGTGCCGCCGACTTCGTCAGCTGGTACGACGGCCACCCCGACTACCCGCGCGAATGGCCCCTCACGCACCGCGAGGTCGCCGTGATCGGCAACGGCAACGTCGCCCTCGACGTCGCGCGCACCCTGGCGAAGCCCGCCGACGACCTGCTGGAGACCGAGATCCCGGCCAACGTCTATGCGGGACTCAAGGCGTCACCGGTCACCGACGTGCACGTGTTCGGCCGGCGTGGCCCCGCACACGTCAAGTTCACCCCCCTCGAACTGCGTGAGCTGGGCGAGCTGCGCGATGTCGACATGATCGTGCACGACGAGGACTTCGACCTCGACCCGGCATCGAAGGCCGCGATCGAGACCAACAAGCAGATCTTCGTGCTGAACAAGGTGCTGAACTCGTGGCGGGACCGTACGCCGACCGGTGCGTCTCGCCGACTTCACCTGCACTTCTGGGCGCGCCCCGTCGAGATCCTCGGAGAGAACGGCGCCGTCACCGGGTTCCGCTACGAACGGACCACACCGGATGCCGCGGGCGGCGTCACCGGAACCGGCGAGATCCGCGAGGTGCCGGTGCAGGCGGTGTACCGCGCCGTCGGGTACTTCGGCTCGCCGCTCGACGCCATTCCGTTCGACGAGCGACGCGGCGTCATCCCCAACCGCGAGGGGCAGGTCATCGACGATGACGATGAGCTCGTGCACGGCGTCTACGCCACGGGCTGGATCAAGCGCGGGCCCGTCGGCCTGATCGGGCACACCAAGAGCGACGCCATGGAGACGGTCAAGCACGTCATCAACGACCAGGCCAACTGGTGGCTTCCCGCCGCGCCCGAGGAGTCCGCCATCGTGGAGCTTCTCGACTCGCGCGGTATCAAGTACACCGACCTCGGCGGCTGGCACAACCTCGACCAGCACGAGATCGCCCAGGGCGTCGCGCAGGGTCGACCACGCGTGAAGATCGTTCCGCGCGACGAGATGGTGGCGGTCTCGCGCGCTGAGTGAGCGGGGCGGTTCCGTCAGGTGGGTTTGCTAGCGTCGGCGAGGTCTTCGCGGCTCCGTGCCGCCCTCCACTGAAGGGGAACCACATGTCGCACCGCATCGCTGTCGTCACCGGAGGAACCGCGGGGCTCGGGCGTGCCACGGCGCGCGAGCTCGCCGACCGGGGCTGGGACGTCGCCGTCCTCGCCCGGGGTGAAGACGGCCTCGCGGCCACCGTCGCCGAGATCGAGGCGAAGGGGCGCCGCGCCATCGGCATCTCCGCAGACGTCGCCGACCGGGACGCCGTCGAGCGGGCGGCATCCGAGGTCGAATCCACCCTCGGCCCCATCGACCTGTGGGTGAACGACGCCATGGTCGGGGTCTTCGGCGAATTCCTCGACACCGCTCCCGAGGACTTCGAGCGCGCCACCGCCGTCAACTACTTCGGGTTCGTCAACGGAACCCGCGCGGCCCTGTCACGCATGGTGCCCCGCCAGAGCGGGCACGTGATCCAGGTGGGCTCGGCGCTGGCCCACCGGGGCATCCCGCTGCAGGCTGCGTACTGCGGCGCGAAGCACGCCGTGCAGGGGTTCACCGAGTCGGTGACCACCGAGCTGATCCACCAGAAGAGCCCGGTGCGCATCTCGACCGTCGACATGCCAGCGCTCAACACCATCCAGTTCAACTGGGTGCGCACCGACCTGCCGCACCACCCGATGCCCGTCGCGCCCATCTACGAGCCGGAGGTCGGCGCCAAGGCCATCGCTGACGTGGCCGACCGTCCCCGCCGCCGCACCTGGGTGGGGGAGCCCACCGTCGCTACCGTGCTCGGCAACCGGGTGTCTGCCGGGTTCATGGACTGGTACCTCGCGCGCTCCGGCTACGACGGGCAGCAGGCGCCGGAGAAGATGCAGCCGATGCTGCCGGACAACCTGTACGCCCCGACGGCGGGCGACCACGGGGCCCGGGGAATCTTCAGCGACCAGGCACACGGCACGAGCCCGGCCATCTGGTACGTGCGCAATCGCGGCCTCGCGAGGGGTATCGCTGCAGCACTGCTCGCCATCGGCGGCGCCGCAGCGCTCGGGCGCCGCAGGTGAGGCGTGCCCCTCGCCGAGCGCACCGCTGAGCTGGGGCGCACGGGAGACCGTGCGCCTACTGAACGGCTGAGCTGAGGCGCGCGAGGTTGTCGAGCACGCTGGAGCGGAACGGCCGCTCCAGCCACTCTTCGAGGGTCAGCATGCGGCTCACCACCCTGTACTCGTCTTCCACCCGGCGCAGCGCATCGACGAACGCCTCGCCGTGCACCATGATCGACACCTCGAGGTTCAGGGTGAAGCTCCGCATATCCATGTTGCTCGAGCCGATCACCGCGACCTCGTTGTCGATCGTGAAGTGCTTCGCGTGCAGCACCGTCGGCGCCGGGTACAGCCAGATCTGCACGCCGGCGCGCAGCAGTACCTCGTAATAGCTGCGCTGGGCGTGGTAGACCACGGGCTGGTCCGCGACCTCGGAGACGAACAGCTGGACGTCGAGGCCGCGCTGCGCCGCCGTGGTGATCGCATACAGCATCGAGTCGTCCGGAACGAAGTACGGACTGGTGATCACCACCCGCTCCTGCGCCGCATAGAGCATGGCGTTGAACAGCCTGAGGTTGTTCTCGCCGTCGAACCCGGGTCCGCTCGGCACGACTTGGGCGTTGACCGAGTTACCAGGGCTCTCCTCCACCTCGTCCTGCGTCTCGCGCAGCAGCAGCTCGTCGGTCTCGCTGTACCAGTCCGTCACGAACAGCGCGTTGATGCCGGCGACGACTGGACCGTCGAAGCGCACCATGAGGTCCTTCCAGTGCAGGCCCCGCCGGATGTTGCCGCGCTTGTTGTAGCTGCGGTCGATGATGTTCTGCGACCCGGTGAAGGCGACATCGCCGTCGACGACCAGCAGCTTGCGATGGTTGCGCAGGTCGGGGCGCTGGTAGCGTCCCCGCCACGGCTGCACGGGCAGCATCAGCTGCCAGAGCACGCCGATCGACTTGAGCTTGCGAATGGTGGCGCGGTAGCCGGGGGATCGCACCGATGCGATGTGGTCGAGCAGCACCCGCACCGTTACCCCGCGCTTGACGGCGGCCTCCAGCGAATCGAAGAACGGCCGTGTCGTCTCGTCGAACGAGATGATGTAGAACTCGGCGTGCACGTATCGCTCGGCGGTGTCGATCTCGGCGGCCATCGCCACCAGCGTCTCGTCGTAGTCCGCGAACAGGGTCGCCGAGCTCCCGCCCACGAGGGGCATCGCGCCCAGCGTGCGGTTCAGTTCGACGACGGAATCCAGCCACTCCGGCCAGTCGTCGCCGCGCGAGACGTCTTCGATGCCGTCGGTGGTCTCGATGATGAAGGTACTGATCTCGAGCTGCTTGTCGCGCCTGCTCTTAGGCAGCTTGGTGCTGCCGATCAGCAGGAAGAGCAGGAAGCCGACGTACGGGATGAGAAAGATGGCGAGGAGCCACGCCGTCGCGGTCTGCGGCCGCCGGTTGATGGGCACCACGATGAGGGCCCCGATCCGGATGGCCAGGTCGACCACGATGGCGATGGCGGCCAGCGTCGGCGCTATCCAGGCGGCATCCATCCCGTCGAGCCTATCGAACCCGCCGATCGGGGGTCAGGCTCCCGTGCGGGGGGTCACCGAAAGTTGATGAACTGCAGGGCGACGTCGAGGTCCTTGCCCTTCAGCAGCGCCATCGTGGCCTGGAGGTCGTCGCGGCTCTTCGACGACACCCGGAGTTCATCGCCCTGGATCTGGCTCTTGACGCTCTTCGGTCCCTCGTCGCGAATGATCTTTGCGATCTTCTTGGCGTCGTCCGACCCGATGCCGTTCTTGAGGTCGACCTCGATGCGGTATTCCTTGCCGGAGGGGTACGGCTCCCCGGCGTCGAGGCTCCGCAGGCTGATTCCCCGCTTGATGAACTTGGCCTCGAGTACCTCGAGTACCGCCTTCACGCGCTCCTCGGCGCTGGCCTTGAGCAGCAGCTTCTCGCCGCTCCAGTCGATCGACGCACCGACGTTCTTGAAGTCGTATCGCTGGGCGATCTCCTTCTGCGCCTGGTTGACCGCGTTGTCGGCCTCCATCTTGTCGACCTTGCTGACGATATCGAATGTGGAATCTGCCATGGGAGAAGCTTAACGGCGCGGCCGGCGGGCCCGGGAGGTGCGTCCCGTCTGCCGGCCCACGCTCCGTGGATGGGCGCCCGATTTGGCGGCTGGCCGCGCGCCTGTATCCTTAATCCGCGCCTCCGATTGGTGAGTACATTCGGTCGGGCGCGCACTCGGCAAGTTACCCAAGTGGCCAAAGGGATCTGACTGTAAATCAGCCGTCTTAGACTTCACAGGTTCGAATCCTGTACTTGCCACACGTGTTGGCCCGGCAGCCCTGCCGGGCCATTCGTGCTTTCAGGCGGGCGGCCAACCCCGCTCATCGCAGTCCCCGAGCGAAGGATGCCGCAGCCGTGACCGTCTCACCCGTGATCGCCGCAGAACTGCCCGCCCTGGCTCGGCGCATCGCCATCGAAGCCGGTGCCCTCGCCGCCCGTCGTCGTGCGGAGGGCGTCGAGATCGCGGCGAGCAAATCGTCGCCAGAAGACGTGGTGACGCTCGCCGATCGCGAGACCGAGGCGCTCATCCGGGCCATGATCGCCGACGCACGTCCCGACGACGGCTTCTACGGCGAGGAGTCGGATGCCGATGCGGGAACCAGTGGACTCACCTGGGTGGTCGATCCCATCGACGGCACCGTGAACTACCTGTACGGAGCACCGCACTGGGCGGTGAGCATCGCCGTCGTCGAGGGTGAGCCGAATCCGCTGACCTGGCGGGCGGTGACGGGAGTCGTCGTCAACCCCACCATCGGTGAGGTGTATACCGCGACCGCCGGCGGTGGCGCCTTCCTCGGCGACCGCCGCCTGCACGTGGTGGAGGCCGAACTCCCACTGGCGCTGGTCGGCACCGGCTTCGGATACGACGCCGCACGCCGGGTCGAACAGGCACGCGTCGTGACCAGCCTCATCGGCCAGGTGCGAGACATCCGACGGGGCGGCACGGCATCGCTCGACCTGTGCGGGGTCGCTTCCGGGCGAATCAATGCCTATTACGAGACCGGCCTGAAGCCGTGGGATCACGCTGCCGGGGCCCTGGTTGCGGCAGAGGCGGGAGCGGTGGTGACGGGCTGGGGAGGCTCGCCGGCGAGCCACGAATTCCTCCTCGCGGCACCCCCCGTCCTGGGGCGAACCCTTGAGAGCGTGCTCATCGCCGCCGGTGCACAAGTCTGACTCACTTTGCAACCCCCGAAATCGTGGGCTACTCTTTATGAGTTCGTTACCTTCCGGACAGATGTTCCGGTAGTCACCACTTAGAGTTCGGCCAGTCAGCCACGAGTTGGACTGCCCATCAATCGAAACCCAGGAGTTTTGTCATGCCGTCATCCCGTGCCGCAAAGCTCCCTTCGAACAAACTCGCGATTCACGAGGTCCGATAGTCATTGCGCGCATCTAACCGGGGTTCTGCCCGTTCTTCTACGGCCGGAACCGAGCCGACGCCTGTCGCCATCACCCCGAGCGACGTCGGCACCCACGCCACTTCGACGGTAGCTATTCAACCGGCCGGTGGCACCCAGCCCGCGATGACGCGCCGCGAGTTGCGCGAACAGGAGGCGAAAGCCGCTGCATCCGCAGCACGACGCCCACTGTTCTCCGTTCCGACCCGAACGGCAG
Organism: Marisediminicola senii; assembly: GCF_011057645.1. Taxonomy (GTDB): domain Bacteria; phylum Actinomycetota; class Actinomycetes; order Actinomycetales; family Microbacteriaceae; genus Marisediminicola; species Marisediminicola senii. The sequence continues at coordinate 9,279 of NZ_JAALGE010000043.1, read as the reverse complement.
CGCCTCGCGTCCGGCGCACCGCCTCCGGCCTGCCGGGGAGCGCGGCTGCACAGGCGAAGCCCGTCCGGTCGGATAAGCCGACCCACGCATCGCGTCCGACCGCCACCGCCCGCAGCGCGCAGCGAGGCATCCTGTCCAACCTCGCCACCGTCGGCGCGATGGCCGGTGTCGGGCTCATCCTCATCTCCACGACGGTTCCGGCGAACGCATTCGTCCGTCCCGTCGACCAGGTCACGATGTCGAGTACCGAGGCGCCGGCCGCGACCAGCTACGCCGCCGGACAGACCCAGAGCATGACCGTCGCGGCGGCTGAGGCGAACACGATCGACCGCGACTCATACACCGTGCAGGCCAAGCCGGTCGAGGTGCAGGTCGCATCGGGCAGCGAGGCCTACTCGATCAGCGGCAACCCGTCGGCGGCAGTGCAGTGGCCGTTCCCCGGTGGCGCCCCCATTGCGAGTGGTTTCGGCCCGCGACAGGTCCCCGGGTGCGGATTCTGCTCCACCTACCACAAGGGACTCGACTTCACCCCCGGTTCCGGTGTGCCCATCCACTCCCTCGCCGACGGCGTCGTCTCGTCGGTGTCGACCGCGAGTGGCGGCTTTGGCGTTCACGTCATCGTCGACCACGTCATCAACGGCCAGCGGGTCCAGACCCTCTACGCGCACATGCAGTCCGGGTCCGTGCAGGTCTCCGTCGGCCAGAGCATCACCGTCGGCCAGCAGATCGGCGCAGTCGGAAGCACCGGCGCATCGACCGGAGCGCACCTGCACCTCGAGGTGCACCTCGACGGCACGCCCGTCGACCCGTTCGCGTGGCTCCAGGCGAACGCCAGCTGACTCTCGACACCGCCCTGACGCCGAACGGCGCCGCTCGCCCGATCGGGCGGCGGCGCCGTTGTGGTTTCGGCCGGTAGCCGACTAGCCGACTAGTCGTCGAGCAGCCAGACCGTGCTGTCAGACGGCAGGGTGCCCGCACTGGCGACGGTGCGCTGCAGCGGGTTGGAGCTGAGCAGCACCTCGGCGTCGGGAATCGCGACCTGTTCGGCGCCGGTATTCGCGATGACGATGATTCCGCCGTTGCGGAACGCGACGACGTCATCGGCGAAACCGGGCAGCCACTCGACATCGCCAGAGGCGAGCCCGAACTTCGCGCGGAGGCCGAGCGCGGCGCGATAGAGCTCGAGCGTCGAGCCGTCGACATCGAGCTGCGCATCCCGCGCATACGGAGCCCAGTCGTCGGGCTGCGGGAGCCAGCTCTCGCCCGAGGGGCTGAAGCCGTAGGCAGGCGAGTCAGCCTCCCAGGGGATCGGCACGCGGCATCCATCTCGGCCGTATCGCTCACCGGAGGTGCGGAACCACGTCGGGTCCTGGCGGGAGTCGTCCGGCAGGTCGATGACCTCGGGCAGGCCGAGCTCTTCACCCTGGTACAGGTAGGCGCTGCCGGGCAGCGCGAGCATCAGCGCGGTCGCGGCCCTGGCACGCAGGAGCCCCAGTTCGCGCACGGGTTGCCCGGGGGAGCGGGGGCCGATGCCGTGCCCCTGCGGGTTCTCGGCCGTCACAGCGAGGCGCGATGCGTGGCGAACGACGTCGTGGTTCGACAGCACCCAGGTGCTCGGGGCGCCGACACCGGCGAACGACGCCAGTGAGTCGTCGACGACGCGGCGCATCGCGGCGCCGGTCCACGGCGTCTCGAGGTACGAGAAGTTGAACGCCTGGTGCATCTCGTCGGGGCGCACCCATTCGGCGAGCCTGCTGAGCGGTTCCACCCAGGCTTCGGCGACCAGGATGCGGTCACCCTCGTACTCGTCGAGCACTCCCCGCCAGTCCCGGAAGATCTCGTGCACGCCATCCTGCGCCCAGTACGGGGGAGACATCGCCTCGCCGTGCGCGCCGATCTCGGGTTCGAGGCCGCCACCGGAGCCGCCCATGCTGCCGGCGTCGGCGGGAGGGGTGTAGTCGGGCAACCCGTCTGCCTTGATCATGCCGTGCGCGACATCGACCCTGAACCCGTCGACGCCGCGGTCGAGCCAGAAGCGCAGGATGTCGCGGAACTGCTCGTGCACCCACGGGTTCTGCCAGTCGAAGTCGGGCTGCGTGCTGTCGAAGAGGTGAAGGTACCACTGGCCGGGTGTGCCGTCGGCGTTCGCGACGCGGGTCCAGGCCGGGCCGCCGAAGACCGACTCCCAGTTGTTCGGCGGCAGCTCGCCGGTCTCGCCCATTCCGTGCCTGAACACGTAGCGCGCGCGTTCGACGCTGCCCTCGGCGCTCGCGAGTGCCTGCTGGAACCACACGTGGTCGCTCGACGAGTGGTTGGGAACGAGGTCGACGATGATGCGCAGGCCCCGGTCGTGCGCCTCGCGCTCGAGGGTGTCGAAATCCTCGAGGGTTCCGAACAGCGGGTCGACGTCGCAATAGTCGGCGACGTCGTATCCGGCGTCCCGCTGGGGTGATGTATAGAACGGGGAGAGCCAGAGCGCGTCGACTCCGAGGTCGACGAGCTCGGGAAGGCGGGCCGTGATGCCCCGCAGGTCACCGATGCCGTCGCCCGTGGCATCCGCGAACGACCTCGGGTAGATCTGGTAGATCACGGCCGTGCGCCACCATTCGAGGCCGGCGCGCTCGGGGGTGGCCCGGGGGGAAGAGTGGGGGTGGATGCTGGTGCCAGCGGGCACCTCGGACGTCGAAACTTTCTGGGCTGCCATTCGCAAACTTTACGTCATCGGACCGGAGCGCCGCGAAGCGCGGCTGGCGTCGGATGCGCGCCGCCCTCGACATCCGGCGCATAGTGAGGCAGCATCACTTCATGTCATACCGTGTCGCCCGGGTCGTCGTCGTGGGGGTCTCCGTTGCCACGCTGCTCAGCGGGTGCAGCACGCTCTCGTCGCTCGCCGCCGGACCCGATCACTACGCCATCTTGGAGCGAGACGCTGTCGCCAGCGATGCGCTACCTGAACTGCCGTCGAATGCGCTTGAGAGCCTCGACCCCGCCTCGGTGCGGCTTGCTGCGAACGACGATGGCACGCTTTTGTGGCTCGCCCGCGACAACGCGGGGTCGGGTATCTGCCTGATCGCTACTTCAGACGACGGCGACGACTGGAGGGTATGGTGCGGCGGAGGGGGCGTGCTCGAGGCGGGTGGCCCGTCCGGCAGCTACGCCGTCCGGCCCGATGACAGCCCGACGCCCGAGGGTGCGACGGCGCTGTCGGAGAACGTGTACCGCCTCGAATAGTCGCGACGATGCGTCGAGCCGGAGTGGATACGGCGAGGGTGCGCGGGGGTGCTAGTCTCTTACGGTGCCAAACCGGCCCGTCGCGTTGCGGCGGTCGATGGTTACGCCCCCTTAGCTCATTGGTAGAGCACTTCCTTGGTAAGGAAGAGGTAGTGGGTCCGATTCCCACAGGGGGCTCCACTCTCCCGATCGGTCGGCGAGTGTGTACCCGGCGGGGTAGCTCAGGTGGTTAGAGCACACGGCTCATAATCGTGGTGTCGCGGGTTCGAGTCCCGCCCTCGCTACTTCCCAATAAACACGGGGGAGTTGGTCCCAGGACCAGCTTCTTCATCCCCCACAATCTGGCCTTCTGACCACATTCTGACCACATCCGTAGAAATTGCGGCCTCATTCAGACGCACCGCAACAGCATTTAGGTCGTCATCAAACAGGTCCGCGTAGGTATCCAGGGTCATCGCGGCCGACGCATGGCCAAGCATCTTCTGGACCGCTTTGACATTCGCACCGGCGGAGATCGCAAGGCTGGCCGCGGTGTGCCGCAAGTCGTGAATCGTCATTGGCGGCAGCGAGACCATCTTCAAGGCGGCGTCGAACCACGAGTTCTGCCGCACGGTCGGGGTGACCAGGAAGCCACCGGTGGGACCCGGGAACAGCAGGTCTTCCTCGCCTTTGGCGCGGCACGCTCGCTCCAGTGAGCTGTCGAGAATGGAGGGGTACGGAACGCTTCGTTGTTGATATGTCTTCGGGCTGCCGACTATGACTTCGCCCCTCACGAGGACGGCATTGCGCGTGATCTTCAGTCGTCGAGCTTGTCGGTCTACATCTTGGACTCTGAGCGCGGTTATTTCTCCCCAGCGCAGTCCGGTATAAGCCAGCACTCGAATAAGCGTTGAATGCCCTCCTGTGGACTCCGCCAGCTTGTGCACCTGCTCGTGGGTGAGGTACCGGTGTACGCGTCCCGACCGTCGCGGTAAACCGACACCGCGAGCGGGGTTGGATGGAATTTTGCGATCGCGAACCGCGACTTCCAGCACGGAGGACAGAACGCCATGTGCTCGGTGCACGGACGAGGGTGATTTTGGTTTAGCCTTGTCGCCGCCGTTGGCCAGCTGTGATACCCAGGTTTGGACCTCGCTGTGGCGGATCTCCCCTACGGGAATCGAGCCCCATCTTGGGCATACATGCAATCGCCAAGCGGATTCGACGACAGCGATGGACGACGGCTTTAGGTGCGTCTGACTGGCAATCCAGGTGACGCCCAACTCGCCAACCGTCACACGGGCATGAAGCGGGTCTATGTACGTGCCGGCTGCCTTACTAAGCTCAACCGTTGCCAGGTACAGCTCGGCTTCGCGCTTGGTACGAAAACCTCGTTTTGTGGTTTGGTTGTGGTCAGGCTTCCGATATCGGACTCGATATCGCTTACCAGCGGCAGTTTCGTAAGCCTCGACTGTCGCCACCAAGTCATCCTCACATTGCGTCAGGGCGCGGGTGGCGCCCACGCGCATAGCCTAGAGCCCGTTCACGCCCAGAGGCGATACCCAACTTCGTGCTCTCCGGTCATCGCAAATGATTCGAGTTTCAACCCGGGGGCTCTTGTGACAGTGGGGGTTCGATTGGAGGTGGTTCGGCTCCTTTGTCTCTCAACCATCGGGGTTATAGGCGGTAATAGTCGCTGGCCGCAGTCATGCTTATCTCGGCGGATAGAAAGTGAGCCAAATGTCTGATCTACTCACCGCATGGTCTCTTGTGGGCGGGCCAACTGTCGGCGGTTTTCGTAAAGCGACGCTTGTCATTCGCATGGCTGCCTCCGCCCGAAGGCACATGAAGCGGGCCGGTTACCGACTGGACAGTCAACAGCTTCGAAGGTTGATGTACTCCCCTGAGTTCCCATCACGACTTGCCCAATCGCGAGGAGGGAACGACCTACTCTTGACTGACCTCGGGCTCGTCATTCTCCCGCCAGATCACGCGAGTTTGGACGCGGCCACAGTTCTCCGGGACACACTGGTGCGGGGTCTGCGTGCTCGCCTCGTTGGTATTGCGGCCGCGGTCGAGTTTGCTGACGACCGAAACGAAGCCCGCACGGCAGACATCGTGAACGCAATCGAAAACCACTCCAGCGACGACACGTTGTTTGAACACCGGTTGCAGGGAATGCACCCGCTTCGTGCAAAAGACATCCGCGAGCTGCGCCAGGATTGGGAGGGTGCCGTCAGGTGGCTCGGAGTTGTCACGAACAACCAAGACCGATTCGGACTCCTAAAGCGCTGGGCCGCCTCTCCGCCCGAATTTGCGGGCGCGCCCCCCGAACTATTTGGCATTCTTGCTGACCTCGCTGCTGATCTCCCCTCGTCAAGAGACACCGCTGCCATCTCCAGTAAATTCGTCGAGGTTGGACTGGAACGAGGTATTCAGCCTCAGGGCTACTGGGCAGTCCGCTTTGTGCAGTTTGAGGAGCTACACGACCTCAGTGAAGCGACCGAATTCCTCCACGAGTATCGGGGATACCCCCTAGTCGAGGCGGGGCTGCACCCGGATGGACCCGATGCTGCAATAGCACTTCTTGAAGCGTGGTCGCCACAAACCGACAAAGAAGAACTGCACCGCCTGAACCTCTTGACTGAGTACTACTTGCGCAATCTCAAGGTCGATGAGGCAATCGAGACCGGCCAAGCAGCATACAAACGGTTCCAGTCCACTGCTTCAGCAATGCAGGCGGCCCGTGCCATGACCCTCAGGCACATGATGCACGGCTCTGTAGCAAACAAGAACGACCTGCCAAATGCGCTCCTCCTTGCTGTCAAGGCCAGAGCGGATAGGCGACGATGGGGCGTCGACTCGGGACCAGCTCTAGCGCTCGAGATTCGAGTCCGCCGGATGTTATCTGACTATGACGGGGCGCTCGACTTGGTCACCGGAGCCAGTGAATACGCTGCAACCGAGATTGAGCTAGCAGACCCTCAGGTGTTGTCTGAAACGGCGCTTTTGCAAGCGGAACGCGGGGACATCGAGATCGCCAAGCGGTTAGTTAGCTCCGCCCCTGAAGCGCAACAGCCAAGAATCTTAGCGGTGATTGCTGACCAGGAAGGGCGTCGCGAAGACGCTGCGAGCTTCTGGGCGGCTGCGATCGACGCGACCGACGAGCTTGGTGAACAGGCTGATTACACGCTGCAACTTGCTCTCCACGGCATCGAGTCAAAGAGTGTGATTGAGAGGCTAGAAAGCGACAACGCCGAAGTCGCCGCCGAGATACGAGAGACAGCCGCCCTCTTTGGACACGAGCCAGGGGCTTTGGAAAGGTTCCGAGGGTTTGCCAACGCGAACTTCCGAGGTGCACTGTTCCTTTACTTCTACCTGCAGCAGGAGGACGACGAGGCGGCTGCAGCCGAGTGGGCGCATGAGAGTGGCCTCAAATGGAGTGACCCTGACTTACTCATACAGTCAGCGTTGTTTTACGGTCGAGACAAGCGTTTCGCGGAGAGCATCGCTGACATTAACGCCGCACTTCTCGCTGGCTCAGACGATTGGGGCGGACGAAGGCGAGCGTTCCGCCTACTTCTCGAGGCTCACTCCAGTGCAGGAGATTGGAATCAAGCAAGGGCGGCAGCAGCGAGTTTCGTCGCGGAAGAGCCCGATAACCCTTCGGCGGCCTGGGCTTTGGTAATTTGCCACATTCAACTTCTCGACTTCGATAGGGCGCTTCGATCCTGGCAGCAGCACGGTTCTCCCCAACCGCGCAGTGAAATGGAAGTGGAAGCTTGGATTCAATTGCTTGGCAAGTTCGGCACGGTGGTCGGCTCGTCGTCAGACGCCCTAGAGGTTTCAACAAGGTTTGCCGGCAGCGAGGAGATTAGGTCAGCGCTGCTCAGTGTCTATTTCCACCAAGAACGGCCTGACGCTGATGTGCAGACTCGGATCGAGGGCGAGTTGGACGAAGACATAAATCCACTCGACCCCGACGCCTCGGCGTTTCGCGAGATGCTCGGGAGCTACCTGCGCGACTTCCCAAATGGCGCCATCCGGCAAGTCTCGATAGACGTCGCCGACCCATTGGCGGCCCTTCGCGATCAATTCAAGGATCAGCCAGACACGCTTGAGCTAGACGAGCAAATCAGCAGTGGAGCGCTCCCCGTTGGTCTTGCTGGCGAGGTTTATGGCAAGTCGTATCTCGAGAGCCTGCTCTCTCGCGAACGAGGGCCCGTATTCACCGGCCATAGTGCGAATCATGAAGAGGAGATCGGTTTTTCTGTCGCTCATACAGGCGGCGCTGTGGTGGACCTCTCCGCTTTAGTGACGTTGGCGCGATTGCCGGAGGGCATCCGCATGCTACTTGCGGGCCATTTTCCCTCTGTTCGCGCGCTTCGGGAACACAAAAGGGACGTCTTGTTGGGTGGACCCGGTATCGTCCGAGATAGTGGTTTGAGTTACCAGCCACCCCGCGGCGGGGCTCCTGAAGTCTTGGTTCGTCGAACGCCTGACGAGATTGCGGCTCGGACCTCCTTAGTTGCTTCAGTCGAGGCAAGCTTCTCGCGCCTAGCCCTCGTATCCCATCCGCGCGTCACAAACATTCCTCTCACCGAAGAATTCACTAACCCTTTTTTGCTTGGCGCTGACCTGTCGCTCTCCCTCGCCGTCCCTTTCTGGGTGGATGACGCCGCACTGGTTGATGTCGTGCGGGCGGAGGGGGGGAAGGCATTCGGAACACCACAGCTGCTCCACCACCTTCGTGAAGAAGGGCCCATCGATCCTTCGATGATTGATCTTGCGGAGGCGACGCTCATTGCGGCCGGTTACGTGAATCTACGCTTTCGGGCGTCAGTTTGGGAGCTTGCAGTGTCCCTCGCATCGTCGCCAATTGGATTAGTAAATGCGGTCCGCCACGCAAATAATGACAATGGGCCGGAACGACTCAAGGCCGCACTCCGCCTTGTGGATTCGCATGCAGGCGAGCCCGATTTTCTCGTCGCATTCGTCTCGGCTACGGCGCAGTGGCTCGAGGCCACTGCGATCTCAGATGACGCTGCCTCGCAGAACGTAACAGTTCTCGCCAGAGAACTCCTCGGAAGGTCTTGGATGTCGTCATCCACCTTGCCCTATTGTGTCGGAGCCTTCCGTGCTGTTTCAGGCCGGGTTGACGGTGTGACCATTCTCCTGCGGGAGATATATAGAACATTCCAATCGATAGCAGACCGCGCCAATGACCGCGACGCAGCTTTGGTCATATTCGATCTCGTGAGCCGGCTGGACGCAAAAGACGGCCTACGGGTGCGAGCCGCTGTTCTTGCACGACGGTTCGATTAGGCCGGCGAGCAAAGACTGTGCTCCTGAGATGTTTGGCTAGATGCAGCATCGAGACCTTGTGCCAGTTTCCGTGCGGCCGCGCCGCATCGGGACCGATGACTCAAAGCCCGGACGAGCACGATAGCTATTGTCGACGGGACGTTGGCTCGAACCTTTCGCAGGCGCAAGAGCATCACTCCCGGACTAAGCCTGAAGGTACCTCAGGATGGATGCTGTTTCCGTTGACTCTGTTGCCTCGCTCGTCGTGGCATAACCCAATCGCACCTCCTTGGAGTGCTGGCGGGCAGATGCGGCGAGGAAACCCTGTGGAATTGCCTGTAGTGGTAGCCAGCTGTTCTTTCTACTGAACAACGGAGTTTCATCATGCAAATTTGGCACCGCGAGTCGCTGCCAGAGCACTCGGGTCACTATCGAGGACGTCAGTAGAACGGAACTTATCGCTAGTCCTGTAGCGGCGGCAAACCCGAAATCAAGCACAGTCATCGGAGCTACTGGAAGTAGCGAAATGGCCAATGACAAAAGGGATAGAGCGGTGCCTTTGATGGCGTGCCCGTTGACCCGATGGACGAGTCCCCTCCTTAGAACCTGGTACCCAACTGTTGGGAAAAAAGCGAGAAAGTTGAGTCCCGCATAGTGGTGTAGCCGCGGTGGCCCGGCTCGTCGTGAAGACGTGGACGCGGTCACCGTGTGATCCTTCGAGAAGTCTCTTACCTCGACTCGAAAGGCATCATCACGATGACCGCT
>NZ_JAALGE010000042.1 GCF_011057645.1 Marisediminicola senii | reverse complement strand
GATAAAGAAGTAGATGTTTTTTTTCCAGGCGGAGAACGGCATACGGGGTTCATGGGCGTCTCGTGGGCTCGGGGATGTGTATAAGGGGCAGGGGGTGGGTCCGGTCGGGCGGGGACCGGACGGCCGCGCTGCGGCTGCCGGTGCGGGGGTCGCCGGAGCTGCGGCGGGGGCCGGTGCCTTGGGGGCGCCGGTGATGCCGTCTGCGGCGAGGGCGGCGCGCAGCTTGCGCGCTACCGGTGGTTCGATGCTCGATGACGAGCCCTTGACGAACTCGCCCATCTCCTTGAGCTTGGCGAGTGCCTGCTTGCTGTCTATACCGAGTTCGCTTGCGATCTCGTGTACGCGTGGTTTAGCCACAATTCTCCTGTCTGGGCCTTCTTCCAGACAGGAAGAACGCCATTAGTCGAGTACGGGACTCATTTCGAGCCGCTCATTAGTCGTTGCTCATTAGTTGTTCACGGGGCCGTACAGCCTGTTCTCTTGGGGGCTCCGGCGGAGCCCCGGTGGACGGTGATTCGACGTGCGCGCGGAGTGCGTCGCCGTTGACGGTGACGCGCGGGTTGCGAAGCGCCCGGCCAAAGGCCTTGCGCTTCAGTGCCGTGTCTACACAGTCGACGGTGGGATGCACCCATGCGCCCCGGCCGGGAAGAGTCGCTGACGGATCAGCGACAATGTCGAGGTCGCGCACCACAAATCTCAGAAGGGAGGGTTTGGGAGCTCTCTGGCGACAGCCGAGGCATGTTCTTACAGGTTCCATCGTACACCTGACCGGCCCGGATTATCCCGGGCGCCGTGGCATGGCGTCATTGCTCCATGACGGTGTCGGGCTGGATGTCGATGCGGGCGCCGGTCAGCTTTGCCGCGAGGCGGGCGTTCTGGCCCTCCTTGCCGATGGCGAGCGACAGCTGGTAGTCGGGCACCAGGGCGCGCACGGCCTTGGTCGCCTCGTCGATGACGAAGGCCGAGGTCACCTTGGCTGGCGAGAGGGCGTTCGCCACGAAGTTGGCGAGCGACTCGTGGTAGTCGACGATGTCGATCTTCTCGTTGTTGAGCTCGGCGGTGACGGCGCGCACGCGCTGGCCCATCTCGCCGATGCAGGCACCCTTGGCGTTGATGCCGGGCTCGTTGGCCTTGACGGCGATCTTGGTGCGGTGGCCGGCCTCGCGGGCCAGAGACACGATCTCGACGACGCCGCTCGCGATCTCGGGGACCTCGAGGGCGAACAGCTTGCGCACGAGGGACGGGTGGGTGCGCGAGACGGTGATCTGCGGGCCCTTGAGTCCCTTGCTGACGCCGGTGACGTAGACGCGGATGCGGGATCCGTGGGTGTACTGCTCCCCCGGCACCTGCTCCTCGGGGGGCAGGATCGCCTCGATGGATCCGAGGTCGACGTGGATCATGCGCGGGTTGGGTCCCTGCTGGATGACGCCGGCGACGATATCGCCCTCGCGGCCGCGGAACTCGCCGAGCACGGCGTCGTCGGCGATGTCGCGCAGGCGCTGGTTGATGACCTGCTTGGCTGCGAAGGCGGCGATGCGGCCGAAGTCGCTCGGGCTGTCCTCCGCTTCGCCGATGACGAGTCCGTCGTCGTCGAGCTCGGGAACGAAGACCGACACGTGGCCGGTCTTGCGGTCGAGGTGCACGCGCGCGGTCGACGGGGTGGACGGCGTGGCGGTCTCGTCCTCGGTGTCGGTGTGCTTGAGGTACGCGGTGAGGATGGCCTGTTCGATGATGGAGACCAGCTCATCGAAGGGGATTTCCCGCTCTCGCTCCATGAGCCTGAGCACGCTCAAATCGATGTCCACGGGGGCCTCCACTATTCAGATAGGAAAAACTCTCGCGGCAGGTCGTGCCGCGAACGTCTTGCCACAGGGTACCAGTGGGCCGCACCGCACGCGGCACCGCACATCGCACCTCACGGTGCACCTGGCGCTGCTACCACGGCCGCTCCGCCTGTCCGCCCGATCCCTGGCCTCCCCGGTTCTCGGCGTCGCGTTCGGCCTTCTCCGCCGCGGCGTCGTCGTTCTGCTGGTCGAGCTCGTCGAGCTGCTCGGACGGCGTGGTGCCATCGCCGCCGCCCTCGGCCTGGGCCTGCTGCCGTGCCGACGCGTCGAGCTTCTGGGCGAGGCGCTCCGCCGCATCGGCGAGCTCCTGCCCCGAGTCCCGCTCTGCGGCATCGCTCGGGCCGTCGGTCTCGCCCGGCGGCGGCTCGGGCGCGCACTCCGGCCCCTCCGCGGTGATCACGGCCTCGGCCGTCTCGTACAGCCGCTCGGCTCCGACGAAGAGTCCCTGAGCGGCGTAGGAGTCGCCGAGCAGTTCCCACGACAGCGACAGGTTGACGGCGACGTCGCAGCGTTCGCCAGCGGGGGCGAGACTGAGTGCCCGCTCGAGGTCCGGTACCGCCGCGTTGTAGTCGCCGCCCGCCGCGATGGCCGTTCCCCGGTCGAAGTACGCGACCCACGGCTCGAAGGCGTTCCACGCCAGCAGGTCGCCTGCCTCGGCCGCGCTGCTCTCGTAGCGCCCCTGGGCGTATTCCTGCACCGCCGACGAGGCGATACCCGACATGGCGAGCAGCTTGGCGGCGACGACCGCGCCGGCGATGGTCAGCGGAAGGGATGCCAACAGCAGGATGCGGCGCGTCCTGCGGCGACGCCGGCCGGTGTCGGCGGTCACGGCGTGCCCGTTTACCTCGCGCCCGCTCCGGGTGTCGACGGTCACGGCGCGCCCGTTCGCGTCGTCGCCGCTCACGATTCACGCCCCGGTCGGGTCTCGGCGATGGTGAGCGCCCAGCCGGCGGCCTCGCGCACGCCGAGGAGCGCCAGCGGAATGGCGAGCAGCCAGTAGAACTCGGTCGGGGTGTCAGGGGTCGAGCGCACCTCGGTGCTCTCCCCCACCTCGATGCCCGACACGATCGCGTCGACGGCCTCGCCAGGCTCGCGTCGGTCGTAGCCGACGCCGAGTTGCCCGGCGATGGCGCGCAGGTTCGCCTCGTCGGGGATCGAGACGGCGTTCCGTCCCGTGGCGGGATCCTGGATGTACCGCGGGAACGCCGGGTCGTCGTTGGCGGCGAACCCGTCGTAGACGCGCATCTCGCCGCCATCGTCGCTGCCGTACCCCAGCACCGCGCCACCGCTGAGGTAGGGGGCGAGCCCGGCGAACGAGCCGGGGGCGGCATCGGCGGTCTGCTCGCCGTCGCCGAGGTAGAACAGCACGCGGCGCTGGCCGGGGTCGGCCTGCTGCGCGTCGGCGAGGAGCTCCGTCATGAACGGCACCGCGGCGTCGATCGCGCTCCCCCGCGAGTAGAAGGTGACCTCGGGGGTGAGCACGGCGGCCGCCGAGGATACGGCGGTCGCGTCGGTGGTGAGGGGAACCCGCTGCAGAGCGGTGGAGTCCACCGTGGTGAGCGAGTACTCGGCACCCGCGAGCTGCCCCAGGATGGCGTCGATGTCGGCACGGGCACCGTCGAGCCGTGTCGCGGCGGGCGCCGAGGCATCCACCCCACCGTCCGTCGACGAAGCGGGATCGGCCGGCCAGTCCTCCGCGGCCATGCTGCTCGTGGTGTCGACGAGGAAGTACACCTCGAGGCCGCCGCTCGACGCGGGCGCCGCCCGGTCGGCCGGGATGTTCGGCCGGATCGCGATGATCACGAGCAGGGCGAGCATCACGAGGCGCAGCGCCCAGTCCCGACGGCGGGCGCCCCGCGGCGCGCGGGCGAACTGCACACAGGCGAAGGCGCCGAGCAGCACGGTCGCGACGGCGATGACGGCGACGGGAAGCACCGGGGCTACGCCCAGCTGCGCCATCACCGCTGCACCCGCCACGCGAGCACCATGAGCCCGGCCAGCCCGAAGAAGGCGATCGCCAGCGGAACCGCCGGTTGGTCCGCCAGCTGCAGGCGCGGGCTGCCGGTCACGATGGTCGCCTGCTCCGACGTGATGCTCGCGACGATCGATTCGATGGCGTCCGGCTCGTCCAGCGAGTAGTAGGCGCCGCCCGTGGCATCCACCACCGTCCGGAATTCCCGTGCCAGCTCCTCGACGTAGTCGCGCGAGGCGGTGTCGCCCGGATTGACCCCATAGACGTGGATGCCGCGGTCCGCCGCCACCTGGCCGGCCTCGGTGAGCGTGAAGATGGGATCTCCGACCACGAGGTTGTCCGTGGCAAGGATGATCGACCGCGACCTGTCGTCGTCCGGCGCGTCGAAGCGCAGCGAGCACGCCGCCAGGCCGTCGCCGACCAGGGAGGAGCCCTCGCCGAAGAAAGTGCCGTCGAAGTAGGCGTCCTCGCCGTTCGTGAACTGGTCGGTCACGGTGTCGAACTGCTCCTGCACGTACTCGTAGTCGTTGGTGAGCGGAAAGTAGGTGACCGCGGAGGCGTTGAACACGACGAGGGCGATGCGCTCCCCGGTGAATTGCTCGGTGAGCTCGCCGAACACCCGTACCAGTTCGGCGTCGTACTCGACCATCGAGCCCGAGACGTCGAGGCACAGCACGATGTCGCGCGTGGCGAGCTCCGGCTGCTGCACGCTGACCGCGGCGGGCCGGGATGCGAGCAGGGCGGCCGCGATGGCGAGGATGCCCGCAGCAGCGGTCACCGCGGCGAGCAGCCCCCGGTAGCGGCGCATCGCCGACCGGTACTCGGGTAGCGCGGTGAGGCGGTCGGAGTGCGCGATGGGACGGGGCTCCGCGGTGTCGGCGCGCCGCGTGCGCCGTGCGCGCAGCTGCAGCAGCACGACGATGGCGGCCGCGATGGCGAGGGCGGGCGGCATCCACCAGAGGATCAGTTCCACGTGTGCACCACCCGCTTCGCCATGGCGGTGGCCTCGGTGACGCTGCCGGTGAGCACCTCGGCGAAGCTGTCGGGGTACAGCCGCGCGACGGCCTCGCTGAGCGGCGTGACGCGCGCCTCGCGCAGGTCGGCGAGGGTCATCTGCGGCGCTCGGATGCCGCGCGACTCGTAGGCAAAGAACCGCAGCAGCATGCTGAGCCGCTGGTGCGCCTCGCGCGCGTCGAGTTCGCCGCGGCGGTGGGCGTCGTCGACGTCGGCGATGAGGGCGAGGTACTTCTCGCGCACCTCCTCCGGCCGGATGTCGGGGATCCACGACGCGTCGCCGGTGTGCGGCTCGGGCGGCGGGGTGCGGGTCATGACGAGCACGACGACGACGAACGTGGCGATCAGCAGCAGGATGCCGATGGCGAGCACCGTCCACCACGGCGAGTAGGTGACCGGCGGGAACAGGGTGCCCGAGGCCGAGAGGATACCGGGCGCGGAGAGGGTGCCGGGGGTGAGTGCCGCCACCGCCAGCTCAGCGGCGGGCATGCTTGTGCACCTCGAGCAGGCGGAACAGGGCCGGCATCACGTCGGCGGTTCGCTCGATGCGCTGGCTGCTGATGCCGAGCGAATCGAGCGCCCTGGTGGCGTTGTCGCTGCGGTCGGCGGTCGCGGCGGTGAACGCCGCCCGCAGGCGCGGGTCCGAGCGCAGGTACGGCGGCAGGGCGGCCCCGTCTGCCACGTCGTAGACCCGGTCCCGCTCCCACTCCTCGCGCATCGGGTCGGCGTCGCCGACGGTGAGCCAGAGCACCTCGTGCTGCACGGACAGCCGGCGCAGCAACGCGGTCTCGGCATCGCCGAGCGGGCGGTCGTCGGCGATGACGAGCAGGATCATGCGGCGACGGAAGCTGCGGGCGACGTAGCGCAGCTGACGGGTGAGGTCGCTGGCACCGGAGTCGAGGGTGGTGCGGTGATGCATCAGCTGCAGGATGCGCTCGAGGTGCGCGTCGGTGGATTCCGGCCTGCGGTAGTCGGTGTGGTCGGCGTCGCCCGTGACGAGCCCGACGAGGTCGCCGTGCCTGGTAGCGAGGTAGGCGAGAGTGCCGGCGGCGGCGATGCCGATGTCACGCTTGCTCTCTCCGCCTGCCGCGATCGCCGCCATGCCGCGCCCGGTATCGGTGACGAGCATCACGGTGTGCTTGCGCGATGCGATGTAGCGGCGGGTCATCGGGGCGCCCACGCGCGCGGTGGCCTTCCAGTCGATGTCCTTGAGTTCATCGCCAGGCACGTACGGCCGGAGGTCGTCGAACTCGGTGCTGCGCCCGTGGAACACCGACGTGTACTCGCCCTCCAGCGCACCGCGTACCCTGCGGTGCGCGTGGATCGACAGGCGCGTCGAGACCGTGCGGAGGAGAGTGGTCATGCCGGTGCCGTCAGGGTGCCTGCACCGAGTCGAAGATCGCGTCGATCACGGTCTCGGGCTTCACGTCGTCGGCGATGGCCTCGAAGTTCAGGATGATGCGGTGACGAAGCACCACGTGGCGCAGCGCCTTCACGTCGTCGGGGATCACGTGGTCGCGGCCACTGAGCAGGGCGAGCGCCCGCGCGGCCTTGCTGAAGGCGATGCTGGCGCGGGGGCTCGCGCCGAAGTCGATGCACCCGGCGAGGGCCGGCGAGATGTACTGCCCCGCGTGACGCGTGATGTAGACGGCCGAGACGATGTAGTTGACGATCGACGGGTCGAGGTACACCCGCCTGGCGGCATCCTGCAGGAAGAGCACGTCGTCGATGCCCACCGTGGGCAGGGTCGACGGGCGATCGTAGACCCCGGCGTCGAGGCGGTCGATGATCTCGACCTCGTCGGCGAACGCCGGGTAGTCGAGCACCTCCTTGAGCAGGAACCGGTCGAGCTGCGCCTCCGGCAGGTGGTAAGTACCCTCCTGCTCGATCGGGTTCTGCGTGGCGAGTACCAGGAACGGGGTGGGCAGCGGGTAGACCACGCCGCCGATGGTGGTCTGGCGTTCCTGCATGGCTTCGAGCATGGCGCTCTGCGTCTTCGCGCTCGACCGGTTGATCTCGTCGAGGAGCACGAAGTTGGCGTGCACCGGGCCGAGCTGGGTGTCGAAGGACGACCTGGCGTAGTCGAACACCTGCGAGCCGATGATGTCGCTCGGCAGCAGGTCGGGGGTGCACTGGATGCGCTTGAAGCTCGCGTGCACCGCCGCCGCGAGGGTCTCGGCTGCAGTGGTCTTGGCGAGGCCCGGAACGCTCTCGAGCAGGATGTGGCCGCCCGTGAGCAGGGCGACGAGCAGGCTGGAGCGGAGTCCGTCCTGCCCGACGACCTTCTCGCGGTAGTAGTCCGAGACGGTGCCGATGATGCCTGCCGCGCGGGCGGTCTCGTCGGGTGACAGTCGTGGCACGGTGGAGTCGGAGGTCATCGGGGCCGGCACGTCACCGCGGGGCGGTGAGCATGTCGACCACCGAGTCGACGGGAACCGTCTGGCGCTCACCGGTGCTGCGGTCCCACAGCTCGGCGTTGCCGTCGACGGCTCCCCGACCGACGATCACGATGGTGTGCACCCCGAGCAGCTCGGCGTCGCCGAACTTGACGCCGGGCGAGACCTTGGGCCGGTCGTCGAGCAGCACATCGCGGCCGGTGGCCTCGAGGTCGGTGGCGATCCTCTCCGCGATCTCGTGGGTCAGTGGTTCCTTGGTCGCGGCGATCACGTGCACGTCGAACGGGCTGACCGCCTCGGGCCAGATGAGCCCGCGGTCGTCGTTGTTCGCCTCGGCGATGACCGCCATGATGCGGGTGACGCCGATGCCGTACGAACCCATGGTCACGGTGACGAGCTTGCCGTTCTCGTCGAGCACCTTGAGCCCGAGCGCGTCGGCGAAGAAGCGGCCGAGCTGGAACACGTGGCCGATCTCCATGCCGCGGGCGACCTCGATCTCGCCTGAACCGTCGGGCGCGAGGTCTCCGGCGCGCACTTCGGCGGCCTCGATGAAGTCGTCGGCCACGAAGTCGCGTCCGGCCACCAGGCCGAACACGTGCTTCTCGTGCTGGTTGGCGCCGGTGATCCACTCGGTGCCGTCGACGACGCGCGGGTCGAGGTAGTAGCGGATGCCGGTGGCCGACGTCGGCGCACCGTCGGCGTCGCCGCCGAGCACCGCGCCCGTGGTCGACCACGGGCCGATGTAGCCCTTGACCAGCAGCGGGTTGTTCATGAAATCGTCGCCGGTGGCCGCCTCGACGTCGGCGGGCGCGAAGGCGACCTCGACGCGCTTGAGGTCGACGTCGCGGTCGCCCGGCAGGCCGATGACGACGATCTCGCGGGTGCCGTCGACGTGGGTGAGGGCGAGCACGACGTTCTTGAGCGTGTCGGCCGCGGTCCACTCGCGTCCGTCGTCGCGCGGGTGGCGGTCGTTGGCGAGGGCGACGAGGGTCGCGATGGTCGGGGTCTCCGGGGAATCGAACACCGTGGCATCCGCCGCCGACTCGAACGGGATCGACTCCGGCACGACCGTGCGGAATGCCTCGACGTTGGCGGCGTACCCGCCGTCGGTGCGCACGAAGGTGTCTTCGCCGATGGGGGTCGGGTGCAGGAATTCCTCGCTGCGCGCGCCGCCCATCAATCCGCTGTCGGCGTTGACGATGACGTACTCGAGTCCGAGGCGCTGGAAGATGCGCTCGTATGCGTCGCGCTGGTTCTGGTACGACTGCTCGAGACCGGCGTCGGTGTAGTCGAACGAGTAGGCGTCCTTCATGGTGAACTCGCGCCCACGCAGCAGACCGGCACGGGGGCGGGCCTCGTCACGGTACTTGTCCTGGATCTGGTAGATCGACAGCGGCAGGTCCTTGTACGACCCGTAGAGGTCCTTCACCAGCATGGTGAAGACCTCTTCGTGGGTCGGGGCCAGGAGGTAGTCGGCACCCTTGCGGTCCTTGAGACGGAAGATGCCGTCGCCGTACTTGGTCCAGCGGCCGCTGGTCTCGTACGGCTCGCGCGGCAGGAGCGCCGGAAAGTGCACCTCCTGGGCGCCGATGCCTTCCATCTCCTGGCGGATGATGGCCTCGATCTTACGGCGCACCTTCAACCCGAGTGGCAGCCAGGCGAAGACGCCAGGGGCTTGCCGGCGGATGTAGCCGCCCCTGACGAGCAGGCGGTGGCTGGTGACCTCGGCGTCGGCCGGGTCCTCCCTGAGGGTACGGACGAAGAGTTGCGATAGGCGTGTTGGCACCACGCCATGCTACCGGCGGGCGTCGGCGTTCCCTCGCGGCTGCCCCTGTGGAACCGCCCTAGGCGAACAGCACCGACACCGAGGTGATCAGCTGGTTGGCACCCAGCACCACGAACAGCACGGTGCAGACACCGAGCACGATGTTGCTCCACAGCTTGTTGCGCCATTCCGCCGGCGTGCGGTCGGTGTTGAGCAGCCACAGCAGGGTGAACGAGAGGAACGGCATGAACAGTGCGCCGAGCACGCCGTAGGCGACGATGAGGCCGACGGGCTGGTCGAGGAACAGCAGCGCGGTCGACGGCACCGTCAGCCACAGGATGTAGAAGCGGTAGTAGGTGCCGCCGAGCTTGCGGCGCGGGTCGTCGGTGGGCAGCTTTCGCATCTCGCCCCAGAAGTCGGCGAACATCAGCGAGACGCCGTTCCAGACCCCGAGCACCGACGAGAACGAGGTGGCGAAGAAGCCGATGAGGAAGAAGTACGACATAAAGGTGCCGTACCGCTCGGCGAGGATGTCGGCGAGCTGCACCAGTGCCTGGTCACCGGTCGCCAGGGCGATGTTCGCCGAGTAGAGCAACTCCGCTCCGACGATGAGCATGGCGACGACGAAGATGCCCGAGACGATGTACGCCACGGCGTTGTCGAGACGCATGACCTTCATCCACGAGCCGCCCGCCCAGCCCTTCTCGCGCAGCCAGTACCCGTAAGCGGCGAGCGTGATGGTGCCGCCGACGCCACCCGCGAGTCCCAGCGTGTAGACGAGACCGCCGTCCGGCACGACAGGCGCGAGGCCGGAGAGCATGTCGGGGATGTTCGGCAGCGTCACGATGGCCGCGCCGACCACGGTGATGAACATGATGCCGACGAGTACGGCGATGACCTTCTCGAACAACGAGTAGTTGCCGAACCAGACGATGATCGCCCCGATGACGCCGATCGCGATGGCGTAGACCTTGAGGTCGACACCGGGGAACAGGGCGACGAGCGGGAGCGCAGACGACGACATCGCCGCGGCCCCGTAGACGAAGCCCCAGATCAGGATGTACGGGCCGAAGTACCAGGTGGTCCAGCGCCCCAGGCTGCGCCATCCCTGGAAGATCGTCCTGCCGGTCGAGAGCGAATACCTGCCAGCGCCTTCGACGAGGAAGATCTTGATGACGCATCCAATAACGGCCGCCCAGAGCAGAAGGTACCCGTAGCGGGAACCCGCGACGAGGGTGGCGACGAGGTCCCCCGCACCGATGCCGGTGGCGGCGACGATGAGGCCGGGGCCGATGATGCGCCACTTCTTCGCGGATACCTGGCCGTCCGGAGCCGGGTTGCGGGCGGTGTTCTCGGACGACGTCATCGTGTTCCTCTCGCGGGCGTTCGGAGGAACGATACCCGCGAGCTGGGAATTACCCGCGAACGGGGACGGCGCGGCGGCCGGGCGGAGCTAGACGGTGACGACCTCGGGGCTGCCGAGTGCCCCAGGCGGCATCTCGGAGGCAATGCGGTTGGCCTCTTCGATCAGGGTGGCGACGATCTCGGATTCCGGCACGGTCTTGATGACCTCGCCCTTGACGAAGATCTGGCCGCGTCCGTTGCCGCTTGCGACACCCAGGTCGGCCTCGCGAGCTTCGCCTGGCCCGTTGACGACGCAGCCCATGACGGCGACGCGCAGCGGAACGGTCATGCCCTCGAGCCCGTCGGTGACGTCGTTCGCCAGCTTGTACACGTCGACCTGCGCGCGGCCGCAGCTGGGGCAGGAGACGATCTCGAGCTTGCGCTCGCGGAGGCCGAGGGACTGCAGGATCTGCAGTCCGACCTTGACCTCCTGCGCGGGAGGGGCGGACAGCGATACGCGGATGGTGTCGCCGATGCCCTCGGAGAGCAGGATGCCGAAGGCGGTGGCCGACTTGATGGTGCCCTGGAATTCGGGGCCGGCCTCGGTCACGCCGAGGTGCAGGGGCCAGTCGCCGCGCTCGGCCAGGAGGCGGTAGGTCTTGACCATGGTGACGGGGTCGTTGTGCTTGACCGAGATCTTGAAGTCGTGGAAGTCGTGCTCTTCGAACAGGCTGGCCTCCCAGACGGCGCTCTCGACGAGCGCCTCTGGGGTGGCCTTGCCGTACTTCTGCAGCAGGCTCGGCTCGAGCGAGCCGGCGTTGACGCCGATGCGGATGCTGACGCCGGCCGCCTTGGCTGCGGCAGCGATCTTGCCGACCTGGTCGTCGAACTTGCGGATGTTGCCCGGATTCACCCGAACCGCGCCGACGCCGGCGTCGATCGCGGCGAACACGTAGCGGGGCTGGAAGTGGATGTCGGCGATGACCGGGATTTGGCTCTTCGCGGCGATGATGTGCAGCACGTCGGCGTCGTCCTGGTGGGGAACGGCGACGCGCACGATGTCGCAGCCGGTCGCCGTGAGCTCGGCGATCTGCTGCAGGGTGCCGTTGATGTTGGTGGTCTGCGTCGTCGTCATCGACTGCACGCTGACCTGCGAGTCGCTGCCGACCGGCACCTTGCCGACCATGATCTGGCGGGTCTTGCGACGCGGGGCGAGAACCGAGGGGGCTTTGGGCATTCCGAGATTGACTGCAGGCACGAAGAGAGCTTACGCGCCACAGCTGAACACGCGGGGGCATGGCGGGTGCGAGGCGCCACCCCCGTTCGCGTGCACCGACCTCACCGGGCGGCCGGGCGGGCCCTGAGGTGGATGCGCTTGCCCTCCTTGCTGAAGATCGAGATCATCTCGACGGGACCGGCCCCGGTGGCCGACAGCCAGTGCGGAATGCGCGTGTCGAACTCGGCAGCCTCGCCCGGCCCCAGCGTGACCTCCTGCTGGCCGATCACCAGGCGAAGGCGCCCCGAGAGCACGTAGAGCCATTCCTGGCCGTCGTGAACCTTCGGCTCGGGAACGACGGTGACCCCGGCAGGGGTGGCGGGCAGCGTGACCTTGTAGGTCTGCACCGGGCTGGATTCCGGCGAGAGATTCTCGTACTGCACCTCGCCGACGCGCCGAGTGGTGCGCGGGACCCTCGGGTCGGGGGCGGCGCGGGGCACGATGTCATCGAGCTCGAGCCGGAGGGCACGGGCGATGGGCACGACCAGCTCGAGGTTCGGCGCGCGCTTTCCCGCCTCGAGGCGCGAGAGCGTGCTCGCCGAGATGCCCGTCGTCGCCGACAGCTCGGCGAGGGTCATGCTGCGCTTCTCGCGCCAATTTCTGAGGCGCGGGCCGATCAGGGAGAGGGAGTCGTCTGGCATGTCACGCGGTCCTTGCTGATTTGGCACGGGTATTTGCTGCAACCGTAGCAGGGCGGCACTCTGGGGACATGGAGAACTTCAACGACAGGTCCTGGGACGTCATCGTGATCGGTGGCGGCGCGGCGGGGCTCAGCGCCGCCCTCATCCTCGCTCGCGCGCGCCGCCGGGTACTCGTGCTCGACGTGCGGCAGCCGCGCAACCGGTTCGCGCCGCACATGCACGGGGTGCTCAGCCGCGACGGGTATTCGCCGCTCGACCTGGTGGCCGACGGCTACCGAGAGGTGCGGGCCGTCGACGGCGTCATCGCGAACGTCGATGTCATCGAGGCGCGCGCGGTCACGACCGCCACCGGCCCGGGGTTCGAGGTCGTGACCGACGGCGGCGCCGTCGCCACGGCGAGTCGCCTCATCGTCGCGACCGGGGCCCGCGACGAGTTGCCGGCCGTGCCCGGACTCGCCGAGCAGTGGGGGCGCGGCGTCGTGGCATGCCCGTACTGCGACGGCTACGAGGCGACCGGCCGGGCCATCGGCGTGCTCGCGGGCTCGCTGCCTGGCCTGCACAAGGCACACATGCTGCGGTCGTACTCGAGCGACGTCACGGTGTTCACGGCCTTGGCCGGCGTGGTTCCCGAGGCCGACCGGCTCGTGCTCGAGGATCGGGGGATGCGGCTGGACGACCGTGCCGTCACGCGCGTCGTGACCGACGGCGACACGATCACGGGGCTCGAGCTCGCCGATGGCACGGTGGCACCGGTCGACGTGGTCTTCGCGGAACCGACACCGGTCGCCCGTGACGAGCAGCTGCGGCAGCTCGGTGTCGACCGGATCGATACCCCGTTCGGACCGTGGACCGCGGTGGATGCGTCGGGCCGGACGAGCGTCGACGGCGTCTGGGCGGTCGGCAATTCGGCGAACCCCGGGGCACTCGTTCCCATCGCCGCGGGGTCGGGCGCCATGGCGGCGCTCACCATCAACGCGGAGTTGGTGGCGGAGGAGGTCGCGGCGGCGACGGAACGCGTCACCGCTGGGGAACGCGGCGCCGCGGCATCCACCCCCGACACCGACACCGACACCGACACCGACACCGACACGATGGGACACTGACCCTCATGGGCAACGAGACAGACGACGCGATCACCGACCCGGCGGAATTCTGGGAGGCGCGCTACACCACCACCCGCGACGAGAACGGGCGCGTGTGGAGCGGCCGGGTCAATGCCGCGGTGGAGCGCGAGGTGACGGGACTGGCCCCCGGCCGCGCCCTCGAGCTGGGGAGTGGAGAGGGCGGCGATGCGCTGTGGCTGGCAGCCAGGGGCTGGAGGGTCACGGCCGTCGACATCTCGGCGACCGCCCTCGCGGTGGGAGCGCAGACCGCGGCCCGCGACGGGTTGGCCGATCGCATCCGGTGGGTGCAGGCCGACCTCGCGACGTGGCAGCCCGATACCGGATACAACCTGGTGACGGCCGCGTTCCTGCACTCCCCCGTCGAGCTGCCCCGGGAGGGAATCCTGCGGCGCGCGGCCGCGGCCGTCGCGCCGGGCGGACGCCTGCTCGTGGTCGGGCACGGGGAGTTTCCGTCGGCGGCGAAGCATGCCGACCACGATGACGCCCCTCCGCTGCCCACGCCGGACGAGGTGCTCGCCGCGCTCGAGCTGCCAGAGGGGTGGACGGTCGAGACGAACGCCGTCGTCGGCCGGGCGGTCACCTGGCGCGACGGCACCGACCTGGAGCTCGACGACACCGTGCTGCGGGTGCGCCGCGACGGGTGACCCAGCTCGTCCCCCGGACGCGCACCGCTAGAAGAAGTCGATGGGCTTGACGATGTCGGCGTAGATGAGCAACAGGCTCATCGCGCCCATGAGCGCCACGACGACAAGGGTGATCGGAACCAGTCGGGCGGTGTCGACGGGGCCGGGATCCTTGCGGCCGAACAGCTTGGCGAAGAAGCGCCTGATTCCCTCCCACAGCGCACCGGCGACGTGGCCACCGTCGAGCGGCAGCAGCGGCACGAGGTTGAAGACCAGCAGGGCGACGTTGAGCGACGCGAGGATGCCGATCAGCGACGACGCCCGGTCGGCGATCGACAGGGTGTCGAGGCTCGCGATCTCGCCGGCGACGCGGCCGACGCCGACGACGCTCATCGGTCCGTTGGGGTCGCGCTCAGCCGATCCGAAGGCGGCGTTCGCGATGTCGATCATGCGCTGAGGCAGGTTCAGGATGATTTCGCCGACCCGCACGATGTTGTCGCCCACCGCGGGGAGCACGGCGCTGACCGGCTGCCGAACGGTCTCGAGAGCTGCTCCGATACCCACGAACCCGACCTCCTGGGTGATGGGGGTGCCCGAGGCATCCGTGGCGATCTCGCCCAGGTCGTCGAGCTGGTAGCGCTCGGTGAGGCTGGGAGTGATGGTGATGTCGCGGCTCTCGCCGTCGCGCAGGATCCCGGTGGTTATCGGCTCGCCCGCTGAGTCGCGGATGATGGCGGTCGCCTGTTCCCAACTGTCGATCGCGGTGCCGTTCATGGCGACGATCTCGTCGCCCGGCAGCAGTCCGGCGGCGGCCCCGGGGGCGGCCGCGTCGCCCGGCTCGCACTCCTGGCGTTCGCTCGTCGCCGGCAGTACGCACTCGGAGACGCTGCCGACGGTGGTACTGAGCTGGTTGATTCCGAATCCGCAGAGCACCACGGCGTAGAGCACGATGGCGATCAGCAGGTTCATGAACGGACCGCCGAGCATGATGATGATGCGCTTGAAGATCGGGAGGCGGTAGAAGGTGCGGTGCTCGTCGCCCGCGGTGATGGTCTCGGCGCTGGCGGAGCGGGCGTCCTGCACGAGGGTCTGGAAGAAGCCGGTGCTCGCGGTGCGGGCCCTGCCGCCCTCCTTCGCCGGCGGGTACATGCCGGCCATCGAGATGTAGCCGCCGAGCGGGATGGCCTTGAAGCCGTATTCGGTCTCGCCGCGGGTGCGCGAGAAGATCGTTCGACCGAAGCCGACCATGAACTGGCCGACCTTCACGCCGAACAGCTTGGCCGGCACGAAGTGGCCCAGCTCGTGCAGCGCGATCGACAGTACGAGCCCGATCACCATGATGACCACGCCGAGGATGTAAAGCAGTACCGGTTCCACCTGCACAGGATAGACCCGCGTTTCTATGCCGCAGCCCGGGGCACGGACGCCGGTCCGACAGCCCGCCGGTACGATGGGTCGCATGGCGACCAGAGCAGACAGCCGGTCCGCCATCCAGCCCCAGCTGCTCGACGGTCGCTACTCGCTCGACCGGGTCGTGAGCCGCGGCGGGGTCTCAGTCTGCTACGCGGCGACGGACACCGTCCTCGCGCGACCCGTCACGGTCGAGGTGTTCGACACGATAAGCACGGGCGACACCAGCGCCGAGGCCATGCGGACCACCGTCGCCCGCGTGCGCCCGCTCGAGGGGCTGCGGCATCCGGCCATCGTGGGCCTTCGCGCGGTCGTCGTCGACACCCCCACCGTGATCGCCCTGGTGCTCGACCCGGTCTCCGGCCGCACCCTTCGCGACGAGCTGCTCGTCAGCGGCATCGACCGGCCCCGCATCGCCGCGATCGGGGCCGACGTCGCCGGGGCGCTCGACTACCTGCACGCCCGCGACATCGTGCACGGCCGCATCGATTCCGCCACCATCGTGATTCCGGACCGGTCGACGACCACGCACCGAGACGCCATGCTCGCGATGGCGCCGCTGGCTCGACTCGACGGCCTAATCGACGGCCCGGCCGATGTCGGCGCCGTGGAGGCCGACGACGTACTCGCCCTCGCCGCCGTGCTGCTCAAATGCCTGACCGGGGTGCCCGCCGACGGCAACACGCCCCAGGTCCCCACCTACCTCGGCGCCGAATGGGTCGCCATTCTCCGGGCCATGACCGAGGTGGATGCCGCGGCGCGCCCCACCGCGGAGGCCGCCGCCACCTGGCTGCGCGACCTCGCTGCCGGACGCACCCCGCAGGTCGGGCTCCACGGCGGTGCCACGACGCCACCACGTCTCAGCATTGTCGACACCCCTGTCGTCGACACCCCCGGTGCGGAGCGCCAGACGGCGGAGCAGCACGGCACTGCGACGCAGACGGAGCCGGAGCGCGAGCCCGACGCGGTGGCCGCGCCCGCGGCATCCATCACCCTCACGGGCCCGATGCAGGCGAACACCGCGCGGTCGGCGCGACGCACGGTACTGCTGCGTCGCCGGCGGATCGTCGCCGGGACCATCGCCGCGGTGGTCGTCGTGACGCCCCTCGCGGCGTGGCTGGCGACCAGCCTGAACTAGGGCTGCCTGAACTAAACCAGCCTGAACTAGGGCTGCCGCGCGTCGATTCGCCGGTCGGCGGCGGCGCGCGCCCAGCGCTCGGCGTCGAGTACGCCCGCGAGCGACACCTCGCCGCCGTCGTGGTCGTCGACCACCGCGGAGACGATGTCGAGGATGTCGAGGTAGCCGATGCGCCCGGCGTGGAAGGCCAGCACGGCCTGCTCGTTGGCGGCGTTGAAGACCGCGGGCCAGGTCGCGCCCGCGATGCCGACCTTTTTGGCCAGCTCGACGGCGGGGAACGCCTCGGAGTCGAGGGGCTCGAACGTCCAGGTGCTGGAGGTGCTCCAGTCGAGCGGCTGGCCGACGCCGCGCACGCGGTGTGGCCAGTCCAGTCCGAGTGAGATGGGCAGGCGCATGTTGGGCGGCGACGCCTGCGCGATCGTCGACCCGTCGATGAACTCGACCATGGAGTGCACGATCGACTGCGGGTGCACGGTCACGGCGATGCGGTCGTACGGTACGTCGAACAGCAGGTGGGCCTCGATGACCTCGAGTCCCTTGTTCACGAGCGTCGCCGAGTTGGTGGTGATGACGAGGCCCATGTCCCAGGTGGGGTGCGCCAGCGCCTCGCGGGGCGTGACGTTCGTGAGAGAATCGCGGGTACGTCCGCGGAATGGTCCACCGGATGCCGTCAGCACGAGTCGCTGCACTTCATCCGCGCTCCCCGACCGCAGTGCCTGCGCGATCGCGGAATGTTCGGAGTCGACCGGCACCAGCTGCCCAGGGTCGGCGAGACGCTTGACCAGGTCACCGCCGACGATGAGGCTCTCCTTGTTGGCGAGCGCCAGCACCGCGGAACCCTCCAGCGTCGCGAGGGTCGCGCCGAGGCCGACGCTGCCGGTGATGCCGTTCAGCACCACGTCGGCATCCACGGTGCGCACCAGCTGCTCGGCCTCGTCGGCGCCGAGCGCCACGGCGTCGACGCCGAACTCGGCGGCCTGCTCCGTCACGCGCTCGCGGTTCGTTCCGGCGCCGAGCCCGACGACCTCAAAGCGGTCAGGATTGTCCCTGATCACGTCGAGCGCCTGCTCGCCGATCGAGCCCGTCGACCCCAGAACGATCACGCGGCGCATGGGCGTCGTCCTACTGGGTGGCGAGGATGTCGGCGACGAACACGAGGGTGTCGGTACCGGTGATGTCACCCTGTCCGGCCTCCCCGTAGCCGTCGGCGGGCGGGATGACGGCGATGACCTGTGAACCGACGGTCTGGCCGACGATGGCCGCGCGGAAGCCCTCGATCAGGGCGCCCTCGGCGGTGGTGAACTCGGCGGGCTCGCCGCGCTCCCAGCTGGAGTCGAAGATCTCGCCGGTCCACTTCATGCCGGTGTAGTGCACGGTGACGTTGTCGCCGGATTCCACGACGTCTCCGTCGCCGATGATGAGGGGCTCGATGAGCAGCTCGGTCGGTGCTTCGGTCGCGGGCACGGTGATGGTCGGTTCGCCGTCCTCGGCGAGCTCGACAGTGGGGAGTCCCTCGACGGGGTCGACGGCTTCGCCCTCGGCTCGGGGCAGGGCCTCGACGGGCTCGGCGACCTCGATGACATCGATGACGAAGACCAGGGAGTCTTCCGCACCCACCGCGAGGGCCTCGTTGCCGGTGTCGCCGAAGGCATCGACGGGGGGAATGACTGCGGCGACGCGTTCGCCGGCGGTGGAGCACGACATGGCCTTGAGCAGTCCGGGCAGCAGCTGCTCGGCGTCGAGCGTGAACCGCTGGGTTCCCTCCTCGTCGTAGCCGGTCGCCTCGATCTCCTCGCCGGTGGTGCCGTTGAACGCGGTGTAGTCGACGGTGACCGTGCTGCCGGCGACGGCGGCGGTGCCCTCGCCCTCGGTGATCACGGAGCGCTCGGTGGTCGTCGGCGTGAGTGGGGATTCGAACGTGACCTCGGGAACGGCACCCTGCTCGCCTGAGACCTCGATCAGCTCCGAGCTCTCTCCGGACTCGGTGACATCGCAGTCCGCCGTAGCGGTCTCCTCTTCGGCGGGGCTGCAGGCCACCAGCGTGAGGGCGAGGCCGGCGATGGCCAGCGAGGACAGGAGTTTTTTCGGCACGAATCTGCTTTCTGAAGACGGTGGGGGTTCGCGTCAGTCTGGTTCACGCCCTTATGCGCGCGCTGAGCGACCGCTTTCGAACGAGGCTACCCCAGTCGCTATCCGGCGCCGGCGCCGGCGTCGACGGCTACTGTGCGTCGGGCTCGGCGACGCGCGTCGACGGTTCGTGCAGCACCGCGAAGTTCATCGATGCCGCGATGAAGCACCGCGTGCTCGCCTCGGCGTGCAGCGACTGGGCGAGGTCGACCATGTCGGCACTCGCGACGGTCACGACCGGTGACAGCGTGACCGACGTGAAGTGCCCTCCCCCGTCGGCGGTCTGCACCATCGTCCCGACTGCGGAGTCTGTATAGGCGGTCACCACGACGCCGTGCTTCACGGCGGTGTGCAGGTAACTGAGCAGGTGGCACTGGCTCAGCGCGGAGAGCAGCAGCTGCTCGGGGTTCCAGCGGGTGGCGTCGCCGTGGAAGACGGGATCGCTCGACCCGAGGATCGGTGCGGCCCCGGTGGCGATGGATGCCGCATCCGCCGTCACCGCCTCGATGTCGTGGTCGCGACCGTAGGCCCGGTAGTCGCGGGTGCCCGCGCCCCGGTTGCCCGTCCAGCGCAGGCGGACCGCGTAGTGGTGGTCGAGCTGCATGGCGGGTCTCCTCCTGGTGGCGGCGCCGACGAGATGACGGCCCTGTCGCTGTGACAGCCTTGTCACTATGACAGACCGATCCGTGCCATTCGCCGTGCCCGCCGCAGCCCAGGACGACGAAGCAATGCCCGCCGCAGCCGTGCCCGACGTCGTCGACCTCGCCTATGTCGAGCGCGGGTCGCTGGTCGAGTCGCGGCACCTCGGTATGGCCGTGGTCACCGCCCCGGACGGCACCGTGCTGCGCGAGCTCGGCGATGCCGGCGCCGCCGTGTTCGGGCGCTCCTCGCTCAAGCTCTTCCAGGCGGTCGCCGTGATGCGGGCGGGCGTCGCGCTCTCGGGCGAGCAGGCGGTTCTCGCGACCGCGAGCCACGCCGGAACGACCGAGCACGTGCGCGTGGTGCGCGACATGCTCGCACGCGGCGGCTTCGGCGACGACGACCTCGGATGCCCCGCCGAATGGCCGATCGACCGCGCCGCGATGCTCGAGGCGCGCGACGCCGGCCACGCCGAGCGGCGCGTCACGATGAACTGCTCGGGCAAGCACGCGGCATTCCTGCTCGCCTGCCAGGCGAACGGGTGGTCGACGACGGGATACCTCGAGCCGATGCATCCATTGCAACAGCACGTGCGCGCCACCATCGAAGAGCTCACCGGCGAGACGGCCTCGGCGGTCGCGGTCGACGGCTGCGGCGCCCCGGTGTTCGCCACGAGCCTGGTAGGCCTCGCCCGCGGCACCGGACGCGTCGCCGCGGCGGGTACGGCAGCCGCAGCGGATACGCAGAAGCGCGATGTGGATGCTGCCGCCCTCGCCGCGGCGATCATCGAGCACCCCTGGGCCATCGACGGTCCGGGGCGCGGCAACACCGTGCTGGTCGACACGCTCGGCATCGTGGCGAAGTGGGGTGCGGAGGGCGTGATGGTGGCTGGCACCGCCGACGGCACCGCGGTCGCGGTGAAGATCGTCGACGGCAGCCACCGCGCGTCGATCCTGGTCGCGGTCGAGTTGCTCGTGTCGGTGGGGGCCGTCGACCGGGCGGCGGCGGACGACGTGATCGCCGCCGTGACGCCACCCGTTCTGGGCGGTGGACGCCCGGCGGGGCGGGTGCGCGCGGCACCGGCGGTGCTCGCGGGTGCGACCTCCACCGCTCACTAGATGAGTGAGTCCTAATGGTCGTAGGCGATGAGGGAGCGTTTGTTGGGTGCTCCGATGAGCCAGTTGTGCCAGATTCCTGCGGCGAGGGCGAGTAGTCGGCCTGCGATTCGGGAGTAGACGCCGGGGATGGTGCGTCCGCCGTGGTCTTCGAGGGTGAGTTGCCCTTTCATCGTGTCGAATACGGACTCAACCCATTGGCGGATTCCGCCGAGTTTCCCGAACCGCTTCTTCTCGTCTTTGCGGTCGGGTCGAATCAGGTGGTTCTGACAGCCTGATGTGGCCCCGGGGTGACGGTTACATCTGGCCCCACCGTTTCGGACTTGCCGGGGGCGTAGCGCTGGTTTGAGTGGGCCGCCCGTGAGCGTGTTCTCGTCTAGATGATTTTGACGAGGAGGCCCTGGATGAGGTCGACGGTGGATTTGTTCGCAAGTATCCGGAGGGACTCCCGGATCGAGGGACTCTCGGTGCGGGAATTAGCACGCCGGCATGGTGTCCATCGGCGGACGGTACGGGCCGCGTTGGAGTCAGCGGAGCCGCCGCCGCGGAAGGTGCAGGTGCGGGTGGCGCCTCGCCTGGCCCCGTTCAAGGAGATCATTGATCAGATGCTGCGGGTGGATCTCGATGCCCCGAAGAAGCAACGGCACACCGCTACGAGGATCCTCGCCCGATTGGCGGAGGAGCACGGGGCGACCGAGTTGTCCTATTCGACGGTGCGGGACTACGTGCGGGTCCGTCGGGCCGAGATCGAGATTGCGGCAGGCCGCCGGCGAGTCGACGCGTTCATCCCTCAGAGCCACGCACCAGGTGCTGAGGCGGAGGTCGACTTCGGCGACGTTTGGGTGGTCCTCGCCGGGGTGAAGACGAAGTGCCACATGTTCGTGTTCCGGCTCTCTCACTCCGGGAAAGCAGTGCACCGGATCTACTCCACCCAGTCCCAGGAAGCATTCCTCCAAGGCCACATCGACGCGTTCGACACCATCGGCGGTATCCCGACCCGGCACATCCGCTACGACAATCTGACCTCCGCGGTGACAAAGGTGCTGTTCGGCAGGCGTCGGGACGAGAACGACCGGTGGGTGCTATTCCGTTCCCATTACGGGTTTGACGCGTTCTACTGCGAACCCGGCATCGGCGGTGCCCACGAGAAAGGTGGGGTCGAGGGCGAGGTCGGGAGGTTCCGGCGGAATCGTCTCTCCCCGATGCCCGAAGTCGACTCCCTCGCCCAGTTGAACGAGAAGCTGGTCGCCTGGGATGAGGCGGATGATGCCCGCCGTATCGACACCAGACTGCGGTCGGTCAGGCAAGACTTCGCTGCCGAGAGGCCGCTCCTGGCGTTTCTGCCGCCGGAGCGGTTGGATCCGGGGTTGCCGCTCACCCCGAGGGTGGATCGGTCGAGTCTGATTACAGTGCGAATGGCAAGATACTCCGTCCCATCCCGCCTGATCGGCCGACAAGTGCGCGTTTCCCTCGGAGCAGCGGAGGTGGTCGTCTTCGACGGCCGTGTCGAGGTCGCCCGGCACGCCAGGGTGGTTGCTCGTGGCGGAGAGTCGGTCAACCTGGATCACTACCTCGACGTGCTGAAGAAGAAGCCGGGTGCCCTGCCGGGGTCCACGGCTCTCGCCGCGGCCCGCGCAACGGGCACGTTCACGTCCGCGCATGAAGCATTCTGGGCGGCAGCCCGCAAGACCGACGGGGACTCCGTCGCCACCCGCCAACTGATCGATGTTCTCCTCCTGCACCGATCGATGGCCGCCGGCGATGTCGAAGCCGGCATCCGATCAGCGCTGCTCGTCGGCGCCGTCACCGCTGATGTAGTCGCGGTCGAGGCCCGCCGATATGAAGCTCTGGGTGGGGCCACTTCTGACCGTCATCGTGTTGCTCGTGAACGCGACGGTCAACAACGCGACGGACA
Source organism: Marisediminicola senii (assembly GCF_011057645.1). Classification (GTDB taxonomy): domain Bacteria; phylum Actinomycetota; class Actinomycetes; order Actinomycetales; family Microbacteriaceae; genus Marisediminicola; species Marisediminicola senii. Next base: position 5,782 of record NZ_JAALGE010000042.1, on the reverse strand, counting down.
AATCAGGGGCCCCCGGGTCATCAGCCTCACCCAACGCAGGCTTCAAGACCCCGCCGCCGTGATCGCCGGCCTCCCCGCTGACACCAGACCTCTGCCATCGGTTGCGGATTACGACCAGCTGCTCCGACTCCCTGCACGACTCGAGACCACGGCAGCCCTTCAAGTTGCGGTGAAGGAAGGAACAGCATCGTGATCGTTACCACCAGTGTCACCACCACTCTCCGCCGAAGACGGGGACTCACTGAGGAGGCCGCGTCCGCGGCGATCGACCAGGCGTGCCGACGGCTGCGGTTGCCGACGATCCGCGCCGTTGTCGACGAGGCGACCGCGACCGCGCAGAAGGAGCAGCTCAGCTATCACGGGTTCCTCGCCGAACTGCTCTTGGCTGAGTGCGACGACCGGGACAGACGCTCCTCCGTCCGCCGGGTGAAAGCCGCCGGGTTCCCGAGGGACAAATGGTTAGGGGACTTCGACTTCGATGCGAACCCGAACATCAACCCGGCGACCATCAACACCCTCGCCACCGGCGAGTGGGTACGGAAAGGGAAACCACTCTGCCTCATCGGCGACTCCGGCACCGGGAAATCCCACCTCCTCATCGGCCTTGCCACCGCCGCCGCGGAGAAAGGCTTCCGAGTCAGATACACCCTCGCCACCCGCCTCGTGAACGAGCTCGTTGAAGCCGCTGACGAGAAGAACCTCGCCCGCACCATCGCCCGCTACGGACGCGTCGACCTCCTCGCAATCGACGAACTCGGCTACATGGAACTCGACCGTCGCGGCGCCGAGCTCCTCTTCCAAGTCCTCACCGAACGGGAAGAGAACAACTCCATCGCGATCGCCTCGAACGAGGCTTTCTCGGGCTGGACCAAGACGTTCACCGACCCGCGGCTGTGTGCTGCGATCGTCGACCGGCTCACATTCAACGGCACCATCATCGAGACCGGCACCGACTCCTACCGTCTCGCCCACACCCGCCAGCAACACCCCACCCCCTGAACGTTTCGCAGGCGGGGTTCCGGGCGGGGCTTAGCGGATCGCTTCGGCGGGGTCTATCCTGGCGGCCCTTAGGGCAGGGAGGAGGGCTGCAATTGCCCCGCAGAATGCTCCAGCCAGAGGAGCGGCGACTACAGCGGTCCATGGCATGACCGCAGACCAGTTGAAAGCAAGTGAGATGCCAACTGTCACGACAAGTCCCCCTGCGACTCCCGATAAGCCGCCAGCTAAACCGGTCAAACACCCTTCCCACAAAAATACAATCGCGACTCCTGCTTTACTGAGGCCAAGCGCGCGGCTTAGAGCGAGTTCTTGGGTACGTGACTGCACTGAGATGTACATCGCTGAGGCACCGCTAAGTATGGCGATGACGAGCAATGCGATAGCCAAAGACCCAAGCAAGCCGTTCAAGTCCGTTTGCACTCCGACTCTGAGGTTTGCGAGTTCAGCCGCGGTCTCGGTGGAGACGCTTCCCGGGGCACCCGGAGCTAACGCGAGCGGTACAGCCGCCGCTATCGCGCTGGCAAATCCCGGAGCTGAACGAACGGTCAACTGCGACGGGACGAGGCCTACCCTAGATATCGGAATCACGACACTAGTGAGTAGGTTTGATGCGCGAGGGGATGCGGTGATGATCCCTACAACCGAGTACGGCTCCCCGTTGACCCAGAGCTCGGCGCCGGACCCGGTTCGTCCCAGCCCAAAGCTGTCCAGCACGTCCTGCCCAACCAGAGCAACTCGGTCCTCTGCGGACGGGTCAAACAGCCGCCCTGCATCCGTGGGGAAGGTCTCTACCTGCAACGTTTTGAGCAACCCCTGGTCGACTGCGACCGTGCTACCGGTGAATGGGGAGCCCTGAGTCAGCGCCGCCGCTTGAAATCGTGAGGGCCTCGCGGTGGCACTCTCAAGAGCCGCGATCTCCCCAACACTTTCGACCTGCGGCAGACGCTCTAGTTGATCTATCCATCCGGCGCGATCATTTCGGGTAAGAGCGCCCGGCACGTTCACGCGCACCTCATCGCCGGCTGCGGCGGTCAAACGGCCGGCGATCTGCTCGGATGCCGTGGAGCCGATACCCGCCGCTCCGACCAGTCCAGAGAAAGCAAGCGCGAAGGCAGACACGAGCGCAAGTGATCGTAATGGGCGCGATGTCACGTTGTTGATAGAGCGAACGAATCGCTCGAAAGCCCGTCGCATCGCCCAGAATCCGATCCCACTGCTCGGTCGGGCGCCCAATGCAGGAGATCTCTGATCGCCGTCACCGCGTTCTACCTCAGCGGTGATACTGGTTATCGCGGGTGTTAGTGCTGCCTGTTCACGTAGTTCGCCATCGGCCATCTCCAGCACGCGAGTGGCGTAGCCGGCGATTCCAAGGTCATGCGTCACCAAGATGACCGTTGTGCCCAACCGATTGAGTTCTGCCAGCACATGCATGATCTGACGACCAGTCTGGCTGTCGAGGTTGCCCGTCGGTTCATCCGCGACGATCACCGAAGGCTGTGTAGCAATGGCGCGCGCGATGGCCAGGCGCTGCCGTTCGCCACCGGAAAGCGATCGCGCGAGGCTCCCCGCTTTCTCTTCCAAACCTACTGACGTGAGTGCTCGAGATACCCGGATACTTTGCTCTTCAAGGGGTAGCCCTTTGATAGCCAGGCCGAGAGCGACGCCCTTAGCCACGGTTTCGTAGGGGTTCGCGTAGGAGGACTGAAACACAAACCCGAAAGTCCTTGCTCGCAGCGTGTCGATCGAGGACGGCTTGAGACTTTTTACGTCAATCCCATCGATCTCGTACGTGCCCTCCCACTCCGCATCCAGTAGTGCGATCACGTTGAGGAGCGTGGACTTTCCCGATCCCGAGCGGCCGACGATCGAGATGAATTCTCCTGGTTCGACGGTCAATGCAGCAGCTTGAATGACGGATGCAGTGTCATCACTGGCGTACGACCGGTTGATGCCACGGAGCGTGATCAGAGGGGGAGTGGTGATCATCCTGAGACCAGCACTTCGTCGCCGACGATTAGAGCCTCAGACTCAATTGCGCTCCATCCATCGGCCATTCGCACGATATCAATGTCGGCACGAATAGATGCGCCTTCAGCTCGTTTCATAACGAAATCGCCGCCCGAATCTGAGCGAACAGCGAGTGTTGGTACCGACATTTGAGGCTCAGTGGCCGAGCCGAAGGTCACAGACACAGTTTCACCCGGTTCGACCTCTGACGCAGGATCGACGGCGATCCGGACGTCGTAACCAGGGGGTCGACCGTCCTCGGTCGCGGCCGCTTGAAACTGACTTACCGAGAGCACTGTCGATGGACTCGATACGCCGTTCGACCCCTCAAGGGCAACCTCATCGTCTGGTTTGATTTCGGAAGCCTGACCGACACTCGCTCGAACCTGAACGTACGGTGCCCCGTAGCCGAGAACCGCAAAGGGAATATCGTCACTCAGAACCGTCCCGACGTTACTCAAGGAGAGCAGAGAGAGACTTCCAAGCTGCGCCGGGAAAGTGCGAAACTCGGAAGAGCTGATGTAGGGCTGGCTCCGGCCTCCTGGAGGTTCTTTGGAAGCTGTCGAATAGAGCGACTGCACCGCTGCGACGGTCAGTGCATCAACTCGCCCCGTCGCCGCGACCCCTAGTGCCTTTTGGATGCTGCTGACGTCGGACCCCTCCGCCCCAGGTTGCAGATCCCTGAACAGCGGAACCTCGACGCTGAACACGAAGATGGGACGATCCGCGACGGTGCCGAGAAAGGCTCCATTGCTGAGAGGCCCCACCTGCGCTGCGTTAGTCGTGACGACGGAGCGACTGGCTCCCGCCGGCGCATCGACCGCTAACGAGAGTTCTTCAGCACCAGACACCTGCCCTTGCAATCGGACGGCGGACGTGACACTCCGCGACTCGACCTGTGTGAAAACCGGAACGACCTCATCCCGCGCCTCCAAGATGGCTGAATCGGGCGAGCGGACAGCGGTTCCCAAAAAGAACGCAGCCCCTGCAACCAGAAGCACACCGACGACGAAGGCCAATGCCCGCAGCGGATGGTCTACAACCCGGAGTCTTTTGGTTCTCGGCTCAGCCATCGACGACGGTAGTCAGCAAATCCTGAGCACGAGATGTGACTTCGTCAGCTGTCTCCCGGTAGGCGTCGAGTTCCCCTTCGTTCGCATCAATGTAACGACTCTGAAGCGCTGCTTCCATGTCCGCTACGGCCTGAGTTACTCCCGACGTCTCTTTGCACTCGACGTCGACCGCCGCCACTCGCAGCTGCTCTTCACCAGCAGCAGGAAATTGCGGAACCATCACTCGAGCGTCTGGATCGAGCGACAGCCCTCCCCGTTCGACACAAGCGGCCCACGTCGCCCGCTCGGCGGCAAATTCACTACTAGCGAGTAGCGCCTCGTAGGACTCGTTCATCCCGCGGTCCACGATGGACTGCTCCGGGCTCATATTCACCCCCATCATGGGGAGCTGCTCCGAAGAGCTCAGACACGAGCGGACTGCATCCCACCAATCATCCCCGAAAGCATTCTCCTGCGTTTCTACGGCTTCCGATCCTGGAGATGGGGGTAGTTCGTAGCCGTTGCTCTCAGCGTCGGCCCGCGCCCAGATCCCATAGCGCCTGTCCGGAATCAAAGGTCCGTCTTCGATGGCTTGCGTTGCCCGAGGGTAAGTGAAACCCTCGCCCGCCATACAAGTTTGCACAAGAATGGCGTTCGCGCGCTCCACAGTGAGTACCGCCCTCCAGTCCATTGCAAAAGCTTCAAGCGGAAGGACGATCTGGCTAGATTGAGCATCGAGCTGAGCACGAGCCGTGCTATCTGTGGGAATACCTGCGCCAGTACACCCGGCCAGCGCGACGACGCTCAAACAGGAGAGCGCCGCCGCAATGGTCAGCCTGGAACCTGACCTCAATAGAGGAACAACGAGCTGAACGTGTCGGCGCGAGGGTCAGGGAAGTTGAAGAACCCAGCCCCTCCTGCCGGTTGCGAGAACAAGGCACCGGTGTACCCCGTCTCACTGAACCAACCAATTGATCTCGTCCTGTTGTTAGCCATCGACGAGATGTTGTTGCCGAACCCGACAGTCTGAAGGTTCGACCTACTGGTGGTCCATGAGCCAAACGGCCCACCGTAGTTCGGCTCGGTCCATGCGCAGGCTCGGCTACTCCCGCACTGGGAGAGTGCAGCCTGCGCTGGCGGGCCCACCAGTAGTACAGATGCAGACACCGCCAGCACGGCCCCTGCGGCCGCAATCCTCAACTTCTTCATGATTCTCTTGTCCTGATCACTCAAGCCACCGACGGTGGTTTTTTCTGGAGTGTAGAACGACTAGTCTGCCCAGGCAATAGGCGAGGCGACATTGAAGGGTTGGCGTGCAAAGAGAACTACATCGCGATCGCCTCGAACGAGTCCTTCTCGGGCTGGACCAAGACGTTCACCGACCCGAGGCTGTGTGCTGCGACATGGACCGGCTCAAGTGGCAGCCTCTCGCTCCTGGTCTCCCCGCCGACCACGCTCCTCGCGTTCGCCCGCTACAGCCGCGACAACAGCTTCGCCGTCCTCAGCCAAGACAAGAGCTTTCTCATCGCCATGACCGCGGGGTCCATCGGGGCCAAATCAAGCCGTCACACCGGGGCCACATCTACTTGACATAGCCAATCAGGTGGGCACCGAGTTCGTCGGTGATGAATGTCTCGAATTTGGTTCCGGCGAAGCCCTTATCTCCGACGATGACCTGCCCGCGCCGGATGAGGTGTCGGTCGTGGCGGAGCATTGTCTCGGCG
>NZ_JAALGE010000041.1 GCF_011057645.1 Marisediminicola senii | reverse complement strand
GTCTGGTGGGCTCGGAGATGTGTATAAGAGCCGGCCCGACGAGACCGTCACCGTCTCGTCGGGCGCCGTGCCGTCTGGCACGCGGTTCTGGTTCGTGCACAACTGGTCGGAGAAGCCCGCCACGGCCGTCGCACCCGCCGACCTTATCGACGCGCTGGGTGGCGAGAGCCTCTCGGCGGGAGACGACATCACCCTCGGGCCGTGGGCGGTGCGCGTCTTCTCGGCAGGATGACCGCGCCCCCTGCCGGGGCGGCGAGCCGCCGCATCCATCACCCACCCCCTATGCCGCACCACCCGACCGCAGCCTGCACCAACCGAACAGCCTGCACCATCACAAAAGAAAGGCACATGGCAATGTCAGCATCACGTACAGCAAGGAAGCTGGGCGTCATCGTCGTCGTGGGGGCGCTCGCGCTCACCGCGTGCTCACCCGGAGGCGGTGGAGGAGACGAGGCCGCCACGACCGACGACATCACCGCCGAACAGCGCGAGGAGGCGCTCAGCACCCCCACCGAACTCACTTTCTGGACATGGGTTCCCGACATCGAGAACCAGGTCGCCCTGTTCGAGGAGACCTACCCCGAGATCGACGTCACGGTGGAGAACGTCGGCCAGGGACTCCCGCACTACCAGAAGCTGCGCAGCGCGCTCGAGGCCGGAGAAGGTGCGCCGGATGTCGCGCAGATCGAGTACCAGTACATTCCGTCGTTCGTGCTGAGCGAGGCGCTGCTCGACCTCACCCCGTACGGTGCGAGTGAGATCGAGGATGACTACGTCGGCTGGGCCTGGAACCAGGTCGCACCGGGCGAGCAGGTGTGGGGTATCCCGCAAGACGTCGGCCCGATGGGCAACCTCTACCGCGAAGACCTGCTGACCCAGGCGGGAATCACGGAACCACCCGCTACCTGGGAGGAGTACGCCACCGCTGCCAGAGCAGTGAAAGACACCACTGGTTCGTACATCTCGAATCTCGGCGCGACCCAGGCTGGGCAGCTGATCGGATTCATGTGGCAGCGCGGCGCCAAGCCGTTCGGCTACGACGGTGAGCAGACGGTCTCGATCGACGTCAACAGCGACGAGGCGAAGGAGGTCGCCACCTACTGGACCGACCTGATCCAGGAAGACCTCATCTCGGTCGACGTGGACTTTCAGGACCAGTGGTACCAGGGCCTGGCGAGCGGCAAGTACGCCGGCTGGCTGACGGCGGCGTGGGGACCGGTGTTCCTGCAGGGAACGGCGGAGTCGACCTCCGGGCTGTGGAGGGCGGCACCGCTTCCGCAGTGGGAAGAGGGCGACAACGTTTCGGGAAACTGGGGGGGATCGTCGGACGCGGTGCTCGCCTCGAGCGAGAACCCCATCGCCGCCTACGAACTCGCGAAGTTCATCAATAACGACGACGCATCGGCACTGAGCCTCGCGACGGAGCAGTTCCTGTTCCCGCCGCAGACGTCGGTGCTCGAGAACGCGGAGTTCGCCGACCAGGAATCGGAGTTCTACGGCGGCCAGAAGGTCAACGAGCTGTTCTCGGAGATCTCCGACACGGTCGACACCGAATTCCAGTGGCTCCCGTTCATGGAATACGTCTACTCGAGCTACGAGGAGACGATCGGCACAGTGATCGCCGAGAAGGGCGACATCGCCGCAGCCCTCGACGACTGGCAGGACCAGCTCGTCAGCTACGCCGAGTCGCAGGGCTTCACGGTCGAGTGACCGCCGTCGAATAACCCGCCCTCGTGGGGCGTCGCCTGACTCCGGTCGGCGGCGCCCCTACCAGGGCCGCGGGGCCCTTCCCCCGCGGCCCGCCCACCATCCTCACGAAGGAGCAGAAGTGTCGCACCCCACCGCGCTCAGAGCCGAGCGCCCCTCCGCCACCGCGCCGCCCCGGCGGCGGGTCAGCACCACCAAGCGCAAGCAGAACATCGCCGCCTACCTCTTCATCCTCCCGTTCTTCGTGATCTTCCTCGCCATGCTCGTGGTGCCGCTCGTCTACTCCGGGTACCTCAGCCTGTTCGAGAGTCGCCTCATCGGCGGCGAGGCATTCGCCGGGCTCGCCAACTACTCGCGGGCACTGCAGGATCCCCAGTTCTTGAGCAGCGTCGGCAGGGTGGGGCTCTTCCTCCTCATCCAGGTGCCGATCATGCTGGGGATCGCGCTGGTACTGGCGCTCGTGCTCGACACCGGCAGGGCGGGCGGATCGAAGGCGGGCCGACTGCTGATCTTCATCCCCTACGCGGTACCCGCGGTGGTCGCCACCCTGATGTGGGGCTACCTGTACGGACCCGACTTCGGCCCCATCGCTCAGGTCTCCCGCGCGGTCGGCCTCGGAACGCCCGACTTTCTCTCACCGGAGAACATCCTCGGGTCGCTGATCAACATCGTGACCTGGGAATTCATCGGCTACAACATGATCATCATCTACGCGGCCCTGCGGTCGATTCCGCCCGAGTTGTACGAAGCGGCGGAGATCGACGGTGCCGGCCCGATCCGCACCGCCTGGAGCGTCAAGATCCCCGCGGTCCGGCCCGCGATCGTGCTGACCATCATCTTCTCCATCATCGGCTCGTTCCAGCTCTTCGCCGAACCGAGCCTGCTCAACGCCATCGCCCCTGATGCCATCACCAATTCGTTCACGCCGAACTACTACGCCTACAACCTCGCCTTCATCAACCGGGAGCTCAACTACGCCGCGGCCATCGCCTTCCTGCTCGGGATCGTGATCGCGGTCATCTCCTACGTGGTGCAGCTCAGCGAGCAACGGCGCGAACGCCGAGAGGGGGCGATGTGATGAGCACCGTGAAGACCGTCTCCACCTCTGGCGCAGGCGCGCCAGCCGAGGAAACAGTGGACAACGCCCCCCGGTCCGAACGGCGGCAGAAGCGCAGCCCGCTGCTCACGGTCCTGCTGTGGATCTGCGTGCTCTACTTCGTGCTTCCGCTGTGGTGGCTGCTGGTCTCGTCGACCAAGGACAACTCCTCGCTGTTCGCCACCTTCGGCCTGTGGTTCGGGGGCGACTTCGCACTGTGGGACAACCTGCAGACCCTGTTCTCGGTTCGCGGGGGCATCTTCTCCCGCTGGATGCTCAACTCGCTGCTCTATGCGGTCGTCTCGGCAACCGGGGCGACGCTCCTTGCCACTATGGCCGGATACGCCTTCGCGAAGTTCCGCTTTCCCGGCAGCAGGCTGCTGTTCAGCATGACCCTCGGCGCGGTGATGATTCCCGTCACCGCTCTCGCGCTGCCCACCTACCTGCTGTTCTCGTCGGCCGGTCTCACCAACACCATCTGGGCCATCATCATCCCGTCGCTGGTCAGCCCGTTCGGTGTCTACCTGATGAGGGTCTATGCGGCCGACGCGATCCCCGACGGCCTCATCGAGGCGGCCAGGGTCGACGGGGCCGGCGAGTTCCGCATCTTCTGGCAGGTGGGGCTGCGCCTGCTCGGGCCCGGGCTCGTCACGGTGTTCCTGTTCAACCTCGTCGGCACCTGGAACAACTACTTCCTGCCGCTGATCATGCTGAACAGCTCCGAGCTGTACCCGATCACGGTGGGGCTCGCGCAACTGCAGTCTGCGGCCAGCGCGGGCGGAGGGTCGCAGGCACTCTTCTCGACGGTGATCACCGGGGCGTTCGTATCGACCGTGCCGCTGATCTTCGCGTTCCTGTTCTTGCAGCGCTACTGGCAGACCGGTCTCGCGACCGGCGGAGTGAAAGGATGACCCGAATGACGAACGAACCCCTGTGGCCGCCACACCGAATGTGGTTCGGCGGAGACTACAACCCCGAGCAGTGGCCACGGGAGGTCTGGGCCGACGACCTCCGGCTCATGCGGGAGGCGGGTGTGACCGTTGTCACGGTCGGGGTCTTCTCCTGGGCGAGGCTCGAGCCGCGCGAGGGCGAGTTCGACTTCGCCTGGCTCGACGACGTACTCGACGGCCTGCACTCGGCCGGCATCGGGGTCGACCTCGCGACGGCCACCGCATCGCCGCCGCCGTGGATGGCGCTGCACCACCCCGACATCCTTCCGGTCACGCGCGACGGGGTGCGCCTGTCACCCGGATCGCGGCAGCACTACAGCCCGAGCTCGGCGACCTACCGGCGATTCGCCGAGCGGCTGGTGCGGGCGATGGTCGAGAGGTACGCGAAGCACCCGGCGATCGTGGCGTGGCACATCAACAATGAATATGGATGCCACGTGAGCCACAGCTACGACGACGAGTCGGCGGCCGCATTCCGCTCCTGGCTCGAGCTCAAGTACGGCGACATCGACACCCTCAACGACGCGTGGGGAACCGCGTTCTGGTCGCAGTGGTACGGCTCGTTCGACGAGATCCTGCCGCCCAGGGCGGCGCCCACCTTCGGCAACCCCGGGCACCTGCTCGATTTCGACCGGTTCAGCTCGGATGCCTTGCGGGAGCTATTCCGGGCGGAGGCGGCCATCCTGCGCGCGGCGACGCCCGAGATACCGATCACGACCAACTTCATGGGCTTCTTCAAGGGCGTCGACTACTGGTCGTGGGCAGACGACGTGGACTTCGTCTCCGACGATTCCTATCCAGACCCCGCCGACCCGTTCTCGCCGATCTTCGCCGCCGCCTCCCGCGACCTGATGCGGTCGCTCGGCGGCGGGGCACCGTGGGTGCTCATGGAGCAGGCGCCGAGTGCGGTGAACTGGCGCGAGCGCAACGCGCCGAAGCCCGCGGGCATGAACCGCCTGCACTCCCTGCAGGCGGTGGCTCGCGGCGCCGACGGCGTCATGTACTTTCAGTGGCGCCAGTCCCGCGCGGGTGCGGAGAAATTCCACTCGGGCATGGTTCCGCATTTCGGCGAGCACTCGCGCATCTTTCGCGAGACCGCCGCAATCGGCGCGCAGCTGGGCGGCCTCGACGACCTGATCGGCAGCACCCTCCATGCCGATGTGGCGATCGTCTTCGACTGGGACGCCTGGCGGCTGCTCGAGCAGCAGGCGGTGCCGACCGCGCTGAATTACCGCGAGATCGTCCTCGGGTGGTACCGCTCGCTCTGGGAACGCGGCATTCTCGTCGACTTCGTGCACCCGCACGGCGACCTCTCCCGGTACTCGGTGGTCATCGCGCCTGCCATGGTGGTCGCCGACACGCAGACCCAGGAGGCGCTCGAGGCGTTCGTCGACGGTGGCGGCCGGCTGGTCATGACCGCCTCCTCGGCCATCGTCGACGAGAAGGCCCACATCCACCTCGGGGGATACCTCGGGGAGCTGCGCAACACCCTCGGCCTCGGCATCGAGGAGATCGCGCCGCTCGCCGGTCCCGACCTCGCCGCGACCGGGCAGGCGCCGGTGCCGGCCACCGCGATCACCGGCGAGATCACCGGCGAGGCGCGCCTGTGGAGGGAGTTCGTTCACCCGAGTACCGCCACGGTGCTCTCGACCTTCGACGATCCCATCGTCGGCGGCTGGCCCGCGATCACGGTCAACCACCGCGGGGATGGGCGCGCCTGGTACGTGGCGACCATGCTCGGCGAAGAGGCCACCGACGCACTCGTCGACCTGGTGCTCGCCGACGCCGGCATCCCCACGACGCGCGAGCGGGGATCGACGATCGAGGTCGTGCGCCGCGGCAACCGGGTCTTCCGGCTGGACCACGCGACGGGCGAGGCGGCCATCGAGATCGTCGACGAGGTAGGTGACGACACGGCCTGACCGTGGCCTCGGCCCGCCTGCTGTCGTAGGGTCGGTGTTCGTGCGTTTCACCAATGACGCCGCGGCCACCCGCCTCGGACAGCAGGCGGGCCATCCCCTTTTCGACGAAGAACAGGATCTCCATGCACTATCGCAACCTCGGCAACAGCGGCGCAGTCGTCTCCACCTACGCGCTCGGCACGATGACCTTCGGGGCGGAGGCAGATGAAGCGACGTCGCACCAGATGCTCGACACCTACGTCGAGTCGGGCGGCACCTTCATCGACACGGCCGACGTCTACAGCTCAGGGGTATCGGAGACCATCATCGGTAAGTGGCTCGCCACCCACCCGACCGAAGCGCAGCAGATGGTCATCGCCACCACGGGATGGGCGCCGGCGCAAACGACCGCGGCACGAGCCGGCGCCACCTGCGCACCGCCCTCGATGACTCGCTGCGTCGACTGGGCACGGACCACATCGACCTCTACCAGCTGCACGCGTGGGACGCCCTGACCCCGCTGGAGGAATCGCTCCGCTTTCTCGACGACGCCATCCGCAGCGGCAAGATCGGGTACTACGGCTTCTCGAACTTCCTCGGGTGGCAGCTGACCAAGGCCGTGCACGTGGCCAGGGCGCTGGGCCTCGCCGCCCCGGTGACGCTGCAGCCGCAGTACAGCCTGCTGGTGCGCGAGATCGAATCGGAGATCGTGCCGGCAGCACTCGACGCCGGCATGGGACTCCTGCCGTGGTCGCCGCTCGGCGGAGGGTGGCTCTCCGGCAAGTACCAGCGCGACACCGACCCCACCGGCGCGACCCGCCTGGGCGAAGACCCCGATCGCGGTATGGAGGCGTTCGGTCCACGCAACGCGCAGGAGCGCACCTGGCAGATCGTCGACGCCGTCGCCGAGACCGCGACGGAGCTCGGCGTCAACAGTGCACAGGTATCGCTCGCCTGGCTCGAGGCGCAGCCCGCGGTGACCTCGGTCATCCTGGGGGCGCGCACCGTCGACCAGCTCGCGCAGAATCTCGCGGCGTCGGACCTCGAACTGAGCGCCGAACAGCTCGGCCGCCTCACCACGGTCAGCGCACCGGTCGTCTCGGATTACCCCTACGGCCCAGCGGGTGTCGAGCAGCGGTTCCGCGCGGTCAGCGACTGAGCCGTCGTATCTCGACCCGGGTGCCAGAGGCGCTCGGGTCGAGATACAGCTCACGGGCGCAGGAGGATCTTTCCCGCGCGACCTGCGGTGAAGTTCGCCGCGCTCGCCGCCCTGGCCTCGTCGAAATCGAAGGTCGCCTCGACCGGAAGGGTGAGCGAGCCCTCCCCGATACGTGTGACGAGCTCGCGCAAGAGGCCCGTGCGCTTTTCCGAGCTCATCGCGCCCATTACTCTGCTGCCCCAGAACCCAGTGACGGCGATGTTCTTGAAGATGATCTGCCCCGACGGGATCTGCAGCGTGGGGGAACCCATAGCACCGAAGATGACGAGGGAACCGTTCTCGGCGAGGAGCGAGGCGATGTCGCCCGCGGCCGCTCCACCGACTGAGTCGACGCCCGCCACGATGGGTGCACCCGAGGTGATCGCGGCGACCCTGTCGGCCCATCCCTCGGTGTCGGTCGCGACGATGCTGCCGATGCCCTGTCTGCGCATCTCCTCGATACCGTCCGCGCGGCGCACGAGTCCGACCACGTTGATGCCACGGGCCCTACCGAGCTGCGCAACGAGACGGCCGACAGCACCGTTGGCGGTGTTCTGCACGATCCAGTCGCCCGGCGCGAGATCGAGCGAATCGAGGAGGCCGATCGCGCTGAGCGGCATCGACACGAGTTGGGCTGCGACCTCGTCGCTGATGCCGTCGGGCACGGGAATGAGGCCGGCGGCCTTCGCGACGAAGAACTCCGCCCAGACGCCGAAGGTGCCCCCGGTCGCGACGCGCTGCCCGACCTGGAGACTGTCGACTCCGGCGCCGAGCGCATCGACGATGCCGACGGCTTCGGTTCCGGCGCGGGCGGGGAGCTCTGGCGTGAACCCGTAGGTGCCGCGGATCGTCCAGAGGTCATGGTTGTGGATCGGGCTGAGCAGGGTGCGCACGCGCACTTCGCCATCGCCCGGCTCGGGGGTAGCAACGTTCTCGACGGTGAGTACCTCGGTGGGCTCACCGAATTCGTGATGGATGACGGCGCGCATGGTGCCTCGACTTTCGTTGGGGTGGTGGGGTGGGGTTGATCAGGCGATGATGGCGATGATCGCGGTTGCGACGGCGATGAGAGGGAAGACGCCCTGGCGAATCGCCGCCGACCTCTTATCGGCGAAGGCGACGAACAGAACGGTCGCGGCGGCGAGCATCGATGCCGTGCCGGCGAGTAGGAGGGTCAGCCCGACAGCTGAGGCGACGGCGGTTGCACTCGTCGCGGTGACGACAATGCCGGCGGCCGTGATGATGGCGAGGAAGAGGTTGTAGAAGCCCTGGTTGAAGGCGAGTGCCGACGTCGCCTGCACCTCGGCGGGCGTGGCAGGCCCGAAAGTTCTTCGCGCGGCGCGGCCACTCCAGGCGAGGGATTCCATCCAGAAGACGTAGACGTGGAGGGCGGCAGCGAGGCCCGCGAAGACGAACGAAACGACGATCACGATGGCCCTCCAATTGAAATGGTCATTTCACTATATACTGGAATGACCGGTACACAACCGAATGCAGGGAGCGCGGGAATGGGACGATCACGGTTGTTCGACGAGGCCGACGTCGTTCGGTCGGCGCGACAGGTGTTCTGGGATCGTGGCTATGAAGCGACGGCCGTGCCCGACCTCGAAGCGGCCACCGGGCTCAACCGATCGAGCATCTACCACCATTTCGACAGTAAACGCGGACTCTTCGATGCGGTGGTCGATTCCTATCTCGACGATGTGGTCCGCCCGAGGCTCGCCCCCCTGATGTCGCCTCGGGTTGAGCCCGGCGCGCTCGAGGGCTATCTCCTCGGTCTGCAGCGCGCCATGCTCGACGAGTCGACGGCGCTGTCGACGAACGGATGCCTGCTGTTGAATGCCAACGGTTCCGCACTCGGTCATGAAGCGGCGCTGCAGACGGTGATCTCCCGGTATTGCGCCGACCTGCGCGCGGCGATCGCCTCAGGAGTGACTGCCGCCCGGCCGGAACTCGACTCCGCGGCGCACGAAACTACGGTGACGACCTGCACCGGGCTCATCTTCGCGGCGATGGCCATCGTCCGAAACGATCGTCTCGCAGCGGCCGGCATGATCGACGCAGCGCTCGGCGTCGTGAGCCGCGGCTAGATCGCCGATCCGCGCTACCGGTATGGGACCGCGGTCAGGACGGTGCCGTGATCGTGGCTGTTGCCCGTGCCGACGCGATCGCGGAACGGTACTGCGCGACCATGCGCTCGCGCCCGAAGTGCGGACGCGCCGACAGCGAGGCCCGGCGCATCATCGGGCGCTGGCTGAGCGCGAGGTCCCACGCGGCGGCGATCTGCGCAGCGTCGTGCGCGGTGACGAGCCCGATGCCGTCGGTCGCCCGCGCGGCATCCCCCACATCGGTCGTCACCGGGGTCGCGCCACACGCGGCTCCCTCGAGCAGACACAGCGGAGACGCCTCGCCGAAGGCACTGGTCAGGGCCACGATGTCGGCGACCTGGTAGATGCGGGGCATGTCGTTGCGAATGCCGAGCGGGTGCAGCCGCGACGGGTCGGTGATGCCGCTCGCCTCGACGAGGTAGCGAAAGGCGTCGTTCTCCCACGTCATTCCCGCCCCGCACATCACGTAGTGGGTGTCGTCGCGCCGTGCGCTGTGCTCCGCGACCGCCCGCAGGAACAACCCGGGGTCCTTCATCGCATCGAACCGGGCGGCGAACACGACGACGGGAGCGGACTTGTGGATGCCGAGGGCCCGCCGGGTGCGTCGAAGCTGCCGTGACGACCCCGGGGTGAACCGCTGCGTATCGATGCCGTTGGCCACGACCCGCTGCTCGGCCGGCTCGACGCCCGCCGCGAGGTACGCGTCACGGGTGGATTCGGCGCACGAGATCGTCGAGGTGACGAGCCCGGTCTGCGATGCCTCGACCAGCCACGACAGGGCAGCACCGGAGTGCGTCGGGTCGGAACGGTGCAGGCACACGATCACCGGAACGTCGGGCATCATGCCGCGGTCGCGCAGCGCGAGCAGCACACCGAGGGGCTGCTCCTTGAGGCACACCACGACGTCGGCGTCGGCGACCAGGCCGGCGACGAACTGCAGCTCGGCGTCGGTGAAGTCGTGCCGCTCGGGCGGCGTCGCGCCCGCTTCCCGCGCGAGCGAATGGATGGGAACGCCCGCGTCGGCGAGGCGCTGGTAACGCGGGTCGTCCTGCATGCGCTGCACGGTGCCCTCGCGCCGTGCCTCGGAGGTGAGCGAGAGCACGCTGTGCTGCTGTTCTCGTCCGTGCAGCCCCACGATGACGTCGGTGTGCAGGATGCGCGCACCCCCGGCGAAGAAGCCCTCGTACAGGGAAAGCACGCGAATGGGGTGGGACATGTCAGCACCTCTCGGTGTCGGTGGTGCGCAACCCGTTGGCCCGGGTGAGACATCTCCCCACAGCAAGGTGAACGGGGGATGTTCGGCGCTGGAGCGCTGGGTGAACGGCGACTGTGGAGGGGTGCCGTGCGGGGGAGTACGTCGCCGATGGGGCGCGCCTCGCGCTAGATCCAGCCCTGCTGCCACGCGATCTCGGCCGCTTCGTGGCGGGAGGCGGCATCCAACTTGGTCATCGCCGACGACAGGTGATTGCGCACCGTACCGGGTGCGAGGTGCAGGTGGTCGGCGATCTCCTGCACGCTGCGGGTGGACTGACTGATGCGCAGGGCGTCGAGCTCGCGATCGGTCAGCGGGCAGCGCTCGGCGGTGAGCGCGGTGGCGGCGATCTCCTGGTCGATGTAACGCCGGCCCGCAGCGACGTCGCGAATCACGTTCGCCAGCTCATCCGCGGGGGTGGACTTCGGCACGAATCCCGCGACCCTGGCCGCGAGCGCTCGCCGCAGCACCCCGGGACGGGAATGCCGGGTGACGATGATCACTCGGGTCGCCACCGTCGCGAGGATACGCGTGGCCGCCTCGACCCCATCGGCTCCTGGCATCTCGAGGTCGAGCAGGCACACGTCTGGCCGGGTCTCGATGGCGCGCTCGATTGCAGCGAGGCCGTTGTCGACGTCGGCGACGACCTCGATGTCGGGCTCGAGCCCGAGCAGCGCGCACAGGGCCCCGCGAATGAGGTGCTCGTCGTCGGCGACCAGCAGACGGATGCTGCGGCCCGCTGCCTGCCCGTCGCTCATGCCTGCGCACCCACCGGTGCGTGCACGCGCACCCGCAGCTCGAAGCTGTCGGCTGCGGCATCCACTGCCGTTTCGAGGCTGCCGCCCACGGCCGAGAGCCGACCGCGGAGGCCCGCGAGCCCGCTGCCGTCACCGCGCGGGGCAGGGGAATCCGCCGGGGCGAGACCGTTGTTGCCGATCAGCATGGTCGTCACGTCGCCGCTCGAGTCGCCGGCGCCGGTCTGACCGGCGACGTCGAGCTGGATCCACACCCGGGTGGCTTCGCTGTGCCGCAGGATGTTCGTCGTCGCCTCGCGCACCACGAGCGCGAGCACGCGCTGCTCATCGGTGCCGGCGGGAAGCGCACCGACGCGCAGGTCGCACTCCGCGCCAGCTGCGGCGAGTACCTCCCTGGCATTCTCGAGTTCCTGGTCGAGCCCGATGTGGCGGTATCCGGCGATGAGCGACCGGGTCTCCTCCATGGCCTGTTTCGCGATCAGTCGGCTCGCCCGCACGTGCTCCCGCGCGGCCTCGGGGTCGGTCGACATGAGGCGCTCGGCGAGTTCGGTCTTCAGGGCGATGACCTGCAGGTGGTGGCCCTGGATGTCGTGCAGGTCGGAGGCGAAGCGGAGGCGCTCCTGGGCGACGGCGAGCTCGGCGGCGACGGCGCGGTGCCGGTCGAGGGTCACGACGATGTCCCACCACCACAGGCTGCTCAACACGAACGCCGGCAGCAACATCACATAGAAGATGAGCAGCCACACGCCGGCGTAATCGGCGATGGCGAACGGCCGCTCGAGCACGGCCGCTGCGAGCAATGGATGCAGCGCCGTGACGATCACGCCGGCGACGAGCACCAGCCGCCGCGGACCGGTCTGTAGGAGTGCAGCGACGAGGTTGACGGCCATCCACAGCGGAATGGCAGTGAACAGGCCCATGCCGGGAATGAACAGGCCGAGACCCCAGACGGCCGCGGCGGTGGCGACGGTGGCGCCGGTCCAGGCTGGCGCGGGCAGGCCGCCACCGCGTCCCACCGTGAGGAACCAGCAGTAGCGAACCTGCAGGGCACTCGCGACGATGATCGCGCCGACCAGGATGACCGGCGCCGCCCGCGGCGGCGACGCCAGTGATGCCGTCGCCGCGAGCAGCACCACGGCATCGAGCAGAACGTAGACGAACACGACGGCGCCCAGTGTGTACAGCCAGGTCGCGTGCACACCGCGCCCGGGCTCACGATGTGACCCCGATGGCGCACCGGGAGACGTGACGACGCTGGGCATGCCCCCACAGTATGCCCATGACATTTGTCACGGTTGGCCGGTCGAAAGCACCCGTGATGCCGTGACTACTGCACACTTTTGGGCGTGAATCGGGCCCGCAAGACTGGTGTCAGCACGACCGGCGCACCTCAGCCGCGCACCCCGACGAAAGGCACCTCGTGATCGAATCCCTGCAGGACTTCACCTCCGGACTCCCCCCGCTGCTGCAATGGCTCGGCGTGCTCCTGGTCTCCGCCATCCCCTTCGTGGAGTCCTACGGCGGTTCCGTCATCGGCATCATCGCGGGCCTCAACCCGGTCATCGCGATCGTGGCGGCCATCGTCGGCAACGTGATCTCGATGATCATCTTCGTACTCAGCGCACACCGGGTACGCACGAGAGTCGCGAAGCCGAAAGAGTTGACCCCCCGTCGCGAGAAGCTCCGCCGGCGCTTCGACCGCTACGGTGTCGCCGGGGTGAGCCTGCTCGGTCAGACCGTACTGCCGAGCCAGATCACGTCGGCGGCGATGGTCTCGTTCGGGGCATCGAAGGACGCCGTCATTCTGTGGCAGACCATCTCGATCATCATCTGGGGCGTCGCCTTCGGTGTGCTCGCCGCGCTCGGGGTGTCACTCGTCGAGTAGTCCTGCGCCGGTGGACGGTTTTGCCGTGCGGTGGGCGCTGGGAGAAGCATCCGAATCACCGCTCTCGAACGCCACCGGGCAGGCGTAGCCTGACGCAATGAACCGTCCCACCATTGCCACGGTCGGCGAGCTGCGCTCAGCCGGATACGAACTGAAAAGCCTGCGCGCGGAGATTCGCGACAACCTGCTGTCGGCCCTCGGTGAGGGCCGCGACCCGTGGCCGGGACTGCACGGCTTCGAGTCCACCGTCATTCCGCAGCTCGAGCGGGCGCTCATCGCTGGCCATGACATCGTGCTGCTGGGCGAGCGCGGCCAGGGCAAGACGCGCCTGCTGCGCACCCTCGCCGGGCTGCTCGACGAGTGGTCGCCCGTGATCGCCGGCTCCGAGCTGGGCGAGCACCCGC
Organism: Marisediminicola senii; assembly: GCF_011057645.1. Taxonomy (GTDB): domain Bacteria; phylum Actinomycetota; class Actinomycetes; order Actinomycetales; family Microbacteriaceae; genus Marisediminicola; species Marisediminicola senii. The sequence goes on along the minus strand of NZ_JAALGE010000041.1, from coordinate 15,455 downwards.
TCGAGCCGATCACCGCCGAGAGCCAGCGCCGTGCCGCGGAGCTCGGTGACGACCTGCCGGTGAGCTGGCGACCGCGCGAGGAGCGCTACGTCGAGAAGCTGGCCACCCCCGACACGAGCGTCGCCGACCTCATCGGCGACGTCGACCCGATGAAGGTCGCCGAGGGTCGCAGCCTGGGCGATGTCGAGACCATCCACTTCGGCCTCATCCCGCGCGGACACCGCGGCATCGTCGCCATCAACGAGCTGCCCGACCTCGCCGAGCGCATCCAGGTCGCCATGCTCAACGTGATGGAGGAGCGCGACATCCAGATTCGCGGCTACGTCGTGCGCCTGCCGCTCGATGTGCTCGTCGTCGCCAGCGCGAATCCCGAGGACTACACCAACCGCGGTCGCATCATCACGCCGCTCAAGGACCGGTTCGGTGCCGAGATCCGCACCCACTATCCGACCGAATTGGATGCCGAGATCGCCGTCATCCGCCAGGAAGCCGACCTCGTCGCCGAGGTCCCGGACTACCTGATCGAGATACTGGCGCGTTTCACCCGCGCGCTGCGCGCCTCGAGTGCGGTCGACCAGCGCAGCGGAGTCAGCGCCAGGTTTGCCATCGCGGGTGCGGAGACCATCGCGGCCGCCGCCCTTCACCGGGCCACCCGCCAGAAGGAGGGCGAGGCCGTCGCTCGCCCGGTCGACCTCGAGACCGCGGTCGAGGTGCTCGGCGGCAAGATCGAGTTCGAATCGGGCGAAGAGGGCCGCGAAGACGAGATCTTCGACCACCTGCTTCGCGTCGCCACCGCCGAGACGGTGCGCGAGCACTATCGCGGCGTCGACTTCACCGTGCTCGTCGAGGCGATCGAGAACGGGGTGATGGTCACCACGGGGGAGCAGGTCACTGCCCGCGACTTCCTCACCGGCCTGCCGGCCCTGGGCGAATCCGAACTGTACGACGAGGTGAGCGCCCGGCTCGGCGCGACCAGTGACGGCCAACGCGCCGGGGCGATCGAGCTCGCGCTCGAGGGTCTCTACCTCTCACGCCGGGTCAGCAAGGAGAGCGGCGGGGGCGAGACGATCTATGGCTAGGGCCAACCGCAGGCTCACCCGCGCCCTGCGCTACGGCAGGTACGACGGTGGGCCGGACCCGCTCGCCCCTCCCGTCGACATCGCCGAGGCGCTCGACGCCATCGGTGACGACGTGATGGCCGGGTACTCGCCAGAGCAGGCCATGCGCGAGTTCCTGCGCCGCGGGGGAAAGAACCAGGCGGGCCTCGACGACCTCGCCAGGCGGGTCGCCGAACGCCGCCGCGAACTGACGAAGAAGCACAACCTCGACGGCACGCTGCAGGAGGTCAAGGAGCTGCTCGACAAGGCGGTGCTCGCCGAGCGGGGACAGCTCGCGCGCGACACCGCCATGGACGACGGCGACCGCGCCCTCGCCGAGATGCAGCTCGACAACCTGCCGGCATCGCCGGCCGCGGCGGTCAACGAGCTGGGGTCGTACCAGTGGCAGAGCCCCGAGGCCCGCGCGGACTTCGAGAAAATCAAGGACCTGCTCGGTCGCGAGATGCTCGACCAGCGCTTCGCTGGCATGAAGAACGCGCTGGAGAATGCGACCGACGCCGATCGCGCGGCCATCACCGAGATGCTGAACGACCTCAACGACCTGCTCGCGTCCCACCAGCGGGGCGAGGACACCCCTGAACAGTTCGACGACTTCATGGCAAAGCACGGAGAGTACTTTCCCGAGGGCCCCGAGAACATCGACGAGCTGCTCGACGCGCTCGCCGAACGCGCAGCCGCGGCCCAGCGCATGCGCAACTCGATGACCCAGGAACAGCGCGACGAGCTCGACGCCCTCGCGCAGCAGGCCTTCGGGTCGCCCGAGCTCATGGAGTCGCTGGCCCAGCTCGACGGCACCCTGCAATCGCTGCGGCCAGGGGAGGACTGGGGTGGATCCGAGCGCATGGAGGGGCAGGACGGCCTCGGCCTCGGCGACGGCACGGGCGTGTTCCAGGACCTCGCCGACCTCGACGCGCTGTCGGAACAGCTGTCGCAGTCGTACGACGGTTCCCGGCTCGACGACCTCGACCTCGACACGCTCTCCCGCCAGCTCGGCGATGAGGCCACCGTCGACGCCCGCACGCTCCAGCAGCTCGACAAGGCGCTGCGCGACTCCGGAACGACCAAGCGCGGCTCCGACGGCCAGCTCAAGCTGACCCCCAAGGCGATGCGTCAGCTCGGCAAGGCCCTGCTGCGCGACGTCGCCGAGAAGCTCTCCGGTCGGCAGGGCGCCCGCGAACTGCGCCAGGCCGGCGCCGCGGGGGAGCGGTCTGGCGCGACGAGGGAATGGGCGTTCGGCGACACCGAGCCGTGGGACGTGACCCGCACCATCACCAACGCGATCACCAGGGAGGCCGGGAAGGGCGCGCGGACTGGAGCTGGCACGGGGCCAGGCGCTGGCGTGCGCATCGAGATCGGCGACGTCGAGGTGCAGGAGACCGAGGCCCGTACGCAGGCCTGCGTCGCCCTGCTGGTCGATACGTCGTTCTCGATGGCGATGGACGGGCGGTGGGTGCCGATGAAGCGCACCGCGCTCGCCCTGCACACCCTGGTGACCAGCCGGTTCCGCGGTGACGACCTCCAGCTCATCGGCTTCGGACGCTCTGCCAAGGTCATGGATATCGAGAACCTCGTGGGGCTCGAGGAGAAGTACGAGAAGGGTACCAACCTGCACCATGCCCTGCTGCTCGCGAACCGGCACTTCCGTAAGCACCCTGGCGCGCAGCCGGTGCTGCTGATCGTCACCGACGGCGAGCCGACCTCGCACCTCGAGGCCAGCGGCGAGGTCTACTTCGACTACCCGCCCGCGCCCATCACCATCGCATACTCCGTGCGCGAGCTCGAGAACTCGGCACGCCTCGGCGCGCACACCACGTTCTTTCGCCTGGGAGACGACCCGGGGCTCGCCCGCTTCATCGACTCGATGGCGCACCGGGTCGGCGGCAGCGTCGTCGCCCCGGAGGTCGACGACCTCGGAGCGGCGGTGGTGGGCGCCTATCTCGGGTCGCGGCGTGCGGACGGCGGATCGAACGGAGACGTGTTCGGCATCTGACCCGGGCTGCGTGCGGCGGGCCCGGGCGGGCGCGACCCGGTCGCTCAGTCGGCGTGCGGCGGGCCCGGGCGGCTCAGAACAGCGGCCACGGCACCGCGGGCATGTCGCCACGGGGCGCCGGGAACCGCTTCTGCCGCAACATCCGTTCACACCTCGCAGCGAGTGCGGCAAGCTCGCGGGGGGTGAGCAGCGGGGCCAATGCGTCGCCCAGGTCGGTGTCGAGGGCGGTACGCACCGTTTCGATGCCCGCGAGCTCGGCGGCATCCAGCTCGTCGCCGATCCACCCCCAGAGCACCGTGCGCAGCTTGTGCTCGGCGTGGAAGGTGAGCCCGTGGTCGACGCCGAAGCGGTGCCCGTCGGGCATCGGCAGGATGTGCGCGCCCTTGCGGTCGGCGTTGTTGGCGATCGCGTCGAACACCGCCATGCGGCGCAGGGCCGCGCTGTCTTCGTGGATGAGCGACACGGCGTTGTTGTAGTCGTCGGTGCCGTCGAAGACGTGCCGCCACCCGGTCGCCGGCACGGCGCTCTCGGCGACCAGGTCGACGGTGGCCTGCTCGGCATCCGGCTCCTGCCAGAACTGCACCATGCCCTCGCCGAGCGGACCGTCGCGCAGCCAGGTGCGCGGCACGACGTTCCAGCCGAGCGTTTCCGAGACGAGGTACGCGGCGACCTCGCGGTGGGCCAGGTTGCCGTCGGGAAAGTCCCAGAGCGGCTTCTCGCCGGCGATGGGCTTGTATACGACGTAGGTGTCGCCGATGCTGCCGAGAAAAGTGCCATTGGATGCCGAGGCGATACGCCCCGCGAGCTCGATATCACCGCTGCCGAGCAATGCGGCATCGATGTCCCCGTCGGCACCCGGGCCCAGGTCCGCGCCAGCGTCGACGCCCTCGACGCCGTCGTCCGCCACGGGCGCCTCGCTCATGTCAGAAGCCGCCCGGCAGCTCGCAGGTGTGGCCGTCTGGATCCATCGGCGTCGCGCAGAACGGGCAGAGCGGGCGACCGGCGCCGACGATCTCGCGGGTGCGCTTGGCGAACGCGCGGGCGGTGCCGACCGGGATGCGCAGCAGCATCATCTCGTCGGGCTCCGCCTCGGCGGCATCCGGGTCCTCGTCGAGAACCAGCGGGAACGCCTCGATCACGACCTGGGCGGTGGTGGCGTCCCAGCCGAGGCTCATCGTGCCGGCGCGGAACTGCTCCTCCACCGGCTGCTCGAGCGGGTCGTTGTCGACCAGTTCGACCGGGGTCGACGCGGGAACGCTGAACGGGTTGCCGTCGTGCACCATCAGTTCGTCGAGGATCTCGTCGATCTTCTCGGCGAGCAGGGCGGACTGCTCCTTCTCGAGCGCGAAGCTCACGACGCGCGCTCCGTTGCGTGCCTGCAGGTAAAACGTGCGCGACCCGGGGCTGCCGACGGTGCCGACGACGACCCGGTCGGGCCAGATCAGTTCGTGAACGATGGGTGGCATGTCTTTACCTTACGAGCGTGGTGGTGGGGGAGCCTGCGTGCCAGCGCCGCCGCCGACCGGGGCGTCGCCGGCGGGGGCGACCTGGCGCATCCACGACAGGTCGCCGGAGTCGGTGTTGGTGGCGATCACGTCGGGTCGGTGGGCGCCGTAGCGGATTATGGAGACGGATGCCGGGCTCACCGAGATGCGCTGAAACAGGTCGAGGTGCATACCGAGAGCGTCGGCGAGTATCGACTTGATGATGTCGCCGTGGCTCACCGCGACCCAGACCGCGGCCGCGCCGTGCTGCGCCTCGATCGCGGCATCCAGTCTCCTGATGGCGGAGACCGACCTCGCCTGCATGGCGGCCATCGACTCGCCGCCCGGAAAGACGACGGCCGACGGCTGGCTCTGCACCGTTGCCCACAGCGGTTCCTTGGCGAGGTCGGTGAGCGTGCGGCCCTGCCAGTCGCCGTAGTCGCACTCGGTGATGCCGCGTTCGGTGGGAGCCGGGGGAGTGCCGTCCTGGCGCTCGAGGATGGCACGGGCGGTCTGGCGGCAGCGCTCCAGCGGGCTGGAGACCACCGCGGCGAGGGGAACCACGCTGAGCCGTTCGGCGGTGCGGGCTGCCTGGGCGCGGCCGACGCCGTCGAGCCTGACGCCGGCGGTGCGCCCGGCGAGCACGCCGGACGCGTTGGCGGTGGTGCGACCGTGCCGCACGAGAATCACAGTAGCCATTGGCGTAAGCCTAGACAGCGATTCCGTGCGGCACGGCCGGTTCAGCGCAAACGGGTCATGTCCATGGCCCTCGCCTGGTCACGGAGCTGTTCCCGCTTCATGGTCGCGTCGCGAACCACGGTCGAAGCGGCATGCCTGCGCTGCAGTTCTCGCCGGGTGGGGCGACGCCCCCAGCGGATGAGGGCGACGCCGAGGTGCAGCGCCGCGCGATCGAGGGGGCCGGTGCGGCGCTCGGCGGGGCGCCTGTCGGGTTGGGGTGGGTGGTCGGTACGTTCCGGCGCTCTGGCCAGCTCGGTGTTCATGGTGGTCCTTACGAGGGTGCCCGGCAACCGTTCGGGCGCGACGAAGCGCCGGCGGGGTCGCCGAATAACGGGGAGGGCCGCTGGATAGCGGCGAGACGCCGCGAACGCGGCGAGTGACGCTAGAGGAGCGTCACGTGGCGGGGTGAAAAACCGGGCGCATCCGAGACGGAGCGAGCCGATCGGGCTTCGAGAGCGTCACCACCGACTGGACCGGTGGATGACTGCAGCCGGGTCAGGCGGTGACGACGCCGACGAAGCCGGCGGTGGAACGGGATGGGACGTTCGTTGAAATAAACACGCGGGCTCCTTTCGTTTCTGGCGTAGGCATCACCGTAGTGGCGGGATCGTTGAGGGCGCAACAGTTTCGCGAAAGAACGTGCGGCAGGCGCATCCATGCCCACCATCGACCGCTCGGGTGCCCGCCATGGACGGACGTAGTCTGGGCAGAGTCGACGACGACCCCGGGCCGCGCCCGGTGACACCAGATGGGACACCTCATGACAGACACCACATCGCACGACGACCTCACCGAGTCGCGCATCATCCTCGGGCTCATGCGCATCACCGACATGGAGACCGCCGACATCCGCGACCTCGTGGCCGGCGCGCTGGACGCGGGGATCAACTACTTTGACCATGCCGACGTCTATGGCGGAACGCGGCACCGTTGCGAGGAGAGGTTCGGCGAGGCGGTGTCGTTCACGCCGTCCGAGCGCGAGGACGTGGTCATCCAGTCGAAGGTCGGGCTGCGCGAGGGGTTCTGGGACTTCTCCCGCGAGCACATCCTCACCACCGTCGACGAGTCGCTCGCCGCGCTGCAACTCGAGCACCTCGACGTGCTGCTGCTGCACCGCCCCGACACCCTCGTCGAGCCCGAAGAGGTCGCCGCGGCGTTCGACGAGCTGCACGCCGCGGGCAAGGTGCGCCACTTCGGGGTGTCGAACCACACCCCGGGGCAGGTCGACCTGCTTAAGAAGCACGTGAATCAGCCGCTGATCATCAACCAGGTGCAGCTGAGCATCACCCACGCGCCGATGATCGCGCAGGGCATCGCCGCGAACATGGCAGGCCTCGACCAGTCGGTCGTGCGCGACACCGGCATCCTCGACTACAGCCGCCTGCACGGCATGACCCTGCAGGCCTGGTCGCCGTTCCAGCGCGGGTTCTTCAACGGCGTGTTCCTCGGCGACCGCGAACACCACGCAGAGCTCAACGACGTGATCGACGAACTCGCCCGCCAGTACGACGTGCCGGCGGAGGCCATCGCCACGGCATGGATCACCCGCCACCCGGCGCGCATGCAGGTCGTGCTCGGCACCACGAAGCTCGCGCGCGTGCAGGCCAGCGCGCTCGGCGCCGACCTGCCCCTCACCCGCGAGGAGTGGTATCGGCTGTTCCGTGCCGCCGGGTACGAACTGCCATAACCGAGCGACCACCATCGAAACAGGAGTAGACCCATGACCGAAATCAGCCACGTCGTGCTCGTGCAGTGGAGCCAGGCGGCCACGCCCGACGCGAGAAGCGAGATCGCGCGACAGCTGCTCGCGTTCCCCGCGGGCATCCCCGGCATCGTCTCGGTCGTCGAAGGCGTGAGCGCGAGCCCCGAGCAGCTCGAGCGCGGCTTCGAATACGGCTTCATCGTGCGTTTCGAGAGCGCCGACGCCCGGGACGCCTACCTGCCGCACCCCGTGCACGTGGAGCTGGCCGACCTGATCGGCGCGAACGCCGAGAACGTGCTCGTCTTCGACATCGCGGCGTAACGCGACGACAGAGCAGCACACCGCGCGATGCGCCCCAGAAGTGGGGCGCATCGTCGCGCCCGCACCACGAATTGCCCCGAATGTCACCCGAACGGGGAGGTTTTACACGGTCGTAACGAGTTGTATACAAGGCCGGTAAGTCGCGAGTGATTGTATTCAATCTCCACAGTCCCCTGACTTACCGACCGAGAGATTCGTATGTCCCCATCGCACTCGCGCTTCAGGGCGCAGAAGTCCAGTTTCACTGCACGCAAAGCCTTGGTTCCGATCCTCGCCCTGGGCCTCGCGCTCGGCGTCGCCGGCTGCCAGCAGGTACAGACCGTCGACGAGAGCCCGCAGGGCGAGGACGTCACGTCGACGCCCATCGGCGACCAGACCATCGTCGAGGGCGGCGATCTCGTCATGGCACTGTCTGCCGAGCCCGACCGCCTCGACCCCACGACCTCCTCGTCGCTCTACACGCGCTACGTCATGCAGACCATGTGCGAGAAGCTCTACGACATCGACGCCGACGGCGAAATCGTGCCCATGCTGGCCGAGGCGCTGCCCGAGATCTCCGACGACGGCCTCACCGTGACCATCCCGGTGCGCGAGGGCATCGTCTTCGCCGACGGCTCCGATCTGGATGCCGCTGCCGTCGCCCAGACCATCGACCGCGGGCTCACCCTCGAAGGGTCCTCCCGCCGGAGCGAGCTCGGACCGATCGAGAACATCGAGGCCGTCGACTCCAGCACCGTCGAGATCACCTACTCCGAGCCGTTCGCGCCGCTGACCGCAGCCCTCGCCGACCGCGCCGGCATGATCCTCTCCCCGCAGGCCCTCGCCGAGAAGGGCGACGCCTTCGGCGACAGCCCGGTGTGCGTCGGCGCGTTCAAGTTCGTCGAGCGCGTGCCGCAGACCTCGATCACGGTCGAGCGCGACCCGCTCTACTACGACGCCGAGAACGTGCACCTCGACACCATCACCTACCGCATCATCACCGACTCCAGCATCCGCTCGGCGAACCTGCAGTCCGGCGACGTGCAGGTGGCCGACTCCATCTCGACCCAGGACATCGGTGCGCTCTCCGAGTCCGAGGGAATCGAGGTGCTGCAGGTCGGGTCGCTCGGCTACCAGGCCGTGACCATCAACGTCGGCAACGTCAACGGCGTCGGAACGCCACCCGAGCTGATCGACACCCCGCTCGCCACCGAGGCCACCGTGCGCCAGGCACTGTCGATGTCCGTCGACCGCGAGGCGCTCGTCGAGTCGGTGTTCAGCAACTGGTATTCCGCAGCCTGCTCGCCGATCTCGCCAGACAGCCCATACAGCTCCGAGGCGAGCGAGGCCTGCCCGGAGTACGACCCCGAGGCGTCGCTCCAGATGCTCGAGGAGGCTGGCGTGACCACGCCGTTCCCCATCGAGATGGAGGTCACCAACAATCCAGACACGCTGCGCTTCGCGCAGGCGCTGCAGGCCCAGGTCGCCGAGGGCGGATTCGAACTCACCATCTCGCCGGTCGAGTATTCGACGCTGCTCGACGTGCAGACCCAGGGTGACTTCGAGTCGCTGCAGCTCGGCTGGTCCGGCCGCGTCGACCCGCACGGCAACATGTTCAACTTCCTCTCCACCGGGGGCGGCAACAACTATTCCGGGTACAGCAACCCCGAGGTCGACGACCTGCTGAACGAGGCATCGTCGATCAACGACTCCGACGAGCGCGCCGAGCTCTACGGCCAGGTCATGGAGATCGTGCAGGAGGAGAACCCGATCATCTACCTGTACCGGGTGCGCAGCCTCACCGCGCACACCAGTGACGTCGCCGGGGTGGAGACCTTCGCCGACGGCGTCGTGCACCTGTCGAACGCGGCATTCGTCGAGGCGGGCTGACCTCCGAGATGACTCGTTACCTCCTCACCCGCCTGTGGCAGTCCGCCATCACCCTGATCCTGGCGTCGCTCGTCGTGTTCATCGGCGTGCGCCAGCTGCCGGGAGACCCGGCACTCGCCATGGCGGGTGAGGAGGCCTCCCCGGAACGCCTCGCCGAGATCCGCACCCAACTCGGCCTCGACGAGTCGATCGTCACCCAGTACTTCTCCTTCATCGGCAACATGCTGCGGGGCGACCTCGGCGAATCCACCCGCACCGGCACCGCCGTCACCGACCTCATCGCGTCGACGCTGCCGGTCACCCTGTGGTTGTCGGCCTACGCGCTGATCGTCGCCATCGTGGTCGGCGTGCTGCTCGGCGTCATCGCCGAGCGGTTCCGCGGCAAGTGGCCGGAGTGGATCGCCAACGCCTTCGCGCTGATCGGCCTCTCCGTACCCAATTTCTGGCTGGGCATCCTCGCCATCCTCTACCTCGCGGTGGGGCTCGGGTGGTTCCCCGCGTCGGGATACGTGCCCATCGAAGAGAACCCGATTGCCGGCATCCACAGCCTCACCCTGCCGGCGTTCATCCTCGGCACCGGCCTCGCCGCGGTCATCATGCGGCAGACCAGGGCGTCGATGATCGAGACCATGAAGATGGACTACGTGCGCACCGCCCGAGCCAAGGGCCTGGGCCGCGGCACGGTTCTCTTCCGGTACGGACTGCGCAACTCGCTCATCGTCGTCGTCACCATCGTCGGGCTCCAGCTCGGCGGCCTGATCTCCGGTGCCGTGGTCACCGAGCGCATCTTCGCGCTCCCCGGCTTCGGCAAGCTGACCCTGGACTCGGTGTTCACCCGCGACTACCCGGTCATCCAGGCCGTGGTGCTCATCATCACGGTGGGATACATCCTCATCAACCTCGCCGTCGACATCCTGTACTCCGTCATCAACCCGAAGATCCGGGTTGGAGGAAGCAACTGATGACCACTATCGAAACGCCTCCCGTCGACAGCTCCGCCGCGAGCCTCGGCTCCGCGCGCGGACGCCTCTGGAATTCGCTCCGGCACAACCCGCTCGGCCTCACCGGCGGCATCATGCTGCTCGTCGTCGTGCTCACCGGGCTGCTCGCCCCGGTCATCGCCCCGTACGGACCGTCGGAGGTGCACTTCGACGGGACCTTCCAGGCGCCGGGCACCGTCGGCTACATCCTCGGCACCGACGACCTCGGCCGCGACATCTTCTCGCGCATGGTCTACGGCATCCAGGTGTCGCTGCAGGTCGGAGTGCTGTCGGTGCTCCTCGCCGTCGTCGTCGGTACCCCGCTGGGGCTGCTCGCCGGCTACTGGCGGTGGCTCGACGGCATCATCTCGCGCCTGACCGACGTGACCCTCGCCTTTCCGTTCCTCATCATCGCGGTGGCGCTCGCCGCCATCAGCGGGCCGAGCCTGAGCAACGCGGCGATCGCGCTCGGGGTCGCGCAGATTCCGACGATGATCCGGGTGGTGCGCGGCGAGACGCTGCGCATCAAGGAGACCGACTTCGTGATGAGCGCAACGACGATGAACGCCAGCGGCCTGCGCATCATCTTCAGGCACGTGCTGCCCAACTGCATGTCGGCCATCATCGTGCAGGCGACGGTCATCATGCCGGTCGCCGTGATCGGCGAGGCCCTGCTGTCGTTCCTCGGGCTCGGCATCCAGCCGCCGGCCTCGAGCCTCGGCATCATGCTCTCGGACGCCCAGCAGTACGTGACACGCTCTCCTACCGCCGCGATCTTTCCCGGCATCGCCATCGCCGTGATCTGCCTGGGGTTCCACCTCTTCGGTGACGCGCTGCGCGATGCCCTCGACCCGACCAACACGACGCGAAAGTAACCCCGTGCCCTTCACTCCGGCTCCACTCCACCTCACCCGCCCCGACCTGCAGGGCACGTTCGGCATGACCGCGAGCACGCACTGGCTCGCCACCGCCAGCGCGCAGGCCGTGCTCGAGCGCGGCGGCAACGCGTTCGACGCCGCCACCGCCGCCGCATTCGTGCTGCACGTCGTCGAACCGCACCTCAACGGCCCGGGCGGAGACATGACCGGGGTGTTCGTCACCGCCGACGCGCCATCCGAGCCGACGGTACTCATGGGGCAGGGGCCGGCGCCGCTCGCCGCGACCATCGAGTACTTCGAAGGGGAGGGCCTCGAGCTCGTCCCCGGGTCGGGCGCCCTCGCCGCCGCAGTGCCCGGCGCGGTCGACGCGTGGCTCATGCTGCTGCGCGACCACGGCACCTGGGAACTCGACGCAGTGCTCGAGTTCGCCATCGGCTACGCCCGCGGCGGATATCCGGTGCTCGACCGCGTCTGCCGCACCATCGAGACCGTCGCGACACTGTTCGAGGTGCACTGGCCGACATCGAAGGACAGGTGGATGCCGGGAGGCCGCATCCCCGTCGGCGGCGAGGTCGTCACCAACGAGGCGCACGCGGCGACCCTCGACCGGCTCGTCGCGGCGGGACACGACGGGGCCGCCGCCACCCGCGAGGACCGCATCGACGCCGCCCGCGCGGCGTGGAGCACCGGGTTCGTCGCCGAGGCGGTCGTCGACTTCATGACCACGGAACACCGCCACTCGTCGGGCACAGACCACGTCGGCATCATCACCGCCGACGACATGGCCGCATTCAGCGCGAGCTACGAACCTGCGCTCACCGCCACCTTCCGCGGCAAGACCATCGCGAAGACCGGGCCGTGGGGCCAGGGGCCGGTGCTGCTCCAGATGCTGTCGATCCTCGAGGGATTCGACGACGAACGCCTCGACCCGTCGACCGCGCTCGGCGCGCACACCATCCTCGAGGCCGAGAAACTCGCGATGGCCGACCGGGAGGCGTACTACGGCGACGGCGACGTTCCCATGGACTACCTGCTCTCGCCCTCCTACGCCGCAGAGCGGCGCGCGCTCATCGCCGACACCGCATCGCACGAGGTGCGGCCGGGCTCGGTGCCCGGGTACCAGCCGTTCCTGCCGACGCTGCGCACCGAATACCTGCCGCCCGCGCTCGGCGACGACGATGACGGGCCAGCCGGCGTCGGCGAGCCCACCGTCTCCGCGACCGGCGACATGCGCGGAGACACCTGCCACATCGACGTCGTCGACCGCTGGGGCAACATGGTCTCCGCGACGCCGTCTGGCGGCTGGCTGCAGTCGTCGCCCACCATCCCCGAGCTCGGGTTCTGCCTCGGCTCACGCCTGCAGATGAGCTGGCTCGAGGCCGGCTCCTCGTCGAGCCTCGTCGCGGGAAAGCGCCCGCGCACCACGCTCACGCCGACCATCGTGCTCGACGACGGCGTGCCGGTGACCGCGGTCGGATCACCGGGCGGCGACCAACAGGACCAGTGGCAGCTGCTCTACCTGCTGCGCACCATCGTCGGCGGCTACACCCCGCAGGAGGCGATCGACGCACCCGCCTTCCACACCACCTCGTTCGCCGGATCGTTCTGGCCGCGCACCTGGACCCCCGGCGGCGCCGTCGTCGAGGACCGTCTCGGCGACGACGTGATCGCAGAGCTCGAGAAGCGCGGGCACCGCGTCACCCGGGCGGGCGACTGGTCGCTCGGGCGCCTGTCATCCGTCTCGCACGATCCAGACACCGGCGTGCTCTCCGCCGCCGCCAACTCACGAGGAGCGCAGGGCTATGCCGCTGGACGCTGACGTCAGGAACCACACCACGACCATCCCCACCGCGCCGCTGCTGTCGGTACGCGACCTCGAAGTCACCTTCGGCGACGCCGACCAGCCGGTGCTGCACAAGGTCAGCTTCGACGTGCGACCGGGAGAGCGCGTCGCGATCGTCGGCCAGTCCGGATCGGGAAAGTCGACGATCATCGGCGCGATCCTGCGACTGCTGCCCGGCTCGGGCCGCATCTCGGGTGGATCGATCATGCTCGGCGATGACGACCTTGCCACCGCGGGCGAGAAGCACATGCGCAGCGTCCGCGGAAGCCGGATCGGACTGGTGCCGCAGGATCCCGCATCCAATCTGAACCCGTCGATGAAGGTCGGCGCACAGATCGCCGACGGCCTCGTCGCGCACGGCATGACCGGCAAGGCGGCCATCACCCAGCGGGTCGTCGAGTTGATGACCGAGGCGGGGATTCCGGATGCCGCGCGCCGCTCCACCCAGTTCCCGCACGAGTTCTCGGGCGGGATGCGGCAGCGCGTGCTGATCGCCATCGCGATGTCGCGGGAACCCGAGTTGCTCATCGCCGATGAACCGACGTCGGCGCTCGACGTGACGGTGCAGCGGCAGATCCTCAACCACCTGCAGACCCTCGTGGTCTCGCACGGTACGTCGCTGCTGTTCATCACCCACGACCTGGGTGTGGCCGCCGACCGCACCGACCGCATCATCGTGATGCTCGACGGCGACATCGTCGAGACCGGAACGCCGGCCGAGATCCTGCTCAACCCGCAGCATGAGTACACCCGCCGGCTCGTTGCCGCCGCACCGACCGCCACCACGGTCGCGGCGCGCCCGACCGCCGCCGAGCTCGGGGTTGCCGACAAGATCCTCAACGAGCCGATCCTCGTCGTCGAGAATTTGGTGAAGGAATTCACGCTGCGCGGCCAGCGCGGCAGCATCCTCCGGGCGGTCGACGACGTCTCGTTCTCCGTGCCCCGCGGCACCACCACCGCGATCGTCGGCGAATCAGGGTCGGGCAAGACCACCGTCGCGCGCATCGTGCTCGGGCTCGAGAGCGTCACCAGTGGACACGCGAGCATTGACGGGCAGACCATCACCGCGAGCCGCGGCGCCGAGCGGGCGGCACTGCGCCGCAAGGTGCAGCCGGTGTTCCAGGACCCGTACGGCTCGCTCGACCCGACGTACAGCATCGAGCGGCTCGTCGACGAGCCGCTGCGCATCTTCGGGGTCGGCGACCGCGCATCCCGCCGCACGCGCGTCGGCGAACTGCTCGACCAGGTCGCGCTGCCCCGGAGCATCGCCCAGCGCCGGCCCAACGAGCTCTCGGGCGGCCAGCGGCAGCGCGTCGCGATCGCCAGGGCGCTGGCACTCGACCCGGAGCTGCTGATCTGCGACGAGGCCGTCTCGGCGCTCGACGTGCTCGTGCAGGACCAGATCCTCGAGTTGCTCGATTCGCTGCAGAAGCGCCTCGGCATCAGCTATTTGTTCATCACCCACGACCTTGCAGTCGTGCGGCAGATCGCGAATAGTGTCATTGTCATGAAACAAGGAAAGATCGTCGAGAACGGGAGCGTCGATGACGTCTTCGCCCGTCCGGCCGCGGAATACACCCGCGATCTCCTCGGCGCCATCCCCGGCGGTGCCTTTGCACGCTGAGCTCGACCGGGTGTCGAAGGTCAGCGTGCAGGATGCCATCCGCCGCGACATCATCTCCGGCGTGCTGCAACCGGGCACCCGGGTGACCGAGGCGTCGCTGTCGAAGACGCACGGGGTCTCCAGGGTGCCGGTGCGCGAGGCGCTCCACGCCCTCGAGGCCGAGGGGTTCGTGGAATCCCGGGCCAACGTGGGGTCGAGCGTCGCCGCCATCCCGGTCGACGACGCCGACGACCTGTTCGCGGTGCGGGAGGCCCTCGAGGTCGCGACCGCGCGGCGCGCGGCGGCGAGGGCCGCGGCGCACTTCAGCGCAGACGCGCCCCCGCCCGACGAGTGGTGGCGCATCCGCCGCATCCTCGCGGCCATCCTCGACGACGGCGACGCGGCCGTGGAGCGTGACGACCTCGACCCGCTGGTCGACCTCAACAACCGGTTCCACCTCGGCATCGCCGACCTCAGCGGGAGTCCGTCGCTCGGGGTGCTGCTGCGGCAGCTGTCGGGCAAGATCGAGTGGCTGTACGCGTCGGACATGGAGTCGCGCGGCAAGAAGCTGTGGCCAGAGCACCGCGTCATCCTGTCGGCCATCGATGCCGGCGACGTCGACCGCGCGGGCGAGCTGATGCGGTGGCACGTGCGGCAGTCGCGCATCGGCTACCTCAGCCGCTCAGACGACCCGACCCCGTCGTCGGAGCCCGAGGTCAACGAGGCGATCGCCCGCGCGGTGCGGTGAGGCGGGGTTCGCGCGGCGCCCGGGGCGTGCGGGCACCCGGTGTGCGGCGGCGCGGTTCCCGGCGTGCGGCGGCGCATTACCCGGTGTGTGGCGAGTGTCGGCGGCACGGCGCCCCCCCCCCCGCCCCCCCCCGGGCGCGGGCGCCCCGGGAGCGCCGCCCCCCCGCCGCTCCTGCGCCCCC
>NZ_JAALGE010000040.1 GCF_011057645.1 Marisediminicola senii | reverse complement strand
GCGCGGCCGCGGGCGTCCGCGCCCGCCGCGGCGAGGGCGAGGCGTCGCCCCGGGGGAGCGCCCGCGGCGCCCCCCCCCCCGAGGCGGCGGCGAACGGGGGGGAGGGCCCCGCTGCCCCCGCCGATCACGACGGCCACCGAGCCCTCGGGGCTCACCGTCGACCGCACCACTCCGCCGTCGACGCGGGCGAGGTACTGGCGGTTGGCGGCGACCAGGCCGTCGATGGCCCGGTCGGCGAAGTCCTCCGGCTTGTCGAAGATACGCGTCATTGTTTCTCTCCTTGGGTGATAGCGACGGTGCTATGCGCGAGCGGCCGGCGCCGTGCGCTGGGTGACCTTGCTCTCACCGAGAGCGTAGCCATCCTGTTTCGGCAGCACCTGGCGCCTCAGGTAGGCCTGGTTCGCGGCGCTCACGCTGAGTCCGTCTCCGCCGTAGCTCTCGGCGCAGATGATTCCCTGGAACCCATTCTCGATCGCGAGGGCGAAGGCGTCGCGGTAGTTGATGAGCCCGCTCTCCATGGGCGACGGCAGGGCGACGTAGTGGTCGCGTGCGACGTCTTCGTCGCGGATGTAGCCCTTGACGTGCCAGTAGTTGCTGTACGGCAGGGTCTTCTCGAAGACCGAGTACCAGTCTTCGATGGGGCGGTGAAGGCGCACCAGGTTGCCAACGTCGGGGTTGATGCCCACGTTGTGCATGCCGATGTCCTGCGCGAGGCGGGCCGACGAGTCGCCGGAGCCGAGGTACGTGTCTTCGTACATCTCGAGCGAGAGCAGGATGCCCATCTCGTCGGCGTGCTTGCCGAGCTCGCGCAGGCGCGTGACGGCGAGGTTCCAGGTCTCGGGGTCGTTCTCGGGATCCTGGTGCCCCTCGACGGTCCAGAACCACAGCTGCTTCTTCTGCTCGGGCGTCAGCGCCTGGTGCAGGCCGACCGAGACGACGGTCATGCCGAGGTGCGCTGCGGCGTCGATGGTGCGGTGGCTGTAGGCGAGGTTGTCTTCGCCGTCCTCCGGGTGGATGACGCTGCGCCGGATTGCGGAGATGACCGGGATGGTGACCTCGGCCTCGACGGCCGCCTGGGCGAGGTCGTCGAGCCGCGACGGAGACAGGTCGCCAGGTCGCATCCAGCTGTCGGTGATGTCGACGGCGGAGAAGCCCGCCTCGCGCACGGTGCGGAAGGTGTCGACCCATTCGGTCGGCTCGGCGTCTTGCACGACGGTGCCGTCGCGCTTGACTCCGGGGAATTGCAGAACGGCTCCGGTGATGGGCCAGTTGTCAGCGGTGAGAGACATGAACACTCCATTGTATTTATCGTGTTTCCTATACGATCACACCCTACACCCGGGCCTCCCGCCGTGGCTGGGGTAATCGTCAGGTCTCGCGGTCGATGCTCTCGTTGAGGGAGCGCCCCTTGACCCCGCCGATGTGGCGCTTCATGGCTTCGCGCGCCCCCTCGGAGTCGCCGGCGGCGAACGCGTCGAGGATGGCGGAGTGCTCGGCGATCGCGTGTTCGGCATCGGTGACCCCGAGCCCGGCGAACAGGCGAAAGCGCTGGATCTGCCCGCCCAGCGCCTCGTATGCCGACAGCAGGAACGCGTTGTCCGCGTGCTCGGCGATCAGCTGGTGAAAGCGTTCGTCGGCGGCCCAATAGGCCCGGAACTCGGTGAACGACGGGCCGGTCGGCGAGGAGGCGAGGTCGGCGATGGTCTGCCGCAACTGGTCGACGAACCCATCGGTCACCCGTTCGCAGGCGCGGAAGGCATTGACCGGTTCGATCACCATGCGCGCCTCTGTGAGGTCGGCGAGGTCGGCGGTGGTGAACAGGGGCGCGACCCGGTAGCCCTTCAGCGCGGTGCGGCGCACGAGCCCCGTGGATTCGAGCCGGGCGAGTGCTTCACGGATGGGCGTCTGCGAGACATCCAACTCCCTCGACAGCCCGTCGATGCTGAGCGGCGACCCCGGCGGGTACTTGCCGTCGACGAGGGAGCCGAGCAGTTCGTCGTAGACGTGGTCGGCCAGCATCAGGCGTCGTGGCGTGCCGGCTGAACCCGAGGTAGTCATGGGGTCATCGTAGGGCGGCGACGTGGATGAGGGCCGCGTGGTCGGGGTCCTGGGCGGGGATGGCGATGCCGACGCCGACCAGCACGCTGCCGGGGAGAGTGACGCCGTCGCGCCACCATGCGGGGTCGGCCCAGTGGTTGGAAGCGGCGCGGAATGCGCTTGGACCGCCTGCGGTCACCCGGTAGGAGCGGTCGGGGTCGAGGCCGGGCAGCAGCACCCGGCCAACCGGCCACGTGATGTGACGTTCGCGAACGGTGACCAGGTAGAGCGCCTCCGCGCGGTCGGTCGAGATCACCCCGTTGAGCCAGAGATCCCCTCCCTCGAGGTCGCGCCTCACGACGGTGCCGGTATGCAGGAGGCCGCGCAGCTGCTTGTAGTACCGCACCCAGGCGGCCAGCTCGGCGCGTTCGGCGTCGGTGGCTGCCGTGAGGTCCCACTCGATGCCGAAATGCCCGAACAGCGCGGTCGCCGCCCGGAACGACAGGTCGAGCATGCGCCCGGTGGTGTGCGACCGCTGCGACCCGACGTGGCTCCCCACCAGCTCGGGCGGCAGCAGTTGCGCGGTCCAGCGCTGGATCTGCTGGCGCTCGTGCGCGTCGATGGTGTCGGATGCCCACACCCGGTCGGTGCGTTCGAGGATCTCGAGGTCGACCCTCGATCCGCCGGAGGAGCACGACTCGATCTCGAGGCCCGGACACTGCCGCTTGATCTCGTCGAGCAGGCGGTAGACCGCGAGGGTCTGCTCATGCACCCCGGCACGCCCGGTGCGCGTGGAGCCGGCGTCGACGAGGTCACGGTTGTGATCCCACTTGATGAACCCGATGTCGTAGTCGCGCACGAGAGCGACGATCTGCGAGCGCACGTGCTCGAACGCGCCGGGGTGGCTGAGATCGAGCACCTGCTGAAAGCGGGATTCGACGGGAAGGCGCCCGTCGACCTGCATGAGCCACTCGGGGTGGGCGCGGGCGAGGTCGGAATCCTCGTTCACCATCTCGGGTTCGAACCACAGCCCGAACTCCATACCGAGCGCCGCGACGTGGTCGACCAGGCGGCGAAAGCGGCCGTCGCCCCAGACGACATCCGAGATCGTCCAGTCGCCCAGGCCGGCCGTGTCATCGCGCCGCCCGCCGAACCAGCCGTCGTCGAGTACGAATCGTTCGACGCCGACCTGGGCCGCGGCGTCGGCGAGCGCCGTAATGCGGTCGAGGTCATGCGTGAAGTAGACCGCTTCCCAGACATTCATCACGACCGGGCGGTCGCGACCGGGGTGGTGTGGCCTGGAGCGCAGGTGGTCGTGGAAGCGCCCGGCCAGCGCGTCGAGACCCACGCCGTGGGTGCCGAACACCCGGGGAGTGCTGTACCGCTCGCCTCGGGCGAGTTCGACCTCGCCCGGCAGCAGCAGCTCGCCCCCGAGCAGGATGCGTTCCCCGCTGGCGACCCGCTCCGCGCGAACCTGGTGGTTGCCGCTGAACGCGACGTGCATTCCCCACGCCTCGCCGCGGTCGAAGCCGAACGACTGCTCCCCCGCGACGAGCACCGTGGCGGCATCCGATCCCGTGCGACCGCGGCGCCCCTCCCGCAGGTGCGTGCCGACCGCGAACGGTCGTCGCTGCGGTACCCGCTCCTTGGCCCAGCGGCCGGCGAGGTCGAGCAGCTCGTCGGCACGTGTCGGCACCGGAAGGCCGAGGCTCACCGAACCGAGCGTGTACGGGTCGGCTCCGAGGTTCGTGACGTGCGCCTGCATGACGACGAGGCCCGTCGGCGTCAGTTCGATGTGCAGGTCGAGCTGCAGTTCGGCCACGTCGTCGCGTGCCTCGAGCTCGAGGGTTCCACCCCTGGCGCCGTCGCCGGGAACCGGGTTGACGCTCGTCGCCGAGGTCACCGTGAACCGGGGTGACCAGCCGCGCCAGGCGCGGTGACCGTCGAGTCCGGGGGCGCCGGTCCACCCTGTCCACGGCTCCGGCATGATCGAGACGGCACGGGGTTCGTCGACGCCGTTGGCTGCGGGCGGCGCTCCCTCGGCTAGCGCGAGCTGCTCGAGCTGCTGCCGATCGAGTGGGCCGGGGTCGCTCCCCCAGTGCATGAACGCGGGAAGGCCCACCTCGGGAATGTGGACGATCAGGGAGACGCCTGCGGCCCGCAGTTGAACATGCCGGTCGGGGATGGACTGCGCTGCCTGTTCGGCAATCGATTGGGTTGCCCGGTCCGGGATCGACTCTGCTTCGCCCTCGACGAGCGGATCGGCGGGTTGCGTCACGGCGTTCAGACTCCTTCGTCACAACGAATGCACCTCGTGCGAACGTGAGTCAGAAGCAAATCACAGTCGCTGCCACCCGGCAAACAAGCTCAGCTCACCGTGACCACGTCGTACAGCAGCCGGGCGAACTGGCCATTTCTCGGGGTTGGCGAGGATGTCGGATTCGGCGAGCACCCACTCGTAGGTCGTCGACCCCTCCACGAGCACCGTCGCGTTCTGCGGCAGGAGCTCGTCGTCGGGTTCGTCGTCGACCGCGAACAGCCAGGCGAGCGAGTTGGCGTCGTCGGCGATGAAACCGTCGATCGTGGTGGCAGTGTCGAAGAGAATGCGTCCCATGCGGGCATGGTACGAAACCCCACCGACACCGAGTACCTGTTTAATGTCCCAAGACCGAATACGTAAAAACACGCTACGCACCAAGGGGTTCACGCATGACCACACGCATCGTCATTCTCGGCGGGGGCGCCGCCGGCCTCACCACGGCAGCCACACTGCAGCGCAAGCGCCCAGCGGGGCGCTCCAGCATCACCCTCGTCGACCAATCGCCGTACTACACCTACCAGCCGTTCCTCCCGGAGGTCGCCGGCGGCCACATCGCCCCGCGCGATGTCACCGTGCCGCTGCGCACCGCCCTCCGCCGTTCGACCGTCGTCGAGGCGAAGGTCACCGGCCTGGACTCCACGGCCAAGACCGTCACCGTCACCGCCAAAGACGGTGCCGTGCGCCACATTCCCTACGACCACCTGGTGGTGGCCCTCGGCGCCGTCACCCGCACCTTTCCGACACCCGGACTTGCCGAAAACGGCGTCGGCTTCAAAAGCGTCGAAGAGGCGCAGTACGTGCGCGAGCGCATCCTGTCGAACATCACGGATGCCGCGGCGACCAGTGACCCGCAGGAACGCCGCACCCTGCTCACCACGGTCTTCGTCGGTGGCGGTTACACCGGAGTCGAGGCGCTCGCCGAACTGTGGGACGTCGCGATCGCCGCGATCGACACATTCCCGCAGCTGTCACGCGACGAACTGCACATGGTGCTGGTCGAGGCGCTCGACCGTGTCGCCCCCGAGGTCGGACCGGAGCTCTCGACGTGGACGCTCGGCCAGCTGCGTGAGCGCGGCATCGACGTGCGCCTCAAGACGACGATGCCCTCGTGCATCGACGGCAACGTCGTGCTGAGCGACGGCGAGACCATCCCCGCCGGCACCATCGTGTGGACCGCCGGCGTCAAGCCCAACCCCGTGCTTGCCGACCTCGGCCTGCCGCTCGGACCCAAGGGCCACGTCAACGTCAGCGCCACCCTCCAGGTGGAGACCGAAGACGGCCAGAAGCTCGACGGACTCTGGGCGCTCGGCGACGGAGCGCAGGTTCCCAACCTGCTGTCGGAGACGCAGCCGGCGTACTACCCGCCGAACGCGCAGAACGCCGTTCGCCAGGCCGTGACGGTCGCCGACAACATCATCGCGACCCTGCACGACCAGCCGGTGTCGGAATACCGCCACGAGTCGCTCGGTACCGTCGCCAGCTACGGCGTCGGCAAGGGTGCGGGAGACATCGGGGGCGTCAAGCTGAAGAACATCCCCGCCTGGCTCGCACACCGCGGCTACCACCTGTATGCGATGCCGACCCTGAACCGCAAGGCCCGCATCCTGCTGGGCTGGATCACAAACGCGGTCGCGTCGCGCAAGCCGGTCGCGCTCGTCAACTACGACGACCCGCGGGCCAGCTTCGTCGCGGTCACCCCGGTGGTGGCACCGAAGGACTGACCCTGAGCGCCGCCCGCCGCTCTTCCCGCGAGGGAAAGGGCGGCGGGCGGCAACCCGCACTGCGCGCCGTCAGCGTAGGGTGAGCGGGTGCGAACGGGGACCCAGCTGAATCGCGTCTCAGGCAGACGTCTCGCCCTGCACCCCGCGCAGGTAGTCGTCATCGGGTTCGCCGTCGCGATCCTCGCCGGCACGGGCCTGCTCATGCTGCCGAATGCGCGGGTGGGGCCGGGGGGCGCGAGCGTTCTCGAGGCGCTGTTCACCGCGACCTCGGCGGTCTGTGTCACCGGGCACATCGTGGTCGACACCGCGACATACTGGACGCCGTTCGGCCAGATCGTCATCCTGGCGCTGGTTCAGATCGGCGGGTTCGGCATCATGACCTTCGCGTCGGTTATCGGCCTCGCGGTACTGCGGCGCATGTCGCTGCGATCGAAGGTGACCGCAGCATCCGAGGCCCATAATTCCGGCCTGGACGACGTCGGCGGCACGGTGCTCGGGGTCGTCAAGATCTCGCTCGCCGTCGAGGTGGTCGTCGCCGTGCTGCTCACCGCCCGCTTCGCGCTGGCGTACGAGGAGCCCCTGGGCCGGGCGCTGTGGCTCGGCGTCTTCCACTCGGTGACGTCGTTCAACAATGCGGGCTTCGCACTGTTCAGCGACAGCCTGATGGGGTTCGTCGACGACCCGTTCATCTGCCTACCCATCGCCGCGGCGATCATCATCGGTGGCCTCGGATTTCCGGTGATCATCCAGCTGCGCAAGCATCTCGGGCGCACCCTCAAATGGACGATGAACACCCGCCTCGTCGTGGCGGGAACCGTGGCGCTGCTGCTCAGCGGATGGGTCTACATCACGGCGATCGAGTGGAGCAACCCGGCCACCCTCGGCCCGCTCGACTGGCCGGCAAAGCTGCTCGCCGGGTTCTTCACCTCGGTGCAGACCAGGACGGCGGGCTTCAACTCGCTCGACACCGGTCTCATGGAACCCGCCAGCTGGCTCGGCATGGACGCCCTGATGCTCATCGGCGGGGGGCCTGCGGGAACCGCCGGAGGCATCAAGATCACCACTTTCGCGGTGCTGTTCTTCATCGTGGTCACCGAGCTCCGCGGCGACGGTGCCGTGAACGTGTTCGGCAAGCGACTGTCGCGCGCCGTGCACCGCGAGGCCATCACGGTGGTGCTGCTCGCCGTCGCCGTCGTCGTCGCCGCGACCACCGTGCTGATGCTCATCACCGACCATGGCCTCGACCGGCTGCTGTTCGAGGTGGTCTCGGCATTCGGCACCGTCGGTATGTCGACGGGCATCACCGCAGACCTTCCCCCGGCCGGCCAGCTCATCCTTGTGCTGCTGATGTTCATCGGGCGACTGGGCCCCATCACCTTCGCGTCATCCATCGCGCTCCGGCGGCGCCGCATCGCCTACGAGTATCCCCAAGAGAGGCCGATCATTGGTTAACTTCTTCACCCGCGGGGCCAGTCGCACCACCGAGACCACCGCCGTCGCGGTGATCGGGCTGGGCCGGTTCGGCAGCGCGCTGGCGCTCGAACTGATGGCCGGGGGCACCGAGGTGCTCGGCATTGACGACCGCGAGGAGATCGTGCAGAACCACAACGGGCTCCTCACGCACGTGGTGCGCGCCGATGCCACCAAGGCCGAGACCCTGCGCCAGCTCGGGATCCCGGAGTTCGAGCGCGTCGTGGTCGCCATCGGCGGTGACATCCAGGCCAGCATCCTGACCTCCGCCCTCGTGCTGAAGCTCGCGGTGCCCACGGTCTGGGCGAAGGCGGTCACCGACCAGCACGGCGAGATCCTCACCCAGCTCGGGGTGCACCACGTCGTGTACCCGGAGAAGGACATGGGCAAGCGCCTCGCCCACCTCGTGCGGGGTGCGATGCAGGACTACATCGAAGTGGGCGAGAACTTCGCCATCGTCAAGACCATGCCGCCGAAGTTCATCGTCGGCACGCCGCTCGGTGAGACCAGGGTGCGCGCCACCCACGGCGTCACCGTGACGGCATTCGACCGCGCGGGCAGCGGCTGGAGCTACACCACCCTCGACACCGTGCTCGAGCCGAACGACATCATCCTGATCGCGGGCACGCCCGACCGGGTCGAGGCATTCAGCCAGCTGAAGTAGTCAGCACCGTGGCCGCCAGCCAGGGCCCGCGGCGGCTGGCCGGGGCCCGGCTGGCGGCTAGTGCGGGTCGAGCTGATTGAGCGTCGCCACGACATTGTCATAGTCGCCGCGCGCTTCGCCGTAACGCAGGAACTTGACGTTCTCGACCTGGATCTCGGTCGCGTCCGGCTGGGTCTCGATGAGCGTCATCACCTCGTCGACGAACGCGTCGAGCGGCATCGCGAATGCGCTCTCCTCCTGGCCGGGCATCAGCGCGGTGCGCACGGCGGGCGGCTCGAGCTCGACGACCCTCACGCTCGTGTCGGCGAGCTGCAGGCGGATGGACTCGCTCAGCATGTGAATGGCCGCCTTCGTCGCGTTGTAGGTAGGCGTGACCTTCAGCGGCGCGAATGCGAGCCCCGACGAGACCGTCATGATCGTGGCATCCGGCTTGTCCGTCAGGTGGTCGATAAGCGCGGCCACGAGACGGATCGGACCGAGCAGGTTCGTGGTGACGATCTCTTCGGCGGTCGCGAGAAAGCCGCCGGTGGTCCAGTCCTCGGCGCGCATGATGCCCGCCATCGCGATCAGCACGTTCATGGAGGGGTGCTGTGCGGTCACCCGCTCGCAAGCGGTCTGGATGCTGGCGACATCCGTCGTATCGATCGTGACGGTGTGCAGGCCCGGGTGGTCTGCGGCGATCTGTTCGAGCAGGGCAGTGCGGCGTCCGCCGACGATCACGGTGTTGCCTGCATCGTGAAGGCGCAGCGCGAGGGCGAGCCCGATCCCACTCGTGGCGCCGGGGATGAAGATGGTGTTTCCAGAGATGTTCATGCCTCGAGTCTGCGCCTGCCTGCCCGGGCGGGAGCACAGCGGGCGCCAGCCTGAAGCAAGCGCAGACTATCCTCCGTGGCGCCGCTTGCGACGCGGGCATATCTTTTCCGTATCGCTCCCAGCCTTGCGCACATCGTCACCGATGGCCCGCTGACCGGGTCCAGTCCCGCTTTTCATCGTCACCCGCATCCACTCGCGGTTCCCTGCGTCGCCAAGCCCCCAGGAGCACCATGTTCGACACGTTTTTCGGCCTTCCCCTCCACCCGTTCGTAGTGCACGCCACAGAAGTGACCGTGCCGCTCGCCGCGCTGCTCGTCGTGCTCGCCGCTGCCTGGCCACGATTCCGGCGATGGGCCAGTTTTCTCCCGCTTGGCGCATCGCTTGTGGCGCTCGTGCTGGTTCCGATCTCGACGCAGTCCGGCGAGCGCCTCGAGTCTCGTGTGGGCGAGAATGCGTTGATCGAGGTGCACTCGCAACTCGCGGACGGGTTGCTGCCATGGGTAGCCGGACTCGTCGTTGTCGCGGCCGCGGTGCTCGCGTGGGATCTTCGCCAGCGTCGGTTCGCCCGAGGGGTTGGGTCAGTGCCGGCCGGTACATCGACGTCGGCGAGCCGTTCACCGCGCTGGATTGCCATCGCGCTCATCGCCGTCGCCGTCGTAGCGTCGGCGGGCACCGCCGTGCAGGCGATACGGATCGGCCACAGCGGAGCAACCGCGGTCTGGACAGAGGACATGGGCTCCCCCGCCCCGTCGGGCGATTCGGATACCGACGCCGACTGAGGCGAGGGCCGGTCGGCGTTTCCTCCTACAGGCCCGTCTGACTGACCCCGAACTCCGCCTGCTCCGGGGTATACCCCTCGAACAGAAGCTGATCCACGAGGCCCGAACGGGAGAACGATGTGTACTCGAGATAGTTCTTGGCAGCTTTGGCCGCCTGCTCGTTGTAGTCGACGGTCACGCGATCTACGCCCCAGGTTGCGTCTTCAGTGGAGTAGCCCTCGAACTCCAATTGACCGATAAGGCCGCTTCGGGAGAATGCGGTGTAGTCGAGATAGTTCGTTGCGGAGCGGAGTGCGTTCTGCTGCGAGACAGTGCCGCGGGCTGCCTCCTCCGCGGCCGCTGCCACGGCTGCCTCCTCCGCGGCAGTGGCTTCGGCCGCAGCGGCAGCTTCGGCGGCGGCGGCTTCAGCGGCAGCTGTTTCGGCGGCCTCGCCTGCGTCTTCTTCTGCCTGCGCTGCCAGCTCAGCCTCCGTGGGTGCATCGTCCTCAACCGGCGGCTCCTCGACCGAGTCCGCCGGCGTCAAGGCCTGCTCGGAAGTCGCGGTCGATTCGGTCTCGTCGCCGCCAATCGACCCGATCCACCCAAAGAGGATGATGGCAACAATAGGAATGACGAAACGTTTTTTCTTGTACCACGCCCGGGGCGACCTGACGGGTCCGTTCGGTGTTGAAGAGTCGTACGGGGTTGGTCCTTGCGGGGGCTGCGGCGCGGCGGTGCTCACGGGTATTCCAATGTCTCGGAGAGGGGGAACGGCGCCATTGTGGGTAAGCGAGGCACCTGAAGCTCACCATACCTGTCAATTACTCATGTCGATACACCCAGAACCGGGGGTACACCGCCCTACCCGCCGACTCTGAGATCGCGCACCCTGCCGTGGAGGGCGCTGGGACCCGACGCAACCGGTCCTCTGCCTGTCAGGGGCCGACCGTAGGCTGCGGTCATGACTGATTTCAGCAAGGGTGACCGGGTGAGCTGGGCGACTCCGCAGGGGCGCACGCAGGGTGAAGTGGTGGAGAAGAAGACAAGCGACTTCGACTTCTCGGGCAAGACGTTCCACGCCTCGAAAGATGAGCCCGCGTACGTGGTGAAGTCCGAGAAGACCGACGCCGAGGCGGCACACAAGGGCAGCGCCCTGCGCAAGCTGTCAGACAAAGACGACTAGGGCGAGCACGACGGTGTCGGGTTCCGGCTACACCGGCCCGAAGTCGTCGGGTTACAAGGAACATCCACGGTCGGGCGTCCTTCATCTGTCGAACGACAGCGCACTTGTTTTTTGCAAGTATCGAGGCCATCACCCACCGAGCACCTCGAAAGGAACCGCTCATGACCTCGATGTTCGTCAATTTGCCCGTCACCGACCTCGACCGCGCGAAGACCTTCTACACCGCCCTCGGATTCTCGATCAATCCACTGTTCACTGACCATAACGCCGCCTGCGTCGTGGTCGAAGAGGACCACAGCTATTTCATGATCCTCGTGCGCGAGTTCTTCCAGACGTTCAGCGACCGCCCGCTCGGTAACCCTGCCGAGACCGTCTCGGTCGCGACGGCGATCTTCGTCGACAGCCGCGACGACGTCGACAGGGCCGTCGCCAACGGCATCGCCGCAGGCGGCGTGGAGGAACGCCCGGCGACCGACCTCGGTTTCATGTACCAGCGGCAGCTGACCGATCCCGACGGCAACATCCTCGAGTTCGGGTTCATGGAGGCCGCCGCTTCCGAGATGGGCCCCGAGGCCTACGCCAGCCAGCAAGCCTGACACCGATGGCAGCGCGCGACTATGGGCAGTACGGCGGCGTCACCCAGGCCCTCGAACTCGTCGGCGAGCGCTGGGCCCTGCTCATAGTCCGCGACCTGCTCGTCGGGCCCCGCCGCTACGGAGAACTCGCCGCGGGCCTCCCCCGTATCCCGAGCAACATCCTCGCCGCACGGCTCAAAGAGCTGCAGGCCGCACACGTGATTCGCCGCGTCCCCCACTCGCGCGTGATCGTCTACGAACTGACCCCCTACGGCCGGGAGCTCGAGCCGGTCGTGCTCGCCCTCGGGGCGTGGGGCTTAAAGGCGCTGGGCGACCCGCGCAGCGAACAGGTCATCACCCCGGATTCGATGACCATCGACCTGCGCGCCGCATTCCGCCCCCTAGTCGCCGCGACGCTGCGCGCGACGGCATACGGCGCCAGGGTCGGCGCATCCGACCTGCTGATCCGGGTCGACGGCGCGACTCTCGACGTGACGCGGCAGGACGCACCGCTCGACCGCGCCGGCATCGACCTGGCATTCACGGTGGATGCCGGCATCCACCGCCTCATCTCGGGCGATCTCACCCCGGGCCTGGCGATCGCGACCGGCGCGATCGAGGTACTGCACGGGTCGGGCGCCCTGCTCGACCGATTCGCGAGCACGTTTCACCTGGCCGCGTGAGGCGGGCACGCGCGGGCCGTCGCTCGCGAGAAGATAATCAGTATGAGTACACCCGATGCGCCGCGGCGTATTCGCCCCGTGACCATGAGCGATGTGGCGCGGCACGCCGGGGTCTCGGTGATGACCGTGTCGAACGTCATCAACGAACGCTCCACGCGGGTCAGCGAGACCACGAAGCAGCGCGTTCTCGAATCGATCGAGCTCCTCGAGTATCGCGTCAATGTCTCTGCCCGGCAGCTGCGTCGCGGCCGCACCGGAGTGGTGGGCCTCGCCGTGCCGAACCTGGCCTCGCTGTACTACGGCGAACTGGCCGACCGGCTGTTCAAGCGCTTCGTGCCGCGCGGCTACCGGCTCGTCGTGGAACGCACCGGGGGTGCCCTCGAGGCGGAGCTCGCCGTGCTGGCCAGCTCGCACCTCGATGCCTACGACGGACTGGTGCTCAGCGTGACCCAGGGAGAGGTCGCCGACCTCGACTCGGTGGGGCCGACCCGGCCGGTCGTGCTGATCGGCGAGCGCGCCATGTCGCGACGCTACGACCACGTGCTGATGGACAACGTCGGCGGCGGCCGGCTCGCGACCACGCAGCTGCTGCAATCGGGTTCCACCCGCATCCTGCTGGTCGGGGGCCAGAACGGCCCGCACGACTCGATGCCCGAATTGCGAACCCGCGGGTACCTCGCCGCCCACCATGCCCTCGGAGTGCCCGTCGACGACCGGCTGATCGTGTTGCCCGCCGACTTCGAATCGCGCGACGGCCACCGCGCGGTGCTGGATGCCCTCGATGCCGGGCTGCAGTTCGACGCGGTGTTTGCGCTGACCGACTCGTCGGCCATCGGCGCACTCGGTGCGCTCGCATCACGGGGCATTGCCGTGCCTGGCGAGGTTCAGGTCGTCGGCTGGGACAACGTTGCCCTGGGCACGTTCGCTCATCCCACCCTCAGCACCGTCTCTCCCGACAACGCGGCGATGGCGGAGTCCATCGCCGACCTGCTGACGCGGCGTATCGCGTCTGACGGCCCCGATTTCGAGCCGCAGATCGTGATGCCGATGGCGTCGTTGCTGCTGCGGGGTTCCACGCGCTGACGGGCTGGATGGGCTGACCGGGTTCCACGCGCTGACGGTAGACGTGGAACCCGCGCAGCGGGAGACGGTTTAGTTCGTCACGGCGAACGAGACCGTCGCGAACGAGTGCGGCGGAATGGTCACCGACAGGCCGCGCGGATGCGCCGCGGTCGACAGGCTCGTCGGCGTGACGGCGGCATCGCCTGCCCGGTTGTAGTCGTCGATGCGTGCGGCGGAGAGGAGCCGACCGGATACGTCGGAGACCTGCTGGCCGCGCAGGTCGAGCACGACGTCGAGCGCCTCCGTCGAATCGAGGTTGCTGAGCGACACCAGGCCGCGACCGTCCTTGACGCTGGCAGACACCGAGACGAGCTCGACGGGGAACTCCCCGTCGACGCGCGCCGCCGGTCGCTCGACCAGGTGGGTCGATACCGCCGTCGCGTCGTGGTGCCCCCGGTTCATCTCGAATACGTGGAACGTGGGCGTGCGGACGATCTCCCCGCTCTCGGGATCGGTGAGGATGACCGCTTGCAGCACGTTGACGGTCTGCGCGAGGTTCGCCATCACCAGCCGGTCCGCGTGCCGGTGGAAGACGTCGAAGTGCACGCTCGCGACGAGCGCATCGCGCAGGGTGTTCTGCTGGTAGAGGAAACCCGGGTTGGTGCCCTCCTCGACGTCCCACCAGGTGCCCCACTCGTCGAGTACCAGGCCGACCTTCTTGCCGGGGTCGTAGACGTCCATGACGTTCGAGTGGGCGGTGAGCACGCGCTCGACGTCCTGGGCCTTGCCCATCGCCCAGTAGTACTCGTCGTCGGTGAACGAGGTGGCACTGCCCTTCGCATCCCCCGGGGTGGCCATCGAGTAGTAGTGGAAGCTGATCGCCTGAAAGATGCCGCGCGGCTCCTTCGCGCACCCGAAGCACTGCAGCGCCTCCATCAGCGACTTCGTCCACCGCACGTCGTCGTCGGGCCCGCCCGCGGCGATCCGGTACAGGCTGTTGTTACCGTGGTCGCGGAGGTAGGTCGCGTAGCGGCGCGCCTCCTCGGCGTAGTGCTCGGGGCTCATGTTTCCGCCGCAGCCCCACGGTTCATTGCCGATGCCCCAGAACGGCACCGTCCACGGCTCGTCGCGGCCGTTCTCGCGGCGAAGCGCCGCCATCGGGCTCGCCCCGGCTCGCGTCAGGTACTCGACCCATTCGCTCATCTCCCGCACGGTGCCGCTTCCGACATTGCCGTTGACGTACGCGTCAGCGCCGAGCAGCTCGCACAGTCGCATGAACTCATGGGTGCCGAAGTGGTTGTTCTCCTCGACGTCGCCCCAGTGCGTGTTGACCATGCGGGGCCGGCCCTCGCGGGGGCCGATGCCGTCCATCCAGTGGTACTCGTCGGCGAAGCATCCACCCGGCCACCGCAGGTTGGGGATCGCGAGTTCGCGAAGCGCGTCGACGAGGTCGAGCCGGATGCCGCCCTCATGGGGCAGCGGCGAGTCGTCGCCGACGTAGAACCCGTCGTAGATGCACCGCCCGAGGTGCTCGGCGAAATGCCCGTAGACATGTCGGCTGATGGTGTGCAGCGGCACGTCGAGGTCGATGACGACCCGTGCTTCGTTGGCCATGGCGGTGCCTTTCAGGTAGTGGAAGTCGGGTGGCGTCAGCCCTTGAACGCGCCGTCCATGATGCCGGCCACCATGCGCCTGCCGACGAAGACGAACACGATCAGCAGCGGCAGCGTCGCGAGGAACGAGCCGGCCATGGCGAGGCCGAGGTCGACGAACAGGTTGTTCTGCAGCGCCTTGATCGCGATCTGCACCGTGTACATATCGGGCGACTTGAGCACGATGAACGGCCACAGGAAGTCATTCCACGACGTGACGAATCCGAGGAGCCCGAGCACGAAGGCGGCGGGCCGGATGATCGGAAAGACGATCTTCCAGAAGATTTGCCACGACGACGCCCCGTCGATGCGGGCGGCCTGGAGCAGCTCGTCGCTGATTGTCGAGGAGATGTGCTGGCGCATCCAGAAGATGCCGAACGCGCTCGCGAGGCCGGGAACGATGAGCGCCTGGAGGGTGTTCACCCACCCGAGCTCCGAGATGATCATGTACTGCGGGATCACCGACAGCTGCGACGGAACCGTCATTGTCAGCACGACGATGATGAAGAGCACGTTGCGGCCGGGAAAGCGCAGCTTCGCGAAGGCGAATCCCGCGAGGGCGCAGGTCAGCGCCTGCCCGACGGCGATGGTCGTCGCGACCACGGCGCTGTTGAACAGGGCCCGCACGAACGGCACGGTGGTGAACACGAGGTCGACGAGCCGGGGCAGGTCGCCCCCGGGGATGAGTACCGGTGGGAGGCGACTCGCCGCCCCCGCGCCAGCACTCGAGACGACGAACATCCAGTACAGCGGAAAGATGCACGCCAGCGCGGCGATGATGAGGAACAGATAGGTCCACCAGCGCACCCGGCCGACACGACCGCCTGAGCGGCGTTTCGGAAGCGGGGGCGTGGGTACCGGTGCGACGACGGTGTCAGTCATTAGTGCGCTCCCTTGAGGCGGGTCGACAGCAAGAAGTTCACGAGCGCGATGGCGACGATCATGCCGAACAGCACGACGCCGATCGCGGAGCCGTACCCGAAGGCGAACTGCCCGAAGCCCTGTTCGTAGAGGAAGAGGGTGAGCGTCTGGCACTGTCGCATCGCGCCGCAGGAGAACTGGCCCTGCGGTGACAGCAGCAGAGGTTCGGTGAAGATCTGCAGCCCGCCGATGGTCGAGGTGACGATCGTGAAGATGATGACCGGGCGCAGCGACGGGATGGTGATGTGGATGAACTGCTTCCATCCGCTCGCGCCGTCGACCGCCGCGGCCTCGTACACGTCGCGTGGGATGGCCTGCAGCGACGCGAGATAGAGCAGGGTGGTGTAGCCGAACCACCGCCAGACGACCATGGTCGCGATGAGCACGTGGCTGCCGAGCACCGAGTTCCTGAAGTCGAAGCGGTCGGCGCCGAGGAACTCGAGCAGGTGGTTGAGGATGCCGTAGTCACGGTCGAAGATCTGCGCGAACACGATCGTGGTCGCCGCGACCGAGGTGATGTACGGAAGCAGCATCGACATGCGAAAGAAGTTGGCCCACTTCAACCGCGCGTGGTTGAGCAGGTGGGCCAGCAGCAGGGCGATGAGAAGCTGCGGAATCGTCGACAGCAGCCAGATGCTCAGGGTATTTCCCGAGGCGTTCCAGAACCGGGGATCCTGGAACAGGCGCGAGAAGTTCTCGAGGCCGATGAAGGTCTGCGAGCCGACCGGGTTCCAGTCGTAGAGGGCCACGACGAAGGTGAAGAGCAGCGGAAAGAGCCCGAACACCAGGAAGAGCGCGAAGAACGGCGCGATGTAGCCGTAGGGAGCCATCCGCTCCATCAGCCCATAGCGGATTCCGACCGCCTTCTGCTTGCGCGATGGCTTGGGGACTATCGGGTCCGGCGTCGCCCTGGGCGGGTTGATGGTGCTGGTCACATCGGCTCCATTGTCGATCGAGGGTGGACAGTGGCCCGGCCGGAGCCGGGCCACTGGTCAGGGGTGTCGCTAGTTGCCGAGGGCGTTTCCGACATTGGTGACGGCCGCATCCCACGCGGCGGCGGGGTCGCCATCCGCGTAGTCGACGTTGTCGATGGCGGCCTGCAGCTCCGCACCGATCACACCGCTGTCGGGCCCGATGTAGAACGGGTTGACCCCGAGGAGCGCCTCCGTATAGATCTTTCCGATGGGGGCTCCGGAGAAGAACTCGTCGGTCTTGGCGAGCAGCTCCTCGTCGTCGTACACCTCGGGAGTGGTCGGCAGCGAGCCGTTCTCGAGGAAGTGCGACAGCTGGGATTCCGGCGACTGCGTGGCCTTGATGTACTCCCATGCGGCTTCGGGGTTGTCTGCTCCGGCGGGGATGGCGAGGTAGCTGCCGCCCCAGTTGCCCGAGCCGACCGGCACGGTCGCGATGTCCCACAGGCCCGCGGTCTCTGGCGCGTTGGCTTCGATCTGGCCGAGCATCCACGACGGGGCCGACACGACGGCGAACGCCCCGTTCTGCAGTCCGGCGGTCCAGGCCTCGGTGAAGATGGCGGTGGTGCCCGACGTGGCTGCCTGGATACCGAGGTCGAACGCCTCTTCGACCTGCGGGTTGCTGTCGAAGTTCAGCTCTCGGGTGTCGTTGTCGTAGTACTTCTCGGAGACCTGGTTCACGGCCTGGTAGAACACCGTGGTTGATGCATTATCGATAAACGGGGCGCCGGTCGTGCGGTGTACTCCTCGCCCACTGCCAGGAACTCCTCCCAGGTCGGCCAGAGCGCCGAGACCTCGTCGCGGTTCGTCGGCAGGCCGGCTGCCGCGAAGAGGTCGGTGCGGTAGGCCATGGCCATACCGCCGACGTCGGTCGGAATGCCGATGAGCTCTCCATCAGCAGCCGTCGGCTGCTCGATGACCCAGTCGAGGTAGTCCCCCTCCATCTCGTCGGCGCCGAGGCTGCGGAGGTCGACGAAGTTGCCCGGGTTTTCGACGAAGCGAGGCAGTTCGTCGCCCTGGATCAGCACGAGGTCGGGAACCTGGCCGCCCGCGAGGGCGGTGGTGAGCGCCTGCGCCGTCTCACCGGACTGGCCGACCTCGGTGAGGTCGATGGTGATGTCGGGGTTCTCTGCGGTGTAAGCGTCGACCTGCTCGCCCTGGCCGATGCCGGTGAACGACCAGAACTCGAACGAGTTCGGGTCGCTTTCAGCCTGGCTGGAGCAGCCCGTGAGCGCCCCTGCGGTGAGAGCGGTGACCGCTCCTAGTGTGATGATTCGACGGACAAGCACAGTGTCCCCCTTCTTCGCGGGAATGACGGTGACGCGCCTCTGCGCCACCGATCAGGGAGCGATCCCTGACTAATCCGTCGTGGCCGGTGGCCGTTCCGTCGGATCTAGTAGTAGTTACTCATATATCGATAAATTACACAACAGGCGCGCCCGGGCTCACGAGTTCACGTACCCGACAATGCGCCGGCACCTCCGCTCGCGGGGAGGCCCCATCGCACCGCCGAGGTGGACTGCTACGCGGTCGGCAGCCAGACCCGCATCGCACCGGAGCCACGGTTCGCCCACAGGGCGTAGGGAACGGCGACGCGGGGGGTTCCGGTGACGGCGTCGTCGAAGGTCAGGGTGGTGGTGCCGCCGAGCAGGTCGGGCTCGCTTCGCACGGTGATGGATGCCGCGGCATCCACGGGGATCATCGTGTCGTCCACTTCGTCCCCGGCGGGCTGGTCCGCCTGTTCGACGCAGTAGACGAGCGGACCCCGCTCGAGCGCCACCGATCCGCGCACCGCGTCGACCCGCGCGTGCGGGGTCGTGGCACGCACCTCAAGCGGGAGGCTGAGCCGCACCACATCGCCCGGCGCGAAGACCCGCTCGATCACGAGGTAGTCGCCGGCTGGCGCATCGTGCCGCGCGGCAGGCCCCGCGCCCTCGCCGAAAGACCCCACCGACCCGACCGACTCCACTGCCCAGCTCGCGCCCGCCGCCCACGCGGGGATGCGCAGCGAGAGTCGCTGCGGCTCCCCCGACGCCGCCGCGACGGTGAACGCGATATCGCCGTCGTACGGGTAGTCGCCGGTCACCTCGAGGGTGAGGGTCTCCGACCGGATGGTGCCTGCGACGTACTGGTGCACCTGCACGCCGTCGTCGGTGGTGGTGGCGACGTAGTGCCCGAGCTGCGCCAGAGTGCGCATCACGTTGGGCGGGCAGCACGCGGTCGAGAACCAGCGCTGCCGGCCGAGCGCCGGGCTGATGCTCGACGCGGGGATGTCTCCGGTGCGCACCTGCAGCGGGTTGGCATAGAAGAACTCGTCACCCGAGAGCCCGACGCCCGCGAGCATGCCGTTGTAGAGGGTGCGCTCGATGAGGTGGGCGTAGCGCGCCCTGCCCGTCGCGAGCAGCAGCCGCCAGCTCCACTGGATGCTCGCGATCGCCGCGCAGGTCTCGGCATAGGCGCGGTCGGACGGCAGCTCGAACGGGGCGCCGAACGACTCGCCCTCCCACCGGGATCCCATTCCCCCGGTGATGTAGGTCTTCGACTCGACGACGTTCTCCCACTGCAGCTCGAGCGCCGCGAGCAGCTCCCGGTCGCCGGTCTCGACCGCCACGTCGGTGGCGCCCGACGCGAGGTACAGCGCTCGCACGGCATGTCCCTCGAGCGTCGTCGCCTCGCGCACCGGAACGCGGTCGGAGAAATAGGTGAAGTCGAAGTCCCGCCCGTGGTGCTCACTGCGCCCACGACGGTCGACCGCCCACGTCGCTAGGTCGAGGTAGCGCCGCTCCCCGGTCTGCCGGAACAGCTCGACGAGCGCCATCTCGATGATCGGGTGGCCATCGACCCGCGTCGTGAGCCCAGGACCGAACGTCGTATCGAGCAGGTCGGCGGCACGCGCCGTGACCTCCAGCAGCGTGTCGTCGGCTGCGCCCCGCGACGCCGCGACGGCGGCCTGTGACAGGTGCCCGAGGCAGTACAGCTCATGGCTCACCGCGAGGTCGGCCCACGGCGCTCCGGTGACCACCTGCACGAACGAGTTCAGGTACCCGTTGGGCTTCTGCGCCGCGGCGACCGCGGCCCCGAGCACCGCGCGCTGCTCGTCGAGCGTCGCATCAGCCTCGCGCTGGCTCTCCCACGCTGCCGCTTCGAGCCACTTGTAGACGTCGGAATCCATGAACACGGGCCCGCGGTATCCCTGCGATGCAGCATCCAGACCGCTCGCAGCGCCGTCGATGCGCTGCCCCGGCCGGAGCGGTGCTGTGGTGGATGCCGCCGCCTCGAGGTTCTCGACGTTGCCGGCTTCGTGCAGCTGGCGAAAGCCGTCCCGAATGCCGACCTCGCGGTTGGCGGCGAGCCTCGCCCCCCAGAATCCCCCGCAGATCTCGGCGACGGCGGCGGGCCGCAATGCCGCGATCGCGGTCGTCGTGGGGCGTACGGGACCGGTGCCTGCTTCAGTGAAGACCATGCTTGATTCTGCACCGGGCGGGCGGCGGAGGTCGGCATCGGCGCGTCGCCGCCGGGGCGCGGGGCGCACGTGCCGAGCGCGGGTCGCGACCGCGGGGCCCGCGTGCCGGGCGGTTACCCCCCGCAGGCCACCAGCTGCTGCACGTCCAGGCTCAGCGACGCCTCTCCCCCGAGCAGCGTGATGGTGTCGGCCTCGTACCCGCGGATGTCGGCGAGCATCGCCGCCGGAACGCAGTGCGGCGGCACCACGTAGAGCGGAGCGCCGCGGGTTGCCGCCAGCACCGCACCGGCCAGCGCATCGGGAAACTTGTACCCGGTCGCGATGAACACCTCGCTCGCGCCATCGAACCCGTCGGCGTTGATCGCCTGCGACGCGGCGAAGCGGTCCGCGCCGCCCAGCCGGTACACGCCGTCCGGCAGCCCGAGCGCACCCACCGCGGTCTCGATACCCGTCGACACCGAGGCCGGGCCACCCGCGATCGTTGCGACCGTGGGCCGCAGCATCCCGATCGACTTTCTCGTGGCCGCGTCGATACCGGTCGCCGCCCCGTTCACGAGCAGCACCGCGTCGCCGTTCGCGCCCGCCGCAGCACTCGCCGACAGCGCGTCGGGAAAGTTCGAGCCGGTCGCGAGGTACAGCTGCTGCACCCCGTCGTAGCCGAATGCGTACTCGACGACGGCGCGCGAGGCCGCGTAGCGGTCGGCGCCGGCGAGCCGCTTCACGGGCGCGTCGGTCGTGACGAGCCCGTTCAGCTCAGCGATGGCCCTGGGGGTGACGGATGCCTCGCCGCCGACCACCACGATCTGCCCGGGACGCAGCCTGGCGATCTCGTCCCTGGTCTCTCGCGGAACGCCGTCGGGGTGCGTGAGCAGCAGCGGGCCACCCTGCTTCGCGGCGGCCGGGGCGGCGCTCAGCGCGTCGGGAAAATCGGTGCCCTTGGTGATGTAGACCACGGGGGCGGTGCCGGGGAATCCCTCGCGCGAGATCGCCGCGGCCACGGCGTAGCGGTCGGCGCCGGCAATGCGGCCCACCGCGGTCGACGCCCCGAGCGATCCGTTGATGTCGACGCGCTTCTGCCCCGGTGCCGAGATCACGACGGTCTCACTCGCCGCGTAGGAGCTGCGCGCGGGGTACCAGCCCGCCTGGTTCGCGGTCGCCGGTGGCAGGGCGCCGGTGGCCTCGAAGTCGGCGCCCGCCGACCCGGTGGTTGATCCGACCTTGTACGACCCGGGGAGCAGCCCGGTCACGGTGTACCTGCCGTCGGCGTCGGTCGGAACCGTGCGCACGTGCGTCGACAGGTCGTCGACCGCGCCGCCCGCCTCGTAGACGACGACGCTGCCGCTCGGGGTTCCGCCCTGCGGGTTGGTGAGCGTGCCCGCGATCGACGCCCCGACAGGGAGCGCGATGTTCTTGCCGGCCACGACCTGGCGGTCGTACACCGTGAAGAACTGCGCTTGGCGGTGGCTGGGCGCGAGGCCCCACCAGGCCGATGCGCGCGCTGCGCCGTTGCGCGACTCGAAGTACAGGGTGTAGCTGCCGCCCGGCAGCCCGCCCAGGGTGTAGTTGCCGCGGTCGTCGGTGACGCCGTAGAAGCTGCGGGTGTACCTCGTGCGCGGATCGGTGGTCACCGCCTGCACCTGCACGCTGCCCGCGGTGGCCTCGGCGACCGTGCCGCTGATCGTCGCTCCCAGGGCGAGCTCCACGTTCGTGCCCGTCGCCGACTGGCCGGCGGCGAGTGCGACGCGGCTCGCCTCC
Source organism: Marisediminicola senii (assembly GCF_011057645.1). Classification (GTDB taxonomy): domain Bacteria; phylum Actinomycetota; class Actinomycetes; order Actinomycetales; family Microbacteriaceae; genus Marisediminicola; species Marisediminicola senii. The sequence goes on along the minus strand of NZ_JAALGE010000040.1, from coordinate 8,566 downwards.
TGGCCCTCCGCGCGGTTGTTCCACCACTCGGTGACGAGCTGGGAGCCGTTCGCACCGCTGACCTTGACCGTGTACGAGCCCGGTGCGAGGTTCGAGAACGCGTAGCCACCGTTGGCGGCCGTGAATGCGGCGCCGTGCCACGACCCGTCTGCCCCGTAGAGCAGCACCATCGCACTCTGTACCGCGGTGGCCGGGGTGCCCTCCCGCGTGATCGTGCCGGTGATGGATGCCGCGCCGGCGGCGATCGCTGTGGCCGGCGGCATCCATGCCCCGAGGCCCACGAGCAGCAGTATCGCGACCGCCATCGCGGTGACGCGAACGCGCCCCCGCGCCGTGGTGACAGGGACGAACGACGGCACGGGTGACCTTCCGGATCAGCGCCGGTGACGGCGCGGACTGCACGAGCTGATCGGAAGAGTGGCGTGCTGGTGGTGCCTGGAACGTGCGGATCGGTCGTGGGGAGAAGGCGGCGGCCGACGGTCCCCCGACCCGACTGCAACAGCTTTGTACCCCACCTGAAGGGTACGGAGAACGGGCCGCGCGCTCCATCCCCCGTCAGAGGGGCACGGCGCACGGCCCGCCTCGCGCTACCCCGAGATGAGCTGCGACAGGGTGAAGGTCCACAGGCTCAGGGCGACGAGGATGCCCAGGCTGTAGCCGATGGCCGCCCGCAGGATCTCGCTCTCCCGCCCCGACAGGCCGACCGCGCCGGCCGCGATCGCGATGGACTGGGGCGAGACGACCTTGGCTGCCGCGCCGCCCGCGGTGTTCGCGGCGACGAGCAGCGTGGCATCCACCCCGATGCGTCCCGCGGTGGTCGCCTGCAGCTGCGCGAACAGGGTGTTGTTGTTCACGACCGAGCCGGTGAGGAACACGCCGACCCAGCCGATCACGGGAGCGAGCAGCGGAAACAGCCAGCCCGCGCCGGCGAGTGCGGTGCCGATGCTCGCCGAGCCGCCGGAGAGGTTCGCGATCTGCGCGAGCATGAGGATCGCGGCGATGAGCACGAGCGCCTTCCACAGGTCGCGCCAGGTGGTGCGCAGTTGCTCGATGAGCACGTGCCTGGTGAGTGCCCGGGAGGTCGCCGCGGTGATGACGACCGCGAGCAGGATGGCGGTGCCGGTTGCCGCGAGGGGCGTCCAGCTCCAGACGTTCTCGACCACCGCGCCGCCGGCCGTGGTGATGGCGCCGGTGACACCGGGCATCGGCACGTTCACGACGGCCCACGCGAGCGGCCCGCCCGGGGCGGAGAGCGCCTTGAACGCGGGTGTGCTCCAGATGAAGACGAGCACGGTGAGGATGTAGAACGGGCTCCACGCGGCGAGGATCTCGCGGACCGTGTGGCGTTCGGGGGCGGTGCCGGTGGTGCTGGCGGTGCTCCTGGCGTTGCCGCCCGCGCCGCCCGTGCCGCCGATCACGCCGACGCCGGCGCCGACTGTCGCGTCCGCCCGCGCCTCGGTGAACACGTGGCGCGGCGTCCACACGAAGCGCAGCGCGGCGAGTGCGACCATGCCGAGGAGGCCGGGGAGGATGGCTGCGAGCTCGGGCCCGAGCAGCAGCAGCACGCCCGCCTGGGTTCCGCTGAACACGAGGGTCACGACGAGGGTCGCCGGCCAGGTCTCGCGAAGCCCCCGGACGCCGTCGAGGATGACGACCAGCAGGAACGGGATGAGCAGGGTGATCGGCTGCAGGATGAAGACGAGGTTGCGCGAGAGGTCCATGACGTCGATGCCGCCGACCTGCGCGCCGACGATCACCGGGATACCCACCGCCCCATAGGCCCCAGCGGCGAAGTTCGCGACCAGGCTGATCATGGCCGCGCGCACCGGCCGAAAGCCGAGCTGCACGAGCATCGCCGCGCAGATCGCGATCGGCACCCCGAAGCCCGCGACGCCCTCGAGGAACGCGCCGAAGCAGAAGCTGATCAGCAGCACCTGGATGCGCTGGTCAGGGGAGATCGAGGCGATCGACGCCCTGATCACGGTGAACTTACCGCTCGCGACAGCCAACCGGTACAGCCACAGGGCCATCACGATGATGTACGCGATGGGCCAGATGGCGCTCAGCAGGCCGAGCAGCCCGGCACCGGCCACGGATTGGAACGGCATGCCGAACACCGCGACGGCCACGATGACCTCGACGACCAGCGCGATGCCCGCGGCCTGCAGGCCGGTGAGCTTGAAGAACACTAGGCAGGCGAGAAAGACGAGGATCGGCACGGCTGCGACGAGCGCGGACAGCCACGGCATGCCCAGAGGGTCGAGCCCCTGCACCCACACGGCCGTCAGCTCCGCACTGACGCGGTGACGGCGGCGAGGGCCTGCGCCGAGGCCGAGAGCTTCTCGAGCTCACGGGGTGAGAACGGCGTGTTCCGAATCGGCACCGCCCCGGTCTCACCGACGATCGAGGGCACCGAGAGGGCGATGCCGTCGATGCCGTGAAAGTCATGCAGCACGCTGCTCACCGGCAGCACGGCCCGTTGGTCCTGCAGGATGGCCTCCACGATGCGTGCGCTGGAGAGGCCGATGGCGTAGTTCGTCACCCCTTTGCCCTTGATGACGCGGTAGGCGGCATCCCGCACGTCGACGGCGATCTGTTCGAGCTCGTCGGCCGTCATTCGGGGGTGGCCATCGGCCTCCCACTCGAGAATCGGCACCGTGCCGATCATGGCTTCGTCCCAGAGGGCGAACTCGGTGTCACCGTGCTCGCCGACGATGTGCGCGTGAACGCTGCTGGTGGAGACGCCCGCGCGCTGCGCGAGCTTCCAGCGCAGGCGTGAGGTGTCGAGAACGGTGCCGGAGGAGAACACGCGCGAGTGCGGCAGGCCGGACATCTCGGCGGCGATCACCGTCATGACGTCGCACGGGTTGGTGACGAGCATGTAGACGGCGTCGGGGGCGGCCGCGAGCAAGCCGGGCATCATGCCCTCGATGATTCCCGCGTTGGTCGCGGCGAGGTCGGTGCGTGTCTGCCCGGGGCGCTGCTTGGCTCCGGCGGTGATGACGACGACGTGGGATCCTTCGACGACGGAGAGGTCGGAACCCCCGGTGATGTCGCTGGAGTCGATGAACTGCGTGCCGTGTGCGAGGTCGAGCACTTCGGCCTCGACCTTCTCGGTTGCGATGTCGTACAGGGCGACGTGCCGTGCGGATCCGCGGATGAGTGCGGCGTAGGCGACACTGGCGCCGACGCTTCCCGCTCCGACGATGGTCAGCTTGCTGTTCTCTCGGGTGCTCATGGGTTCATGCCTCTTCGGTCGTGGTCGGAAAGGGTCGGTCGTGGGCCTGATCGCGCAACCCGCTGGCCGGGAGGTGCACCGGGGCGGCCGCGCGGTCGAGTCGTTCCCTGGTCGTGCGCCGGAGGCGCTCCCACTGGGCCCTGTTCACCGTGTGTGCGGTCATGCTGGTGCCTCATTCATCTTTGTTTGTGTGGTTTCTATGCAATCGAATGAACGGCAAGCGCAATAGGGACCAAGGGCACGAACATGGGCCAGAACGACGAAAGGACCGCCCATTTGGGCGGTCCTTCCGATCCGGGTGCTGCGATTAGTGGTGCGACGGTTTCAGCGGGCGCCGGACTATTGCGCACCGGAGGTCGTTGTGCGCCGGGCAGCGAGCTTGGCCTGCCTGTCCAGTCCGAACATGCGGCGCGCCGCGAACCCGCCGATGGTGGTGCCCGCCGCGAGGCCGATACCGGTCGCGAGTGCCGTCACCGTTGCGGGGAGCGCCTCGCCGACGTCGGTTCCAGAGTCGAGAAAGGCGTAGAGCGCGCGGTAGACGGCGAGCCCTGGGATGAGCGCGATGATGCCCGCCATGGTCATCGCGCTCTCCGGCACCTTGAGCCAGCGATAGATCAGGTAGCCGATGAACCCGGCGGCCGCGCCGGCGATCCCGGGCGCGAGCCCCTGCTGCGTGGCGAGCGGAAGCACCGCCGAATACAGCGCGAAGATGAGACCGGCGACGGCTGCCATCAGCGGCACGTAGCGAAGCCGAACATACGACGTGAGTGCGAACCCGATGCCGATGAGCGCCGACCCCACGATTCCGGGCACGGGCTGGATCGAGTCGCCCAGCGAGGTCGCGACGGTCACCGGCACGCCCATCCGCAGGGCCAAGCCGAGCACGATCGAGATGCCGACGGCGAGCCCCAGGGTGAGCATGAACACTTCCATGCCCCGCGCCGTGGCGGTGACGTAGTACCCGTCGATCGCATCACGGGCCGAGGCGGTGAGGCCGACTCCCGACAGCAGCATGATGATGCCGGCGATGACGATCACGGTGGGCGAATTGGACCCGGGCAGTTCGATGCCGATCGAGCGCAGCCAGAAGATGAATACGGCAATGCTCGTGGTCGCCATCGCGGCGGCCATCTGCGCGAAGAACCCGGGCACCGACCACTTGCCGAGCCGGCGGGTGATGACGTCGGAGATGACGGCGGATGCCGCGGCGACGAGCACCAGCACGAAACCCACGTTGAACATCACGACGACGCCCGCGGCGAGCACGGCCTTTCCGGCGGTGACGACCCAGCGACGATAAGGGTGCGGCCGGGTGAGGATCGCGGTGAGCCGTTCCCGCGCGTCCTCAACCGCGACCGGGCTGCCGGCGCCGGTGATGTCATCGATGAGCAGATACACGCTCTGCAGCCGCGTGTAGTCGATGGTGCGCACCTTGACGATGCGCATGACCGACATCGGGTCTTCGTTCATCCCCCGGTGGATCGAGACGGTGATCGAGGTGAAGGTGATGTCGACGTGCATGGCGTCGATGCCGTACGCGTCGCTGATGCGCAGCACGGTCGCGACGACGTCGGCCGCGGATGCCCCGGTCGCCAGCATGGCCTCCCCGGCGCGCAGGCACAGGTCGATCACCAGACGCGCCTGTCGCTGCGGAAGCAGGTTGTCGGCCGCGACGACCGAGATCATCTGGGTCGGGGTATCGAACCCCCGAATGGCCCCACCCGCCAGTTCGAACAGCGACCGGCTCACCCTCTGCCGATGAACCCCGAGTCGATCGTCAATGCCTTCACTCACCTCATCAGGCTACGTGGCCGCGCGTGCGATCCCGTAACGGGCCTCGCCGTTGGAGCCATCGCTGCGGATGCCGCTCACGAGGCAGGCGCGAGCGCCGCCTCGACCGCGTGCTCCAGCGTCACGGTCGCCGTGGTCCCCGTGCCCGGGGTGGATTCCAGAACGATGCTGCCCGCGTTGGCCTCGACCAGGCCGTGCACGAGCGGCAGGCCGAGCCCCGTTCCGACGATCTTCTTCTCGGCGGTGTCGGGAGCGCGGTAGAACCGGTCGAACGCGTGCGAGAGCACCTCGGGCGTCATGCCCGGCCCGTCATCGTGCACCCGGATCGCAACGCGGTCGTCGCGCGCGTCGACCGAGACCGTCACCGTGCCGCCGGTTCCCGAGTACTTCACGCCGTTGCTGATCAGGTTGGTCATGATGCGAGCAAGATCGAGCGGCGTGCACCGTACCCACTGCGGCTCGTCGGTGGGTACCGACGATCGCACGATGACGCCGGCCTGGGCGGCGACGGGTTCGAGGCTCTCGAGCAGTTCGCTGACGATGGCATTCACGTCTGCCCGCCGGTCGCGCACCGGGGTCACGCTCGGCGTGCCGATCTGCAGGATGTCCTCGACCAGGTCGCCGAGCCGCGTGGCGTTGCGGTAGATGGTGTTGGCGGATTGCATCGCGTCCGGCGGCAAGTCGTCCATCTCGGTGAGCATCTCGGCGTACCCGAGGATGCTGGCGATGGGGGTGCGCAGTTCGTGGCTGGCCGATGCGACGAATTCGTCCTGCTGCCGGTTCAGCTCCTGGAGCTTCGCCGTCGCGCGCCGTTCCCGGTCGAGCGCGACGAGCTGCGCCTCGACCGTTCGGCGGGCTTCGGTGACGTCCACCAGTTGGACCGTGTAGGTGGATGCCGTCTGGTCGAGCGTCTGCACGAGAACGTCCACCGCAATACGGCCCCGAAAACTGGGCAGCTCGGCACTGAATTGACTGCGGCCCGCCGCGAGGGCGTCCCGAACCGCGGAGGCGAGCTCACCGCTCCACGCGATCGGGTCGTCGAGGCTGTTGGCAGTGGCGAGTTCCTCCCCGAGCAGGTCTTCGGCCATGCGGTTGTGCTCGAGCGCGACAAGGCCGCTGCGAGTCGCCCCGACGATCATCAGTCCCACTCGCGACTGCACGAAGCCTCCCCTCAGCAACTGCTGCTGGCTCGCCAGGCGGTTGGCGATCGCCAACCGGTCGTACTGCGTCGAGTTCGCGAGTACGGCAAAGGAAGCGGCGGCCAGCAAGAAGATCTGGATCAGCAGTGACGATGGTCGGTCTGCCGCTCCCCCGGCGACGAAGGGACCGCCACCCAGGCTCGTCATGACGGAGACGCCGACCGCCAGGGCGAGGATCTCCACCGACACCACCCGCGCCGAGAATCGGAACGCCGCCCAGGCGAGCAGGGGAAGGGGCAGGAATGCCAACGGGAGTTCCTGCCCGACGGCGAACACGAAGCCCGCCAGCCCCGCGAGGGATGCACCCTGCGCGACGTGCTCGAGAACGGAGGCGTGCGCCAGAACCGGCCTGGGTGCCATCGCGAAGGATGCGATGACGAAGATCGCGGTCGCGTGCGCGATGGCGACGCCGATTCCGGTCGACCAGAATTCGCCGCCCTGCACGATGCTGACCGTCGCGCCGCCGAGCGCGCCGACCACGACCCCGCCGGCTGCGGTCGCTACGCACAACCGGAATGCCGACTCGAGCGAATCGAGAACGGGGCGGGAGGGGCGGGCAGCAGTCAACACTGCCACGACAACTGCGACTTCTGCCGCGTTCGCCAAACCGAAGCAGATGGCGATGACGATCGGTCGCCCGCCGGCGATGTTCGACAGCGCCGTCGCGAACATTACTGCGACGACGACCCACTTGCGGTCGGCCCGACGCACCTGAAGCGCGAGCACCACGCTCACCCCCGCTGCGGGCCACCACGCTGCCACCTGCGAACCGGGCGGCGCAACCGCGATCAGCCCCCATCCGAGGAGCACGATGAGGCCGAGATACAGTGCGCCGAGCGGGGAGAGAAGCCTGAGCTGCGCCGGCTGTCCAGAAGACGCCGAAGAATGAGGCACCGTCAGACTCCCTCCAGTCGCGATGGCCTCAAACTAGCCCGCGCCGCCCGGTCGCCCGGCTCCAATGCCCGGCTTTGACCCGAAAGGGGGGTCAAGCCTGTATCAGCGCTGGGCGAGCAGCTCCTGCATTCGCTCGATCTCCGACTGCTGTGTCTCGGTGATGGTCTCGGCGAGTTGGAGTGCGTCGGGGTACTCGCCGTCGTCGAGCTCGTCCTGCGCCATGTCGATTGCGCCCTCGTGGTGCTCGATCATCTGCTCGAGGAACAGGGCACTGGCGGTGTCGGCGGGCGCAGCATCCAATTCGCCCATGTCGTCGTCAGACATCATGCCGTCCATGCCGTGGTCCATGTCGCCCATGTCCATCGAACTGTCCCAGTCATCGAGCCAGCCCTCCATCTGCTCGATCTCGGGCTGCTGGGCGTCCCTGATCTGCTGCGCGATTTCGGTCACGTCCGGGTCGACGCCGTCCTTGGCGAGGATCATGTCCGACATCTCGACGGCCTGCTCGTGGTGCGGAACCATCATGCGGGCGAACATGACGTCCTGGTCGTTGAACGCCTCGGTCGAGCTCGACGACGTGCCGGCGTCGCTGTCGCCCTCGGCCGGTGAGCAGGCCGAGAGGGTCAGGGAGGCGGCGAGCACGCCGACAATGGCGATGAGGGTGCGGGGAGTAGTCATTGCTGTGCCAATCTTTCGTAGGGTGACGTCATGCGTGGTGTGCAGGCTTTCGTGGGGTGACGTCATGCGTGGTGTGCAGGCTTTCGTAGGGCGACGTCATTGGTGGTGTGCAGCCGAGGTCGACGCTGCACCTGTCCTGGTCGACGCGAATCGTCGCAGCCGCAGGCTGTTGGTGACGACGAACACCGACGAGAACGCCATGGCGGCCCCGGCGAGCAGCGGGTTGAGCAGCCCGAGCATCGCGAGCGGTATGGCCGCGACGTTGTAGGCGAAGGCCCAGAACAGGTTGCCCTTGATGATGCCGAGGGTGCGCCTGGCGAGACGCATGGCGTCGGCGACCGCGAGCAGGTCGCCACTGACGACGGTGATGTCGCTTGCGGCCATCGCGGCGTCGGTTCCGGTGCCCATGGCGATGCCGAGGTCGGCTGCGGCGAGGGCAGCGGAGTCGTTCACGCCGTCGCCGACCATCGCGACCACGCGCCCGTCGGCCTGCAGCGTGCGGATCAGCTCCAGCTTGCCCTCGGGGGTGACGCCCGCGTGCACGTCGTCGATGCCCACCACGGCGCCGATCGCCGCGGCGGTACCCGCGTTGTCTCCGGTCAGCAGCACCGGGTGGAGCCCCAGTGCCCGGAATCTCGAGATCGCAGCGGCGCTGGACTCCTTGACCGTGTCGCCGACCGTGATCAGGCCGCGCAGTACGCCGTCCCACCCGATCGCGACGACGGTACGCCCGGCGGCCTCGTCGGTGGCAATGGATGCCGCGGCC
>NZ_JAALGE010000003.1 GCF_011057645.1 Marisediminicola senii | reverse complement strand
GTCTACTCCCGAATCGCAGGCCGACTACTCGCCCTCGCCGCAGGAATCTGGCACAACTGGCTCATCGGAGCACCCAACAAACGCTCCCTCATCGCCTACGACCATTAGGACTCACTCATCTAGGAGCCCGTCGGGCTTGCTGACGGCGCTCGCGACCTTGGCGAGGAATTTCGTTCGCGCTACGCCGACCGAGATGACGAGCCCGACCTCCGCGCGCACCCGCGCGCGCAATCGCTCCGCCACCTGCTCCGGGGTGCCCGCGATGCGCCGGAGGCCGCCGACTTCGAGGAACGCCTCGTCGATCGATAGCCCCTCCACCAGCGGCGTCGTGTCACGAAAGATCGCGAACACGTCGCGGCTGGCCGCCGAATAGACGTCCATGCGGGGCGGCACGACCACCGCGTCAGGGCACAGGTCGCGCGCCTGCCGCCCGCCCATCGCGGTACGCACCCCGCGCGCCTTCGCTTCGTAACTCGCCGCCAGCACGACACCGCCACCGACGATCACCGGCCTGCCACGCAGAGCGGGAGTATCCCGCTGCTCGACCGATGCGTAGAACGCGTCGAGATCGGCGTGAAGCACGCTCGCCTCGCCCCGCATGCCGCCTCCCGCCGCTACTCCGTCCTGCGGATCGTGTCATGCACCGCCGACACTCCACCGCGGACAAGCACCGCCGATACGCACCACTCCGACACCTACCTGCCAGACCGCGTTTCAGTGCTGCCGGCGCAGCATCGCCGTCGACACGGCGGAGCATGATTGACCCATGCCCGTTCCGAACCGCCCAGGCCTGCGTGTCACGGCGAGCCTGACGATTCCCCATGCCGAGCTGTCGTGGCGGTTCTCTCGATCGTCGGGGCCCGGGGGACAGGGGGTCAACACCACCGACTCCCGCGTCGAGCTCTCGTGGCATCCCGCGAGCTCCCGCGTGCTGTCTCCGTATCACCGCGAGCGGCTGCTCGACCGGTTGGGTGCACGCCTCGTCGACGGGGTGCTGACGGTCGCGGCATCCGAGAATCGTGAACAATTGCGCAACCGCGATGCCGCGCGCGATCGACTCGCCGCCGAGGTGGCCGCCGCCCTGCAGCCACCGCCACCGAAGCGCCGCCCGACCAGACCGAGTCGCGGTTCGAAGGAGCGGCGCCTGAAAGGCAAGCAGGTGCGCACCAATATCAAGCAGCTCCGCCGGCCACCCACCGACTGACCCTGCTCCGCAGCCCACATTGCGACGTACCGGCGCAGAGTCGGCCCTGGCCTCCCGCTACCCTCTCCCCATGCGCATGTCGTCGAAACGAATCCCCGATGCCGGCGGCGAGCGCGTTCTCATCCTGTCGGCCGGGGTCGGAGCGGGTCACAACAGCGCCGCAGCAGCGGTGCAACAGGCGTGCGCGACGCGCGATGACATCACCGAAGTGCAGGTGCTCGATGTTCTGCAGACCAGCAGCCCGCTCTATCGCGACGTGCTCGGCAAGGGCTACTTCGTGCTCGTCGAAGACCTCCCGTGGCTGATCGAGTGGGGCTACGACATCAGCGACCCACCCTTTCGCCGTCGCGGCCCGATCGACCCGTGGACGCGGGCGAACGCAATGCCGGTGGTCGGCGCGATCAAGCGGTTCCAGCCGACCGTGATCATCTGCACGCACTTCCTCCCCGCCCAGTTGCTCGCATCACTCCTCATGCGCGGCGTGATCGACGCCAGGACGGCCGTCGTCACGACCGATTACGACTTCCAGGGCCTGTGGCTGACCGGAGCATTCCACGCGCTCTTCGTCGCGAGGGAGGAGGGCAGGGTCGAGCTGACCGCGCTCGGCCTGCCGCGCGATCGAGTCACGGCAAGCGGCATCCCGATCTCCGCCCCACCGCCCGAGCCACGCGAGCCGCACGAGCCACGCGAAGCGAACGCGGGCGAACCCCCGATGCTGCTCATCTCGGCCGGCGCTTCCGGTGGCGACTACGCCGTCGCCGTGGTGCGGCAGACCATGCACATGCGCTCCGACTTCACCGCCACGATCGTCTGCGGTCGCAACGACGAGCTGCGGCGCCGCATCGAGACGCTGGTGGCGCCGGCGGGCGATCGATACCGCGTGCTCGGGTTCACCTCCGAGATGCCGCAGCTGCTGCGCAGCTCCGACCTGTTCGTGGGCAAGCCAGGCGGGTTGTCGTCGTCGGAATGCATGGCGGCGGGGTTGCCCATGGTGCTCGTGAACTCCATCCCGGGGCAGGAAGTGCGCAACGGCGACTACCTCATGGAGCAGGGCGCAGCGGTGCGCTGCAACACCGCCGCCACCATCGGCTGGAAGATCGACCAGGTGTTGCGCGAACCGGGGCGCCTGCAGCGCATGCAGGCAGCGGCGCGAAGAATAGGGCGACCGGATGCCGCGGCCGACGTTCTGGCCACAGTTCTCGACGGCCCGTCCCGCCCGCTCGTCGTGACCAGGGCCGCGCAGAAGACCATCCTCTCCGCCAGCGAACAGCGCCTCGTCGCGTCGGACCTGACCGGCCCGACGTCGCTGGTGCGCATCGTCGACCCGGCGGCGGGCAGCACGGTCGCCCTGCTCCGTGGTGAAGAAGTGGACGACCTCCGCAGGCGCTACGAGACCCCGACCGGCGACCTCGTACTGCGGCGCGACCAGCAGCCGCTGTCGCCGAGGTGGGAGGCGCGGCGGTTGATCCGGGCCATGCTCCGGGGCGACGACGAACTGCTGGTGCACGTCGAGGAGCTCTCCGCGCCACTGCCCACCCTCCCCGGGTGACCGCTGGCCGGCGCACCCTGTTCCCCTGGGCGCTCCCTCGTTCTCAGACGGGATCGTCGGCCGCGCGCCGCAACGGCACCGCGCCGGCCCAGCCGTCCGGGCTGTGCTGAGCGGTGAGTACGGCCCAGTCGCCCCCGCGCGGCGACCAGCGGCGGGATTCCGGGTCGCGCTGCAGCGTGGGCCCGGCGTCGAGCCTGACCCGGGCGGTCACCTGCGCCCCCGGCGGCAGCGCGACCTTCTGAAACCCCAGCAGCTGGGCGATCGGCCTGACGCGTGACAGGTCGGCGGCATAGACCTGCACGACGGTCGAGCCCGTCCGTTCGCCCGTGTTGGTCACGAGCACGTTCGCCCAGCCGCCCGAGTCATCGAACGAGTGCTCGAGCAGCCGGCAATCGAACGTCGTGTAGCCGAGTCCGAACCCGAACGGGAACGCAGGAACATTGCCCTCGGCGTCCAGCCGGCGCTGCCCCCAGCGGTCGTCGTACACGACGGCCTTCGCCGCGCTGTCGAACGGCGGAAGGTGGGCGGCGTCGGTCGGCAGCACGAATGGCAGCCGACCGCCCGGCTCCGCCTCGCCGGTCAGTACGCGGGCGAGAGCGTGGCCGCCCTCCATGCCGCCGTACCAGGCGATAAGCAGCGCGGGCACGCTGTGCCGCCACCCCTCCGTGAGGATGGCGCTTCCCCCGACGAGCACGACGACGGTGCGCGGGTTGGCGGCGACGACCGCACGGATGAGGCGCACGTCTTCGGGGCGCAGCTCCAGCGAGGCGCGGTCACCCCCGCGCACGAACCGGGATGCCACGTGCGCGAGGCCGGTCAGCGTTCGCCGCGACAGGCCGGAATGGAACCCGCGACCTAGCACCCCGACGTCGACGCCGCCGGTCACCACCGACTCGCCCTCGTCGTGCTGGTCGAGGCCGACAACCACGACCGCCACCTCCGCTGCGGCAGCGAGTGCGGCGGCGGCCGGGGCATCCTCACCCGACGCGGTCGTGACGTGTGCCGCCGGCAGCGCCTCACGCAACCCCTGCAGCGGAGACACCGTCGAGGGTGGCCGAACCCGCGACGACCCGTGGTCGCCGAGGTTCGCCCTGTTCGCGAGTCGACCGACGACGGCGAGGCGGCGGATGCCGGGGGAGAGCGGCAGCAACGGCGCTGGTCCTACCGGGTCGTTCTTCAGCAGCACCATCGATTCCTCGGCTGCCTGGCGGGCGAGCGCGCGATGCGCCGGCGAGGCGATCACGGTGCCGGTCGGCTCGGCGGGCTCACGGGCCGCCGCGTGGGAGAGAGAGGTGCTCAGGATGCGGCGCGCAGATCGCAGCACGAGGTCGCGGGCCACTCCGCCACTCCGGATCGCGGGCGGCAGGTCGCGGGCCCGAATCAGCCGCAACGGCATCTCGATGTCCATTCCCGCCTCGAGGCTGGCGACCGCGTCGTGGGTTCCGAACACCCAGTCGCTGGTCACGAATCCGGTGAAGCCCCACTCGCGCCGCAGTACGTCGGTGAGCAGGGCGCGGTTCACGTCCATGTAGTCGCCGCGCACGCGGTTGTATGCACTCATGATCGAGTCGGCACCGGCATCCACCACGGCCTTGAACTGCGGGAGGTACACCTCGTGCAGGGCGTGCTCGTCGACCGTGACATCGACCTCGAACCGCTCGTTCTCCATCGAGTTGAGCGCGAAGTGCTTGACGCAGGCCATCACGTTGACGCGGACGCCCCGGGTCATCGCCGCCCCCAGCTGCCCGGTGAGCAGCGGATCGTCGCCGTAGGATTCCTGCGCCCTGCCCCAGGCCGGATGGCGCAGCAGGTTGACGCAGACGGAGGCCGAGTAGTTCGCTCCCCGGGCCCTGGTCTCGAGTCCGATCGCGCGGCCGACCCTCTCCTCGAGTGCCGGGTCCCACGTCGCGGCCCGCGCGATCGTGACGGGAAACGCGGTGGAGGCACCGATCACCACGCCGCGGGTACCGTCGCTGAACCGGATACCCGGAATACCGAGCCGGGGCACCGCCCCCGCCACGAACGGCCGCCGACCGAGCAGCACCGGGATGAACGGCAGCAGCAGGCGCGGGGAGTCGCCGTCGAGAAGCCCGACGAGCTCGCGATCGGTCAGTCGCGCGAGGAGGTGGCCCGCGGCACCGTCTGCGGTGAGCGAGCCCGCCCTGATCGACCGCACTGCCTCGTCGAAGGCACCGCGGTCCGCACGCGCCGCACGCGCCGCACCCGTCGACGCCCGCGATGCGAGACGGGTGCGCCGCGTCAATGCCCGAACGGCCCGACGCCCTGCAGTCGATGTCATGTAGAGAAGTGTGCGCTCTTCGCGCCGACATGATGTCACCGCCGCGTCAGCGGTCAGTTTTCGAGAAGCATGCCGTGGCGACCGTCAGTACATTGGGGCCATCGCCGGGCTGCCCTGGCCGGCACGAGAAAAGGGGATGCACCACATGTCGTACGTCGTCGATTTCGCCACCGTGTCACCGGTCGGACTCGAATCATCACCAGTAGGAGACGCCCTCGCCGGGCTGCGCGCGAACGAGGCGCGCTACTTCAGAAACAAGTACGACCACGTCTTCACCGTGGAGCCGGCACGTGACGCGACCGGCGCGATCGACTGGGTACACGGCATCCTCTCGCGGGAACGCGGGATCACGATCGCGTCCCCCGCCATCGAAGCGACCGAGTTCGTGGTGGATGGCACCCGCTTCGCGTATGTCTTCTACGCCAGCGGACTGTCGGTCAATGTCATGTACGCGATCGATGCCGCGGGCAAGCGCGCCGTGGGATTCAAGCTGTCGGAGGGAATGGAGGTGCCAGACGAGCTCGCTGCATTCCGGTTCGCGCGCCAGAAGTCAACGCTCGCTGGCATCATCCGCGGGTCGTACTTCGTCATCAAGAATGAGTATTGACGGCGTGCCGATAGGCCCCATGCTTCGGGTGGACGGATCACAAATGGAGGACTCGATGGCTGCTGGACTCACCACGCACGACGTCGACGGGTCGGTCGGCGACGCACTGGACCGGCTGAGGACGGCCGCCGACGAACACGACGTACGCATCTTCGCGGTCATCGACCACGCCGCCGCAGCACGGGAGGTAGGGCTCGAACTCCCGGATGAAGTCGTGGCGATCCTGGGCAATCCGGTGGCGGGAACACCCCTCATGCGCCTCGACCCCCGGGTGGGGCTCGACCTTCCGCTGCGGATCCTGCTGTGGGACGACCAGGGCGTCACAAAGCTGGCCTATCGCCCGCCGGTGGACCTCGCGCAGGCGTTCGACCTCGGCGATGCCGGGCCGCTGCTGCAGAAACTCACCACGGTGCTGGCCGCGCTGGCGAACGAAGTCACGTCCTGACCGGCGACTGCCCGAAGCTCGTCGCTCAGCCCAGCCAACGCCACCAGCGCGACGGCGACGGGTCTGCTGGCGGTCCTTCGCCGAGGGCGCTCGCCGCGCCACCGAGGTCATCCGCGGTCAGTGTCATCACGGCATCCCGGTCGAGGTCGTCGAGGCTGCGTTCCCCGTCGAGGGACAGCCGGAGCGCCTGGCGGTTGAGCGACTGCTCGAAGAGCGTGCGAGCGAAGCGCGCGTTGCCCGATGCCTCGCCGGCGTGCAGGCCGCTGAGGATACGGCGGAGCACGTGCTCTGCGCCCGGCTGGAGGAGGTACTGGTGCTGGGCCAGCATCTTGCTGAAGATCGCCTCCAGTTCGTCGACCGAATAGTCGGGAAACGAGATCTCCCGTGCGAAGCGTGACCGCAACCCGGGGTTGGAGAGCAGGAACGATTCCATCAGCCGCGGGTAGCCGGCCACGATGACGACCAGGCGGTGGCGGTGGTCCTCCATCCGCTTGAGCAGTATCTCGATGGCCTCCGGACCGAAGTCCATGCGTCCGTCTTCCGGCGAGAGGGCGTATGCCTCATCGATGAACAGAACCCCGTCGAGGGCGCGACGGATCACCCGGTCGGTCTTGATGGCGGTGGCGCCCACGTACTGCCCGACCAGCGCCGACCTGTCCACCTCGACCAGGTGGCCCTTCTGCAGCAGCCCGACGGCGCGGTACATCTCGGCGAGGAGCCGCGCCACGGTGGTCTTGCCCGTGCCCGGGTTGCCCAGAAAGACGAGGTGCTGTGAGGTGGCCACCTCGGGGAGGCCGTGCGACTTGCGGCTGGCCTGCACCTGGAGGAAGGCGACCAGCGCCCGCACCTGCTCCTTGACCGTCTCCAGGCCCACCAGGCCGTCGAGCTCCGCCTGCACCTCGGCGAGCGGCCTGGTCGACCTGGCGCGCCCGGTGACCAGCTCCTCGACTCGCTCCGATCCCGGCAACTTGATCTGCCCCGCGAGGTGGCCCAGCGATTCGCGCAGGTCATCGATCGGGTTGCGGCTGGTGGCCATGAGCATCTCCTGTGACGGGTAGACCACCCGGGGCGGATTCGCAGCGGTCGTGGCAAGCAATTATGCGCGTGTCGAATGGGATGGCCAACCAGACGAGACGGCCTGTCGCCAGCCCCGACAGCGCCTCCAGCCGCAGGGTTCGAGTGGCCGGGTGCGCCGGTCCGTAGGCTGTGCATTCGACACCCGCACACCGACCGGACGGAACCACGTGCCCGCACCCGAAGGTGAACAGACCCTGCCCGAGAGCTGGCGCCCGTTCTTCTACATCCTGGGTGGGGCGTTCGCGCTCGCCGGCAGCGTCGTCATGATCCTCGTCGCGGCGAGCACAGAGCCCGCGTCGTCGCGCGGGGTGGGTCTCTCCTTCGAGCTCCTCGTCGTCGGGGTCGGCAGCATCGGTTACGGCATCGTGCTCGGCCTGCGTCGTCTGCTCAGTCGGCGTACCAAGCGCTGGCCAGAGGGCGGCCTGATGTAGCGGTAGCCGCGCTGATGCGCACGACGCCCGTTGTGGGGGTTCGCCACCGACCGGGGGCCGGCCGGCCCCGGGTAGAATTGGAGCCGACTGGTTGGGGGACTATGTCTCAGGCACTCGACTTCTCCGCACGCGCGGGCGGCACGATGTGACCCGCGTATCGAAGGTTCTCGCCCAGACCCCGCGAATGCCTCCATACAGGTTTCCCTCCGGCGTCGCGCGCTGGGCACTGAGTCCCGTCATGGCTGCGTGGGTCACGTATGCCGAGGGGCGCAGCCACCGCATACCGCGTCCCGCCGGCCCGCCGCAGTGCCACACCGCGGGGCCAGACGGCGACCGGGTGCTCATCGTCGGATCGGGGCCCGCCGTCGGCTGGGGCGTTCACACCCACGACCTCGCTCTTCCCGGTGCCTTGGCGAGGGCGATGACGGCCCGCACCGGCCGCGCAGTGACCGTCGACCTCATCGCCGACAGCGACATGCGCTTGTCTGACCTGCCCGGACACCTCCGCGAGGCGAAGCTCTGGCGGTACGACGCCATCGTGGTGTGCATCGGCGCCAACGAGGCACTCCACCTCGCGAACCCCCGCCACTGGCGCCGTGACTACGCCGCCGTCATCGACGTCATCCGGTCGAGCGACACCGGGGCCGTGCTCGTCGCGGCGGGCATTCCCCCCATCCGCAGCATCGACATCTTCGATTCCGTGCTCGGATCGGTGGCCGCAGCCCATGCGGACCGGCTGAACGACATCACCGCCGCGCTCTGCGCCGACGACCCGCGTGCCTGCTTCGTGCCCATCGAAGCGCGCAGTGGGCGATCGAGGATCGACCGGCACCGCTCGCCCGGCGAATACGTGCGGTGGGCGACCGTGCTGTGCGCGGGGATCGTGCCGATGCTGCCGTGCGGTCCGCGCCGGCCAGGGGGCCGGTATTCCGCGGCCACCGACACGCCGGGCCCCGGAGAGGCGGCACCGCGCCACGTCGCGGCCCCGATGGTCGACGACCCGATGGCCGCACGCCTGCAGTACATCGTCGATCGCGCACGGGACGCCTTCGACACCGACTCCGCCCACATCACCGTTCTCGACCGCGATGCCCTCCTGCACCTGGCCAGCGCCGGATCGTCCTTCCCGGCGACGGCCAGGGCTGATCGGTTCTGCAGCCGCGCGATCCTGTCGACCACCGCCACGGTGATCGGCGACGCGATGCACGACGACTGGGCGCGGGAACCGGCCGCGACGGCCGACGGGGAGCTGCCCCGCTTCTTCGCCGCGTTCCCCATCGAGTCGGCTACCGGTCAGACGATCGGCGTGCTCAGCGTCGTCGACGCCGCGCCGCGTCCGGCCGCGGAGTTCGATATCGGCCTGCTGCGGGAACTGGCCATCCAGGTGCAGGTCGAGCTGTGGCAGGACGACCATCGCGGTGTCGCCCGGTCGGCATAAACCGGCCGGGTTGGTCGTTGACGAGGGTGACGTCGACAAGGATGGAACCATGACCAACCTCCCACCAACAATCCCCTCAGCCATGTCCCCGGAACAGCTGCTCGCTATCTACCGCACCCGTCGCGACGAAGCCGTCGTGCAGCCGAAGGGCAACCTCGCACTGGTGAACACGCAGTGGGTCGACGCCGAGCAGCCCATCTACGGCGTGCCGGGACTGTGGGCGCCGCTGCCCGAGGGTGAATCCGGGCTGGCCGTCACCGCGACGGCCGCCGACGGCATCCGGGTCGATGGCGAACTGGTGGATGGCCGCGCCGTCGTCGCGGGCAAGGATTCGGCTACACCGGGCGAGGTGGTCTTCTCCGACACTCTCTCGGCGTTCGTCATCGCCGGCGAGGATGGCGCCTACGCGCTGCGCGTCTGGGACGCGCGGTCCGACGCCATCCGCGATTTCGGAGGCATCGACGCGTTCCCCTACAACCCCGACTGGGTCATCACCGCAGCGTGGAACGAGATAGAGGGCGGCACCACCCTCGGTATCGAGCACCTGAAAGACGAGGGAAAGCCCCGCGACAAGGTGGTCCCCGGCGAAATCACCTTCACGAAGGACGGCATCGACTACAGCCTGGCGGCGTTCAAGGAGGGCCGTGCACTGCTGCTCGTGTTCGCCGACTCGACCAACGGGGACTCCACCTACAGCGTCGGGCGCTTCCTGATGGTCGCCCCTAACACCGACGGGTCGATCACCCTCGACTTCAACCGCGCATACCTCCCGCCGTGCGCCTTCAGCTACAACTTCAACTGCCCCATGCCACCCCGCCAGAACCGGTTCACGGTGCCGATCGAGGCCGGCGAGAAGAACGTGCTCAACACCGCGGGCGCACTGCTGCACTGACCGGCGACGGTGTTCCTCGCTCTCACGCGCGACCCCGACGGGGCGATCCTCAGCGAACTCGCCGCCGACGGCTCGCCGGTGGCCGAACCGCGCCGCGTGCCCGACCTCGCGGCCGAGGTCGCGCGGCTCGAACCGTCGCGGCCCCGCTGGGTGTGGGACGACACGAGCCGGTGGTACCCGGAGTTGCTGGCCGCGGGGGTGCGTGTCGAGCGCTGCGTGGACCTGCGGCTGTGCCACGCGATCCTCCGCGGTTCGACGCTGACCGCGGCATCCACCCTCGCCACCGCCCCGCCGACCGAGTGGGACGCCCCCACCCCAGAACGGCGCCGTTCGACCGGGGCACTGTTCGAGGTGGAGGTCGATGGCGACTCACCCGACCCGGTCGCCGAGTTCCGTGCCCAGCGGGCGGCCGTCGCGGGGTGCGCTGACCCTGCACGGGTGTCGATCCTGCTCGCCGCAGAATCGGCCGGTGCCCTGGTCGCGGCCGAGATCAGGTACGCGGGACTCCCATGGCGGGCGGAGGTGCACGAGCGACTGCTCGCGAACGTTCTCGGCCCCCGGCCGGCCCCCGACCAGCGGCCGAGCCGCATGCAGGCCGCCCTCGACCGGGTGCGCTCCGAGCTCGGCGTCGACGACGTCAATCCCGACTCCCCGCCCGAGCTGCTCAAGGCCCTCGGCCGCGCCGGTGTCGCCGTCGAGTCGACGCGCTCGAGGGACCTGAAGAAGGTCGAGCACCCGGTCATCGAACCGCTGCTCGAGTACAAGAAGATGGCGCGGCTGTGGAGCGCCAACGGTTGGCACTGGCTCGACGCCAACGTCGCGGGCGGACGCTTCAGGCCCGAGTACGTGCCGGGGGGAGTGGTCACCGGTCGGTGGGCGAGCAAAGGCGGCGGCGGCGCGCTGCAGCTGCCGAAGCAGGTGCGCGGTGCGGTGATCGCCGACCCCGGCTTCAAACTCGTCGTCGCGGATGCCGCGCAGCTCGAACCCCGCATCCTGGCGGCCCTCGCCGGCGACCGGGGCATGGTGCAGGCCGCCGCGTCGGGTGACCTCTATGCGGGAATCGTGGCCAGTGGGGCCGTCGAGACCCGCGAGCACGCCAAGGTCGCCATGCTGGGCGCCATGTACGGGGCGACCTCGGGCGAGGCGGGCCGGTTGCTGCCGCAGCTCGCACGCACTTACCCGCGAGCGATCGGCTACGTCGAGGCCGCCGCCCGGGCTGGCGAGGCTGGAAAGGTCGTCACGACGCGGCTCGGGCGCAGCTCACCACCGGGGGCGGCAACCGGATACGACGAGACCGCGACCGCCGCCGACCACGATCGCACCCGCTCCCGGGCGCGCTCCTGGGGGCGGTTCACCCGCAATTTCGTGGTGCAGGGAACCGCTGCAGAGTGGGCGCTGTGCTGGATGGCGGTCCTGCGCACGCGCCTCACCGCGCTCGACCCCGCCGGGGCGACCGGAGCCGGCTGGGTGCGCACGCCGCACCTGGTCTTCTTCCTGCACGACGAGCTCGTGGTGCACACCCCGGCTGCCATGGCCGAGCGGGTAGAGCACGAGGTGCGGCAGGCAGCGATGGATGCCGGGCGCCTCCTGTTCGGCGAGCTGCCCATCCAATTCCCTCTCACCGTCGCCGTGGTCGACGATTACTCGCAGGCGAAGTGACCCGGTGCGGCCGACCGTGCCTAGCTGGCTGCGGTGACCGCGGGCCGCCGCCCGCGCTTCGGGCGCACCGCGGAGTAGGGGAGGAACGGGTCATCTGCGGCGACGACCCGTGCCGCCTGGTCGAGCCAGTCGACCGCAGCATCGGCCCTGCTGACCCGGGCGAGCAGGGAGAGACGCGCGGCAGCATCCACCTCCGACTCGGCGAGGGTGCTGCGTGCGGCGAGGCCGTCGTCGACCCACCAGTGACGGTACCCGGCGATGAGCGGCGGGGCGGCTGCGGGCGACACCGACGAGCCGACGAGCACCTGGTCGAGCATCTCGGTCCACTCCGGGAGCAAGTGCAGCGCCGGCGTCTCGATCCAGTCGTTCGAAGCGATTCGGCCGGCGGGGGTGAGCGCGTACTGGGGGAGCCCGTCGTCGGTGACCCCGGCCGAGGCGATGAGGCGCTGCGTGGAGAGGCGGTCGAGCGTCGAGTAGATCTGTCCGACGTTCACCGGACCTCGGTGCGGAGCCCGCCTGGCCAGCTCGGCGTGCAGCTGCAGACCGTAGGCGGGGCCCAGCGTGAGGATGGCCATCAACCCGTCGCGTACCGACATCCATGCTCCTATCGACCTACTGAGTATAGGTTCAGGGACTACTCCTAGCCGGGAGCGAACTACGCGCTTGTGATTCCGGGTCGCGGTCATACATAATGAACCGACGCTTCGGCGTCGAATTCAGCTCAACGAAGCATCCGTTCACCAGGTCGATGGGGAAGTCGCACCTAACCGAATGGAGACAACGTGGATGCTGCTATTGCTCGTGGGGTGCTGTACGTGCACTCCTCGCCTCGCGCGCTCACACCCCACATCGAGTGGGCCACCGGGCGCGCCCTCGGTCGCGCCGTGAATTTCGAATGGAGCGACCAGCCCGTACTGAAGGGATCGCTCCGCACCGAGTACTACTGGGAGGGCGCACCCGGAACCGGAGCCGTGCTGGCGTCAGCCCTGCGCGGATGGGAGCACCTGCGCTACGAGGTCACCGAGGATGCCGGGCTCGGCACCGACGGCGGCCGCTGGCTGCACACGCCCGACCTCGGGATCTTCTTCGCCCAGACCGACACGGTGGGCAACATCGTCGTGCCGGAAGACCGGGTGCGCTACGCGATGGAGATCGCCGGGTCGAACGCGCTCGAGCTGCACCGCGAGCTCCGCCTCGCCCTCGGGCAGGCCTGGGACGACGAGCTCGAGGTGTTCCGCCACGCGAGCGACTCGAGCCAGGTCGTCTGGCTGCACAAGGTCGGCTGACGCCGGCGGGTTCTACTCCCGCAGCCGCGATCGGGCGAGCTCGAATGCAGCCAGTGCGCCCTCGACGTAGCGCTCACCGCTGAACTGCTCGCCGTCGAGCGCGGCACCCGCCGACAGCTCGCGCAGCTTCTCGGGGCGCTCCACCAGGTCGACGATGGCGTCGGCGAGGCCCGAGACGTCGGGGTTGTCGGCCAGGTAGCCGGCGTGCAGCAATCCCTCGCGCAGCTTGGGGTCGCAGTACAGGATGGCCCGCTCGCGACTGACGGCCTCGGCGATGGTCATCGGCTGGTTGTCGAACCCGACCGACGACAGCACCACGACGGAGGCGGCATCCATCAGGTCGAGCACGGCGTCGTGCGGCAACGACCCCTGGACCCTGAGCTGTGGATGCCCCAGCACGAGTCTCTGCAGGGCAGCGCGCTGTGACCCGTCGCCGACGAAGTCCACGCTGAAGCCATTACCGGTGCGGGCGAGCGCGAGAACCGCGGCCGCCGCGAAGATGAGGGGACGCTTGACGCCCTCGCACCGCGCGACCCACAGCAGGCGTGGCGGTTCGCCGACGGGCAGCGGCAGCGGCGGGCGGGGCGACGTCGTGATCGGGTTGGGCACAATGGCGATGGGCGCCCGCACGCCCGCGGCCTCGAGGTCCCTGGCCTGGTGGGCCGACGGTGAGATCACCGCGTCGGCGCGCAGGGCGAACTGCAGAACCATGTTGCGCAGCAGGTTGTCGACCGGGCGGGGCGTGATTGACTGCCGAGGCAGTGTGGTCGCGAGCGCCTTGTTCAGGGCCCACCTGATGAACGGCTCGAGCGGTGCGTTCCAGTTGTCGTCACTGGCCCAGTAGAAGGTGTGCACCGTGTGGACGACCGGGATGCCGAGCTCGGCGGCGACATCGGCGGCGGCGTGCGCGAGGCCGAACTCGGTCTGCACGTGCACTACCTCGACCCGTTCACGCTCGAAGAACAGTCGCAGGGTGCGCCGGGTCTTCTCGCTGTTGGGGATCACCGCGAGTCGCACGCCGGGGAGGGTGAAGAACGGACGGATCAGGATGCCGTCTGCCGACCGCCGCACGCGTCGCCCTGGTCCGTGCACGGGCGAGACCCGCACCACCCGGTGACCGGCCCGCTCGAGGGCGAGCTTCTGTTCGCGCATCGACGTCTGGGCGCCGCCGACGTAGTCGAGGAAGTAGTCGCTGACGATCGCGACCGACCCGGTGCGACCGGGTGCAGTGCTGCCGGGCGACGCCGGTTCGGCGATCACACGCTCCGGAACGCGACGACGGCGTTGTGGCCGCCGAAGCCGAACGAGTTGCTGATCGCGAGCAGCTGCTGCTGGCCGAGGTCGCGCGGCGAGGTCACCACGTCGAGCGGGATGGACGGGTCCTGGTCGTCAAGGTTGATCGTGGGTGGGGCGGTGCGGTGGTGCAGCGCGAGGATCGTGAAGATCGCCTCGAGCGCCCCGGTGCCGCCGAGCAGGTGACCGGTCGCGGCCTTCGTGGCCGACACCGCGATCGAGTCGAGGTGGTCGCCGAACACGCGGGCCATGGCGTTGTACTCGGCGATGTCGCCGACCGGGGTGCTGGTGGCGTGCGCGTTGACGTGGCCGACGTCGGTGATGGCAGCCCCGGCCTGGTCGAGCGCGGCGAGCATGGCGCGCGCGGCACCCGAGCCCTCGGGGTCGGGGGCCGTGATGTGGAACGAGTCGCTGGTCACGGCGCCGCCGGCGAGTTCTGCGTAGATGCGTGCGCCGCGGGCGAGCGCGTGCTCCTCGGTCTCGAGCACGATGGCGCCGGCGCCCTCGCCGAGCACGAAGCCGTCTCGGTTGACGTCGTAGGGGCGGGAAGCGCGCTGCGGGTCGTCGTTGCGCTTGGAGAGGGCCTGCATGGCTGCGAAGGAGGCGATCGGCAGCGGGTGGATGGCGGCTTCGGTGCCGCCGGCGATGATGATGTCGGCGAGCCCGGCCTGGAGGTGCTCGTAGCCGTTGGCGATGGATTCGGTGCTCGACGCGCAGGCGGAGACGACGGTGCGTGCTCCTCCGCGGGCGGAGAGGCTCATGCTGATCGCCGCGGCCGGGCCGTTGGGCATGAGCATGGGAACGGTCATGGGGAGCACGCGGCGGGGTCCGCGCTCGCGCAGGGTCTCCCACGCGTCGACGAGGGTCCAGATGCCGCCGATGCCGGTCGCGTAGTCGACGGCGATGCGCTCAGGGTCGATGTCGGGGGCGCCGGCGTCTGCCCACGCCTCACGGGCCGCGATCAGCGCGAACTGGCTGCCGGGGTCGAGGCGCTTGGTCTCGACGCGTTCGAGGATGTCGGCCGCGGGAACCTTCGCCTGTGCGGCGAAGGTGACGGGGAGCTCGTACCTGGCGACCCAGTCCTTGTCGAGGGTGCTGGCACCCGACTCGCCCGCGAGCAGAGCGCTCCAGCTGTCGGGCACATTCCCGCCGAGGGGGGAGGTTGCTCCGAGTCCGGTGACAACGATCTTCTTCTGGCTCATCGTGGTTCCTCTGGTGGTGCGGCGTGGCCGTGGTGGTGCGGCATGGCCGGTCGGCCGGGGTCATTCCCGACCGACCGTCGAGCGTCGGTCGTCGGGGTACTAGCCCTGTGCTGCGGTGATGAAGTGCACGGCGTCGCCCACCGTCTTGAGGTTCTTGACCTCTTCATCCGGGATCTTCACGTCGAACTTCTCTTCGGCGTTGACCACGATGGTCATCATCGAGATGGAGTCGATGTCGAGGTCGTCGGTGAAGGACTTGCCGAGCTCGACCGAGTCGGTGGCAATCCCCGTCTCGTCGTTGATGAGCTCCGCGAGACCGGCCAGGACTTCTTCGGTAGACAATGCCATTGTGTTTCTCCTTGATTTTTGGTGCAGAAAAAGGACCGTGGTCAATCCTAGGGAAGAACGACCACCTGGGCCCCGAAGACGAGGCCCGCGCCGAACCCGATCTGCAGGGCGAGACCGCCACTGAGCTCCGGGTGCTCCAACAGTAACGCGTGGGTCGCGAGGGGGATCGAGGCGGCCGAGGTGTTGCCGGTGGTGGCGATGTCGCGCGCGATCATCACGGTCGGCGGCAGCCCAAGCTGCTTCGCGAACTCGTCGATGATGCGCATGTTGGCCTGGTGGGGGATGAACGCGGCGAGGTCCGATGGCTCGATGCCCGCAGCATCCAGCGCCTTCTTGGCCACCTTCGCCATGTCCCATACGGCCCAGCGAAAGACCGTCTGGCCCTCCTGGCGCAGGGTCGGCCATGGCGCGGTGCCGTCGCGAAAGTCGACGAGGGTCGCGTTCATGCCTACGGCGTCGGCCTTGGAGCCGTCGGATCCCCAGACCGGCGCGGCGATGCCGGGGGTGTCGCTGGGGCCGATCACGACGGCGCCCGCACCGTCGCCGAGCAGGAAGGAGATGGAGCGGTCGGCGGGATCGACGACGTCGGAGAGCTTCTCGGCGCCGATGACCAGCGCGTAGTGCGCCGCACCGGAACGGATCAGGGCGTCGGCCTGGGTGACGGCGTAGCTGAAGCCCGCACACGCCGCGTTGGCGTCGTAGGCCGCGGCGGGGTTCGCGCCGACCCGATCGGCTACGACCGCTGCCATCGACGGCGTCTGCCGGATGTTGCTGATCGTGGCGACGATGACGAGGTCGATAAGCCCGGCGGCGACGCCGGACTTCTCGATGGCCTCGATCGCTGCGGTGGTGGCGAGATCGGTGGCGTCGACCCCCGCGGATGCCCGGGTGCGGGTGACGATGCCGGTGCGCTGGCGAATCCACTCGTCGCTCGAGTCGATCGGCCCGACGAGTTCCTCGTTAGGAACGACCAGGTCGCCGCGGGCGGCGCCGTAGCTGTAGATGCGGGTGAACTGCGCGCCCTGGGACTGCAGCAGTGTCGGGTTCGTCATGGGGTCCTGTCGATCAGGTCGAATGCGGCGGGAAGGTCGTCGGGGGTCTTGACCGCCACGGTGGGTACCCCGCGCAGGCCGCGCTTGGCGAGCCCGGTGAGGGCACCGGCGGGGGCGACCTCGATGAGGCCGGTGACGCCCGCGGCGGCGAGCGACTCCATGGTCCTGTCCCAGCGCACCGGGGAGCTGACCTGCCCGACGAGCAGGTCGACGAACTCATCACCCGAGGTGACGAGCGAACCGTCGCGGTTGGTCCAGATCGGCAGGTCGGGGGTGCGGGGCGTGAGGGAATCGGCGACCGCGCGCAGCCGGTCGACGGCGGGCGACATGTACGAGGTGTGGAAAGCGCCGGCGACGTCGAGTGGAATGACCCTGGCCCGGGTGGGCGGCTCGGCGGCCAGCTGGTCGAGGGCCGCGCGTTCGCCCGCGACGACGATCTGTCCGCCGCCGTTGAAGTTCGCGGGCGAGAGACCGAGGTCGGTGAGGCGCTGCAGCAGCTCCGCCTCGTCTGCCCCGACCACCGCGCTCATGCCGGTCGACGTGAGGGCAGCGGCATCCGCCATCGCCCGCCCACGCTCCGTGACCAGCATCATGGCCTCGCCGGTGGTGAGGATATTGGATGCCGCGGCTGCCGTGACCTCGCCGACGGAGTGTCCTGCGACGCCCCCAATGCGCTCCCGCCGGCCATCGGCCAGCAGCACGCTCAGCGTGAGGATGCCGGCGGCGACGATCAGCGGCTGGGCGACGGCGGTGTCGCGGATGGTCGCGGCGTCGGAGACCGTTCCGTGCTCGACGAGGTCGATGCCGATGGCCTCCGACATGCCCACGAGCTGGCGGCGATACGCCGGATCCATCAACCAGGGTTCGAGGAACCCGGGGGCCTGCGACCCTTGACCTGGGCATACGACGACGATCATCAACCCAGTCTGTCAACATTCCGGGGCCAACCCCTGTAGGAATCGCACGAGAAAGACGATTGATCGTTGTCGGCGTGGTGCGGTCGAGCCGCCTATCGGGGGCCGGAGCGGCCGTCCCGCGGTCGACGGTTCGCCGTCGCATCCGGCTCTGCGATCGACCCGAGCACGAGGGCCGCCTGCAGGATGAGCGACTCGCGGGCGCCGGTGGCATCCCACCCGATGACCTCGGTGACGCGCTTCAGGCGGTACCGCACGGTGTTCGGGTGCACGAAGAGTTCGCGGGCAGTCGCCTCGAGCGAGCGCCCGTTGTCGAGGTAGCACCACAGCGTGGCCAGCAGCTCGGTGGAGTGCGCCTGCAGCGGCCGGTATACGCGGTTGATGAGCGTGGCGCGGGCGAGCGGATCGCCAGCCAGGGCGCGCTCCGGCAACAGGTCGTCGGCGAGCACCGGGCGGGGGGTGTTGCGGCGCGACCTGGCGACCGCGAAGCCGGCCAGGGCCGCCTTGGCACTGCGGGACGCCTCGACGAGGCTCGGCACCTCGTGGCCGAGTACGAGGTGGCCGGTGCCGAAGCCGGGCTCGAGGGCATTGGCGATCGTGAGGAACGGCACCAGGCGCGTCTCGTTCTCGCCCTCCCCGTCGCCCGGGGTCGGGTGTGCACGGCCGATGACCAGCACCAGCCGGTTGCCCTGCACGCCGATCAGCACATCGGCGTCGAGGTGCCGAGCGGTACGACGCAGCATGTCGACATCGAGCATCGGTGGCGCCGTACCCACGAGCACCGACACCTCGCCGTGGCCGTGCCAGCCCAGCGCGGCGATGCGCGACGGCAGTTCGTCGTCGTACTCACCGCTGAGGATCGAGTCGACCACGAGGGCCTCGAGCCGCGCATCCCACAGGCCCCGCGCTTCGGCCGCACGCGCGTAGACGTCGGCCGCCGCGAAGGCGATCTCCCGCGAGTAGAGCAGGATCGCCTCCCGCAGCGACTCATCGCGACCCTTGAGCCTCTCCTCGACCACCTCGACCGTGACCTTGATCAGCTGGAGCGTCTGGGTCAGGCTCACCGACCGCAGCAGTTCCCGGGGGGCCGCGCCGAACACGTCCGCGGCGATCCACGGGGTGGACTTCGGATCGTCGAACCAGTGGATGAACGACGTGATGCCCGCCTGGGCCACCAGGCCGACGGCTGAGCGTCGGCCAGGTGGCATGTCCCCATACCAGGGGAGGGTGTCGTCGAGGCGCTTCAGCGTCGCAGAAGCGAGCTCGCCAGAGACTGTCTTGAGCCAGGCAAGGGTCTGTGCCTTCGTTTGTGCCATTACGGCGCCGCGGTGATGACGGTCAGCTCTCTCCGCCGGCGTTGCCCGAGGTTCCTGCCGTCACGTCCATCAGGCGGTACTTGTCGATCGCCTTCTGGGGTGCCCCGGCATCGACGAGTCCCTGGGCGACCAGCGACTCGAGGGTGCGCACCACCACCGACGGTCCGTCGATCTTGAAGAATCGACGGGCGGCGGCGCGGGTGTCGGAGAAGCCGAAGTCATCGGCACCGAGCGTTGCGAAGTCACCAGGCACGAACTGGCGGATCTGGTCCGGCACGGCGTGCATGAAGTCGGTCACGGCGACGAACGGTCCCTCGGCGCCCGACAGCTTCTCGGTCACGTATGGCACGCGCGGCTCGGCATCCGGGTTGAGGAAGTTCTGTTCGGATGCCGCGAGCCCGTCGCGACGGAGCTCGGTCCACGAGGTCACCGACCAGACATCCGCGGCAACGCCCCAGTCCTCGGCGAGCAGCTTCTGCGCCTCGATCGCCCACGCGAGAGCGACACCCGAGGCCAGCAGCTGGGCGCGCGGTGCGTCGGCGCCGTCCTGCAGGGGCGACGACTTGAGGTGGTAGAGGCCGCGCAGCAGGCCGTCGACGTCGAGGTTCTCCGGCTCCGCAGGCTGCGCGATCGGCTCGTTGTAGACGGTGACGTAGTACATGACGTTGGGGTCGGGGTGGGTGTCGCCGTACATGCGGTCGAGGCCGGCCTCGACGATGTGGCCGAGCTCGTAGCCGTACGCGGGGTCGTACGACACCACGGCCGGGTTGGTCGAGGCGAGCAGGGGGGAGTGCCCGTCTGCGTGCTGCAGTCCCTCACCGGTCAGGGTGGTGCGACCCGCGGTCGCACCGATGATGAACCCGCGGGCCATCTGGTCGCCCGCTGCCCACATGGCGTCACCCGTGCGCTGGAAGCCGAACATGGAGTAGAAGACGTACACCGGAATGAGCGGTTCGCCGTGGGTGGAATACGCCGTTCCGGTGGCCGTGAATGCGGCGAACGCGCCGGCCTCGTTGATTCCGGTGTGCAGGATCTGGCCCTGCGGGCTCTCCTTGTAGGCGAGCAGCTGCTGACGGTCGACCGAGGTGTACTGCTGCCCGCTCGGGTTGTAGATCTTCGATGTCGGGAAGTACGCGTCCATACCGAAGGTGCGCGCCTCGTCGGGGATGATGGGCACGATGCGGTGTCCGAAGTCCTTCGAACGCAGCAGGTCCTTCAGCAGGCGCGCGAACGCCATGGTGGTGGCGACCTCCTGCTTGCCCGAGCCCTTCTTGACCACGTCGTAGGTGGAGTGGTCCGGCAGGTTCAGCTGGGTGTACTTCGAGCGGCGCTCGGGAACGTACCCGCCGAGTTCCTGGCGACGGTCGTGCAGGTATTGGATCGCCTCGTCGTCGTCACCGGGGTGGTAGTACGGCGGCAGGTACGGGTCTTCCTCGAGCTTCGCGTCGGTGATCGGAATACGCATCTCGTCACGGAACTGCTTGAGGTTGTCGAGGGTCAGCTTCTTCATCTGGTGGGTGGCGTTGCGGCCCTCGAACGACGGGCCGAGGCCGTAGCCCTTGACCGTCTTCGCCAGGATGACCGTGGGCTGTCCCTTGTGCTCCGATGCCGCCTTGAACGCCGCGTACACCTTGCGGTAGTCGTGGCCACCGCGCTTGAGGCCCCAGATCTGGTCGTCGGTGTAGTCCTTGACCAGTTCGAGGGCGCGCGGGTCGCGTCCGAAGAAGTTCTCGCGAACGTACGCTCCGCTCTCGGCCTTGTAGGTCTGGTAGTCGCCGTCGGGAGTCGCGTTCATCAGGTCGCGAAGGGCGCCCTCGCTGTCGCGTGCGAGCAGTTCGTCCCACTCGCGGCCCCAGACAACCTTGATGACGTTCCATCCCGCACCGCGGAAGAAGCTCTCGAGCTCCTGGATGATCTTGCCGTTGCCGCGCACTGGGCCGTCGAGGCGCTGCAGGTTGCAGTTGATGATGAAGTTCAGGTTGTCGAGACCGTCGTTCGCGGCGAGCTGCAGCGCGCCACGACTCTCAACCTCGTCCATCTCGCCGTCGCCGAGGAACGCCCAGACCTGCTGGTCCGATGCGTCCTTGATGCCACGGTCGGTGAGGTAGCGGTTCGCCTGCGCCTGGTAAATGGCGTTCAGGGGTCCCAGACCCATCGACACGGTCGGGAACTGCCAGAAGTCCTTCATCAGGCGCGGGTGCGGGTATGACGACAGGCCACCGGCGGTGTGCGACTTCTCCTGGCGGAAACCGTCGAGCTGATCGGTGCTCAGGCGTCCCTCGAGGAAGGCGCGCGCGTACATTCCGGGGGAGGCGTGCCCCTGGTAGAAGATGTGGTCGCCGCCACCCGTGTGGTGCTGGCCACGGAAGAAGTGGTTGTGGCCCACCTCATAGAGGGCCGCAGACGATGCGTAGGTCGAGATGTGTCCACCGACGCCGACACCTGGGCGCTGCGCGCGGTGCACGGTGATCGCGGCGTTCCACCGGATCCAGGCACGGTAGCGACGCTCGATCTCCTCGTTGCCGGGAAAGGCCGGCTCGTTCTCCGGGGCGATGGTGTTGAGGTAGTCCGTGGTGGGCACCATGGGCACACCCAGATGCAGCTCCTTGGAGCGCTTCAGCAGGCTGAGCATTATCTGGCGTCCGCGCTCGTGCCCCTGGACCGCAACGAGGGCGTCCAAGGATTCCTGCCACTCCGCAGTTTCTTGTGGATCTGCGTCGATGTGGTTGAACGAATACGGATCCTGGTCGTTGACCGTCACCCTTGACCTCGCTTAGTTTGCGGACGAGCCGTGCCTATTGACACGCGGCTGTGGAAATCATCCTCGGGGTCGTTCACGTCGGGTCTCGGCGCAATGGCCCGTGAGGCTCCCCAATTCTAGTTGTAGTAACTGCTGATCATTCACTGAGTGGCGCTCGGGCGTAGTATTGCCCCGCGTTTCCGGGGACATCCCTCCCGGCTCGAAAGGACTGCACCGATATGCCTATCCAGAACGATTCGCTGGCTCCCGACTTCGAGCTGCCCAATCAGTTCGGCGAGCACGTGCGACTGTCTGACTTCAGGGGGAAGAAGCCCGTCGCGCTGGTGTTCTTTCCACTGGCGTTCTCCAGCACCTGCACGGGCGAGTTCTGCGAGCTGCGCGACAACCTCGCCCTGTTCGCCGACAGCAACGTCGAGTTGCTGGCGATCTCCGTCGACTCGAAGGCCACCCTGCGCGCCTTCGCCACCGAGGGTGGTTACGACTTCACGCTGCTCGCCGACTTCTGGCCGCACGGAGCCGTCGCGAAGGAGTACGGCGTGTTCCTCGAGCAGAAGGGCTTCGCCAACCGGGCGTCGTTCCTCATCGATACCCGCGGCATGATCCGGGCGAGTTTCATCACCGCGCCGGGCGAGGCGCGCTCCCTCGACGCCTACCGGGCCGCGCTGGCCGAACTCGCGCCCGTCGCCGTTCGCTGACGGCAACGGGCCCGGTAGCCCGGTCGATCGCTCGGGGCGGGGCAAGGCGGAGCGGAGCCGAGCAGCGGCCGCGGGTCATCCGCGGCCGACTGCTCGCCGTGGTCCTTAGCCGCGGGGGCGACCGCCGCGCGGCGCGCGCCCGGTGTCGGGGCGCAGTTCGATCAGCTGCCCGCTGATGCGCGTCGTGGCGAGCTTGTCGAGCACGGCCTGCGGGAGGTCGGCCGGCAGATCGACGAGCGAGAAGTCCGACAGGATCTTGATGTGCCCGAAGTCGTCACGGCTCAGGCCACCCTCGTTCGCGAGTGCCCCGACGATCTGGCGCGGCTCGACCTTGTGACGGCGACCGACGGACACCCGGTAGGAAGCCATCGACCCGTCGCCGGCACGCGCGCGACGCGGCGGCCGCGCGCCCTGGCCGGAGTCGCTCGAATCGCGGTCGTTGCGCGAGTCCCGTTCGCGGTCCTGGCGGTGTGACCGGTCGTCTGCTGCCGTGAGCAGCAGGGGAGTCTCGCCCTGCGCCACGATGGCCAGCGCCGCGGCGACATCGGCCTCCGGAACATCGTGGTGGTTCACGTAGTGCGCGATGATGTCGCGGAACGCGCCGATGCGCTCGGTGTTGTCGAGTGCCTCGGTGATCGCGTCGTCGAAGCGCGCCAGCCTGGTCACGTTGACGTCGTCGATGCTCGGCAGCTGCATCTGGGTGAGCGGCTGGCGGGTGGCACGCTCGATCGCGGACAGCAGTCGACGCTCGCGCGGGGTGACGAAGCTGATCGCGGCACCGCTGCGACCCGCGCGGCCCGTGCGGCCGATGCGGTGCACGTACGACTCGGTGTCGATGGGGATGTCGAAGTTCACCACGTGGCTGATGCGGTCGACGTCGAGCCCGCGCGCTGCGACATCCGTCGCCACCAGGATGTCGAGCTTGCCCGACTTCAGCTGGTTCACCGTGCGCTCGCGCTGCGCCTGCGGCACGTCTCCGCTGATGGCCATTGCAGAGTAGCCACGTGCGCGCAGCTTCTCGGCGAGCGTCTCGGTCTCGCTCTTGGTGCGAACGAACACGATCATGCCCTCGAAGTTCTCGACCTCGAGAATGCGGGTGAGCGCGTCGACCTTCTGCGGGTACGACACCATCAGGTAGCGCTGGGTGGTGTTGGCCGAGGTCGTGGTCTTGTTCTCGACGGTGATCTCGGTCGGGTCGTTGAGGTACTTCTTCGAGATGCGGCGAATCTGCGGGGGCATGGTCGCCGAGAACAGCGCCACCTGCTTGTCGTCCGGAGTGTCGGCGAGGATGGTCTCGACATCCTCGGCGAACCCCATCTTCAGCATCTCGTCGGCCTCGTCGAGCACCAGGTACTTCAGCTCGGAGAGGTCGAGGGTGCCCTTGGCGAGGTGGTCCATGATGCGGCCGGGGGTACCGACGACGATGTGCACCCCGCGACGGAGGGCGGAGAGCTGCACGCCGTAGGCCTGGCCGCCGTATACGGGTAGCACGTGCACGCCGCGCATGGGGGCGGCGTACTTTTCGAAGGCCTCGCAGACCTGGAGGGCGAGCTCGCGGGTGGGGGCGAGCACGAGCGCCTGCACGCTCTTCTGCGAGACGTCGAGCCGCGACAGGATCGGCAGCGCGAACGCGGCGGTCTTGCCGGTACCGGTCTGGGCGAGACCGACGACATCGCGTCCGTCGAGCAGGGGAGGAATGGTGGCGGCCTGGATGGCGGAGGGGGTTTCGTACCCGACGTCCTTGAGGGCCTTGAGAACGAGGTCGCTGAGGCCGAGCTCGGCGAAGGATGCTGCGGGGCGGGCGTTTTCTGCCGCGTCCTGTGGTGAAGTGTCAGACGTCATGCTCTAACGGTAGTCTCCGGTCGCACTCCCGGCGTACCCGGGTCAGCCCAGCAGCGAGACGGCGCGGGCGATCACGAGCGCGAGCAGCACGAACGCGCCGACGGCCTGCAGCACCATGAGCGCCTTCGCGCGGTGCGACAGGGGCATCGTGTCGGTGGGGCTGAATGCCATCGAGTTCGACGCCGAGAAGTAGAGGTAGTCGAAGAACTGGGGTACCCAGTCGCTGCGAATGGATGACCGAACCGCGACTTCCTCGACGGCGTCGTGGTCTTCGTCCTGCGGGAACCGAAAATCCGCCGCGGGAAGGCTTTGTCGCGGTTCGTGGGTCCTCGGCACCGGACCACCGCGGTCCATCTCCCAGTACACCAGCGCGAAGGCGATCACGTTCGTCACCCACACCTGCACCGCGGCGATGAGCAGGGTCGGCCCGTCAGTGCTGCGGGCGGTCACGAGCTGGAACACGAGCTGAACGAGCGCGATCTCGTTGGCGACGATGAGCAGCAGCCCCTGCCCTCCCGCGATGTACTTCGACCACACGGTCTGTCGATGCAGCCGGTGGGGGTTCAGCACGATCAGGGGAATGAGCGACACCACCCCGACCGCGACGACCGTGAAGCGCAGGCCGGGGAGGAATGAACTGGGCAGGCTGCCGTAGAGCGCCAGGGCGACCATCAGCGCGATGACCGCCGGCCACCGATGTTCCGGCCGCACGACTCGCTGGCCCCCGGCACCGTTCGGTCGGTGTTCTGCCGCGCCCATGGCCCGAGTGTAAGCCTGTATGCTCGTCTCTCGTCGTCACACCGCCGCCACCGCGCAGCGATGTCACGGGCCTTTAGCTCAGTTGGTAGAGCGCCACGTTTACACCGTGGATGTCATCGGTTCGAGCCCGGTAGGGCCCACTCTCTCGCTCATGTGTGGGCATTCACGACGACGCGATACTGCGCTCCGTTGTGCTCGTCCGGCAGTCGATCCCCGCGTCCGTGGAGCTTCTGTCGCAGGCTGCCCTGCGTGTACTCCTCCGGGTAGGCGCCTCGGCGCCGCAGCTCGGGAATCACGAACTCCACGATGTCCTCGAACGTGCCTGGTGTGATCGCGTACGCCAGGTTGAACCCGTCGACGTCGGTCTCCTCGACCCACTCCTGCAGGGTGTCCGCGATCTCGGCGGCGCTCCCGACGATGCGCGGTCCCAGCCCGCCGATGGCGCCCATGCGCGCGATGTCGCGCACCTTGAATTCGCCACCCTCGTCGTTCGCCTCCTGAAAGTTCGCGACCGCTGACTGGATCGCGTTGCTCTGCACGTTGCCGATCGGCTCGTCGGGGTCGTACTGCGCGAGGTCGATGCCCATCCATCCCGACATGAACACCAGGGCGCCCTCCTGCGACGCGTACTGCAGGTAGTCCTCGTGCTTCGCGTGCGCCTTCTCGCTCGTCTCGTCGGTGATGATCGTCAGCAGCGTGTAGATCTTCGCGGAGTACCGCCCGCGTCCCGCCGCCTCGAGCGCATCCCGAATCCGGCCGACCGTCGCCTTCAGACCGGCTTTCGTCGACGACGCGACGAAGATCGCTTCGGCATTGCTGGCAGCGAATTGGATGCCACGGGGCGACGCCCCCGCCTGGTAGATGACCGGCGTGCGCTGGGTCGACGGCTCCGACAGGTGAATTCCGGGAACGGTGAAGTGCTTTCCGCGATGCTCGATCCCGTGCACCTTGGTCGGGTCGGTGAATACCCCGGTCTCGCGGTTGCGCACGACGGCGTCGTCTTCCCACGATCCCTCCCACAGCTTGTAGAGCACCTCGAGGTACTCGTCTGCGACGGCGTACCGGTCGTTGTGCGCGAGCTGGTCTTCGTGACCCATGTTGCGCGCGGCGCTCGGCAGGTACCCGGTCACGACGTTCCAGCCGACCCGGCCCTTCGTCAGGTGGTCGAGGGTCGACATGCGGCGGGCGAAGGGGTACGGATGCTCGTATGCGGTGCCAGCGGTGACGCCGAACCCGAGGTGCTCGGTGACGGCGGCCATCGCCGAGACGAGCAGCACAGGGTCGTTGACCGGCACCTGGGCGCCATTGCGGATGGCAGCCTCGTTGCTGCCCCCGTAGACGTCGTAGGTACCGAGCACATCGGCGATGAAGATCCCGTCGAAGGCGCCACGCTCCAGCAGCTTCGCGAGATCGGTCCAGTACGAGAGGTCTTTGTAGGTGCTGGAACGGTCGTCGGGGTGGCGCCACATCCCGGAGGCCTGGTGCGCGACGCAATTCATGTCGAATGCGTTGAAACGGATCTGTCGAGTCATGGCCACCATGATGGGGTACAGCCGTCGAACGCCGAAGCCCGGGGACTCGGCGCGTAACAAATCCCGTGTGATCGGGGGGTTCGGGAAGCGGGGTGCACCGACGTAACGCTGAGGTAACTTCACCGCAACAAATGTCGAAGAGCTATCGACTTTTTCTTCTCATTGCTGAGGCTTTCGTGTGAGTATGACTTACGGCTTACCGCATCGGCCCGCATCACACCCCCAGGATGCTGTCGCGGAACGCCGCAACCCGTTTGTCCAAACGATTCGCCCGAACGACTCCAAGGACCCGCAATGACCCCGCTTACCCCCTATCCGCGCGCCTGCCGATGGATCTCGTAGCCCGCCGCGATGCTGTTGACCGCATCGCGAAACTCGAGACCACCGGCGCCGAGAGCGCGCTCATCGTGGTCGGAGAAAGCGGCGCCGGCAAGAGCGCGCTGCTCGACACCACCCGCGACGCCTCCGCCATCGAGGCCGTGCTCCTCCGATCGATCCCGACCGAGTCGGCATGGCCGCTCACCGGGTTCTCGCGCGTGCTCGAGTCGCTCACCGACTCGCGCGCCAGCGACTTCATCACCCGGTTCGCCCCGGGTACCGACGCCGCGAGCATGCTCCAGACGGCCCACGACCTGCTCGCCTTCCTGCGCGGCCTCGATCTCGCGCCCGTGCTGGTGCTGATCGACGACATCGACGTGATGGATATCGAGAGCCAGACAGTGCTCGGCTTCATCTCCGGTCGCCTCGCCGGCACCGGTGTTCGCATCGTCGCCACCGCGAGCCGGGTCGACGCCGACGGCCCGCTGTCCGCTTTCCCCCGCGTCGGGTTGCGATCCCTGACCGAGTCCGAGGCCTTCGAGATCGCCTCGCAAGTGGCGGGGCCGGCGAGCGATGCCGGCATCCTCCGCGTAGTCACGGCCCACGCGAGGGGCAACCCCGGCACGCTCGTCGACATCGTCGACGGTTTGAGCGACAACGAACGTCGCGGCGACGATGCCGTCGTACTGCCGTTCCGGCCGGCCCCGACCATGCACTCCATCGCCGACGCACGCGTTGCCGCGCTGCCCGTGCGGGAGCGTGCGATGCTCGACCGCATGTCGCTCGCGCCGCTGAGCCGGGCATCCGCCCTCGGCAGGCGCGGCTCCGACGACGCAGACGCGATCGAAGACCTGCTCTACTCCGGACTCGTCGTCACCGTCGGGCAGCACGTGCGGCTGGCCGATCCGATCCTGCGCTCAGTGCTCTTCTGGGGCATGGAGTCCCGTACGCGCCGCGCCCTGCACGCGGAGCTCGCCGCAGCGCACGCCGAGACCGACCCGCGGCTGCACCTGTGGCACCGCAGCTTCATCGACGACGACGCCCCGTCGGCAGGGCTGATGGATGCCGCCATCTGCTTCGCACAGCAGGCAGACACCACCACGGCCGTCGAGTTCGCCGAGCGGGCACTCCGCATCGCCCCCGTCATCGCCGAGCACCACTCGCTCATCGTGGAGCTCGCGAACGCGCTGTACCTCCGCGCAGAACTCGACCTCGCGGCGCGATACGTATCGTTCGCGCGGCGCGAGTCGACGGCGGCGACACCCGATCTCCGCCTGGCCACGATCATGACGAGCATCCAGTTCGCGCGGACGCAGGTCGTGTCGGATGACGAGGTGGATGCCTCGATCAGCCTGTACTCCGGCGGCGATCCCGGGGGCGCAGTCGACCTCCGCGCCCTCGCGGCCACCTTCCACGCCGAGCGGTGGGAAGTGGATCGCGCCCGTGACCACCTCGCGCACGCTCGCGCGCAGGCGGGCTCCATCGACGAAGCGGACCGCGCGAGGCTCGACAGCGCCCAGCTGCTCATCGCCGCCATCGACGGCACCGCACCGGTTCCCGAGACGACCGCCGACCTCGACGACAGTGCGGTCGTCGCGATGCCGGCCAGGGCCATGATCGAACTGGGCAGGACGCTGAGCCTCCGCGAGCGGTACGTCGACGCCCGCCGGGTGTTCACCATCGCCCTCAACCAGCCCATGACGCCCGAACCGATCCTGGCGGAGTCCGCACGGTTCTTCCTCGCGGTCAACGAGGTTCGAGCGGGCGACCTCCGGCGCGCACAGGCCGCGGCCGGCGACTGGTTCGATCACCAGCCGCGAGGCTTGCCGCCGCGCGCATCGCGCATGCTCCTGCACGCGTGGAGCATGCATTCCGCCGGTGACACCGAAGAGTCGATGCCGCTGTTCGAACGCTGCCTCGAACAATCGTCACTGGAACGCAACCAGGCCGTCGCCGCCCAGGTGATCGCGTTCCAGGGCACGAGGGCGCTCATGGACGAGGCTCCGGCGGAGGCCGTCCGGCTGCTGGAGTTCGCCGATGTGCTCGGTGCCCACTTTCGCAACCCGGCGCTGGTCCGACATTCCGCCGACCTCGTCGAGGCGTACGTGTCGTCCAAACGCATCCGCGAGGCGCATGGAGTACTCCGCTCCATGCACGAGGCCCGCGCGGTGCGGCCGTCGCGGTGGCTGACCCTCGCCATCGCCAGGGCCGAAGGCCTCGTCGCGCCAGACGACGCCCCGGTTCGCCTGTTCCAGGATGCCGTCGACCTGTATGGCCCCGCGGACTCGCAATACGAGCTCGGCAGGCTTCTCACCAACCTCGCGAAGGCACAGGAGAGGTTCGGTCTGGCGCGCGACGGAGAAGGGTCCCTCGCCGCTGCCCGCAGCGCGTTCGAGCGGGCGGGAGCCCTGTCGTGGGCCGCATCGAGCGGTCGCGTGCTCGAGAGCCCGGCCGACGCCGGGGCCGCTGCCATCCTGCACCTGCTGACGGAGGAGGAGCGGCTGGTGGCCGAGAAGGTCTGCCAGGGCTACCGCAACAAGGAGATCGCCGCCGCGCTGTACATCTCGCTGCGCACCGTCGAACTGCGCCTCACGCGCATCTACCGCAAGGTCGGCGCGCGCTCCCGGTCGCACCTGGTGGCATTCCTCAACTGACGCGGTGGCGCCAGGCGCCGCAACGCCCGGTGTCAGGTCCCGTCGAGCGACCTCGGCCCCAAGGCCCCAGCGAGTTCAGCCCGAAGGCCCGAGCGAGCTCAGCCGAAGGCCCGAGCGACCTCAGCCGAGGGCCGCCCCGGACATTCCCACTGGCACCGGTACCTCGGTCTCGGTCTTGCGCCTCGGCGGGCTCTGCCAGGTGCCGGCGGAGCGCAGCACGACCGCGTCGAGCAGCGTGCGCAGGCAGATGGCCGCGTCGACGAACCGCAGGGCGGGAAAGGCGAGGCCCCAGGCCAGGTACCTGGCGTCCCTCGTCACGATCGCCGCCATGATGGTCAGGGCGAAGTCGGGAAGCAGCAACCCGAGGGCCAGGGCAAATGGGGGCAGTGCCGTGGTGATGTCCTGCGCGGTTCCCGTGGGGTCGGCGCCGATAGCTACCAGCGTTGCAGCCCCCAGGGAGACCAGCAGCGCCGGCACGAGCAGCACGAGCACCACGCTGCTCAGTACGAGTTCGGCGATGAACAGCCACAGGGCGAACCAGAAAGTCTGGCGCTGGAACGGGTGGCGCTTGACGGTCTGCCAGAAGCCGAGGTTCCACCGCATCACCTGCTTCGTGTACGCCCGGAAGGTATCCGGATCCTGGGTCAGCGCCACGGCCGCACCCGGGTTGAACGCAATGCGCCCGAGCCGCTTCGCATGCACCTCGAACGTCATGTTGTAGTCCTCGATAACCAGTCCCTGCGCGGCGATGTTGATGCTGCCGAGGATGCGGGTGCGGTACATGCTGGCGAATCCGGGCACGATCGCCACGGCGTTGGCGTGCTTGGCCGCCTGGCCGTACTTCAGCAGGTACTGCATCGCGATGTAGACCCGGTTGCGGTAGGCGATCAGGATGCGCCCGGGCAGGCTCGTCGGTCGGGGGGTCGGCAGGGTCGTCGCCCTGCCCGCCACCGCGACCACCTCGGGGTCGGCGAACTGCGGGAGTCCCGATTCGAGGTAACCGGGGGAGAGGTGGGTGTCGGCATCCACCAGCAGGAGTACCTCGAAGCGGTGGGCGATGTCGAAGTGCTCGACGGCGGCGACGATGGCGCCGGCCTTTCCCCGGTTGGGGCTCAGTTCGAACACCTCGGCGCCGAGGGAACGGGCGATCTCGGCGGTGCGGTCGGTCGAACCATCCGACACGACGAGGATGGTGGCACCGTCCGAGAGCTCACCCAGCGAGCGGATGCTCTCGGCGATGACGTCTTCCTCATTGTGCGCCGCGATCAGGATGGCGACGTCGGACGGGCTCGGGTGGGGCCCCACCTCCACACCCGCCGCACGAGCCCGTGCGGCGGCGAGAACGCGGATCAGGCCGACGGTCGCCCAGATGAGCGTGTTGATGCCCACGGTGATCACAACGATCAGAACGAACTGAAGCAACGGTCTCTCCATCTGTTGGGGTGCAGGGGCCTTGGTGGGCACTGTCAGCAGGGTCCGGCGAGATCCGGCGGTGGCGGTGGCGGTGCCGTGCGGGGGCCGGTGCGGCGCAGCTGCCTCATCGGCGTGGCGCATGCGTCTGCCCGACTCGTCGCGCCATCTCACCGTACGGACCGGCGGTGCGGCTCCCACCGCATTTCAATGCGGGAAGCCGCAGTTAAGCGACGAATCCGCATCGCGGCACCGCATGGACTGCTGTTAACCGCACATACCCCCCGATTCGATTGACCCCCCACCCCGATACCAACCAACGTGTTCGCGTACCCCCGAAACCGGGTCGAGGGAACCCCAGCCCCAGACCCACGCGCTAAAACCCGAAACAGCGCGCCACACGCCCCAGAGTCCGGTCCGCGACCCCCCAATCGCCGTCCGGGCGGGCGTGCGTGCGCTGTGCGCCGCACACCCGAAGCAAGGAACGAAACCCGTGACCACATTCGACAAGCCCCCCGTCACCACTTTTCAGAGCACCATCGTGTCGGAGGGGCAGGCCCCCGCCGCCTGGCCCACCGAACTCGAGTACCAGGCGTCCGAACAGCAGGACCTCGCGCCTCACGCCGGCGACCTCCACGACGACTTCGCGTTCGACGTCGCCATCGTCGGGCTCGGATACGTCGGATTGCCGACCGCCCTGGCGTACCACAACGCCGGAAACCGCGTGCTCGCCGTCGACATCTCGCAGCACAGGCTCGACACCATCCGCTCGCGCGACGCCGACCTGCTGGCGCCCGACCGCATCCGCCTCGACAACGCCCTCGATGACCCCGGCTTCGTACTGACGAACGACCCGTGGCAGCTCGAGCGTGCGGCAGCGATCATCGTCTGCGTGCCGACCCCGGTCGACGCCCACCTCGTACCCGACCTGCGCATCCTGCGGTCGGCGTGCGCCATGGTCATCGAGCACGCGCAGCCCGGCCAGCTCACCATGCTCACGTCGACCAGCTACGTCGGGTGCACCGAGGACCTGCTGGTCCGGCCACTTGAGGAGCAGGGCTTCACCATCGGCGAGGACATCTTCGTCGCCTTCAGCGCGGAGCGCATCAACCCCGGCAACGACGACTTCTCGATCGACGTCGTTCCCCGCGTGGTCGGGGGCGCGACCGCCGCCTGCCAGGATCGCGCAGCCACGCTGCTGCACCGCTACACCGCCAGCGTGCACCTCGTGCGCTCGCTCGCCGCAGCCGAGATGACCAAGCTCCTCGAGAACACCTTCCGCGCCGTCAACATCGCGCTCGCCAACGAATTCGCCGACATCTGCCGCGCCCTCGACGTCACCGTCACCGATGTCATCGACGCCGCCGCCACGAAGCCCTACGGGTTCATGCCGTTCACCCCCGGCCCGGGCGTCGGGGGCCACTGCATCCCGTGCGACCCGCACTACCTGCTCTGGCAGCTGCGCAAGGAACATATCTCGGCGCCCATGATCACCCAGGCCATGACCGAGATCGCCGAACGGCCCACCAAGGTGGTCGACCGGGTTCGCGAGGTGCTGTCCGGCGCCGGACTCGGCATGACCGGCGCCAGGGTGCTCGTCGTCGGCGTCTCGTACAAGCCAGACGTCGCCGACCTCCGGGAGTCCCCTGCCCTCGAGATCATCGAGACCCTCGCCCAGCGCGGTGCCACCGTGGGGTACGTCGACCCCCACTTCGCGTCGCTGCGGTTGCCTGGGGGCGAGCAGGTAACCGGCGTCATCGACCCCGCGTCGTTCTCCGCCGACCTGATCCTCCTGCACACCCGCCACGGCGACCAGGACCTCTCATGGATCACCCCCGAGCAGCTCGTCATCGACGGCACGTACCGCGGCATCGACCTGCCCCAGCGCGTACTGCTCTAACCCGCCCCCGAACACGAAACACACGGAGTACAGAATGAGAACTGCAATAACGGGCGGCGCCGGCTTCATCGGAAGCCACCTCGTCGAACTGCTGCTGGAGCGCGGAGACGACGTCGTCATCCTCGACAACATGTCGACCGGTTCGGCGACCAACCTGATCGAGGTGCTCGGCCACCCCCGCCTCACCGTCATCCGCGGGTCGATCCTCGACACGGCAGCGGTACGGCAGCTCGTCGACGGAGCCGACCGCGTCTTCCACCTCGCGGCCGCGGTCGGCGTGAAGGTCATCGTCGAGCAGCCGCTCGAGAGCCTGCGCACCAACATCCACGGCACCGAGAACGTGCTCGACGCGTGTCGCGACGCCGGGGCATCCCTCCTGCTGGTCTCGACGAGCGAGATCTACGGCAAGAACACCGCAGACCGGCTCACCGAGGAATCCGACCGCATCCTCGGCTCGGCACTCAAGTCGCGGTGGACCTACGCCGCGGCGAAGGGGATCGACGAGGCGTTCGCCCACGCCTACTGGACCGAATACGGACTCCAGGTGGCCATCGTGCGACTGTTCAACACCGTCGGCCCCCGCCAGACCGGGCGGTACGGCATGGTGGTGCCCAACCTCGTCGGGCAGGCCCTGCGCGGTGAACCGCTCACGGTGTATGGCGACGGCGAACAGACGCGCTGCTTCTCGTACGTGAACGACGTGGTGCCCGCGATGGTGCGCATCGCCGAAGACCCCCGCGCCGTCGGCCAGGCATACAACCTCGGGGGTGCGGAGGAGGTCTCGATCGCGAACCTCGCCCGGCGCATCATCGAGGTGACCGGCAGCGACAGCGACATCACCTTCGTGCCGTACGAGGAGGCGTACGCGCCCGGCTTCGAAGACATGCGTCGGCGCGTGCCGGACAACACCAAGGCCAACGAGCTCGTCGGCTTCGTGCCGGCGACGAGGCTCGACGAGATCATCCGGAACGTCGCGACGAGCCTCGACCCCAACGCCGCCGGCATGAGCACCCCACTCGCGAGGTTGTGATGTGCGGCATCGTCGCGTGTCGCACGACCGACGCCGCCGGCCCGTACCTGGTGCGCGCGCTCGGTCTTCTCGAGTACCGCGGCTATGACTCCGCCGGTGTCGCCATCCGCACCGCCGGCAGCGCGACCGCAACACTGCGCACAGTCACGCGGGTCGACTCGCTCGGTGCACTCGTGAAGGAGTGGAGCGGTCAGCCGCTCACCGGCACGGGCATCGGCCACACCCGCTGGGCCACCCACGGCGCGGTCACCGAGGCCAATGCCCACCCGCACCGCGACTGCACCGGCCGTATCAGCGTCGTGCACAACGGCATCATCGAGAACGCCGACGAACTGCGTCAGCAGCTCGTCGCCGCCGGACACGAGTTCGCCTCCGACGTCGACAGCGAGGTGGTCTGCCACCTCGTCGAAGACGCGCTGGCCGAGACCGATGACCTGCACGCGGCCGTGACTTCGATGCTCCCGCGCCTCGCGGGGTCGTGGGCCCTGGTCGTGATGGATGCCGCCACCGGGCGCCTCATCGCGACGGCAGACGGGTCACCGCTGCTCGTGGCCCGCTCCGCGCGTGGTGACTTCGTCGCCAGTGATGCCGGGGCGATCGCCGAATGGATCGACGACTACCGCGTGCTCCACGACGGAGACGTCGTCGAACTCGCGGAATCCGTGTCATGGATGCGGGGCGGCATCCCCACCCCGCCCCCTCCCGTGATCCACAGCACCTGGGGCGGAGCCGACCTCAGCCTCGACCACCACGCCGACTTCATGGACAAGGAGATCGACGAGCAGCCGGAGACCGCGGCCCGCATCCTCGAGCACCTCGTGCCCGGCATCGCCGACGGCAGCCTGTGGCGCAGCACGGGCGTGGTCGATTTCAACCGCGTCGCGATGATCGGCTGCGGAACCTCGCTCAACGCCGGCGGGGTCATCGGAATGGTGTTCAGCAGGCTCGGGGGAGTGCCATTCGAGTCGCTGGTCGCCAGCGAGGCGGCGGGGCCCGCCCTCGGGTCACGAACCGTGGTCTTCGCCATCAGCCAGTCCGGCGAGACGGCCGACGTGCTGCGGGCCGTCGACGACGTCGGGTCGGTCTCCTCTCTGATCGCCCTGACCAACAACCCGCACTCCACCCTCGCCCGCCGCGCGGATTCGATCGTCAACTGCTTCGCCGGCCGCGAGATCGGCGTCGCCGCGACGAAGACCTTCGTGGCACAGGTCGTCACCGGTGTCTCGTACGCCCTGTCGGCCCTCGTGGAAACCGGGCGGCTGTCGAGCGCCGACGCGCTGCGGCAGGTGGAGGACATGCGGCGCATCCCCGACCTGCTCGCACAGGCGATCGCCGCGTCCAGGCAGAGCATCCCCGCGGTCGTCGACCAGGTGCGTGATGCGACGGGGTTCCTCTACCTCGGCCGCGGTTCCGGGGTCGTCTACGCGGCGGAGGGTGCGCTGAAGCTGAAGGAGCTGAGCTACCGGTGGGCAGAGCACTACCCCGC
This sequence comes from Marisediminicola senii, assembly GCF_011057645.1. Classification (GTDB taxonomy): domain Bacteria; phylum Actinomycetota; class Actinomycetes; order Actinomycetales; family Microbacteriaceae; genus Marisediminicola; species Marisediminicola senii. The sequence goes on along the minus strand of NZ_JAALGE010000003.1, from coordinate 116,568 downwards.
CGGGGAGCTGAAGCACGGTCCGCTCGCCCTGGTCGAGGCTGGCACCCCCGTTGTCGTGGTCGACAACGGGGATCGGCGGCTGGCGAGCAACATCGCCGAGGTCGCCGCGCGCGGTGCCAACGTGATCCGCATCGGTGGCGCGGGAAGCACCGTCCCCGCCCTCGGACTCAGCATGCAGTCGCCGCTCCCGGGTGGGATCGAATCGTGGGGACCACTCGAGTCGGTCGTGCCCATGCAGATCCTCGCCCGAGACCTGGCACTCGCGCTGGGCCGTGACGTCGACAAGCCGCGCAACCTGGCCAAGTCGGTCACGGTCGAATAAGCACGCCGAATCCAGCACAGCGTGAGCAGCACCCGCTTTCCGACGATGGCCGTCATCGCGGTCCTCCTCGCACTCGCGGTCATCGCCGCCGCCGTACCCATCGTGATCACCGCGCTCGCCACCGCCCGGCCGCAGACCGTCGTCAGCCTCACCTTCGACGACGGCGACGCGACGCAGCTCACCGCGGTGCCAGAGCTGAACCGGCTCGACATGCACGGCACGTTCTACGTCGTGTCGGGATACATCGGAGCCAACGGCTACTTCTCTCGCAACGACCTGACGACCCTCGAGGCCGACGGGCACGAGATCGGTGGCCACACCGTCAGTCACCCCGACCTCACCACTATTGCCCCAGACGAAGTAGCCAGGGAGATCTGCAATGACCGCAGCACCCTCACCGGCTGGGGCCACTCCGTGCGCAGTTTCGCCTACCCGTTCGCGAGCAGTACCCCGGCAATCGAGGACGCGGCGAAGGAGTGCGGGTACTCCAGCGCACGCATGCTCGGCGACATCCGTTCCCCATTCGGGTGCGAGGAATGCGATGTCGCCGAGACCATGCCCCCGGTGAACCCCTGGTTCACCCGCGCCGTCGAGCAGGTCGAGAGCTCGTGGACGCTCGAGCAGCTGCAATCGACGGTCACGAATGCAGAGAAGACGGGCGGGTGGGTCCAGCTCACCTTCCACAGCATCTGCGATGACGGATGCGGCGACCCCTCGATGAGCTCGGCGGTATTCACCGACTTCGTCAACTGGCTCGCACCCCGGGCAGCAGCGCAGAACACCGTGGTCAAGACGGTCGGCGAGGTGCTCGGGGGCGTGCCGGAGCCCGTAGTGCCGGGCCCGGTCGCCGCGGGACCCGGCCCCGGGGAGAACGGCATCGTCAATCCCGGCCTGGAGACCATGGGTGACAACGGGTTCCCCAGCTGCTTCGCCCCCGGCGGCTACGGGGCGAACACCCCCACCTACAGCTTCGGCACATCGCCGCGCACCGGCGGCGGCGGCGCCACCGTGAGCGTGGCCGGCCATGTCTCCGGCGACGCCAAGATCCTCCAGGTGTTCGACGGCGGATCGTGCGCGCCGACCGTCGCGGTCGGCCACACCTACTCGCTGCGCGCCTGGTATTCGTCGACTGCCGTCACGCAGTTCGCCGTGTACCTGCGCTCCGACGCCGGGGTCTGGGAGTACTGGACGTCGAGCCCGTGGTTCGGCGCGACCGAGACCTTCGAGCAGGCCGAGTGGACGACACCCGAGGTGCCCAGGGGCTTCTCCGGCATCAGCTACGGGCTCAACATCTTCGCCGATGGCCAGATCACCACCGACGACTACGAACTGTACGACAGCGTCGGTGCGCCGCCGCTCGACGATGCGGATGCGTCCGCGTCCCCCGAGAGACCGGTACTCACCGGCTCCATAACCACACCAGGAACCGCACCGAACGAGGTAGCACCATGAGCCAGCAGCGACACCGCGCCATCGCGCCGACACCGACCCGGTCGGGGGGACTCTTCCTGGCACGGAGCTGGCGGGCCCGAGCCTCGGCGATCGTGCTCGCCGTCGTGGTGACCATCGTCGGCCTGGTCGCCCCGACCCTGACCGACACCCGGGGTGCGGCCGCGGCAGTGCTGCCGCAGACCGTCGTCAGCTTCACGTTCGACGACGGCAGCGCCGGCCAGATGCAGGCGGCGAGCGCCATGAACGCGAAGAACATGGACGGCACCTTCTACGTCAACTCCGGGTTCATCGGGGCGAGCGGCTACCTCACCAGGGCGAACCTCGACAGCCTCAAGGCCGCGGGGCACGAGATCGGCGGGCACACCGTGAACCACCCCGACCTCGCGACGATCCCCGCGCAGGAGGTCAGCAGGCAGATCTGTAACGACCGCGCCACCCTCACCAGCTGGGGTTTCACCGTGCGCAGCTTCGCCTACCCGTTCGCGAGCACCAACGCGACGGCGGAACAGGCAGCCGAGTCCTGCGGATACAACAGTGCCCGCATGCTCGGTGACGTGCGATCGAGATTCGGATGCTCCGGCTGCAGTTACTCGGAGACCATCCCTCCCGCCGATCCCTTCTATACCCGGGCGCTCGACCAGGTGGAGAGCACCTGGACCCTCGCCGACCTGAAGAACGGCGTGCTCAACGCGGAGAAGAACGGCGGCGGCTGGGTGCAGTACACCTTCCACACCTTCTGCGCCTCCGGGTGCGCGAACCCGACGATGACGCCTGCCCTGTTCACCAGCTTCGTGAACTGGCTCGCACCGCGTGCAGCGGCACAGAACACCATCGTCAAGACCGTCGGCGACGTGGTCGGCGGTGCAGCGGGGCCCGTGGTCAACGGACCGTCGAACCCCCCGGTCGCCCCCGGCACCAACGGTGCGGTCAACCCGAGCCTCGAGAGCTTCACCGGCAACCTGCCCACCTGCTACGTGACCGCGGGCTTCGGCACCAACACGCCGAGCCACCAGTTGGTCTCGCCGGGGCGCACCGGGGCGAAGGCCAGCCGGATCACGATGACCGGGTACTCGTCCGGCGACTCCAAGCTCATTCCGGCACTCGACAGCGGCACCTGTTCGCCGACGGTGGTCGCGGGGCATCCATACGAATTGGGTTCCTGGTACACATCGACCACGGTGACCCAGTTCTCGGTCTACCTGAGGTCGACCTCCGGTACGTGGCAGTACTGGACGTCGAGCCCGTGGTTCGGGGCTGCGTCGAGCTACACGCAGGCGCTGTGGACGACCCCGGCGATTCCCGCGGGCTTCGACGGCATCAGCTTCGGCCTGAACATCTTTGGCAACGGGGTGCTCACCACCGACGACTACAGCATCTACGACAAGTTCAACGTGCCGACCCCGGTCATCACCGGTGTCGTCAACCCGAGCCTCGAGACCGCGGGAGTGGGCGGGGTGCCCAGCTGCTGGTCGCGCGCCGGGTTCGGTACCAACACCCCGGCATACAGCCTCGTCACCGGTCGCACCGGCACCGTGGCCAGCAAGATCACCATGACCGGCTACACGTCGGGCGACGCCAAGCTGCTGCCCGCCTTCGACAACGCGGCGTGCGCCCCGAACGTGACGCCGGGCCAGACCTACCAGCTCGGCGCCTGGTACACCTCGACCACCGCGACGCAGTACGCGGTGTACCTGCGCACGTCGGCGGGCGTCTGGCAGTACTGGACATCGAGCCCGTGGTTCGGTGCGTCGTCGACCTACACCCAGGCGAACTGGACCACCCCGGCCATTCCGGCGGGCTTCACGGCGATCAGTTTCGGCCTTAGCATCTTCAGCAACGGCGAACTGGTGACCGATGACTACAGCATCGGCGGCAGCGTCGCGGCGAGGAGCGCGGTTCCGGCGCCCGCCTCGCCCCCCGCGGTGCAGGGCCCAGTGGAGGTACTCGTGACGGATCCGGCGGCGACCCCGTGATGCGGCGAACCCTCGCGCTGATCGGTGTTGCGGTGATCCTTCCCATGGTCGCCGGGTGCTCGGGTGCGTCGTCGTCGTCGGCGCGGGCCGACCAGCCGAGCGGGTCACCCTCCGCTACGGCATCCCCCTCGCCCTCGGCTTCGACGTCGCCCGATCCATTGCTCGCCGACAATGCCTACCCCTGGCACACCCAGATCGTGTCGACCACGTTCTGGGTGGGCGAGGTGTTCGACGCGACGGCGTCGGACGGCAGCCAGGTGCTCTCCACCTACGACGGCGGGTGGATGGAGAGCTACGGCGGGTGCGACGGCATGGTCTACGGAGGGGAATGCGTCACCGAGGAGCGCACCGCGGAGAACGACTACTTTCCGCTGCGCATGACGCCTCTGGAGAACCCGTTCTACCTCGACCTGCCGTTCGACGACATCAACGATGCCGCGGCGTTCTCGCGCCGCGACAGCGTAATCCCGTGGGCCGGCGAGAAGCCGTACGTCGACAACGTCGGCGACCGTAACTACAGCTACATGAAGAACCGGTGGGTGCAGCTCGTGAAGGACGGCAACGTCTGCTACGGGCAGATCCAGGATGCCGGGCCCGGCCAGTACGACGACGCCGAGTACGTATTCGGAACCGACGATGCCCGCCCGCTCAACACCGAGTTCGGGGGAGCGGGGATGGATGTCTCGCCCGCCCTCAACGGCTGCCTCGGGTTCTCCGACCTCAACGGCATGGCGGACACCGTCGACTGGCGGTTCGTCGAGGAGGCTGAAGTGCCGGAAGGGCCGTGGACCAAGATCGTCACGACGAGTCCGGTGCGCGGCTAGTTCCGGCTGTCGATCACCAGATGTCGTCGACGGAACCGCGGAGTGCGTAGAACGCGATAATGCCGGCTCCCAGGGAGCTGGCCACCGCGGTTGAGATCGAGATGAGGTCGGGTTGCACGATGGTCTCCTTCGACGCGCTCAGGAGGAACCAGGTCCACGCGCCCGCAACCCCGACGGTGCTGCCGACTGCCACCGTGATGTAGGCGGGAATGCGGGGGATCGCTCCACCGATGACCCCGCCCGCGGTGCCGGCGAACCCGAAGGCCGCACCGAAGGCGATACCGACGAAGAAGCCGTAGTAGCCCATGCCTGCTGCTCCAGTGAAGCCCACGGCGCTGGCATACCTGAGCACCGAGACGCCGGCTCCGAAGATCGCGCCGAAGAGGGCGCCAGCGGGGATGAGGGCGAGGAGCACGATGAGGGCGCCGGTCTTCGGGCGGCTGTCGACATAGTCGCGAAAGCGGCTTGGCGGCGCGGTCGGGTCCAGTTGCGTGCGTGTCATCTCTACCACGTCTGCTTCCCGGCTCTCATCGAGTACTGGCCGCCCGGAGAGTCTGGGCGACCGTGCTGAACTCTTATGCTCTAGTGTGGCCCCTCCCAGCGGTACCGGGCAGCCGCTTGCGAACTTTATTTTTCTCTGATTCACCTGAATGACGTCGTTTTTCGACGCACAACCCAAGGATGGTGCCGAATGGCCAAGAAGAAAAACGACCGGCTGTCGGTGGGTGGGGTCCTCTCGACCATTCTCAAGCAGAGGAGCCAGCAGCGCTCGATGAAGAAGCGCCGCGAGAAGCTCGAGGCCCGTCGCGCGACGAGGAACGGTGCCCCCGCGGTGGCCCCGGAGCCGAAGCCGGAGAAGCTCAAGGACACCCGCACGCCGGAGCAGATCCGCGCTTCCGTCGACGAGTCGCGCGCGCGACTGGTCGCCACCGTGGAACGGGTCAAATACGACCTCGACGTGCCGGCCAGGGCCAAGGACGTGCGCGATGACGTGCGTCGTCGGCTGCCATCGAGCATCAAGGGTGAACCCGCGGCGTCGATCACCGCGGCGTCGCTCCTCGCCGCCGGTCTCGCGCTCATTGCCGGCGTCTCGGCGCTCGCGGGGCGCCGCGAGCGGTAACCGGGTGCGCCCCGCGGCGCGCCGCGCACACCCGGGTGATCGCGGCACCCGCGGGAGGGGTGCCGCGGGAGCGCTGGTCGTCGCGTCGGTGCTGTGGGGGACCACCGGCACCGCGGCGAGCCTCCTGCCCACGAACATCAGCCCGCTCACGACCGGTGCCGCCACCATGGGCGTGGGTGGGCTGCTCCTCGCCGCGCTGGCACCGCGGGGATCCGCGATGCTCGTGCGCGACGCATCCATTCGACCCTGGGTGCTCCTGGGGGCACTCGGCGTCTTCGTTTACCCGCTCGCGTTCTACTCGGCGATGCAGCTCGCCGGCGTCGCGGTCGGCAACGTCGTCGCGCTGGGCTCCGGCCCGCTGTTCGCCGCGCTGCTCGAGTGGGCGCTGGAGCGGCGGCGCCCGACGCGGCGGTGGGCCGCGGCGACCGCGGCCGCGATCGTGGGCATCGCCGTGCTCGCGTCGACCGCGCACCTGGGGGCGGCGGCATCCAACCCGCCCCTCGGAGTCGGGCTGGGACTGCTTGCCGGTGCCGCTTACGCGACGTACTCGTACGCCGCGTCGCGGGCGATGAGCGCGGGCTCCTCGAACCGGGCCGTCATGGGATCGATGTTCGGGTGCGGCGCGCTGCTTCTGCTGCCCGTGTTCGTGGTCGGCGCGCCGTCGTTGGTGCAGTCGGGCCTCACGGTGATGGTCACCGCGTACCTCATCGTCGGCCCGATGTTCGTCGCCTACCTGTTCTTCGGGTTCGCCATCCGCATCGTACGCAGCAGCGTCGCGACGACGATCACCCTGCTGGAGCCCGTGGTCGCTGCCGTGCTGGCCGTCGCGATCGTGGGCGAGCGGTTGCCGCCGGTCGGGTGGGCGGCCCTCGCGCTCGTGCTGTGCGGCGTGCTGGTGACCGCCCTGCCGCCTGGCCCCGGCGCGCGGCGGGTGCCTCGGTAGACTGGCCGCGTGCCCAGTACCCTCGCCGAAGTCAACGCCGTCGTCGAACGGCTCTGGCCGCCCACCGGCACCGAATCGTGGGACGCCCCCGGTCTTCTCGTCGGCGATCCTGCCGCGACCGTCGGCCACGTGCACCTCGCCGTCGACGCGGTCAGCGAATCCGTCGACGAGTCCGTGCAGCTCGGGGCGGACCTGCTCCTCGTGCACCACCCGCTGCTGCTGCGCGGCGTGACCTCGGTGGCCGAGGACCGCTACAAGGGCGCCATGGTCGCGCGGCTCATTCGCGGTGGGGTCGCGCTCATCGCGGCCCACACCAACGCCGATGTGGTCGAGACCGGCACCTCGGCGGTGTTCGCCAGGGCGATCGGCATGACCGATCTCCGGCCGATCTCGCCGGCAGCCGACGGCGCCACGGGGCTCGGGCGGATCGGTGCCCTGCCGGAACCGACCACCCTGGGCAGGCTCGCCAGGGTGCTCGCCGACCTGCTTCCCCCGACAGCGACGGGTGTTCGGGTGTCCGGCGAATACGACCGACCGATCCGCAGCATCGCGCTGTGCGGTGGTGCGGGCGATTCGCTGCTCTCCGACCCCGGCGTGCTCGCCGCCGACGTGTACATCACGTCGGACCTGCGCCACCACCCGGCATCGGAGGCACGCGAGAACGCGCGCGTCGCCGGCGGGCCCGCCCTCATCGACGTCTCGCACTGGGCGAGCGAGTGGCTGTGGCTCTCGGTCGCGGCCGACGAGCTGCGCGCGGCCATGCCCGGGCTGACCGTGACCGTCAGTGAGCTGCGCACCGACCCGTGGGACTTCGTCGTCGTGCAGTGACGCCGCGCCCGGCATCCATCACCGCACCCCACCCATGCTTCTTCCCGACCGGAACCGACAATGAATGAGGCACCATGGCGCTCAAGGCCACCCCAGAAGCTCAGGCGAGACTGCTTGAACTGCAGGCGATAGACACCAGGATCCAGCAGCTCGACCACCGCGCCAAGAACCTGCCGGAAGACAAGGCGCTGGCCACCATCGCGGCCGAGGTCGAGCGCCTGCGACTGCAGCGACGCTCGGAGACCGGGGACATCGATGACGTCACGACCGAGCTCTCGCGCATCGAATCCGATGTCGCCGTGGTGGAGGCGCGGATAGCGCGGGACGTGGGTCGCCAGCAGTCGTCATCGTCGGTGAAGGATGTCGCGGGCCTCGAGAGCGAGATAGCGGGGCTGCGCCGCCGCCTCGACGAACTCGAGAACGCCGAGCTCGCCGTGATGGAGAAACTCGAGACACTGAACGCCGGGGCGCGGATCTCGGCGGAGGAGTACGACGACCTCGTCGCCCGCAAGGCCGACGTTGAGCGCCAGCGTAGCGAATCGCTCGCGGCCGTCATGGAAGAGCGCGAGCACGCCGTGGCCAACCGCCAGGCGATCGCCGCGGGCCTCGGCGACGACCTGCTCGCCCTGTACGAGCGCCAGAGACAGCGCTACGGAACCGGTGCGTCGCTGCTGCGCGGCGGCGTGTCGAGCGCGAGCGGCGTGCGGTTGCTCGAGAACGAGCTGGCGATCGTGCGGTCGGCGGCGCCCGACGACGTGCTGATCTGCCCGGACAGCCAGGCCATCCTCGTGCGCACGAGCGAGTCGGGACTCGACCGTCCCCAAGGGGCGAAGGTCGAGTAGCCGCACCCGGCTAGGATGGGGCCCGCGAATGGGTCGACAAGACGGTCGCGTCATCCCCGAGGCCTCACGGAACCGGGGGTGCCGAGGAACGTCCGGGCTCCACAGGGCAGGGCGGTGGGTAACACCCACCCGGAGCAATCCGCGAGACAGTGCAACAGAGAGCAGACCGCCCGGGGTTCACGCCCCGGGTAAGGGTGAAACGGTGGTGTAAGAGACCACCAGCGATTCGGGTGACCGGTCGGCTAGGTAAACCTCGCCCGGAGCAAGGTCAGACAGGGAACGCCAAGGCTGCCCGCCGAGTTCCCGGGTAGACCGCTCGAGGCGTGCGGCAACGTACGTCGTAGATAGATGGCCGTCCAGAGTGCGCGAGCACTGGGACAGAACCCGGCGTAGCAGTCGGCCCATTCGCACCCCGCTGCCGCGGCGGCGGTTCGCCGCCTAAACCTTTCGGTGTGCACCATTGCCGGGGCGAAGCTCCCACCCGGCGCGGGTAGCCTGACCGGCATGGACGCGTACCTGTTTCGCGAGCGCGTGCTCGAGGCGGCCGGGCGGGTGCGCGACCGCACCGGCGTCGACCCACTCGATGTCGACGAATCGATGGCGGTGACCACCGACGCCCGGCTCGAGATCCTGCCGGGGTCCATCGGACTCGGCCTCGCCGCGATGGGGACCGCCGCCGGGATCGCGTGCATCGGCTTTCTGCTCGCCCCGCAGACCGGTCCGGGGGAGTTCGCAACCTGGGTACTCATCCTGGTGGCCGTGCTGCTCGTGCTGGGCTCCGTCGCGTGCGTCGGCGTGGCGCGCACCGCGAAGGCGCGACGCCCGGAGCACCGCCGCTACGAGGATGCCTGGGCGAAGCTGTCGACGGAGGTCTGGCCGCGCGCGCGATACCAGTCGTGGGACGGCGGCCCCGGCACCGGGGCCAGCTACTCGCGCACCGAATTCCTGATCGCGTTGCGCGACGACCGTCCGCTCGACGAGTTCATCCGCCACGCCCCGTTCACCCGCATGCCGTAGCCGACGTCACGGCGCGCGTCACATCACTCCGCTCACGCCCAGCGCGGTTCCGATCGCGAAGGTGGCGGCCAGCGCGAGCGCGCCGCCGATGACGATGCGCAGGGTGGGTCGCACGGCGGGGTTGCCACCGATCCGCGCGCTGGTGAGGCCGGTGCCGGCGAGTGCGAGCAGCACGACGACGAAGGTGACCGGAATGCGCGCGTTCTCCGGCGGCAGCAGGATGGCGGCGAGCGGCAGGACCGCGCCGATCACGAATGCGATCGCCGACGCTATCGCCGCGTGCCACGGGCTGGCCACCTCGGTCTCGGTGATGTGCAACTCGACCTCGAGGTGGGCGGCCAGGGCGTCACGCTCGGTGAGCTCGAGCGCGACCTGCTTGGCCGTCGCGGGGCTCAATCCCTTGCCCTCGTACATGTCGGCGAGCTCGGCGAGTTCCTCCTCCGGCTGTTCGAGCAGTTCGCGGCGCTCCTTCTCGATGAGGGCGCGCTGGCTGTCGCTCTGGCTGCTCACCGAGACGTACTCGCCGAGCGCCATCGAGATCGCCCCGCCCACCAGCCCGGCGAGGCCGGCGGTGAGGATCGGCGCACTGGCGGTCGTCGCACCGGCCACGCCGACGACAATCGCGGCGACCGACACGATGCCGTCGTTCGCGCCGAGCACACCTGCCCGCAGCCAGTTCAGCTTGCCGGCGATACCCGGGCTGTGCGGCTCGTCGGCGTGCTGGGACGGATCGGGCACGGTGGGCTGCGGAACGGTGGTCATGGTGCAAGTCAAGCACTCGCGTGTGTGCGGTCGTCGGGCCCTAGGTCCCGATCGGCTGGGTACCGCTGGGGCGGGCCCGATGCGGGCTATCCGACCGGCGGCGCCCCCGGCGAGAAGCGGTATCCCATGCCGGGTTCGGTGAGCAGGTAGCGGGGCCGGGAGGGTTCCGGCTCCAGTTTCTTGCGCAGCTGCGCGACGTAGAGCCGAAGGTATCCACCCTCCTTGTCATAGCCCTGACCCCACACCGTCGACAGCAGCAGCGACTTGGTCACGAGGCGGTCGGGGTTGCGCACGAGCACCTCGAGCAGGCGCCACTCGGTGGGGGTGAGGCCCACCGCGACCCGGTCGCCTGCGACCTCGCGCTTGGTGACCAGGCGGGCAGCGAGGTCGACCTCGACCGGCCCGAAGCGAACCACGGGCTCCTGAGGTTCCTGTGGCTGGCGGCGGGTCAACGCGCGCACCCGCGCCAGCAGTTCATCGATCGCGAACGGCTTCGTGACGTAGTCGTCGGCCCCGGCATCCAAGGCATCGACCTTGTCGGCGGAGTCGCTGCGCCCGCTCACCACCAGGATGGGCACCTGTGTCCAGCCCCGCAGGCCCTCGATGACCTGGATGCCGCTGAAGCCGGGCAGTCCGAGGTCGAGGATGACCAGGTCCGGTCGACTTCGTGCCGCGATGTCGAGCGCCTCGGGACCGGTCGTCGCCAGGGACACCGAGTAACCGCGTGCGGCGAGGTTGATGCGGAGGGCCTTGAGGATCTGGTCGTCATCGTCGACGATGAGCACGCGCATCACCGGCGGTCCTCCACCGCATCACGGATTGGCGTGCCCGGCAGTGGCAGCTCGTTCGGCTCGTCGCGCATGTCGGTGGGCAGGCCGCCAGTGTCGCGTGCGGCGGGCAGGGAAATGACCATGGTCAGGCCGCCGCCGGGGGTCTCCTCGGCGGTGAGGGTGCCGCCCACCGCCTCGAGGAAGCCCGTGGAGAGCGCGAGGCCGAGCCCGACGCCGGTGGAGTTGTCGGTGTCGCCGAGGCGCTGGAAGGGCTGGAAGGCGGCGGGGAGCCGGTCGGCGGGGATGCCGGGTCCGCGGTCGGTGACGCGCACCTCGACGCGGCCGCCAAATGCGCTGGCCATGATCGACGGCGGGGTTCCCGCGGGGGAGTAGCGCAGCGCGTTGCCGACCAGGTTCACCAGCACCCGTTGCAGCAGCACCGGGTCGGTGTGCACCGCCGGCAGGTCGGCTGGCACGTCGACGCGTACGCCGTCGGCCGCACCGCCGATCTCGTCGAGCGCGACCGCCACCACCTCGTCGACGCCCGCGTCGGCCAGGGCGACCGCGAGCACCCCCGCCTGCAGCCGGCTGGAGTCGAGGAGGTTGCCGACCAAGTCGGCCAGCCGGTGCAGCGACTCCTCGGCCGTGGCGAGCAGCTCGTCGCGGTCGGAATCGCTCCAGTCGACGTCGGTGCTGCGCAGGCTCGACACGGCGGCGGTGGCCGACGACAGCGGCGTGCGCAGGTCGTGGCCCACCGCGGCGAGCAGGGCCGTGCGCAACCGGTCGCTCTCCTCGAGTGGCTTGACGCTCCTGGCCGCGTCGCGCAGCTCGCGTTGTTCGAGGGCCGCCTCCAGCTGCGCAATGAAAGCCGCCAGGATGCGCCGGTCAGACGCGAGCAGGGGGCGGCCGGTGAGGTGCAGCATGCTCTCGGGGCCGACCGCGACATCGGTGGGTCCGGGCGTCGGCGGTTGCTCGGTGTCGGTGCCCGGGTCGATGCCGGTGCCGGTGCGCTGGTCGGTGGCCTTACCGGTGCCGGGCGCGCCGGACGTCGACGCGAACACCTCGACGCCCCGGTAGTCGAGCGCCACGCGATCCATGCCGAACGCCTCCCGCATGCTCCCGACCAGCGCCTCGATGGCACTCTCGCCGCGGATGACGCTCCCCGCGACGGTCGCGAGGGTCTCTGCCTCGACCGCAGACCGCCGAGCCATGCGGGTGCGCCTGGCCGCCTGGTCGACGACGACGCTGACGAGCATCGCGACCGCGACGAAGATGAACAGGGTGACCGCCTGGCGGGGGTCGTCGATCGTGGCGGTGTAGAGCGGCGCCACGAAGAAGAAATTGAGTGCGAAGCCGGAGAGTAGCGCCGAGGCGACAGCGGGCCAGATGCCGCCGACGAGGGCGACGATCACCACGAGCAGCTGGAACCAGAGCACGTCGCTCGACATGGATTCGTCGGAGCGGTAGCGGCTGAGGATGGCGGTGAGCGCGGGCACGCCCAGGAGTGCGACCGCGGCGCCGGCGAGTCGACGGCGCATGCTGAGCGCTCCCCGGGTGACCGGCAGGATGATGCGCCCCGCCGCCTGGTGGGTGACGATGTGCACGTCGATGTCACCGGACTGGCGGATGACGGCCTCGCCGTTGCCCTGGCCCGTGAGGAATGTGGTGAGCCTGCTGCGCCTGCTGGCACCGATCACGAGCTGGGTGGCGTTCACACCGCGCGCGAAGTCGACGAGGGCGGTGGCCGTGTCGTCGCCGACGACCTGGTGGTAGCTGCCACTCAGGCTCTCGACGAGGGTGCGCTGCGCCGCGAGGGCGCCGGGGTTGGGTTCCGCGAGTCCGTCGGCACTCGTTATGTGCACGGCGAGGAGCTCACCGCCGCTCGACCGCGCGGCGATCCGCGCGCCGCGCCGGATGAGGACATCACCCTCCGCGCCGCCCGAGAGGGCGACCACGACACGCTCCCGCGCCTCCCACTTGTCTTCGATGCCCTGCTCGGAGCGGTAGGTCTGCAGGGCGACGTCGACCTCGTCGGCGAGCCACAGCAGTGCCAGCTCGCGCAGTGCGGTGAGGTTGCCCAGGCGAAAGTAGTTCGAGAGAGCGGCATCCACTCGGTCTGCCGGATAGACGAGACCTTCTGCCAGCCGGTCACGGAGCGCCTGGGGTGCCAGGTCGACGACCTCGATCTGGTCGGCGCGGCGCAGCACGTCGTCGGGGATGGTCTCGCGCTGCTGCATGCCGGTGATCTGCCGCACCACGTCGTTGAGCGACTCGATGTGCTGGATGTTGACGGTCGAGATCACGTTGATGCCGGCCGCGAGGATGTCGTCGACGTCGCGCCAGCGCTTGTCGTGCCGGGATCCCGGTGCATTCGAGTGCGCGAGCTCGTCGACCAGCGCGAGGGTGGGGCGGCGGGCGATGACCGCGTCGACGTCGAGTTCGCCGAGGTCGATGCCGCGGTGGTTCACGCGAGTTCGCGGCAGCACATCGAGTCCGTCGACGAGGGCGGCGGTCGCAGCCCTGTCGTGCGTCTCGACGAGGGCGACCACGACATCCTTGCCCGCGGCGCGCAACCGCCTGCCCTCCTCGAGCATCGTGTAGGTCTTGCCGACGCCGGGGGCGGCGCCGAGCAGCACCCTGAGGCGGCCCCTACCCATGAGCGTGGCTCCCTATCAATTCGCGCTATCCGCATCAAGTTCGGCCAGGGCGATGTTGAGGCTAAGCACGGTGACGGTCGGCTCGCCCAGGTAGCCGAGGTCACGCCCATGAATCATAGACTCGACCAGCCCGCGCACCTCCGCGTTGTCGAGGCCGCGTTCGGCGGCGACGCGCGGGACCTGCAACAGGGCGTATTCCGGGCTGATGTGCGGGTCGAGGCCGGATCCGGACGCGGTGACCGCGTCAGCCGGCACGTCGGCTGGCGCGACGTCCTCCCGCGCGGCGATCTCCGCGCGGCGCTCGTCGACGGTGTCGAGCAGGGCCTCGTTCGTCGGGCCGAGGTTCGAGCCACTCGACGCCCCGGCGTCGTAGCCGTCGCCGGCGGCGGACGGGCGTGACTGGAACCATTCCGGCAGCGCGGTGCCGTCGGCGTCGGTGAATGACTGGCCGATCAGCGACGACCCGGCCACCCGCCGATCGACGGTCACGAGCGACCCGTTGGCCTGCGCGGGAAGGGCGACCTGCCCGACGCCGGTGATGAGGAGCGGGTAGGCCAGGCCGGTGATCACGGTGAGCACGATCATGGCGCGCAGGGCGACGAGGTATTGGCGGGAGGTGCCACGGGTGATGGTCATGGGTGTCGGCTTTCTAGAATCCGGGGATCAGCGTCACGACGAGGTCGATGAGCTTGATCCCGGCGAAGGGAACGAGGATGCCGCCGAGCCCGTAGACGAGCAGGTTGCGGCTCAGGATGGAGCTGGCGTTCGCGGCACGGTAGGCCACTCCGCGCAGCGCCAGCGGGATCAGGAACACGATGATGACCGCGTTGAAGACGATGGCGGAGAGGATCGCCGACGCCGGGGAGTGCAGCCCCATGATGTTGAGCGCCGCCAGGCCGGGGAACACGCCCGCGAACATCGCCGGGATGATCGCGAAGTACTTGGCCACGTCGTTCGCGATGGAGAAGGTCGTCAGCGATCCGCGGGTGATGAGCAGCTGCTTGCCGATCCTCACGATGTCGATGAGCTTGGTGGGGTCGGAGTCGAGGTCGACCATGTTGCCCGCCTCCTTCGCCGCCGAGGTGCCCGTGTTCATCGCAACGCCGACGTCGGCCTGCGCGAGTGCGGGGGCGTCGTTCGTGCCGTCACCGGTCATCGCGACCAGGTTGCCGCCCTGCTGCTCGGTGCGGATCAGCTCGAGCTTGTCTTCGGGGGTCGCCTCCGCGAGGTAGTCGTCGACCCCGGCTTCCCTCGCGATCGCCGCCGCGGTGTACGGGTTGTCACCGGTGATCATCACGGTGCGGATGCCCATCGCGCGCAGGTCGGCGAACCTCTCGGCAAGGCCCTCCTTCACGATGTCCTTGAGGTGCACCACGCCGAGCACGCGGGCAGAGCCGTCACGCTCACGCCTCGCGACGACCAGCGGGGTTCCGCCGTCCTTGGCGATGCCGTTCGCGACCGATTCGGTCTGGGCGGCCGCGGCGGGGCTGATTCCGCCGGCCGCGGCGACCCAGGCGAGCACCGCCGACGCAGCACCCTTGCGGATCTGCACGCCCGCGGCGCCGTCGATGCCGCTCATCCTGGTCTGGGCGGTGAACGGCACGACGACCGCGGTGCCGTCGATGCCCTCGCGGTGGCCCTGGTCCTCGGCGAGGTCGACGATCGACTTCCCCTCCGGGGTCGGGTCGCTGAGCGAGGCGAGGCGTGCTGCGGCGACGAGCTCGTGCTGCGGCACGGTTCCGACGGTGACGAACTCGGTGGCCCGCCGGTTGCCGTAAGTGATGGTTCCGGTCTTGTCGAGCAGCAGCGTCGTCACATCGCCCGCGGCTTCGACGGCCCGGCCGGACATGGCGAGAACGTTGCGCTGTACGAGGCGGTCCATGCCCGCGATGCCGATCGCCGACAGGAGGGCGCCGATCGTGGTCGGGATGAGGCACACCAGCAGGGCGACGAGTACCGGGATGCTGACCGTGTCGCCGGCGTAGCCCGCCATCGGGTTCAGGGTGAGCACGACCACCAGGAAGATGATCGACAGGCTGGCCAGCAGGATGTTCAGTGCCAGTTCGTTCGGCGTCTTCTGGCGGGCCGCGCCCTCGACGAGGCGGATCATCCGGTCGACGAAGGTCTCGCCCGGCTTGCTGGTGATGGCCATGACGATGCGGTCGGAGAGCACCCGGGTGCCCCCGGTCACCGCGCTGCGGTCGCCTCCGGATTCCCGCACCACGGGCGCGGATTCGCCCGTGATCGCCGATTCGTCGACCGAGGCGATGCCCCAGACGATGTCGCCGTCGCCGGGGATGAGCTCCCCGGCGCTGACCGTGACAATGTCGCCGAGGGTGAGCTCCGACGAGGCCACGCTGCGCACGGCGGTGCGCTCCGCCGACGGGTCGGCGGCGGGGTCGTACCCGTCGACCACGCTCGCCATGGTCGAGGTGCGGGTCTGCCTGAGGCTCTGCGCCTGCGCCTTGCCGCGCCCCTCTGCGACGGATTCAGCAAGGTTGGCGAAGATGACGGTGATCCACAGCCAGGCGGCGATGGCCCAGCTGAACGATGCCGGGAGGGGTTCTCCCGCCGACTCGGCCGGTCCGCTGACCAGTTCGCTGATCGCGATGATCGTGGTGAGTGCCGCGCCGATCTCGACGACGAACATGACCGGGTTGCGCCACATGGTTCGGGGATCGAGCTTACGTACGGCGCCGGGGAGTCCGGCGAGCAACTGGCGGGGCGAGAACGCCCCGGTGGGCTGCCCGGCATGCTGCGCGCGGGCCGGGCTCGCGGCATCCAATTCTCTGGTTGTTGTCGACATGTCTAGAGCAGTCCTTCTGCCAGGGGACCCAGCGCGAGAGTGGGGAAGTAGGAGAGGGCCGACACGATGACGACCGTGCCGAGGAGCAGGCCGACGAATTGCGGCTTGTGGGTGGGCAGCGTTCCCGCGGTCGCGGGCACGGTGCCCTGTGCGGCGAACGAGCCGGCGAGGGCGAGCACGAACACGATGGGCAGGAACCTGCCGAGCAGCATGGTCACGCCCAGAGCGGTATTCAGCCACGGGGTGTTCGCGGTGAGCCCGGCGAAGGCCGAGCCGTTGTTGTTGGCGGCGGAGGTGAAGGCGTAGAGCACTTCGGAGAAGCCGTGGACGCCGGGGTTCCAGATCGAGGTGCCCTCGATGTCGCCCCGCACCGTGGGAATGCCGAAGCTGAGCGCGGTGCCGGCCAGCACGAGGGTGGGCGTGGTCAGGATGTACAGGCTCGCCAGCTTGATCTCGCGGGTGCCGATCTTCTTGCCCAGGAATTCCGGGGTGCGTCCAACCATCAGGCCGGCGATGAACACCGCGACGATCGCGATCACCAGGATGCCGTAGAGGCCGGCACCGACGCCGCCGGGGGCGACCTCGCCGAGCATCATGTTGACCATGGCCATTCCACCGCCGAGGGGCGTGAAGCTGTCGTGCATCGCGTTGACGGCTCCGGTCGAGGTGATGGTGCTCGTCGTGCCGAAGAGGGTCGAGAGCACGATGCCGAACCGGGTCTCCTTGCCCTCCATCGCGGCCCCCGCGGCCTGGGTGGCTGCGCCGCCCCCCGCGAGCTCGGCCGCCGTCATCGCAGTGACCGACAGCAGGTAGATGGATGCCATCGCTGCCAGCACCGCATAGCCCTGGCGATTGTCACCGACGATGCGCCCGAACGTGCGCGGCAGTGCGAACGGGATCACCAGCATCAAGAACACCTGGAAGATGGTCACCCAGGCGCCAGGGCCCTCGAAGGGGTGCGCGGCGTTGACGTTGTAGAAGCCGCCGCCATTGGTACCGAGCTCCTTGATCGCCTCCTGCGAGGCGACGGGGCCGCCGGGAATCGACTGTGTTCCACCGGTAAGGGTGGTCACGTCGGTAAAGCCGGCGAAGTTCTGCACCACGCCACCCGCGACCAGCACGACGGCGGTGATGATAGACAGCGGGAGCAGGATGCGGATGACGCCGCGGAAGAGGTCTACCCAGAAATTGCCGATGCTGCCGGCCGACCGCGAGGCGAGGCCGCGCACCAGGGCGATCGCGACGGCGATTCCCACCGCGGCGGAGACGAAGTTCTGCACCGCGAGGCCCACCATCTGTACGGTGTAGCCGAGCGTCACCTCGGGTGAGTACGACTGCCAGTTGGTGTTCGTGACGAACGAGATCGCGGTGTTGAACGAGAGGTGCTCGCTCGGGGCTGGCAGGTCGAGTGCGAATGGCAGCAGGAGCTGCAGGCGCTGCAACGCATAGACGGTGAGCACTCCGATGGCGGAGAACGCGAGTACGGCGCGCAGGTACGACGACCAGCTCTGCTGGTTCGCCGGGTCGACGCCGACGACGCGATAGAGCACCTTCTCCGCACGGGAATCGCGGGGCGAGGTGTAGACGGTGGCCATGTAGTCGCCGAGGGGACGGTAGACCAGGGCGAGCAGCAGAGCGAGCGTTCCGAGCTGAGCGGCGAACAGCAGCCACTCCATCAGAACCGCTCCGGCTTGACGAGGGCGAACAGGAAGTACGCGATCGCGGCGATCGCGAGGGCGGTGGCGAGTGCGGCAATCACAGCTTCTCCACCGCCCAGGCGATCAGGGCGAGCAGGCCGAACAGGCCAGCCGTGCCGGCGAGGTAGACCAGGTCGAGCATCGCATTCCTCCAGGGTGACCCGGAGCCGCGCAACGAAGGGCGCGGCGACAATCCGGTCACTCAGGAGTGAACACCCGGGGGAGGAGGCGCTGGAGGATCCTTACGCATCCCTAACAGGGGATGGGCGGATCCTTACGGCACCCGATCGGCGGGCACCCGCGGTACCGCGAGGCGGTCGGGTGCCTGCCGGATCAGTGGTCGGACGCGAGCGCCGCAGCACCCAGGATGCCGGCGTTGTTGCGCAGCACCGCTGGCACGATGGGGGTGCGGAGGCGAAGCAGGGGCAGGAACTTCTCCGCGTGCTTCGATACGCCACCGCCGACGATGAACAGCTCGGGGTAGAGGTAGGCCTCGAGTCGCTCGTAGTACTTCTGGAGGCGTTCGCTCCAGTCGGCCCAGGAGAGCTCTTCGCGCTCCTTCGCGGAGAATGCGGCCCTCGTCTCCCAGTCGATGCCGTCGATCTCGAGGTGGCCGAGCTCGGCGTTCGGGATCAGGTTGCCGCGGTGGATGAGAGCGGTCCCGATGCCGGTGCCCAGGGTGGTGAGGATCGCGAGTCCCTTGGTGCCCTTCGCCGCGCCGTATCGCACTTCGGCGACTCCCGCCGCGTCGGCGTCGTTGATGAACTTGATGTCCCGCTTGAGGCTCTTCTCGAACAGCTTCTCGGCGTCGAGCCCGATCCACGCCTTAGACACGTTGGCGGCCGACATGGTGGTGCCGTTGACGATCGCGGCGGGAAAGCAGACGCCGATGGGGGTCTTCTTGTCGACGCCGCCGAGCTGCGAGACGAGGTCGAGCACCGTGGCCACGATGGCATCAGGCTCACCGCCGGCGGGCGTCGGGATCTTGATGCGTGACGTGCGGAGTTCACCGGTCTTGGCGTCGACGATCGCGCCCTTGATCCCGGTGCCGCCGATGTCGATTCCCACTGCTGTCGTCATGTGTCCATTCTCTTCCTCGAGTGCGTGCACCGGGGTGATGCCCGGTGCGGTGTCGCGGTCGTGCGCTGTCGCCGTCATGCGGTGGTGCTGTCGTGTGGATCACGCCGCGGTGAGCACCTCGGTACCGCGGTCGGTGACGACGAGGGTGTGCTCGAACTGGGCGCTGACGCTCTTGTCCAGGGTGGTGACCGTCCAGCCATCTGGCCACAGCTCCCACTCCTGGGCACCGAGCGTAAGCATGGGCTCGATGGTGAAGACCATTCCCGCCTCGATCTCGGTGTCGAACGCGTCGGCGTCGTAGTGGGGGATGATCAGCCCGGAGTGGAACGCCGCTCCCACCCCGTGGCCGGTGAAATCACGCACGACGCCGTAGCCGAACCGACGCGCATACGACTCGATGGCACGCCCGATCACGTTGACGCGTCGGCCGGGCGCGACCGCCTTCATGCCGCGCCGCAGTGCCTCCGCGGTGCGGTCGACGAGGTCGGTCACCTCGGTGGTGGCGTCGCCGACGATGAAGGTGCGGTTCGTGTCGCCGTGCATGCCGTTCTTGTATGCCGTGATGTCAATGTTCACGATGTCACCGTCGACCAGAACGGTGTCATCGGGGATGCCGTGGCAGATGACCTCGTTCACGGAGCTGCAGATCGACTTCGGAAAGCCCCGGTAGCCCAGCGTCGATGGATAGGCCCCGTTCTCGACGAGGTAGTCGTGGGCGATGCGGTCGAGGGTGTCTGTGGTCACGCCCGCAACGATGTGCTGCCCGATGAGGGAGATCGCGTCGGCGGCGATGCGCCCACTCTGGCGGATCAGGTCGACCTCATTCGGGGCGTAGACGTCGGAACCCTCGAAGGTCGACGGCTCCTGCTTCCCGACGTATTCTGGTCGCCGGATACCGGCGGGAACGGTGCGCTGCGGAGAGATCCGTCCGGGCACGAGATGTCCGTTCGAGTCCCGAGGCATAGTCTCAATCCTATGGTGAGATGCCACGGGGCGACGCTCCCGGTGGTACGAGCGCACGACGAGCGACGGAGGCCGCGATGACCCAGTGGTGGTACAACCGCAAGACCCGCGAGGTCGAAGAGGGGCAGCAGTCCCTCGGCAGCGACCGCGACGGGCCGTTCGACAGCAGGGAAGACGCTGCGCGCGCGCCCGAGATCCTGGCCGCGCGCGCGAGGGCGTGGGCCGAGGAAGAGGAGAAGGACGACCGCTAGGGCTACCCCCGGTCGCGTCGCCCCCTACTCCTCGTACTCGTGTTCGGGTGCCGGGTATGAGCCGGATGCCACGTCCGCGATGTAGGCGGAGGCCGCTCCGGTCAGAACGCCATCGAGGTCGGCGTACCGCTTGACGAACCGTGGGATGCGTCCGCTGGAGAGGCCGGCGAAGTCGGTCCAGACCAGGATCTGCCCGTCGACGTGCGGACCCGCACCGATGCCGATGGTGGGAATCCTCAACTCCCTGGTGACCCTGGCGGCGACGGTGGACGGCACCATTTCGAGCACCACCGCGAAGGCCCCGGCCTCCTGCACCGCCAGTGCATCGGCGAGCAACGCGTCGGCCGCGGCGCCGCGACCCTGGATGATGTGGCCGCCCAGCCCGTGCTCGCTCTGCGGGGTGAAGCCGATGTGCCCCATCACGGGGATGCCCGCGGAGACCACCCGGCCGATCTGCTCGGCGCTGCGCACCCCGCCTTCGAGCTTGACGGCGTGGGCGCCGGTCTCCTTCATGAAGCGGAAGGCGGTGCGGAGTGCCTCGTCAGGCCCCGCCTCGTACGACCCGAACGGCATGTCGGCGATCACGAACGCGCGGGAGACCGCGCCGGCGACGGCACGGGCCAGGGGGATCAGCTCGTCGACGGTCACCGGGAGGGTGGTGTCGTACCCTAGAACGTTGTTGCCCGCGGAGTCGCCCACCAGCAGAAAGTCGATGCCCGCCCGGTCGAAGATGCCCGCGGAGAGCTGGTCGTAGCTCGTCAGGCCGGTGATGCGGATGCCGTCGTCCTTGGCCTTCTGAAAGTGCCGGGTGCGCACGCGCTTGAGGTTTGCCTGGGTAGCCGCTGCGCTGTCGTCCGTCATGCGGCCAGCCTAATCCGTCGGTCGGTAGGTGATCGGGAGCCTCCGGTCCCGGCCGAACGCCATGCCCGAGATCTTCGGGCCGATGGCCCCCTGTCGACGCTTCCACTCCGCGCCGTCGACCAGCCGGGTGATCTCGTCGACCGTCTCCCTGTCGTAGCCGAGGGCGATCACGTCGTCGTGGCCGAGCGACCTGGTGATGTACGCGTCGAGGATGCCGTCGAGCACGTCGTAGGCCGGGAGCGTGTCCTGGTCGTTCTGGCCTGGCCGGAGCTCGGCCGACGGCGGCTTGACGATGGAGTTCTCGGGGATGGGTTCGACTTCTCCCCGCGAGCGGGCGCAGGCGTTGCGCCATGTCGCGAGCTGCCAGACTAGCGTCTTGGGCACGTCCTTGATCGGCGCGAAGCCGCCGACCGAGTCCCCGTAGATGGTCGAGTAGCCGACCGCGAGTTCGGTCTTGTTGCCCGTCGTGAGGGTGAGGTGGCCGTGCTGGTTGGAGAGGCTCATCAGGATGACGCCACGAACGCGTGCCTGGAGGTTCTCCTCCGCGAGGCCGTCGATCGACAGCTGGTCCTCGAACGGGCGTACGAGGTCGGCGATCGGCTGCACCGTGTAGTGCACGCCCACCCGGTCGGCGAGGTCCTCCGCGTCGGATCGCGAGTGGCCGGAGGAGTACCTGCTGGGCATCGAGACGCAGTGCACGTTGCCGGCGCCGAGCGCGTCGGCGGCGAGCACAGCGCACACCGCGGAGTCGATACCGCCGGACAGCCCGAGCACGACACTGCGGAAGCCGTTCTTGCGCACGTAGTCGCGCAGGCCGAGCACGAGGGCGTTCCACAGCTGTTCCCGGTCGTCTGGCAGCTGCGCGACGGAGGGGGCCAGGGCCGGGCGCCGGGCCGCGGGAGCGTCGATGTCGACCCGGGTGACGCCGCCCAGCGGCAGCGCGTCGGTGGCGGCATCCGGTTCCACGTCGACGACGAGCAGGTGCTCGACGAACTGGGGGGCACGGGCGAGGATCGCGCCCGCACCGTCGACGACCACGCTGTCGCCGTCGAACACCAGGTCGTCCTGCCCTCCCACGATGTTCACGTACGCGACGATCGTGTCGGTCTCGATGGCCCGGCGGGTGACGAGCGGCAGCCGCACCTCGTTCTTGTCGAGCTCGAACGGCGACGCGTTGATGACGACGAGCAGTCCGGCATCGGCCTCGAGGACGCGGCTGAGCGGCCCGCCGTCACGCCAGAGGTCCTCGCACACGATGATGGCGACATCCACCCCGCGAATGCGCACCACGAGCAGCTCGTCACCGGGAATGAACACCCGGTACTCGTCGAACACCGAATAGTTGGGCAGGTGGTGCTTGGCATACCGCGCGACCACCCGGCCGCGATGCATGACGCTCGCGCAGTTCTGGGCGATCGCGGTCGGCGCGTTGCTGGAGCCCGCCGCCCTTGGCGTGAACGGCCCATCGGGGTGCCCGACGATCACGGCAAGTTCGCCGAGCCCCTCGGCGGCGAGGCGGGCGGCGAGGCGCTGGACGGCGGCCGCCGATGCGACGAGGAAGCTGGGGCGGGAGGCGAGGTCCTCGATCGGGTACCCGGTCATGGCCATCTCGCCGACGGCGAGGATGTCGGCCCCGGATGCGGCCGCCTCGTGTGCCGCCGCGACGATCTGGTCGGCGTTGCCGCGCAGGTCTCCGACGACCGGGTTGGTCTGGCCGAGTGCCAAGCGGAGGGTAGGCATAGCCAGTAGCCTAATAGCGGTGGGCGAGGCCCCCCGGTGAGCAAAGAGGAGCCTATGGACAAGCAGCGTGACTTCGTTCTTCGAACTATCGAGGAGCGAGGGATCAAGTTCGTCCGCCTCTGGTTCACCGATGTGATCGGCACCCTCAAGTCGGTCGCCATCGCGCCGGCCGAGGTCGAGGGTGCATTCGCCGAGGGCCTCGGGTTCGACGGTTCGGCCATCGAGGGCCTGACCAGGTCGTACGAGGCCGACGTGCTGGCGCACCCCGACCCGACCACATTCCAGATACTCCCGTGGCGGGGTCAGGTCGACCCGACCGCGCGCATGTTCTGCGACATCACCACGCCAGACGGGCAGCCCGCCGTCGCCGACCCGCGCAACGTGCTCAAGCGCACCCTCGCGAAGGCGGCGGAGCGGGGCTTCACCTTCTACACGCACCCCGAGGTCGAGTTCTACCTGCTGAAGAGCGCCGAATTCGGCGTCGACGGCCCGCAGCCGGTCGACCGGGCCGGGTACTTCGACAACGTGCCTGGTGGCACCGCCCACGATTTTCGCCGGCAGTCGGTGCGCATGCTCGAAGACCTCGGCATCTCGGTCGAGTTCAGCCACCACGAGGCCGGACCCGGCCAGAACGAGATCGACCTGCGCTACGCGGACGCGCTCACGACGGCCGACAACATCATGACCTTCCGCACGGTCATCAAGGAGGTGGCGATCGAACAGGGCGTCTACGCGACGTTCATGCCGAAGCCGCTGTCCGGTGAACCCGGATCGGGCATGCACACCCACATGTCGCTGTTCGAGGGTGACTCGAACGCGTTCTACGAAGCGGGAGGGCAGTACCAGCTCTCCACGATCGGTCGCCAGTTCATCGCCGGCCTGCTTCGGCACGCTCCGGAGATCACCGCGGTGACGAACCAGTTCGTCAACTCGTACAAGCGGTTGTGGGGCGGGTCGGCGCAGAACAAGCTGGGCGAGGCGCCGAGCTTCATCACCTGGGGCCACAACAACCGCTCCGCGCTGGTGCGCGTTCCGCTGTACAAGCCCAACAAGGGCCAGAGCGCACGCGTCGAATACCGCGCGATCGACTCCGCCGCCAACCCGTACCTCGCGTTCTCGCTGCTGCTCGCCGCCGGCCTCAAGGGCATCGAGGAGGAGTACGAACTGCCGTCCGAGGCCGAGGACAACGTGTGGAGCCTCTCCGACGCCGAGCGCAGCGCGCTGGGCTACCAGCAGCTGCCGGCCAGCCTCGACCGCGCTGTCGGGCTCATGGAGGAATCCGAGCTTGTCGCCGAGACCCTCGGGGAGCAGGTGTTCAACTACGTGCTGCTCAACAAGCGGCAGGAGTGGAAGGAATATCGCGCCCAGGTGACGCCCTACGAGCTGAAAAGCAACCTGGCGACCCTGTAGCGCCACACCCCGTGGCCGGCTGCCCCCGCGGCCGGCTGACCCGCAGTACCCGTCTGGAGCGCCACGATGCAGCGGCACCTGAATGCGTTGACCGACCTCGCCAAGGTGGGGTTCTCCGACCTGAGCGCCTCGGCGGAGCTGCTCGCCGAGGTGCAGCCGGCGGGCCACGACGCGTCGTTGCTGCCGCTCTTCGCGGTGGCGGCCGACCCCGACCTGGCCCTCCGGCAGCTTCGCGCGCTCATGGAGTCCGCCCCGGCAGCGGCTTCTGCGGTGTTGACGAAGCCGGATGCCGCGGGCCGGCTGCTGCGCGTACTCGGGGCGTCGACCGGGCTCGGCGAATTCCTCTGCCGGCACCCCGACCAGCTCGCGGCCCTCGACGACACGTTCCGCACGCCCCCGTCGCGGGAGTACTACGTCGACGACCTGCTGTCGTCGGTCGGGGCATCCATCGACGGGGTCGCCACCGCCTCTGACGAGGTGGGATGGCGGGCGCTCAGGGTGCGATACCGCACGCAGCTGCTTCGCGTCGCCGCGTGGGACCTCTCGCAGCCCGACCCGCTGTTCGCCCTCGATGTGGTCGCACGTGCCCTTGCCGACCTCGCGGGCGCGGCGCTCGAGGCTGCCGTCGCGGTCGCCCGCGCGAGCGTCTCCTTCGACGCGGCCGAAGTCGCGGGCACCCGGTTCGCGATCATCGGCATGGGCAAGGCCGGTGCTCGGGAACTCAACTACGTCAGCGACGTCGACGTCATCTTCGTTGCGGAGGGCAGCGACGGTGTCAGCAACGCCCGCGCGGTGGAGATCGCCACCCGCCTCGCCATGGCGACCATGCGCGCGGTGCACGACTACTCGACCGAACCGGAGCTCTGGGAGGTCGACGCGAACCTCCGGCCGGAGGGCAAGGACGGCGCCCTCGTGCGCACCCTCGAGTCCCACATCGCCTACTACGACCGGTGGGCGAAGACGTGGGAATTCCAGGCCCAGCTGAAGGCCAGCCCCCTCGCCGGCGACCGCGACCTCGCGGAGCGCTACGTTGCCGCGATGGCACCCAAGGTCTGGACCAGCGCCGCGCGCGACAACTTCGTCGAGTCGGTGCAGAAGATGCGGGAGCGGGTCACCGCCAACATCCCGGCGGCAGAGATCGACTACCAGCTCAAACTCGGGCCGGGCGGGCTGCGCGACATCGAGTTCACCATCCAGCTCCTCCAGCTCGTGCACGGCCAGGGCGACGAGAGCATCCGGCAGCCGGGCACCCTTCCCGCGCTCGATGCCCTCGCCGCCGGCGGATACGTCGGGCGCGCCGAGGCGGCGGAATTCGCGCGCGACTACCGGTTCCTCCGGCTCCTCGAGCACCGCCTGCAGCTCTCCCGGCTGAGGCGCACCCACCTGATGCCGAACGATCCCGACCGCATGCGCGTTCTCGCGCGCAGCACCGGCATCTTCGCGAACGCGGTCGAACTGGGGGATGCCTGGCGGCGAACCAAGCTCGCCGTGCGCAGCCTGCACGAGCGGCTCTTCTACCGGCCGCTGCTCAATGCGGTCGCCGCGCTGCGCGACGATGAGATCCTGCTCACCAGCGAGCAGGCCGCCGCCCGGTTGCTGGCGATCGGGTTCCGTGACCCGAAGGGTGCCCTCGCTCACATCCAGTCGCTCACCGCGGGGGTGTCGAGGCGCGCCGCGATCCAGCGGCACCTGCTCCCCGTCATGCTGCAGTGGTTCGCCGACGGTGCCGACCCCGACTACGGCCTGCTCGCCTTCCGGCGGCTCAGCGAGGACCTCGGGGAGTCGTACTGGTTCCTGCGCATGCTGCGAGACTCCTCCGGCGCCGCGCAGCGCCTCACCAGCGCCCTGTCGTCTGCCCGCTACGTCGGGGTGCTGCTCGAGCGGCTCCCCGAGGCGGCCGCGTGGTTCGAGAACGAGCGCGAACTCGCCCCGCGCCGTCGCGAGGTGCTGCTCGAGGAGGCACGGGCGACCATCGCGCGCCATCGGGATCCGGATGCCGCGGCATCCGCACTCCGCACCGCACGCCGCCGCGAGGTATTGCGCATGGCGATCGCGGCCATCCTCGGGGCCGTCGACGTGCAGCAACTCGGCCGTGCGCTCTCCGACATCACCACCGTGATCCTCACCGGACTGCTCGAACTCGCGCGCGGCGCGGACGACGGCATCGAGTTCGCGATCATCGCCATGGGCCGGTACGGCGGCCGCGAGCTCGGGTTCGGCTCCGACGCCGACGTGATGTACGTCTACCGTGCGACGACGGCCACCCCCGCCGAGGCGCAGGTCAGGGCAGAAGCGACCGTGGCCCGCATCAAGCGGTATGCAGAGGACCTGCGGTTGCCCCTCGACCTCGATATCGGGTTGCGGCCGGAGGGCAGGAACGGGCCATTGGTGCGATCGCTCGCGAGCTACGAGGCGTACTACGCCAGGTGGTCGTTGACCTGGGAGGCGCAGGCCCTGCTGCGGGCCAGGGGCGCGGTCGGCGACGAGTCGCTGCAGCGGGCGTTCGACGCCCTCGCCGATCGGGTGCGCTACCCGGAGGCGATCAGCGACCAGCAGGTGCGCGAGGTGAAGCGCATCAAGGCCAGGGTGGAGTCGGAGCGGCTCCCACAGGCCGCCGACCCGGCCAGGCACGTCAAGCTCGGGCGCGGCTCCCTGAGCGACGTCGAGTGGTTCGTCCAGCTCATCCAGTTGCAGCACGGGGCGCGCATCCCCGGACTGCGCACGACATCCACGCTCGACGCCCTGGCGGTGGCGACCGACGAGGGGTTCGTGAGTGGGGCGGATGCCGCCCGCCTCCGTGACGCGTGGGTGTTCGCGTCGAGGGTGCGCTCGTGCATGAACCTGTGGATGGTGCGGACCACCGACGTGCTCCCCGTCGACCGACCCCAGCTCGAGGGCATCGCCCGGCTCATGGAGTACCCGCCCGGTTCTGCGAGCGAGCTCGAAGACGACTACCTGCGCAAGACCCGGCTCGCCCGGCAGGTATTCGAACGGCGCTTCTACGGCATCGTGCCGGGCGCCAGCCAGTCCACCGGGTAGCCCGCGGCGCGTGCGCCGTGTTTCGCGTGGGTGAATTGTCGGCGAGTTTTCCTGTTCCTGCGCTGTCGTTCGCGCGTGACGGCCGCCTCCGAATCGTGTACCCCACCTGATGGCGTCTGCGCTGACCTCGGCGAACCACCGGGTTCGCGGGTGGCGGGGGAGCAGGCGCAGCAGGACGCGTCCGATCGCGCCGTGGTGATGGGGCTCATCAGCGCTTCCGTTGTCCCTGTGCCATCGTCGGTCGGTCATTCCCGCCTGCTGCGGTGATGGCGCCGTGTCCCCCACACGACGGACACGGCGTGCGTCCCCCGAAGGGGGGACCCCGCCCGATACGTTCCCCGGCGCCGCCGACACGTCCCCCGTGCTGGGCACACGCGAATGGCGCCCCCGCCGGTTTGCGCCCCGCCTCGCGGCGTGCCCATAATCACTCGACTAGCACCACCAGCATCACCCCCAGCGCCGCGGAATGCTCATCACGGCAAACGTTTAGGGGAACGTATGTTCATTTTCATTCTTCAGGTCCGCCACATGATCGAGGGGCATCCCGAGATCTACATGTTCGCCATCTACTCGGCGTTCATCTGGGGCATGTGGTTGCTCAAGCTCATCCTGTCGAGCCGCTACCGGCCGTTCACCGGAGAGTTCTCCGGCACCACGAGCGTCATCGTGCCGGTCGTCGACGAACCCCTCGACCTGTTCCGCGACGTCATCGGCCGCATGGTCGAGCAGCGCCCCGGCGAGATCATCGTCGTCATCAACGGCGCGGTCAACGTCGCGCTGCAGGAGGTCTGCGACGAGTTCGCACCGCTCGTGCGGTGGGTGCACACGCCCATCCCCGGAAAGCGCAACGCCGTGATGATCGGCACCGAGCTGTCGACCGGCGAGATCACGGTGCTCGTCGACTCCGACACGGTGTGGACAGACAACACCCTCAGTGAACTCGTGCGCCCGTTCGCCGACCCGAGCGTCGGCGGGGCCACCACTCGCCAGCGCATCCTCGAGCCGGAACGCAGCTGGATCACCCGCTGGGCCGACTGGCTCGAGAACTCCCGCGCCCTGTACTCGATGCCAGCGCAGAGCGTCGTCGGGCAGGTCGGCTGCCTCCCCGGCCGTACCATCGCCTTCCGCCGCTCGATCATGATCCGGGTCATGGACCGCTTCATGACCGAGAGGTTCATGGGCGTGTTCCTCGAGGTCAGCGATGATCGCACACTCACCAACCTGACCCTCAAGGAGGGCTTCCGCACCGTCTACCAGCACACCTCGCTGGTGTTCACCGACGCCCCGCTGCAGGTCAAGAAGCTCTACAAGCAACAGCTGCGGTGGGCGAGGGGCAGCCAGTACAACACGCTGCGCATGCTCCCGTGGATGCTCGGGCACGCCCCGCTGCTCGCGGTGTTCTTCATCATGGACATCGTGCTGCCGTTCCTGCTCGCGGGAGTGATCGCCGGCTGGGTCTACCGCGCCGTCACCGGCCAGGGCTACAACTTCTACAGCGGCATCCTCACCGAGTACGGAGCGGGCAGTGGCGTCGCCCTCGTCGTCGGACTCATGGTCGTGTCCTCGGTGCTCAGCATGGCCATCCGCCAGCTGCGCCACCTCTCAGAGAAGCCGTCCGACTTCTTCCGCCTGCCTGTCTTCATCATCGTGTCCACCGCGTTCCTGATGCCCATTCGGCTCATCGGGTTCTTCCGTATGGGCCACGCCAGCGGCTGGGGCACCAGGGCGGGTGCCTACGGCGGAGGGGCCTCCCACGACACTGCGGTCTCCGAACACGCGGGTGAACCCCTCGTCGATGGGGTGGATGCCGCAGACGAGGCACTCCTCAGGGATATCGGGTTCGACGACCACCGGTCGACCACCCACGGCGGCACGCTCCTCGTGGCCTCGCCGCGCCGCGCCGCCCAGACCCGCATCGCCGCGCCCCAGCGCCCGGCCCGCCGCACGCTCAACCCGAAGGCGGCCTGGCCGTACCTGATCGGATTCACCATCTTCGCTCTGGAGGCGATCGTCATTGTCAACTTCTGAGAAGCCATCGCACTGGTGGGCACCCACCGGAACTCGGGCCAGGCTCACCAGCGCTGGCGCCGTCATCCTGATCGGCGGCCTCGTCACCACGAGCGTCGTGGTTTGGAACTCCCCGTCGAACTCGGTCGCGGAGACATTCGAAGCCAGTATCACCGGCGTGAGCGAGGACGACCGCGCCGCGGCGGACCGCGCGGAACTGGTGGCCGAGATCGCCGACCTTGAGGCGCAACTCGCCCGGCGTGAGCAGGGACTCGACGCCGCAACCGACGAGTCCGCAGAGATCCAGCAGAAGCTGTGGTCGGCCGAGGGGCTCATCGAGGCCATGGAGCGCTACAAGGGCACGGGCAAGACCGTCGCGGCGCCGCGGGTGGCTCCGAGGCCATCGGTGTTCCCGTCACCGAAGACGGCACCGGCGCCGGCCAGCACCCCGGCACCGTCGACCCGCCCCGCGAATACCGGAACGCCCGCTGCGCCGGTGGCATCGCCGAGCCCGGCACCCGCACCCGCTGCTCCGGCCCCGGCCGCACCGCTGACGACCCTGACCAAGGCCCAGGTGGTGAATCCGGATTCGCCGTACCTCGGCATCTATACGGAGCAGGCTCCATTCAACTGGGCGACCTACGACATGATCTCGACGGACATCGGCGTGACGCCGAATGTCGTCGGCTACTTCGGCGGGTGGGACGAACCGTTCCGCGCCAACGCCGTCACCCGCGCGTGGGAACAGGGAACGCTGCCGGTCCTCACTTGGGAGTCCCGGCCGATCAGCTCGCCCAACAGCGTGACCGTCGAGCCTGAGTACTCGCTGCCGCGCATCATCGGGGATCCCGCCGCGGGAGTGCCCGGCGAGTTCGACGACTACCTCCGCCAGTACGCCCGCGACATCGTCGCGACCGGGCTGCCCATGGGTATCCGGTTGAACCACGAGATGAACGGCACCTGGTATCCCTGGGCCGAGACGACCGGCAGGGGCGAACCCATCAACGGTAACCGGTCGGGCGACTACGTCAAGACCTGGCAGCACGTGCACGATATCTTCGAGGCCGAGGGCGCGAACGACCTGGTGTTCTGGATCTGGTCGCCGAACCGCGTCGACCGGCTGCCCGCCTCGCACCGCACGAGCGAGTACCTCGACGGGCTGTACCCGGGAAACGAGTACGTCGACTGGGTCGGCATGTCGGGATACCTGCGGCCGCCCTACGACGAAGATGCCTACGATTTCGACAGCACCTTCGGGGCGACCATCGCCGAGCTGCGACGCGTCAGCGACAAGCCCATCTTCCTCGCCGAGATTGGTGCGAGCGAGACCGGGGGATACAAGCCGGCCTGGGTCGAGAGCCTGTTCGAGAACCTCGCGGCACCGCAGAACGCCGACATCATCGGCCTCTCCTGGTTCAACCTCGCCGTCAGCACCTACGTGGGCGGGGAGTTGGGTACCAATGACTGGCGCATCGACTCCCGCGCAGACTCCCTCGCGGCATTCCGCGACGGTCTCGCGGTGGAGGGCAGCCGGTTCGACCTGGAACCCATCGAATGACCCGCGCCGGGCGCGGCCAGGCACACCTGAGATGTACGACAACGGACCACGGGGGAACACCATGACCACGGACAGCGACACGGACACCGACACGAACACCGACACGAACACCGCCACGAATACCGCACCGACGGGCGATGCCACCCGGCAGCCCCGCATCAGCGTGGTGGGCACCGGGTACCTGGGGGCGACGCACGCCGCCGCGATGGCCGAGATGGGCTTCGATGTCGTCGGGGTCGACACCGACCCGGCCAAGGTACAGGCACTGTCGGAGGGGCACGTGCCGTTCTTCGAGCCCGGGCTGCCCGGACTGATCGCCGAGCACGTCGCGAGCGGCCGGCTGCGCTTCACCACCGACCTCGCGGAGGCGACCGCGTTCGCCGACGTGCACTTCATCTGCGTCGGCACACCCCAGCAGCGCGGCAGCAACGCGGCCAACCTCGACTACGTCCAAGCGGCTACCCGCCAGATCGCGGCGAGCCTGACGCACGACGGCCTCATCGTCGGTAAGTCGACGGTGCCGGTCGGTACCGGCGCACGCCTGCGCGCCATCGTCGAAGCCGCCTCGCCCGCCCACCTCACCGCCGAGCTGATCTGGAATCCAGAGTTCCTGCGCGAGGGCAAGGCCGTTGCTGACACCCTCACGCCCGACCGCATCGTGCTCGGCGGAGTCACCCCGCGATCGGAGGCGACCATGCGCGAGCTTTACGCGCGGCCCATTGCCTCCGGCACGCCCGTCGTGGTGTGCGACCTCCCCACCGCTGAACTGGTCAAGGTCAGCGCCAACGCGTTCCTCGCGACGAAGATCTCGTTCATCAACGCGATCGCCGAGGTGTGCGAGTTGGCCGGGGCCGACGTCACCGTGCTCGCCGACGCACTCGGGCACGACGTGCGCATCGGTCGGCAGTTCCTCAACGCCGGCCTCGGGTTCGGCGGGGGATGCCTGCCGAAGGACATCCGCGCGCTCATGCACCGCGCGAGCGAACTCGGAGCGGTGCGCGCCGCGTCCCTCCTGCAGCAGGTCGACGAGATCAACATGGCGCAGCGGCAGCGCGTGATCGACATGGCCATCGGCGCATGCGGGGGATCGGTGCTCAATCGCAGGATCGGTGTGCTGGGGGCGGCGTTCAAGCCCCTCACCGACGACGTGCGCGACTCGCCGGCCCTCAACGTGGCCGCGGCGCTGCACCTGCGAGGCGCACAGGTCGTGGTCTACGACCCAGAGGCATCGGGAACCGCCCAGCGCATGTTCCCGACCCTCACCTACGCGGACTCGGTCGATGAGGCGATGACCGGGTCCGACGCGGTGCTGCTCCTGACCGAGTGGACCGAGTTCCAGGACTCGGACCCGGTCGCACTGCGAGCCCTCACGCGTCGACCGGTACTCATCGACGCCCGCAATTGCGTGGATGCCGCGGCCTGGCGCGACGCCGGATGGTCGGTGTCCGGCCTCGGCACGACACCCGCCCCGACGGTCTTCGCATCGGGCGCGAGCTACGAGGCCTCGGCCGCCGACCTGCTGCTCGCCGTGCGCTGACCGCGGGCGGCGGTGCCTTGCGGACAGACCGCTCGGGACCGCCCCCACCAACGACCGAAGGCCGCACCTCCGAGGAGGTGCGGCCTTCGCCGTTGCCGGGCTACGCGGGAATCAGACCCCGTAGTACAGCTCGAACTCGAACGGGTGCGGGCGCTGCGCGGCCGGGATGATCTCCTTCTCGCGCTTGTACGCGATCCAGTTCTCGATCAGGTCGGGCGTGAACACGTTGCCGGCCACGAGGAAGTCGTGGTCCGCCTCGAGAGCGTCAAGCGCTTCGCTCAGCGACGCGGGAACCTGGGGGATGCTCTTGGCTTCCTCCGGGGGCAGCTCGTAGAGGTCCTTGTCGACCGGCTCGTGCGGCTCGATGCGGTTCTTGATGCCGTCGATGCCGGCCATGAGCTGGGCAGCGAATGCGAGGTACGGGTTGCCAGAGGCATCCGGAGCGCGGAATTCGATGCGCTTCGCCTTGGGGTTGGTTCCCGTGATCGGGATGCGGATCGACGCAGAGCGGTTACCGGCCGAGTACACCAGGTTGACGGGAGCCTCGAAGCCGGGGATGAGCCGGCGGTACGAGTTCAGCGTCGGGTTGGTGAACGCGAGCACGGCGGGTGCGTGCTTGAGCAGGCCCCCGATGTACCAGCGGGCGATGTCGCTCAGTCCGCCGTAGCCGCTCTCGTCGTAGAACAGCGGCTCACCGTCGCTCCACAGCGACTGGTGGGTGTGCATTCCCGACCCGTTGTCACCGAAGAGCGGCTTCGGCATGAACGTGGCCGTCTTGCCCCACTGCTCTGCCGTGTTCTTGACGATGTACTTGAACTTGAGGATGTCGTCTGCCGCGTGCACCATCGTGTCGAAGCGGTAGTTGATCTCGGCCTGTCCGCCCGAACCCACCTCGTGGTGGGCGCGCTCGAGGATGAGGCCGGCGTCGATCAACTTGAGGCTGATGTCGTCGCGGAGGTCGGCCTGCTTGTCGACGGGGCTGACGGGGAAGTAGCCACCCTTGTACGGGGTCTTGTTGCCGAGGTTGCCGCCCTCTTCGGCGCGGCCGGAGTTCCAGGCGCCCTCTTCGGAGTCGACCGAGTAGAAGCTCGAGTTCTGCTTCACGTCGTAGCGAACGTCGTCGAAGATATAGAACTCGGCCTCGGGAGCGAAGAACGCGGTGTCGGCGATACCGGTGGACTCCAGATACTTCTCGGCCTTCTTGGCGACCTGGCGGGGGTCACGGTGGTAGATCTCGCCATTACGCGGGTTGTAGATGTCGAAGACCATGATGAGCGTGCGCTCGTTGCGGAAGGGGTCGACATACGCCGTCGTCACGTCGGGGATGAGCTGCATGTCGGACTCGTGGATCGAGGCGAAACCGCGGATCGACGAACCGTCGAACAGCTGGCCGACGGAGAAGAACTCCTCGTCGACGGTCGACGCCGGGATGTTGAAGTGCTGCTGCACACCCGGGAGATCGGTGAAGCGGATGTCGAGGAACTTGACGTCCGTGTCCTTGATGAACGCGAGAACTTCGGAAGAATCCTTGAACATGGGAAGAACTCCAATGGGCCGGTGGGGGACTGCGGAACACAGCCAACCCGAGGCTACGGCCGGGTAGTTTCCCTCGGGTGTCCTGTTTGTTTCGGGGATGTTACGCAGAGACGCCAGCGTACGATGAGCGGGTGCCCGCAACCCCGACGACATCCAGCAATGCCGGGGCCGGTTCCCGCACGTGGCCTGGCCAGAGGCTAGGCCTGCCCGAGACGGGGCCGCGGTCGGTCGCGCGACCGGGCCGGCGCATCGCCGCCCTGTGCATCGACTGGGCCATCGCGTACGGCGCATCCGCCATCTTTTTCGATGCAGACGGCCTCGCGACCAGCGCGATCTTCCTGGTGATGCAGGGCCTGTTGGTGTTCGCGGTCGCGGGCGGCATCGGCCATCTCCTGCTCGGCATGAGGGTCGTGACGCTCAACGGCACCTGGGTGGGGGTGTGGCGGCCATTCCTCCGGGCATTCCTGCTCACCATCGTGATCCCGGCCGCCGTCTGGGACGCTGACCAGCGTGGCCTCCACGACAAGCTGGCCGGCACGGTGCTCGTCAGGGTCTGACGGAGCAGTCGCGCCGGCCGACGGTCAGCGCGGGCGACCGCCCGAACGCACGCGCATCGGGTCCATTCCCTTGGGAATCGGCAGGCCATTCTTGCCGAGCGAGGTAATGCGGTTGTTGACCGCGAAGATCTCGGCCTTGTTGAGGGCCTTCTTGAACTTGTTCAGTCGCGATGGCAGCTTGTGCAGCTCGACGGAGTCCTGGTCCGGGCCCACGTGCAGGAAGTTGATCGGCACGTTCGGAATGACACGGGCGACCTTGCGGCGCTCGTCTTCCAGCATCCGGAGCGTGCGGGATTTCGGGCCTTCGCCGATGAGCACGACACCGCCACGACCGACCGCGCGGTAGACCGCGTCCTGGGTCTTCGGGCTGACGGTGACCGGCATCTCGCTGGCGACCCAGCCGCGACGGAGCGAACTCTTGAGCACTGCACCGACGGCCCCGGGCTGGCCCTTGATCTGCCCGTATGCCGCACGCTCCGCACGACGCCCGAGAACGATGAGGAAGGCGAGCAGGCCACCCATGATTCCCGCCACCACGTAGAGGATCGTGCCGACGGCGTTGCCCGGCGACAGCAGGAGGGCGAAGCCGATACCGGCGAGGATCGGAATGATGAACGCCGCCAGCATGAACCAGATTGCCCGCTTGTCGTAGCGACGGGTCATCTGGAAGACCTGGTACATCTGCTTCAGACGACCGGGTTCTTTGGGCGGCTTGGGGGCCTTCGGTTCTTTGGTGCGTGCCATGCTCTCTAGGATACGGCTCTGGCGAACCCCGAGTCGGCATCTGCCAGTCGGGAGAGGTTCTCGGGGATCTCGAGGCCCTTGCTGCGCATCGATCTGGCCCACAGTCGACCCGCCCGGTAGCTGGAGCGCACGAGCGGCCCGGCGAGCACGCCGAGGAACCCGATCTCCTCCGCCTCCTCCTTGATCGCGACGAACTCGTCGGGGTGCACCCAGCGGTCGACGGGAAGGTGGCGGGGAGTCGGCCGCAGGTACTGGGTGATGGTGATGATGTCGGTACCGGCATCATGCAGGTCCTGCAGGGCCTGGCTGATCTCCGCCCTGTCCTCTCCCATGCCCAGGATCAGGTTGGACTTGGTGATGAGGAATGCGTCGCGTGCGCGGGTGATGACGTCGAGTGACCGCTCGTAGCGGAACGCCGGGCGGATCCGCTTGAAGATGCGCGGCACCGTCTCCACGTTGTGCGCGAAGACCTCGGGGCGCGAGTCGAACACGGTCTGCAGCAGCTCGGGGTTGCCGGAGAAATCGGTCGCGAGCAACTCGACGCCGGTTCCCGGGTTCAGGGCGTGTATCTGGCGCACGGTCTCGGCGTGCAGCCATGCGCCCTCGTCCGGGAGGTCGTCGCGGGCGACGCCGGTCACGGTGGCGTAGCGCAGGTCCATCGCCACGATGGATTCCGCGACCCGCCTCGGCTCGTCGATGTCGTAGTCGGCGGGCTTGCCGGTGTCGATCTGGCAGAAGTCGCAGCGCCTCGTGCACTGTGCGCCGCCGATGAGGAACGTCGCTTCGCGGTCCTCCCAGCACTCGAAGATGTTGGGGCACGCGGCCTCCTGGCAGACGGTGTGCAGGCCTTCGCCCTTCACGCGCTCCTGGAGCTGCCGGTATTCGGGCCCCATGCGCGCGGTGGTCTTGATCCACTCCGGCTTGCGTTCGATCGGGGTCGCGGCGTTGCGGGCTTCGAGCCGCAACATCTTGCGTCCTGCGGGTGGGTGAGTCATCGGGCGACCTCGAGGGATTGGTGGAACCGGGCAGAGACGGAGGGCACGAGGTCTTCGGGGGTCACCGCGCGGCCGAGCTCCCTCGAGATGCTCGTGATGCCGGCATCCACCAGCCCGCAGGCGACGATGCGGTCGTACGCGTCGAAGGAGTTGGAGCAGTTGAGGGCGAATCCGTGCATGGTGACTCCCTGGGCGACCCGGATGCCGATCGCCGCGATCTTGTCGGTCCCGCGCAGCCACACGCCGGAGCGCCCGTCCACGCGGTCGCCGTCGATGCCGAGGTCGGCCAGTACCGCGATGAGCATGCCCTCGAGCCGGCGAACGAAGCCGACCACGTCGAGTGGCTGCGGGAGTCGCAGGATCGGGTAGCCGACGAGCTGGCCTGGGCCGTGCCAGGTGATGCTCCCGCCACGGTCGACGTCGATGACGGGGGTGCCGTCGGTCGGCCGGTCGGAGTCGAGGGTGCGGCGTCCGGCGGTGTACACGGACGGGTGCTCGAGAAGGAGGAGCGTCTCCTGCGCACGCCCCGCAACGACATCGGCGTGAATTCTCCGCTGGTCGTTCAGGGCGTCGATATACGGCACGGAGTTGGCGCTTAGCCCCGTGACGACGATGTCGACCACGGGGCGAGTCTAGGTCAGGTTCAGTGGGAATGACCCCTCCCCAGTGAGCGGGCGGCGATGCCTGCCGGCATTCCGTGCACCGGGCCCCCACGAGGTCGGCAAGGACGTGACGATGTCGGCATGGATTCGATCGGTGGGTTTCGGCTGGTGCGGCGGATCGGCATCGGCCGACGCTCGGACGTCTACCTCGGGCGGGCGCCGGTCACCGTGAATTCGGGAGGGCGCAGCGCGGCGGTCAAGGTGTTCCGTTCGACGACGGACATCGCCTCCATCGATGCTGAGATCGAGGCGCTAGCACGGTCGTCGTCGCCGCATGTGCTCCAGCTCGAAGACCTCGCCACCGCCCCCGATGGCCGTCCGGTGCTCATCCTGCAGAGGCTGGGCGCGCAGACCCTGGCGGCACTGCTGGCCGAGCGCGGCGAGATCGACGTGGGGGAGGCGGTGACCATCCTGGTTCCGATTGCCCAGGCTCTCGCGCACCTGCACGAGGTGGGAATAGCGCACGGTGCGCTCTCGTCGACAGCCGTGCTCTTCGACGGCAGGGGAGCGCCGGTGCTCGCGTCGCTCGGCGGCGCTGCCGTGGTCGGGTCACTGCCTGACGGCGATGGCACGCCCAGCCTGACGCCCGCGCAACTCGCGGCATCGGCGCAGGTACAGCGCGACTACGACGACCTCACCGTGGTGTCGCGGCTGGTGCTCGCGCACACCCGTCCGATACCCGCGGTCGACCAGCTCGAGGGGT
Source organism: Marisediminicola senii (assembly GCF_011057645.1). Lineage (GTDB taxonomy): Bacteria > Actinomycetota > Actinomycetes > Actinomycetales > Microbacteriaceae > Marisediminicola > Marisediminicola senii. Next base: position 78,912 of record NZ_JAALGE010000003.1, on the reverse strand, counting down.
GGCTCGCCGACTGGCGACGGCAGGCGGGTGACGAACGGCTCGATACCCGACCCCTGAAGGGTGGCGGCTTCTGCGCCGCGCTGTGCGATGCGGTGTTCGAGCTCGCACCGGCGACACCGATCCGATTCGGCGACGTCGCTGCCGGGTTCGGCAGCGAGTCGCCGCCCACAACCCTCGTGCGGGGGCGCACGGCATCGCGAATCGGGAGTGAGGGCGGTCGCGGGCGGCGGGGCAGACGACGGGTGATGGATGCCACGGCCTCCCGCCCGGCATGGCGCTCGGCACTCCACCTGCCGGACTGGCTCGACCCCATCGTCGACTCCGCATTCGGGCGGGCCCGGTCGGGAGCGACGCCGGTGTCGGCAGGGAAACGAATACCGACGGGGACGACAACCACGACGGCGGGAGCGGCGGTGACAGCATCGGACAGGGCGACAGGGCCGGAGGTGCTGCGGCGCGAGGCCTCTGGTGCTGGCCGTGACGGGGACCGCGGCAGGCGCATTCCGTCACGAAGGCCGCTGGTACTGGCAGCAGTGCTCGCCGCGGCGCTGGTGGCCATCGCTCTCGCGATTCTGCCTCCCCCCGACCGCAGCAGCGGCGCGCCTGGCGACTCCGGGGGAACGACCGTCGAGCCGGCGGCGGGTGGGGTCCCGGGCCCGGATGCGGTGGCGGAGACGGGCACGACCGACTCGGCGGGCGAACCGGGCGGCGAGGCAGAGACGCCCGCGCCCGATCCGGCTGCGGAGACGGGGGCGATCAATGCGGAGGCGATCGATCCGCAGGCGATCGATCCGGGAGCGATCGGTGGTGACGATCCCGCGGCCGCGGCGCTGGCACTGCTCTCGGCGCGCAGTGCGTGCCTTGAACAACGATCGGCACCCTGCCTCCAGGCCGTCGACCACCCGGGCTCGGCAGCGGAGCAGGTGGACCGCAGCATCCTGCAGCGCATCTCCGACGGCCAGGACGCCACGATCGACCCCCGGCTGCTGCCTGCCTACTGGGTGGACACCGTCATCGTCGGTGCCGAACGGATCGGCGGGTCAGCCATCGTGACAGTGACCCCCGGCGCGGCAGCAGCTGAGGAGGCGCAAACGACACCGGCCTCGCTCCTCCTGGTGGAGGGCGAGGCCGGGTGGCGCATCAGGGATCTGATCCTGGAGTGACGAGGTCGGCACCTGTCACCGGCGAATGAGGGATCTGATCCTGGGGTGACTAGACCCCGAGATTCGCGGCGAAGTTGCCTGCCTCGAGGCGGTTCTTCACCGCGACGAGGAAGCGGGCCGCATCTGCCCCGTCGACGATGCGGTGATCGTACGACAGTGCGAGGTACACGACGGAGCGGATCGCGATGGCATCGAGGCCGTCCTGGGTGACCACGACCGGCTTCTTCACCACGATGCCGGTTCCGAGGATCGCGGACTGCGGCATGAACACCACGGGGGTGTCGAAGAGCGCACCGCGCGACCCCGTGTTGGTCAGCGTGAACGTTCCGCCGGCCAGCTCGTCGGGCTTCAGCTTGTTGTCGCGCGTGCGAGCGGCGAGGTCTGCGATCTGCTGCGCGAGCTCCGCCAGCGACAGGTCTGCCGCGTCACGGATCACGGGGGTCAGCAGGCCGCGCTCGGTGTCGACCGCGATGCTGAGGTTCTCATGCGCCGGGTAGACGATGCTGTCGCCGTCGATGGTCGCGTTGACGACCGGGTACGCCTTGAGCGCCTCGGCGGCGGCCAGGGCGAAGAACGGCAGGAACGATAGCTTGACGCCCGCCTTTTCGGCGAAGCCCGCCTTGACGGAGTCGCGGTAGCGAGCCACCTTCGTGACGTCGACCTCCACGACCGTGGTGAGCTGGGCCGACTCCTGCATCGACGCGACGGCGCGCTCGGCGATGACCTTGCGCAGGCGGGTCATCTTGACCGTGGTGCCGCGCAGCGGCGATACCTCGACGACCTCGGCGACGGCCGACGACGAGTCGGTCGATGCGGCGGGCTTCTGGGCGTTCTGCACGTCTTCCTTGCGGATGCGTCCACCGACGCCGGTGCCGGTGACCGTCGACAGGTCGACGCCCAACTCCGCGGCGAGCTTGCGCACGAGCGGCGTGACGTAGTTCGCGTTGGCCGGGGCAGCGGCCGCAGGTGCGGGAGCAGCCGGTGCCGCCGCGGCGGGTGCCGGAGCTGCAGCGGGCGCGGGTGTGCGTGCCGGTGCCGCAGCCGGTGCGGGGATACGGGCGGGTGCCGACGGTGCGGGCGACTCGGCCGCCGGGGCGGGAGCGGTCTCCTGCGCCGGGGCGGGGTCGGCCGGCTCCGGCTCCGGTGGGGTGGAGTCGTCGTCTTCGCCCGGGGCTGGCGCCTCGGGCGACGGTACCTCTTCTTCGGCGACGGGCTCTTCAGCGGGCTCTTCGGCAGCCGGCTCTTCGGCCGCGGGCTCTTCTGCTGCTGGCTCGTCAGCCGGGGCATCCGACGATCCCGATCCGTCGCCGATGCGCACCAGCGGGGTGCCGACCTCGACGGTCTCGTCTTCGGCCACGAGGATCTCTTCGATCACGCCCGCGACCGGCGATGGGATCTCGGTGTCGACCTTGTCGGTCGATACTTCGAGCAGCGGTTCGTCCACCTCCACCGAGTCGCCGACATTCTTCAGCCAGCGGGTGACCGTGCCCTCGGTGACACTCTCTCCGAGTGCCGGGAGGTTGACGGATTCGCTCATGGGTAGGTCTCCTTAGACTCTGACGTGCATTTAGCTTAGTTCGACGCCGCGATGCGGCTGTCAGATGGCGTGGAGGGGCTTGCCCGCGATGGCGAGGAATGCCTCGCCGAGGGCTTCGTCCTGGGTGGGGTGGGCGTGCACGAGGGGCGCGACGTCCTCCGGGTACGCCTCCCAGTTGACGGCGAGCTGTGCCTCGCCGATCAGTTCGCCGACCCGGTCGCCGATCATGTGCACGCCGACGATGGGACCGTCGTTGACGCGGACGACCTTGACCGATCCCGCGGTGCCGATGATGTGGCTCTTGCCGTTGCCGGCGAGGTTGTAGTCGTAGACGCTCACCTTGTCGTCGCCGTACTGCTCGCGGGCACGGGCCTCGCCGAGCCCGATGGACGCGACCTCGGGGTGCGAGTACGTGACCTTGGGGATGTTGACGTCATCAATGACCTGGGGGTTGAGTCCCGCGATCTCTTCGGCGACGAAGATCCCGTGCTGGAAACCTCGGTGGGCGAGCTGCAGGCCGGGAACAATGTCGCCGACGGCGTAGACGCCGGGAACGCTGGTGGCGAGGCGCTCGTTGGTGATGACGAAGCCGCGGTCGACGGTCACGCCGACCTCCTCGTAGCCGAGGCCCTGGGTGGAGGGCCCGCGGCCCACCGCGACGAGCAGGATGTCTGCTTCGAAGGTCTTGCCGTCTTCGAGGGTCACGACGACCCCATCGTCGTTCTGGGTGACGCTCTTGAAGCGCACGCCGAGGCTGAAGTTGATGCCGCGCTTGCGGTACGCACGCTCGAACTGCTTGCTGACCGATTCGTCTTCGTTCGGAACGAGGTGGGGGAGCGCTTCGATGATGGTGACCTCGGCATCGAAGGAACGCCAGACGCTGGCGAACTCGACACCGATGACGCCGCCGCCCAGGATCGCAACGCGCTTCGGAATGAAGTCGAGTTCGAGTGCCTGCTCGGAGGTGATGACCTTGCCGCCGATCTCGAGGCCGGGCAGCGAGCGGGAGTACGAACCGGAGGCGAGGACGATGTTCTTGCCGGTGATGGTCTGGTCGCCGACCTGCACGGTGGTCGGGGAGGTGAGCTTGCCCTCGCCCTCGATCACGGTGATGCCACGCTGCTTGATCAGGCCGGTGAGGCCCTTGAACTTGCTCGTGACGATGTCCTGGCGGTACTTGGTGACCGCCGCGATGTCGATACCGCCGAATTCGGCCTTCACGCCGTACTTCGCGGATTCCTTCGTCACATCGGCGACCTCGGCGGAGTGCAGCAGTGCCTTGGTGGGGATGCAGCCGACGTGCAGGCAGGTACCGCCGAGCTTGCCCTTCTCGATGAGGCCGACGGACATGCCGAGCTGGGATGCGCGCAGGGCCGCCGCGTAGCCGCCGCTGCCAGCGCCGAGTACGACGAGGTCGAATTTCTGTTCGGGCATGCGCAACTCCTTGGTGCTGACATTCACGCGAAGACCGGCCGACAGAACGTCGGGCAGATCGTATGGGCCGGGATCCCCTGGCCGATAAAAACCCTACTACCCCCGCGAAAATTCGTCGGCCAACTCGAACAGCGCGCGTACAGCAACCCCTGTCGGGCCCTTGCCGGTGAAGCCGTAGCCCCCGGCCGCGTTGTTGGCGGGACCCGCGATGTCGAGGTGCGCCCAGGGGATGCGCGGCGACTCGTCGTCGCCGGAGCGGCCGACGAACTGGCTGAGGAAGACACCCGCGATGAGCATGCCGCCGGCGGTGTTGCCGATCTTCACATTGGCGATGTCGGCGACGTCGGAGTCGAGCAGGGCGCGCAGCTCGCGCGGAAGCGGCATGGCCCACATGGGCTCGCCGGTGCGGTCGCCGGCAGCGACGACACGCGAGACGAGCTGCGCGTCGCCCATCACGGCGGTGTACCGGTTTCCCATCGCGACGACGGCGGCACCGGTCAGGGTCGCCACGTCGATGATCGCGTCGGGGTGCTCTTCACTGGCGGCGACGATGCCGTCCGCGAGAACGAGCCTGCCCTCGGCATCCGTGTTCAGGACCTCGACGGTGGTCCCGCCGCGAATGGTCAGTACGTCGTTCGGTCGGATCGCGGTGCCGGACGGCATGTTCTCGGCCAGGCAGAGCCAGGCGGTCATCCGCACGGGGAGCGCGGTGCGGGCGGCAGCGACGACCACGCCGAGCGCTGTCGCCGCACCCGTCATGTCGTACTTCATTCCGACCATCGATGCCGGCGGCTTGAGGGAGAGTCCGCCGGTGTCGAAGGTGATGCCCTTGCCGACGATGGCGATGTGCGCAGGGGCGTCGGCGGGGGAGTACTCGACCTTCACGAGGCGGGGGCCGCGGCTCGAGCCCTGGCCGACGCCGAGGATGCCGCCGAACCCGCCGTCTGCGAGTCCCTGCTCGTCGAGCACGGTCACGGTGAGCGGCAGTCCGTCGGCGAGCTCGACCGCGCGATTCGCGAACGACTCCGGGTAGAGGTCGGCCGGCGGCATGTTGACCAGGTCGCGGACGACGTGGGTCGCGTCGGCGATGGCGACGGCGCGTTCAACGATGGCGTCATCGACCGGGACCGCCGTGGCGACGACGAACTCCGTCGGTACGCGCTTCTCTGCCTTCACCGCGGAGCGGTAGTCGTCGTAGGAATAGGCCGCGATGGCGAGGCCCTCGATGACGGCCTGCACGTCGTCGGCGGTCGCGGTGGGCAGGGCGACCACGACGGCGTCGACGCCTCGGATGCTGCGGGATGCGGTGCCGGCGGCGTAGCGCAGCGACTCGGGGCCAGCGGCATCCGCTCCGAGTCCGACGACGGTGATCGACCCGACGGAGGGAATCGATGATGGGATGCGGCGCACGTCGTCACGGCCGCCGGTGAATCCGATCGCGGCGAGCTGGTCGCCGAGCCCCGCGACTGCATCGACGCCGTCCAGGCCGACGACGACCGGTCCGTGCGTGCTCGAGGTGACCCCGACGACGAGCACGTCGGCGGTGAGGTCGGTGGCGGGCTGCGGGCTGAGGCTGAGACGGGGCACGGTCATGCGCCAATCGTATGCGGCGCGTCCCGGAGGATTGCTCGCGGCATGCTCCGCCGTGCACTCACGGTGGGTATCCATGACGGCACCCGTCTGGCTGGTCGCCGCAGGGCGGGTCTGCACGCTGTTCGCTCTGGGCACCACCCCGGCCCGGGGGTCGCGGATCACCCGGACCGTAGAATTGGGGGATGCATGATCCAGCTGGCCTCTATGAATTGACCCCCGACGCGACATCCGTGCCGACGGGGCTTCCGCTCGTCGCTGGGCTCACCGGCTTCGCCGACGCGGGTTCCGCCGTTACCCAGTTCAGTGACTACCTCCTCGACACCCTCGACACCGAGGTCATCGCCTCGTTCGACGCCGATGCGCTCCTCGACTACCGGGCTCGCCGCCCCACCATCTACTTCGACCAGGATCACCTGACCGACTACCAGCCGGCGACCCTCGCCCTGTACCTCGCGACCGACGAGATCGGGCAGCAGTTCCTGCTCCTCACCGGCTTCGAACCCGACTTCCAGTGGGAGCGGTTCGCGGCGGCCGTGCTGCAGCTGATCGCCCGCTTCGGCGTGACCACGACTACCTGGGTACACGCCATCCCGATGCCGGTGCCACACACCCGCCCCATCGGCGTCACCGTGAGCGGCAACCGCGTCGAGCTCATCGACGCGATGTCGGTCTGGCGCCCGCACACCCAGGTGCCGTCCAACGCCCTGCATTTGGTCGAGTACCGGTTGCAGCAGCTCGAGCACGCCACCGCGGGTTTCGTGCTGCTCGTTCCGCACTACCTCGCCGACACGGAGCACCCAGATGCGGCGGTCAAGGCGCTCGAGAGCATCAGTGCGGCCACCGGCATGATCTTCCCCACTGAGCGCCTGCGCCAGGAGGGCCGGGAGTTCGTGGCCAAGATCGACGCGCAGGTCGAGACCAACCAGGAGCTGGCGCGCCTGGTCGGCACCCTCGAGGAGCGGCACGACACGTACATGGAGGGCAACCCCCTGCGGTCGCCGCTCACCGACGAAGACGGCGAGCTGCCATCGGCCGACGAGATCGCCGAGGAGCTCGAGAACTTCCTGGCCATCCGCCGCAGCGGCGAGGCCGACGGGCCGGCTCTGTAGCCGAGGCGCACCGCCGCCCACGGACCTGGGCGGCGCGGCCCCCGGGGTACAGTGAGGCAGTGAATTCCCGGCGTTCGTGGCTCGTCTGGGGCATCGCCCTCATCGCCTACGTCGTCTCGGTACTGCAGCGAACCACCCTCGGTGTCTCGGGTGTCGACGCCGCCGAGCGGTACTCGGTGTCAGCGTCGGTACTGTCGAGCCTCGCCGTCGTGCAGCTCATCGTCTACGCCCTGCTGCAGATCCCCGTCGGGGTGATCCTCGACCGACTAGGGCCGCGCGTGATGATCTGCGTCGGCGCCGCCCTCATGGCGTCCGGCCAGCTCACCCTCGCCATCGCCCCCGGTATCGGGGAGGCCGTCGTCGGCCGGATCCTCGTCGGGGCGGGCGACGCGTTCACCTTCATCTCGGTGATCCGCTTGCTCACCAGCTGGTTCTCGGGCCGCATCCTGCCCCAGGTGTCGCAGTGGACGGGCAACCTCGGCCAGCTGGGGCAGGTGCTCTCCGCCGTTCCGTTCTCCTTCGTACTGCACGACCTGGGATGGTCGGCCGCGTTCATCTCGGCTGCGTCGCTGTCGGTACTCGCTGCGGTGCTCGTGCTCGTGCTCGTGCGCGACGGGCCGGCGCGCGACGTGCCCGTCGACCGGGTGACGACGCTCCGCGACTCGGTCGCCATGCTCGGCCAGAGCCTCCGCCGCACCGGAACCCAGCTCGGCTTCTGGTCGCACTTCGTGACGCAGTCCTCCGGCACCATGTTCACGCTGCTGTGGGGGTTTCCCGTGCTCACCGTCGCCCTCGGCTACATCCGAGGTGAGGCTTCGGCGATGCTGAGCGGCGTCGTGCTCTGCGGCATGGTCGCGGGTCCCATCATCGGCATCCTCACCGCGCGGTTTCCGACCCGGCGGTCGAGCCTGGTGCTGGGTATCGTCGCGATGATGGCCGCATCGTGGACCGCTGTACTCGCGTGGCCGGGCGCACCGCCGCTGTGGCTCGTCATCGTTCTCATCGTCACCCTGGGCATCGGCGGCCCCGGCTCGCTCATCGGATTCGACTTCGCCCGTACATTCAATCCCCTCCGCAGCCTGGGCTCGGCGAACGGGTTCGTCAACGTCGGCGGGTTCTCCGCCAGCTTCATCATGATGTTCCTGGTCGGCGTCATCCTCGACGGACTCGACAGAATGCGCATCGACGCCGGGGCAGCATCCGATATTTTCGGCTGGGACTCGTTCCGGATCGCGTTCCTGGTGCAGTACATCGTGATGGGGACCGGCGTGATCTTCGTCATCAGGACCCGGCGGCGCACGAGGCGGCAACTGCACCAGGACGAGCGAATAGCCGTTGCACCGTTATGGGTTGCACTGGTGAGGGCGTGGCGTCGACGATCGAATTGAACACGATGGCGATTTGTCAAGTACTTGCGGAGAAGCGTGCAATAATTATCCATAAGACCCGGTCCAGTTCATGGGGCGAGGCGCGGCCATTGTGGTTGTGCCCTGCAGAACTTGACATGGGTCTTAGTACTGCCCGAATTCGGCTGGCTCCAGCTCGCGGAGGTTACCGAACCGCCGTGATCAGCCCGATGACGTTGGCAATGAATGTGAATTGAGAGGTATCCGAATGGCTGCCAGAACCAAGACAGCGGAATCCACCACGACCGTGGATGAGACCACCGTCGACGAGGGCGCCCAGGCGCCTGCGAAGGCGACTACGGCCAAGGCGAAGACCACGGCTGCCGCCGCGAAGGCGCCGGCCAAGAAGGCTGCACCCAAGACCACCAAGGCCGCCGCCAAGACGACCGCCGCTCCGAAGACGGCCGCCGCGAAGGCCGCCGCCGCCAAGGCTAAGGCCGCCGGAGACGCCCCCGACGAGTCCGACGATGTCGAGCCCGACCTCGAGGTGCTAGTCGACGTGAAAGACGACGACATCAAGGACGGCGACGTCAAGGACGACGCCGACCCGAAGACCGACACCAAAGACGACGCGGATGACGACACCGCGACGGGAACCGCCCCCGAGGTCCTGCCGAGCGGGGCGCTCGTGCTGTCGGCCGCGGACGACGACGACGAAGTTCCCGTCTACTCGTCGGCCATCACCGGCGCGACCGCAGACCCGGTCAAGGACTACCTGAAGCAGATCGGCAAGGTCGCCCTGCTCAACGCGGCCGAGGAGGTCGAGCTGGCCATGCGCATCGAGGCCGGCCTGTTCGCCGAAGACAAGCTGTCGAACATGACCGACGCCGAGATCCGCACCGCAGCGGGCCGCGAGCTGTCGTGGGTCGCCCGCGACGGCCAGCGCGCCAAGAGCCACCTGCTCGGAGCAAACCTCCGACTTGTGGTCTCCCTCGCCAAGCGCTACACCGGCCGGGGCATGCAGTTCCTCGACCTCATCCAGGAAGGCAACCTGGGGCTTATCCGCGCCGTCGAGAAGTTCGACTACACCAAGGGCTTCAAGTTCTCGACCTATGCCACGTGGTGGATCCGCCAGGCCATCACCCGCGCCATGGCCGACCAGGCACGCACCATCCGCATTCCCGTGCACATGGTCGAGGTCATCAACAAGCTCGCCCGCGTGCAGCGCCAGATGCTGCAGGACCTCGGGCGGGAGCCCACCCCGGAAGAACTCAGCCGCGAGCTGGACATGACCCCCGAGAAGGTCATTGAGGTGCAGAAGTACGGCCGCGAGCCGATCTCGCTGCACACCCCGCTGGGTGAAGACGGCGACAGCGAGTTCGGCGACCTCATCGAGGACACCGAGGCCGTCGTTCCCGCCGACGCCGTGGGATTCACCATGCTGCAGAAGCAGCTGGAATCGCTGCTCGACTCCCTCTCGGAGCGTGAGGCAGGCGTCATACGCATGCGCTTCGGCCTCGGCGACGGCATGCCGAAGACCCTCGACCAGATCGGCGACACGTTCGGCGTCACGCGCGAGCGCATTCGCCAGATCGAATCGAAGACGATGGCGAAGCTGCGCCACCCGTCACGGTCGCAGTCGCTCCGCGACTACCTTGAGTAGATCCGCAGGCCTCCGCTACGTACTGCCCATCCTCGCCGGCAAGGCCGTCAGGGTTGCCGCACGGGTGCGTGGTGGGGGATCCGCCTTTCCCGGGCTGGTCACGATCAAGCTCGCGCCGGACTTCCTCCACGACGTCACCAGGCAGTTCCGGTACGGCAACCTGTTCGTTCTCGGATCGAACGGCAAGTCGACCACGACGCACATGCTCACCGAGATCATGCGGGCACACGGCCTGCGCGTCTTCACGAATCCTTCGGGAGGAAACCTCCCGCAGGGGATCGCGTCGTCGCTGCTGGGCAAGCTTTCGGTCACCGGCAAGATCGAAGCCGACATCGGAGTCATCGAGGTGGATGAAGCGTTCGGTGCCGTCATCGCGCAATCACTGAAGCCCACCGCGGCCGTTATCCTCAACCTCCAGATCGACCAGATCTACCGCTTCCACGAGCCAGAGCGGGTCGCCGGAATGTTCCGCGATATCGCGGCACTGGTCGACGGTCCCGTCGTGCTCAACCGCGACGACAACTTCCTCACAACCCTCGGCCGCGGTCTCGAAGCGGAGGGACGCGTCCAGGTCAGCTACTTCGGCCTCTCCGACGAGGTCAACGCCTCGGCACCGCACGGCCAGGTGATCGCCCGCGACTACGCCAACGAGGCTGGACAGCCCACCGGCCCCGACCTGCGCGAGGTCGTCGCCGAAGTACTCGCCGTCGAGGGCAACGTCGCCACCATCGCCGTGCACGGCGTAGCGCACCAGGTGCGCCTCGCCGCACGCGGCCTGCACTACGCCATCGACGCGGCTGGGGCTATCAGCCTCGCCTCGAAGGTGCTCGGCACCGCATTCTCGGCCGAGACCGCGGTCGCCGCACTCGGCGCCGCCGCCCCCGTCTACGGCCGCGGCGAGATCGTGCGCCACGACGGGCAGAACCTCGAGATCCTGCTGCTCAAGAACCTCGCCAGCTTTCAGATGAACGTCGACTACCTCGACGGCCCGCCGGATTCGCTGATGATCGCCATCGACGAGGGCAGCAAAGACCTCTCCTGGCTCTACGCCGCCGACGTGTCGAAGGTCACCTACGTCGACATCGTCTCGGGGCCGAAGGCCGCGTTCATGGCACTCCGCCTCGCCTACGCCGGCATCCCGTTCGGCGTGATCGAACCCGACATCGAGAAGGCCATGCAGCTGATGCTCGCCTCGCCGGTCCCGGCCAGCGGCACCAGGACGCTGATCCTCGACTACGACCAGATGATCCTCGGGCGCAAGGCACTCGGCCACAAGGACCTCGAATCGGGAGCATCATGATCAGCATCCTCGAGCTGTACCCCGAGCATCTCGCGGTCAACGGCGACATGGGCAACGTGCTGGTGCTCGAGAAGCGCCTCGAGCTCGCCGGCATCGCCTCGCGGCGCCTCGCCCACAACCCGGGCGACGCACTCCCGGAGAAGCCGGACATCGTCACCATCGGCACCGGCCCGGCATCCGCCCTGCAGGTACTCGCCGACGACATCGCCCGAATCGCGCCGACGCTGCGATCCTGGGTCGATGACGGGATGCCGCTGCTCGCCGTGACCGGCGGCATGCAGTTGCTCGGCTCCGCGATCACCCTGCCGGGTGGCGCGGGCGTGACGGGTGCGGGGGTCTTCGGCATCCACACCGACGCCACCCAGCCGCGGGTCGTCACGAACTGCTTCGTCGTCGACACCATCCTCGGCCGGCTCGTCGGTATCGAGAACCACGGTTCGCGCACCACCCTCACCGACGGCACGGCCCCGTTCGGGACAGTGTCGACGGGAACCGGCAACGACTCCCGTTCGGAGGGTGTCTGGGTGAACAACGCCATCGGCACCCACGTTCAGGGCCCGGTGCTCGCGATGAACCCGGTGCTCGCCGACCACCTGATCTCCATCGCCACCAAGCGAGCGGGGCTGTCGTACGCGACGACCGCAGAGCACGACACGATCGACGCCCTCGCGGCCGAGGCCCGGCGCCTGCTGGGCCCGGCACCCCAGGACGGATGACGCCGGGGCTGTCGGGTTCCCCCCGCGTCGCCGAGGCCGTGATCGACCTCGCCGCGGTGCGGGACAACGTGCGGTCGCTGGCCGCGGCAGCGGGGTCTCGTGCGCTGCTGGTCGACATGTCGGGTGACGCCCACGGCCACGGCGCGGCGCAGGTCGCCGAAGCCGCACTGGCCGCCGGGGCCGCCGCACTCGGCACGTCGCGAGTGGGCGACGCGATCGCGCTGCGCTCGACCGTTCACGCCGTGCCGATCGTCGCCTGGCAGCACACGCGCGACACCGACTTCGTCGCGGCCGCCGCGGCATCCATCACCGTCGTCGTGCGCTCATCAGAACAGCTGTCCGCCGCGATCGATGCGGGCGTGGCGTCGCTGCAGCTCGGCGTGGACGCGGCGGGGTTTGCGGCGTTCGGGCCGGACGCGTTCGTCGACGCCTGCCGGTCGGTCGCGTCACTGCAGTCCGCGGGTCGGCTCGGCCCCGTCGGGCTGATGCTGGGGGACGGCGGCGCGGCGTCGGCGTGCGCAACCGCCAGGGAGCTCGGTGTCGAGCTCGACGCGGTGCACGCCGTCGCGGCATCCACCGGACCGACCGACGACGACGTGACGATGCTGCGGGTCGGGGCAGAGGTTCTCGGACTGGACGAGACCCGGGGACACCGCGCGACCGATGTGGGCCTTCGCCCTGCCATGACCGTGCGGGCCCCGGTGCTGGCCATCAAGTCCGCGCTTCGCGGCACCGGCGTCTCGTACGGCTACATCTACTACACGACCGACGACACCCGGCTCGCCCTGCTGTCGATCGGGTACGGCGACGGGATCGACCGCGCGGCCGGCAACGTCGCGCCCATCAGGGTCGGCGGAGTCACCGGGCGCATCGCGGGCAGGGTGGCGATGGACAGCTGCGTCGTCGACATCGGCGACCGGGTCGTCGCGGTGGGGGACTGGGCCGTATTGTTCGGCGACCCCGCGGCGGGTGACCCCTCCGCGGAGGAGTGGGCAGACGCGCTCGGAACGTCGAGCGCCGTCGTGGCATCGAGGATGACCGCGCGCGTGGTGAGGAAATACCGATGACCGTGACCGAAGCCGTGATCGACCTCGCCGCATTCGACGCGAACGTGCGGCACCTCGCTGCGACAGTCGCCCCCGCCGAGCTCATGGTGGTGGTGAAGGCAGACGCATACGGGCACGGTGCCCTCGAGACGGCGCTGCGGGCGGCCAGGTCAGGTGCGACCAGGCTCGGCACCCTCGACATTCCGACCGCGCTGGCGATCAGGGCGGCCGGCGTCGGACCCGACGTCACGATCTTCGCTTGGCAGTACCCGCCGAACCAGGATTTCCGCGCCGCCGTCGCTGCGCGGATCGACCTCGGGGTCTCGCGGGTCGACGAGCTCCGCGCCATGGCCGCGGTGGCAGACGGAGTGCCGGCGCGCCTGCACCTGAAGATCGACACCGGGCTGCAGCGCAACGGGGCGACCACCGCGGAGTGGCCGGTCCTCGTCGCCGAGGCGCGTCGGCTCCAGGCGGAGGGTTCCGTTCGCGCGCACGGCATCTGGACACACATCGCCGAGGCATCCGACGACGAGGACAGCCTCTCGATCATGCGGTTTCGCGATGCGATCGCCGTGGCCGACCAACTCGGCGTGCACTTCGCGGTTCGACACCTCGCCGCGAGCTCCGCGGGTTTCCGGCGGGAGGACGCGCGCTTCGACATGGTGCGCATGGGCGGCCACTGCTGGGGCATCCCGTCATTCGACGGGGTCACCCCCCTGCAGATGGGCCTGCGCCCGGTCATGACACTCGTGACCGAGGTGGATGCCGTGCGGCACACCGCCGACGGCGCGGTAGAGGTCGAACTGCCGCTCGGCTACGCCGACGGTATCCCTCCCGCCGCGGCAGGGCTGGTGCACGTCGCCGTCGGCGGCCGGCAGTACCCGGTCGTCTCGGTGGCCGTCGACTCGATGGTCCTCCGTGCAGACGCCCCGGTGCGGGTCGGCGATCGCGCCACGCTGTTCGGCACGGGGGATGACGGTGAGCAGACGGTTCGGCAGTGGGGCGACCTGATCGGCACCCTGGGTGACGAGATCGTCACCCGGATCGCTCCGTCGGTGCCCCGCCGCTACGTGGGCTGAGCCACGATCCGGCCTGCGGGGCTGCCCGGAACGACGAAGGCGTCGCGACCCATGGTCGCGACGCCTTCGGTGGTTCTGGAGTACCGGCTAGCGGTCACCCTCGGTGAGGCGCGACGACTCGTCGTGCCATTCGAGGGCGGTTGCCGACAGCTTCTCCTTGAAACGGGATCCGTGGTGAGCGCAGAACAGCAGCTCACCGGTCGCCATCGTGACGCGGATGTAGGCCTGTGCGCCGCAACTGTCGCAACGGTCCTCTGCGGTAAGCAGGTGGCGTGGCTCGAGTTCGGCAGTGGAACGGGGGGCGGTGGGTGACATTCGGGTTCCTCCAAACTCGAAACGGCTGTGGTCTATGAAAGCACGCCCACATGTCGGGGATGAGCCAAACGGCTGGTATTTCGCTGACCGCGTAGCCTCCTGCACACCCGCAGCGGCGCGGTGGGTCGGGGAGGGACGACCGGATGCAGTCGTTAGGCTTGACGATGGCCAAGGCCGCGTTCTGCGGCCCTGGTGAGACAGACCAGGGAGACACGTGGCGGGTTCGGACTATTCCGCGAGGCACCTATCGGTGCTCGAGGGCCTCGAAGCCGTGCGCAAACGCCCCGGCATGTACATCGGATCCACCGACTCGCGCGGCCTCATGCACTGCCTGTGGGAGATCATCGACAACTCCGTCGACGAGGCGCTCGGCGGTCACGGCGACTCGATCCAGATCGTGCTGCACCCCGACGACAGTGTCGAGGTGCGCGACACGGCGCGCGGCATCCCCGTCGACATCGAACCGAAGACCGGGCTGAGCGGCGTCGAGGTGGTCTTCACCAAGCTCCACGCCGGCGGCAAGTTCGGCGGCGGGTCGTACGCGGCCTCCGGCGGATTGCACGGCGTCGGCGCATCCGTCGTCAATGCCCTCTCCGAACGCCTCGACGTCGAGGTCGACCGCGGCGGCAAGACCTGGGCCATGTCGTTCCATCGCGGAGAACCCGGCACCTTCGCCGACACCGGGGAGAAGACCCCGGATGCGGCTTTCACCCCGTTCGTCTCCGGCAGCGAGCTGCGGGTCATCGGCAAGGTCGCCAAGGGCGTCACCGGCACCCGGGTTCGCTACTGGGCCGACCGCCAGATCTTCACCAGGGGATCGGCCTTCCAGACCGACGAGCTGCTCGCCCGCGCTCGCCAGACCGCCTTTCTCATTCCCGGGCTCTCCATCGACATCGAGGACCTCCGCGGCGAGGAGCGCCTCAGCGAGTCGTTCCGGTTCGACGGCGGCATCTCGGAGTTCGTCGACTACCTGTCGACAGACACCCCGATCACCGACACCTGGCGGCTTCAGGGACGCGGCAGCTTCAGCGAGACGGTACCCGTGCTCGGCGCGAACGGGGCGATGGTGGCCACCGAACTCACCCGAGAGTGCGAGGTCGACATCGCGCTGCGCTGGGGCACCGGCTACGACACCGAGTTCAAGAGCTTCGTCAATATCATCGCGACGCCGAAGGGCGGCACTCACCAGGCGGGTTTCGAGGCCGGGCTGATGAAGTTCCTGCGCGCACAGGTCGAGGCCAACGCCAGGCGGCTCAAGGTCGGCACCGACAAGCTCGAGAAGGACGACATCCTCGCCGGGCTCACCGCCGTGCTCACGGTGCGACTGCCCGAACCGCAGTTCGAGGGCCAGACCAAGGAGATCCTCGGAACTCCGGCGGTGCGCAACATCGTGTCCACCGTCGTCGGGTCGACCCTCGCCGAGCGGTTCACCTCGACGAAGCGGGAGGATAAGGCCCAGTCCGCCCTCGTGCTCGACAAGATCGTCGCCGAAATGAAGACCCGCATCTCGGCCAGGGCGCATAAGGAAACCCAGCGTCGCAAGAACGCCCTGGAGAACTCGTCGCTGCCCACCAAGCTGGTTGACTGCCGGTCGAACGACGTGGCGAACAGCGAGCTCATGATCGTCGAGGGCGACTCCGCCCTCGGCACGGCGAAGCTCGCGCGCGACAGCGAGTACCAGGCGCTGCTGCCCATTCGCGGCAAGATCCTCAACGTGCAGAAGGCGTCGGTCTCCGACATGCTCTCGAACGCCGAGTGCGCGTCGATCATCCAGGTGATCGGGGCGGGCTCCGGCCGCACCTTCGACCTCAGCCAGGCCCGCTACGGCAAGGTGATCGTGATGAGCGACGCCGACGTGGACGGCGCCCACATTCGCACGCTGCTGCTCACCCTGTTCTTCAGGTACATGAGGCCGATGATCGAAGACGGGCGGGTGTTCGCCGCAGTGCCGCCGCTGCACCGCGTCGTCGTCATGAACCCCGGCTCGAAGCCGAACGACACCATCTACACCTACTCGGAGAAGGAGCTGACGGGCGTGCTCGCGGCACTGAAGAAGCAGAACAAGAAGTACCAGGATCCTATCCAGCGCTACAAGGGACTGGGTGAGATGGACGCCGACCAGCTCGCGCTCACCACCATGGACCGCCGGCACCGCACCCTGCGCCGCGTGCGCGTCTCCGATGCCGAGAAGGCCGCGGAGGTCTTCGAGCTGCTCATGGGCAACGACGTCGCCCCGCGCAAGGAGTTCATCATCGCCGGCGACGGCCTCAACCGGGACCGCATCGATGTCTGACGCCTCGTCTCCCG
Organism: Marisediminicola senii; assembly: GCF_011057645.1. Lineage (GTDB taxonomy): Bacteria > Actinomycetota > Actinomycetes > Actinomycetales > Microbacteriaceae > Marisediminicola > Marisediminicola senii. The sequence goes on along the minus strand of NZ_JAALGE010000003.1, from coordinate 62,304 downwards.
CCCTGCCGCCTGCCGCCGTCGAGGTCACCGACTACCGTCGTCGTCTCGACGCATCCGCCTCGCGCGCGCCCATCGTTGCCATCGGACTGGTGGCGTTCGCGGTCGCCAGCGTCGCCCTCGTTGCGACGCTCTCGCTCGTCGGGCCGGACTGGTTCCCCGCCGAGGAGGGCATCGCCCTGCTGGTGGCGATGGGGATCGCCGGCGTCGGAGTGCTGCTCGCGCTCTGCGTCATCCTTCCGGCACAGCTGGTGCGACGGGACCTGCGCAGGCGCGTGGACGATGTCGAGGGTGCCCTGACCGCGGCTGCCGCGCAGTTGCGCTCGCACCTGGCATCCATCGGATATGAGATCCCGGTGTCGGTGGCCCTCGACTGGGTCGCGAGCCCGCAGGCGACGGCCACGGTGCCGCTCGTGCACGACTCGGTCATCGCCGCACGGTGGTGGCGCCCCGGGGAGGGAGACGACCGCGTGTTCGTCGAGCCGTACCTCCAGCAGGGCGACGAGGCCAGCGCGCTCCCCGTGCTGCCGCCGCTCGCCACCGCTCCGTAGCCGACGGGCCCGCCGCGCACGACGGGTCGGCCGCGAACGTCAGGACGGCAGGATCGAGCGTCCGATCGAGCCGATGAAACCATCGAGCGGGACGCCGGATGCGTCGCGCCGCGATCTCGTCGTGGGAAGTTGCCTGATCGCACCGTCCGCAGCCGTCGCCACCGCGGGGGCGGTACCGACCCATGCCATCGTCAGCAGGTTTTCACCCTTGAGGAAGGAGTGCGCGCGCACGCCGCCGGTCGCCCGGCCCTTCGCGGGGAACTCGGCAATCGCGGAGACCTTCGCGCGCCCCGGGTCGACCCCGGGTATGGTCTCGGCGGAACGCGACACCGTGACGACGTCGACGTCCGCCGTCTGGTCGATGGCGTCGAAGAAGACCACCTCCGCCCCCGCGCCGAGCGTGATGCCAGCCATGCCGCCCGCACCGGTTCCCTGCGGGCGCACGGCGCCGGCGGAGAACCTCAGCAGCTGCGCGGCCGACGTGACGAATACCAGCTCGCCGGTGTCCGGGGCCTGGCCGACGCCGACCACCTCGTCGCGGGGCTTGAGGGCGATGATCTCGAGCTCGGGCTTGACCGGGAACGGTGCGGCGATGCGCTTGACGACCCCGAGCCTGGTGCCGACCGCGATCGGGTCGGCGGAGTCGAGCGAGACCAGCCCGACGACGTGCTCGCCCTTGCCCGCGAGCGCGATGTAGTCGGCGATCTTGACGCCGGCCCCGAGCTGGATCGAGTTCGCCGGGATACTCGGCAGGTCGACGGGGGAGAACCGGATCAGGCGGCCGAGGTTCGTGACGGCCCCGATCTCGGTGCGACTGGTCGTCTCGATCACCGAGCGGATCGCGTCGTGCTTGCTGCGACGGCGGGCGAGGCCGATCGCGGCATCCGCCGTCTCCTCCGGCAGGTCGACGCGGATGGCGCGTCCGGTGGTCGACAGGTAGACGAGGCAGGGGGTGTCGGCGATCTCCAGCACGGGCGCCGCACGCCGCGACGAGGCGGAGGCGATCGAGGGGCGCGCCTCGGTGAGCAGGGTGCGCCTCGGGGTGCCGAACTTCTCCGCCACCGCGTCGAGCTCGACGGCCACGACCTCGCGGATACGGTCGGGGTCGCCGAGGATGGCCTCCAGCTCGGCGATCTCGGCGCGCAGCCGGTCGCGCTCGGCCTCGAGCTCCACCCTGCTGAATCTCGTGAGGCGCCGCAGTCGCAACTCGAGGATGTACTCGGCCTGCAGGGTGCTGAGGTCGAAGACGTCCATCAGGCGTGCCCTGGCCTGCTCGCTGTCGTCGCTCGTGCGGATGACCTGGATGACCTCGTCGATGTCGAGGATGGCGACCAGCAGGCCGTCGACAAGGTGCAGGCGTTCCCGCTTGCGGGCGAGGCGGAACTCGCTGCGCCGCGTGATGACCGACAGTCGGTGGTCGAGGTACACCCGCAGCAGGTCGCGCAGCCCCATGGTGCGGGGACCGCAGTCGACGAGGGCCACGTTGTTGATGTTGAAGCTGTCTTCCAGCGGCGTGTAGCGGTACAGCTGCTCGAGCACCGCATCGGGGCTGAATCCGGTCTTGATGCCGATCACCAGGCGCAGTCCGCGGGTGCGGTCGGTGAGGTCAGTGACGTCGGAGATGCCCGTCAGCTTCTTCGAGTTGACGCCGTCCTTGATCTTGTCGATCACGCGCTCGGCGCCGACCAGGTACGGCAGCTCGGTCACGACGAGGCCGGACTTTCGCGGCGAGATGGCCTCGACGCTCACCTTGGCGCGGGTCTTGAAGGCACCGCGGCCAGTGGCATAGGCATCCTTGATGCCATCGAGCCCGCTGATCGTGCCACCGGTGGGCAGGTCGGGCCCTGGGACGAACGCCATGAGGTCGTCGAGCGTCGCCTCGGGGTGGTACAGCAGGTGCCTGGCGGCGCCGACCACCTCGATCAGGTTGTGCGGTGCCATGTTGGTGGCCATGCCGACCGCGATACCGCTCGCGCCGTTGACCAGCAGGTTCGGGATCGCGGCGGGCAGCACGGCGGGCTGCACGAGCTGGTTGTCGTAGTTGGGGATGAAGTCGACGACGTCTTCGTCGAGCCCGTCGGTCATCGCGAGGGCGGCGGCCTCGAGCCTCGCCTCGGTGTAGCGTGCGGCAGCCGGCCCGTCGTCGAGCGACCCGAAGTTGCCGTGGCCGTCGATGAGCGGCACCCGCATGATGAAGTCCTGCGTGAGGCGCACCATCGCGTCGTAGATCGAGGCGTCGCCGTGGGGATGCAGCTTGCCCATGACATCGCCGACCACGCGTGCCGACTTCACATGACCGCGTTCCGGACGCAGCCCCATCTCGGTCATCTGGTAGAGGATGCGGCGCTGCACCGGCTTGAGCCCGTCGCGAGCGTCTGGCAGGGCCCGCGAGTAGATGACGGAGTACGCATATTCGAGGAATGACCCCTGCATCTCGGTGGAGACGTCGATGTCGTCGATACGTTCGTGGGAGTCGCCCGTGCTGCCGCCGGCAGGAGAAGTCACTGTAGTCATAGGATTGCAATCATGCTACCGGCCGCGAAATCACACCGGTTCAGCCTCGCCGACGTTCTGCCCAGTTGCCTCTCCGCGATCCTGGGGGAGCAGAACACGCTCGGCCTCACCCGGACGCAGAAGGCCGTCGTGCTGCTCGTCGACGGTCTCGGCACCGAGGCCGTCGCGGCGAGGTCGGGCCACGCGCGCACCCTCGCGCCCATGATCACCAGGTCCACCACGATGAGGGCGGGCTTTCCCACCACCACGGCATCGTCGCTCGCGACCCTGACCACGGGAGAGCAGCCCGGCACGCACGGCCTGGTCGGCTACTCGGTGCTCGACACCGCACACGACCGCGTGGTGAACCAGCTGTCTGGATGGGACGCCCGCCTCGACCCGTTCACCTGGCAGCGTTCCCGCACGGTGTTCGAGAGGGCGATGGATGCCTCGGTGCCGAGCTTCGTCGTGGCATCCGAGCGCTACCGCAGCACGGGGTTCACCTCCGCCGTCCTGCGCGGGGCCGAGTACCGCGGAGCCGCGGACATCGAGTCACGGCTGGGCACGGCGCGCAGCATCCTCGACTCGATCACCACGGGCATCGTGTACGTCTACGCACCGGAACTCGACATGACGGCGCACGCCGAGGGCCTGGCATCCGACCGCTGGACCCGCCGCCTCGAGACGCTCGACGGCGCGGTGCGCGACTTCGCGGCGACCCTGCGTGCGGGGGAGGGCATGCTGCTCACCGCCGACCATGGCATCGTCGACATCCCCCAGCACGCACACGTGCTCTTCGACGAGACGGCGGCGCTCGTCGATGGCATTCGGTTCGTTGCGGGTGAACCGCGCTGCCTTCAGCTGTACTTCGAGCCAGACGCATCCATGGCCCTGAGGTCCCGCGTCGTGGAGCGGTGGCGCGTCGACGAGGGCGACCGGGCGTGGGTCGGCACGCGCGACGAGGCCGTGGCAGCCGGGTGGTTCGGCGGCGCCGTCGACCCCGAGGTGCTGCCGCGCATCGGCGACATCATCGTCGCCGCACGCAAGAACATCGCCTACTACGACTCGCGGTCACCCGACCAGGGCGGTCGCGGCATGATCGGGCAGCACGGGTCGCTGTCGTCGGCCGAGACGTCGATCCCGCTGCTGCGGTTCGGAGCGTTCGCGGCGTAGGCGAGCCGGGCCAGAGCACCGGGTCACGCCACTCGAGGGCAGGTCGCCAGCCGCGCCCAGCCCGCCAGCCCGCCAGCCCGTCGATCGGGCCAGACTATCGACCTGCCCAGACCATCGACCGAGCCGGACCGCTAGGCCAGGTCGTCGTCCGACTTTGCGCCGAAGACGATCTCGTCCCAGCTCGGCATCGCCGCGCGTCCCTTGCGGGCCGGTGCCTTGCTCGCGGGCGGTGCATAGGCCGGGGGCTGCGACTGCGCCACGGGCTGCGGTGCAGTCGTCGCGGTTCCGTTGTCGTCGAACACGTCGAGGGGCACGTCGGCCGCGCGGGTTCCCCCGGCAGACGACGGGTGCGCGGCGTGGGCTTCGTCGTCGTTCCAGGCGGCGGCGCTCTCGCGCTCCCCACGGCGGCGGCGCAGCGCCTCGAGCAGGTCGGCGGTCTGGCTCGACGCGGTGTCGTCTGCCGGCGCCCGGTTGATCGCGGCGGCCGCTACCTCCGGGGAGGACTCGGGGGCCCGACCGTAGGGCACGGCCTCGAGGTGCGACGCGGTGTCACGACCGGCGCCGTCTCGACCTGCACCGTCGCGGCCGGTACCTTCCCTGCCGCCCTCGCGCGCGGTGAACTCGCGCGCACTGAACTCGCGACCCGCGGTGTCGCCGCTACGGGCGGAACCGACGTCGAACGCCCCGCTGTCGAAGCGAGAGGCGTCGGCCACTCGCTCGTCGCCGCCGACCGCACGCAGGCGCGGGATCAGGCCACCGGGCATCTCGCCCTGCTGGGAGAGGGTCTTCGCCTCGCTGTTGAGGGGGGCGAGGGCAGAGCGCTTGGGCTCGTAGTGCCAGCGCGCGTCGTGGTCGATGTTGTCGGCGGTGAAGGCCAGCTTGACGATCCAACCCTCGCCCGATTCCTTCCAGCTCGCCCAGCGTTCGCCGGTCGCCCCGATGTCGAGCAGGCGGGCTCGGATGACCGAACCGAAGGTCGAGCCGGCGCCGGTGTCGGATTCGAGCGCGGTGTGCACGGCGACGCCGAGGGCGGTCTCGATGACGTGCTCGCGTTCCGCGAGCACCGGGCCCTCGAACTTGCGCACGTAGTCGATCGAGACACCGGTGGAGTCGGCGACCTCCTCGGCAGACATACCGGAGCGGATGTGCCCCTGGATCTCGCGCGGGGTGAGCTTGCGGCTACCCGGGGGTTCGGCTGGGCTCTGGCGGAGGCGAGACTTCAGCACTTCGTCGACTGCCAGGCGGAAGCGGGTTCCGTCTTCTGACGCGACGATGAGGATGCCGTTCTCTACTCCGATGACTCTGAGGTCTTGCATGCGAAATGACCTTTCGGGGTATATCGAGTGCCCCTAGATTGTCACGTCCTGGAGGGGTCCGTGGGGAATAGAGCGGGCGCGCCGCAAGTTGACTGCGAGGCGCCCACGAGGGCACCGCGCGACGGTTTGCTATTCCCCATCAATTCATGCAAACTGTGGCCGCCTTTTGAATAACAACCCGCTGAACAGGACTGGACAGGCATGGCAACCGACTATGACGCCCCCCGCAAGACCGACGATGATTCCGAGTCGATCGAGGCACTGAAGGAGCGCGTTCCGGACAAGATGTCGGGTGTTGTCGACGTCGATGACTCCGACAACCCCGGTGGATTCGAACTCCCCGGCGCCGACCTCTCCGACCTCGACCTCGATGTCGTCGTGCTTCCCCCGCAGGCCGACGAATTCACCTGCGTGAGCTGCTTCCTGGTGAAGCACCGTTCGCAGATCGACCACACCGAGAAGCTCGGGGCAATCTGCATGGAGTGCGCCGCGTAGAGCGCCAGCACGCCGGTACGACGCCGCCGGTTCCCTATCGGGAGCCGGCGGTTTTTGCTGTCGCGATGGCGTCGGCGACGGCGGCCGGACGCCGGGTGGAGATGAGCCAGTACGGCGCGGGGTCGCTCTCGTCGGTGACCGGCACCTTCACGACCGGACCGATCCAGCCGCGGATCACCAGCCACGCGCGCGCATCGAGCTGCGGGCCACGCTGCGCCGTGGCATCCACTCCCGTGAATCCGGTGGGAGTACCCGCGAGCTCGAGGGGAAGGCGCGCCCTGCCCGCCGTGAGATGCGTGCGGTCGACCATAATGACGGGCGCGGTCGCGATCAGCAGGGTGTTGATGCCGACGAAGAACACGACGGCGGTGATCCAGCCGACCGCGATGTTGATGGGAAGGAACACCAGCAGGCTGGCCGGAATGACCAGCACGGTGGGGAGCACGACGGCCAGTGATGGCCAGAGGCGTTCGCGGTAAAGGGGCTCTGGCGCGGGTTGTTGCATGTGCCTATTCGATCAGATTCCCTGCACTACCCTCGTCACGTGCCAGAAAACGTGGATGTTCTGATCTCGCTCGGCGCCCCAGGCACCCAGGCGATGCCCTCCTATTCCCACCCGGGAGACGCCGGCGCCGACCTGTCGTCTGCGGAGGCGGTCGTGCTCGCGCCAGGTGAGCGGGTCACCATCGGCACCGGGGTGTCGATCGCGCTGCCAAACGGGTACGTCGGCTTCGTGGTGCCGCGTAGCGGGCTCGCATCCCGGCATGGCATCACGATCGTGAACAGCCCCGGGACGGTGGATGCCGGCTACCGGGGCGAGCTTCGGGTGACACTGCTCAACACCGATAGCTCGGTGCCGTATTCTGTCGCAGTCGGAGACCGCATAGCCCAGCTCGTGGTGATGCCCGTCACGACGGTGCACTTCGTCGAGGCGAAGGCGCTCCCAGACAGCCCGCGTGGCGAGTCGGGGTTCGGTTCGACCGGATACCGACATGAAGAACGAGGAGACAACCCGTGACCGACATCTCTGCCGTGGATCGCGACGGATCCGAGCAGGATCGCGCCGACGCCATCGACACCGCCAAGTCCGCCCCCGTCGACCGCGACATCGAGGGGCCGCTCGACGAGACCGAGGCGAACGCGGTTCGCCCCTACATCGACCTCGGCGGTGTCAAGGTGCTGCCGCGCGAGGGACTGCACCTGCGCCTCGAGGTGGAGGAGGGCAGCAAGCGCGTCGTCGCCATCGCCCTCGACTACGCCGAGTCGACCCTCCAGCTCCAGCCGTTCGCCGCCCCCCGCTCGACGGGGTTATGGAACGAGATCCGCCAGCAGATCGCCGACCAGATCCGCAAGCAGGGCGGAACCACGACGGCCGCCGACGGTACCTTCGGGCCGGAACTACGCGCCGAGATCCCGACGGTCGCGCCGTCCGGTGACAGCTCAACCCGCCTCGCGCGCTTCATCGGCGTCGACGGCCCTCGCTGGTTCCTTCGCGGGGTGATCGCCGGCAAGGCCGTGGTCGACGCCGACGCCGCCGCGAAGATCGACGACCTGTTCCGCAGCGTGGTTGTCGTGCGCGGATCGACCCCGATGCCGCCCCGCGACCTGATTCCCCTGCAGATGCCCAAGGCCGTCAAGGCCGCGGCCCTCCCCGACGCACCGTGACCGACGCCCCGGGGGCCCCGCAGCACCCTGACCGGTCAGACGACCAGGTGGATGCCGCGGCGCCGAGCATGCGCGACGCCTTCGCCGGTGCGATGCGCGGTTCGGGCCTGGGGCAGGTCGCACCAGGAGAGATGCCGACCGCGAAGTCGCTGCTGGCCGCAGTCGGGGGAGTCCGCGGCCTCGTCGAGGCCATCCTGCCCGCGCTCGGCTTCCTCGTCATCTACACGATCACCGGCGAACTGGTGCCGTCCGTGCTGTTCCCGGTGGCGGTCGCGGTGGTGTTCGTGGTCATCCGCCTCGTATCGCGCACCCCGGTGACGCAGGCGTTCGCCGGTGTGGCGGGCGTCGGTGTCTCTGCCGTGCTCGCGCTGATGACGGGCAACGCAGAAGACAACTTCCTGCCGGGCATCATCACGAACGTCATCTCGCTCACGGTGGTGCTGGTCAGCCTCCTCGTGCGGTACCCGATCATCGGGCTGATCGTCGGAGTGCTGAGCAACGAGGGACTCGACTGGCGCCGCGATCGCGCGAAACGCCGCGTGCTCACGGTCGCGACCGTGATGTGGGCGGGGCTATTCGCGCTCCGCCTGGCCGTAGCCGTACCTCTCTATCTGGCGCAGGAGGTCGAGCTGCTCGCGGCGACCAAGCTCATCCTCGGCGTGCCGCTCTATGCCGTGCTGGTCTGGGTCACCTGGATGCTCGTGCAGTCCGTGTACCGGCGCGATACCGCCGAAGGCACTGCTCCCGCCTAGAGCCGACACCCCGGCGGAGCGAGGCCCCGGCTGCCCGCGCGCCGCGGTCGCGCGACACCACGTGATGTGCGAAACTATCTTGACATCAAGATAGTTTCGGCTGTTCGGCCGACCAGCTCCAGTCTTGCCAGACTTAGGCTTGCCTTGGTGGCACGCCCCGAATCCGGCGGCAAGGATTGGCACACGTCAAAGGGAGACTCACGTCATGTCTGCAGTCAATAGCTTCGATTCAAGAGATACGCTCACCGTCGGTTCCGCGGACTACGAGGTCTTCCGGCTCGACAAGGTTGCCGGAGCAGAGAAGCTCCCGTTCAGCCTCAAGATCCTGCTGGAGAACCTGCTCCGCACCGAAGACGGGGCCAACGTCACCCGGTCGCAGATCGAGGCGCTCGGCGCCTGGTCGCCGAGCGCCGACCCCGACACCGAGATCCAGTTCACCCCCGCGCGGGTGGTGATGCAGGACTTCACCGGCGTGCCGTGCATCGTGGACCTCGCCACCATGCGCGAGGCCGTCGCCGAGCTCGGTGGCGACCCCACCAAGATCAACCCCCTCGCTCCCGCGGAGCTCGTGATCGACCACTCGGTCATCGCCGACCTCTTCGGAACCGCCGACGCCCTCGAGCGCAACGTCGAGATCGAGTACCAGCGCAACGGTGAGCGCTACCAGTTCCTTCGCTGGGGGCAGACCGCATTCGACGACTTCAAGGTCGTTCCGCCCGGCACCGGAATCGTGCACCAGGTCAACATCGAGTACCTTGCCCGTGTCACGTACACCCGCGAGGTCGCCGCGACCGACGGGGGTGCGGGATCCACCGTGCTGCAGGCCTACCCGGACACCTGCGTCGGAACCGACTCGCACACCACGATGGTCAACGGCCTCGGCGTGCTCGGCTGGGGCGTCGGCGGCATCGAGGCCGAGGCCGCGATGCTCGGGCAGCCCGTGTCGATGCTCATCCCCAAGGTCGTCGGCTTCAAGCTCTCCGGCACCATCCCCACCGGCGTGACCGCGACCGACGTCGTGCTCACCATTACGCAGATGCTGCGCCAGCACGGCGTCGTCGGCAAGTTCGTCGAGTTCTATGGACCGGGCGTCGCCTCGGTGCCGCTCGCCAACCGCGCCACCATCGGCAACATGAGCCCCGAGTTCGGCTCGACCGCCGCGATGTTCCCGATCGACGACGTGACCCTCGACTACCTGCGCCTCACCGGGCGCAGCGAGGAGCAGGTCGCCCTCGTCGAGCAGTACTCCAAGCTGCAGACGCTGTGGCACGACCCCGAGACCGAGGCGTCGTACAGCGAGTACATCGAGCTCGACCTCGGCACCGTCGTGCCCTCGATCGCCGGACCGAAGCGCCCGCAGGACCGCGTCGAGCTGAGCCGCGCCAAGGAGCAGTTCGAGCTCGACCTCAACGCCTACGCGTCGGTCGACCACACCGTCGTCGATGACGCCATCGAGGGCACCTTCCCCGCGTCCGACCCGATCGGGTTCACCGCGGAGGACGACGACACGGCACCCGTCACGCCGACCTACTCGAGCCACGCGCCATCCACCTCGTCCAAGCCGACCAAGGTCACCCTCGACGGCGGTGCCAACTTCACCATCGACCACGGCTCCGTCGCCATCGCCGCCATCACGTCGTGCACCAACACGTCGAACCCGTCGGTCATGCTCGCCGCGGGCCTCCTGGCGCGCAACGCGAGCAAGCTGGGCCTCAAGGCCAAGCCGTGGGTCAAGACAACCCTCGCCCCCGGGTCGAAGGTCGTCACCGACTACTACGAGAAGGCCGGCCTCACGAGCTACCTCGAGGACCTCGGCTTCTATACGGTCGGCTATGGCTGCACCACCTGTATCGGAAACTCCGGTCCGCTCGAAGACGAGATCTCGGCGGCCGTGAACGACAACGACCTCGCCGTCACCGCCGTGCTCTCCGGTAACCGCAACTTCGAGGGCCGCATCAACCCCGATGTCAAGATGAACTACCTCGCGAGCCCGCCCCTCGTGATCGCCTACGCCCTCGCCGGGTCGATGAACTTCGACTTCGAGAACGACGCGCTCGGCACGGCGACCGACGGGTCCGAGGTGTTCCTCAAGGACATCTGGCCCGACGCCGCCGAGGTCCAGGCCACCATCGACTCGTCGATCGACACCGAGATGTTCACCCACGAGTACGCGGGTGTCTTCGACGGCGACGAGCGCTGGCGTTCACTCCCCACCCCGACTGGGCCGACCTTCGAGTGGGACTCCGAGTCGACCTACGTGCGCAAGCCCCCGTACTTCGACGGCATGACCATCGAGACCACCCCGGTCACCGATATCGTCGGCGCCCGGGTGCTGGCCAAGCTGGGCGACTCGGTCACCACCGACCACATCAGCCCGGCAGGGAACATCAAGGCCGACAGCCCGGCCGGCCGTTACCTCGACGAGCACGGCGTCGACCGCAAGGACTACAACTCCTACGGGTCGCGCCGCGGAAACCACGAGGTGATGATCCGCGGAACCTTCGCGAATATCCGCCTGAAGAACCAGCTGCTCGAGGGCGTCGAGGGCGGGTTCACGGTGGACTTCTCGAAGATGGATGCCCCGCAGTCGACCATCTACGACGCATCCTCGAACTACCAGGCCAACGGCACGCCACTCGTGATCCTCGGCGGCAAGGAGTACGGCTCCGGATCGTCCCGCGACTGGGCGGCGAAGGGAACGAGCCTGCTCGGCGTCAAGGCGGTCATCACCGAGAGCTTCGAGCGCATCCACCGCTCGAACCTGATCGGCATGGGCGTCATCCCGCTGCAGTTCCCCGATGGCGAGACCTGGGACACCCTGGGCCTCGACGGTACCGAGGTCATCAGCGTCACGGGAATCGAGGAGCTCAACTCCGGCACGACGCCGCGCACCGTGCGCGTTGTCGCAGCGCCCAGCGAGCACTCCGCCGAGGGCAAGCCGGTCGTCGAGTTCGACGCCGTCGTGCGTATCGATACGCCGGGCGAAGCGGACTACTACCGCAACGGCGGCATCCTGCAGTATGTGCTGCGGTCGCTCGTCGCTCCCGGAACTCGCACCGACCAGAAGTAGACTCGCGAGTATGACGTTGCTTGAGAACATCCGCGGTCCGCGCGACCTCGACGCCCTCTCATCGGAGCAACTCGTACAGCTGGCATCCGAGATCAGGCGCTTCCTGATCACGGAGGTGTCGAAGACCGGTGGACACCTGGGTCCCAACCTGGGTGTGGTCGAACTGACCATGGCCATCCACCGGGTCTTCGACTCCCCGAAAGACCCGATCGTGTTCGACACCGGTCACCAGTCCTACGTGCACAAGCTGCTGACGGGTCGCCAGGATTTCGAGCTGCTACGGGAACGCGGTGGTCTCGCCGGTTATCCGCAGCGCTCCGAGTCCGAGCACGACGTCGTCGAGAGTTCGCACGCCTCGAGCTCGCTGTCGTGGGCGGACGGCATCTCGCGCTCGTTCGCGATGACCGGACAGAACGACCGGCACGTCATCGCCGTGGTGGGAGACGGTGCCCTCACCGGCGGCATGACGTGGGAAGCGCTGAACAACATCAGCGACGACAACAGTCGCAAGCTGATCATCGTGGTGAACGACAATGGGCGTTCCTACGCGCCCACCATCGGCGGCATGGCGCGCTTCCTCAACACCGTGCGCACCCGGCGCTCGTACCGCGACCTGTACCTCTCGAGCAAGCAGTTGTTCGACAACTTCGGCAAGCCGGGCCAGGCCATCTACCGCGGCGTCCGCGGTGGCCTGCACGGCTTCCTGTCTCGGGTCTCGAACAACGAGGCGCTGTACTCCAACCTCGACATCAAGTACATCGGACCGGTGCACGGCCACGACATCGACGCGCTCACCGAGGCGATGGAGCAGGCCAAGAACTACGGCGCCCCCGTCATCGTGCACGCCATCACCCAGAAGGGCCGCGGGTACGAGCCGGCCCTCTCCGACCTCGCCGACCAGTTCCACGCCGTGGGCCAGATCGACCCGGAGACGGGCGAGCCCATCGGCGCTCCCGACAAGCCGTCATGGACCTCGGTGTTCAGCGACGAGATCGTCGCCCTCGCCGACAAGAACGACCGTATCGTGGGCATCACCGCGGCCATGTTGCGCCCGACCGGACTGCACAAGTTCCAGGAGAAGTACCCCGACCGCGTGCTCGACGTCGGCATCGCCGAGCAGCACGCCGTCACCTCGGCCGCCGGAATGGCGTTCGGTGGGCTGCACCCGGTGGTCGCCCTGTACGCCACGTTCATCAACCGCGCGTTCGACCAGGTACTGATGGACGTCGCGCTGCACAAGGCGGGCGTGACCTTCGTGCTCGACCGCGCCGGCGTGACCGGCCCGGACGGACCGAGCCACCACGGCATGTGGGACCTCGCGATCCTGCAGGTAATCCCGCATATCCGCCTGAGTGCCCCGCGCGATGCGACGCGCCTCAAGGAGGAGCTCGGCGAGGCAGTCGCGGTGGATGACGCGCCCACCGTCGTGCGCTATTCCAAGGGCAGCGTCGGCACCGAGATCGACGCCGTGCGTCGCCTCGACGACGGCGTCGACGTGTTGTTCGAATCCGAACGCCGAGACGTGCTCATCGTCACGGTCGGGCAGATGGCCGAGATGGGCCTCGAGGTCGCAGAGCGCCTCGCCGCGCAGGGCATCGGATCCACCGTGGTCGACCCGCGATGGGTTGTTCCAGTTCCGAAGAGCCTCATCGGACTGGCCGCAGACCACCGCCTCGTGATCTCGATCGAAGACGGAATCCGGGTCGGCGGAGTCGGTACCCGCATTCGCCAGGAGCTCCGGGCCGCCGGGGTCGACACCGCGGTGACCGAGCTGGGGCTGCCAGACGAGTTCCTCGAGCACGGGTCCCGCGCCGAGATCCTCGAGCAGGTCGGACTCACCCCGCAGCGCATCGCCCGCGACGTGGTCGACCAGGTGCTCGGCAGCAAGATCCCGGTCGCCCGGCCGCTGCCTGACGACGGTGGGCCGCAGCACGGCGTGCACGACGACGCCGGGACCCACGATGCCCAGAACACCGGCGCCCACAATAGTGGCGCGCACAACACCGGCGCGCACAAGCACGGCGACTGACGCCAGGCACAGACAGAAGGCGCCGGACCCTCGGGTCCGGCGCCTTCTGTCTGCCACGGGATGTCTGCTACGGGCCAGCCGCTACGGGCTGGCCACACTCCGCGGGCGGCCAGCCCGATGGCGTCACTCGATACCGCGGATGCGCGGGTCGTGGAACGTGCCGCCGAAGACGCGCTCCGACGCCCCGACCCGGTCGAGGTAGGGGGTCGCCCCGCCCATCTGGAACGGCCAGCCGGCGCCGAGGATCAGGCACAGGTCGATGTCCTCGGGAGACGACACGACGCCGGACTCCAGCATGCGGTGGATCTCGTCGGCCAGGCCGTCCTCGACCCGGCGCAGGATCTGCTCGCCGGTGAGCGGAGTGCCGTTGTCGACCTGGCCGCGACGCACGATCGCGACCGCCTTCTTGTCGAAGCCCTTGATCTTGCCCTTGCTGTCCCGCTCGAACAGCTGGCCGTGCTCGGCCAGCGCGTGGAGGTTCCGGCTCTCGAAGAACCGCTCGGGAAACGCCCCGTGGTGGGTGTCGAGAACGTGCGCGCCGACCTTGAGCCCCACCAGCTCGAGCAGCTCGAACGGTGACATCGGGAGGCCGAACGGATCGATCGCCTGGTTCACGACCTCGAACGGAGTGCCGGTGTCGACCGCGTGCATCGCCTCGCCGAGGAGCTTCGCGAGGATGCGGTTGACGACGAACCCCGGGGTGTCACTGGTGATCACCGCGTTCTTGTAGAGCGCAGCCGCGGTCACCATCGCGGTGCTCAGCGTCGCGTCATCCGTCGACGGGGCCTTCACCACCTCGATGAGCGGCATCACCGCCACCGGGTTGAAGAAGTGGAAGCCCACGAGGCGCTCGGGGTGTGCCAGGCGCTCACCGATGCGTTCGACGGAGAGCGACGACGTGTTGGTCGCGAGCACGGCGGTGTCGGAGACGTATTTCTCGATCTCGGCGAACACCTCCTGCTTGACCCCGAGCTCCTCGAAGACGGCCTCGATGACCCAGTCGGCGTCGGCGAAGTCGGCCTTGTCCGTGGTGCCGGTCACCAGCGCACGCAGTCGGTTCGACTCGTCGGGGGAGATGCGCCCCTTCTGCTGCAGCGCGCCGATCTCGTCGTGGATATAGGCGACGCCCTTGTCGACGCGGGCCTGGTCGAGGTCGGTGATGACCACCGGGACCTTGAGGCGCCGTACGAACAGCAGGGCGAACTGGCTGGCCATGAGCCCGGCACCGATGACGCCGACCTTGGTGACGGGCTTGGCGATCTTCTTGTCCGGGGCGCCGGCAGGCTTCTTCGCACGCTTCTGCACGAGGTTGAAGCTGTAGATGCTGGCCTGGAACTGGTCGCCGGAGATGAGGTCGGCCAGTGCGTCGTCTTCGGCGGCGAACCCGGTCGCCCGGTCGGTGTTCTTCGCGGCCTTGATGAGGTCGAGGGCGACGTACGGCGATTTGGCGACCGTGCCGATCCGGCCCTCGAGCATGCGGCGCGCGATGGCGACACCGGCGTCCCACTTGACCGCGCGTTCGATCTTGCCCGGCTCATTCGGCCGCCTGACGGTGATGCGCTTCGAGATGACGCCGTCGGCCCAGCTGAGCGAATCCTCGAGAAAGTTCGCGGAGTCGAAGATCGCGTCGGCGATGCCCAGTTCGAATGCCTGCTCGCCCTTCAGGGTGCGGTTGTTCTTGAGCGGGTTCTCGATGATGACCGTCAGGGCGTTCTCGATGCCGATGAGGTTCGGCAGCAGCCAGGCGCCGCCCCATCCGGGGATGATGCCGAGGAAGACCTCCGGCAACGCCACCGCCGGCGTACCGCGATCGATGGTCCGGTAGTCGGCGTTGAGCCCGATCTCGAGGCCGCCGCCGAGCGCGAGTCCGTTGATGAACACGAACGACGGCACGCCGAGGTCGTGCAGCTTGCCGAGGGTGGCGTGGCCGAGCTGGGCGAGCTGCTTGGCGATGGCCCGGCTCGGAATGGCGCTGACCTTGCTGAGGTCCGCGCCGGCCGCGAGGATGAACGGCTTGCCGGTGATCGCGACACCGTGGATCTCGCCGGCGGCGGCGCGCGCACGTTGCGCGTCGAGCACGTCGGAGAGCTCGAGCAGCGTCAGCGGCCCCAGGGTGTTGGGTCGGGTGTGGTCGCGTCCGTTGTCGAGGGTGATGAGGGCGATCACGTTGCCGCTGCCCATCGTGATGTCCCGCACGAACGAGTGGGTGATGACCTCGTCATCGGACATCGCGCGCAGCGCGTCGAACTCTGACGTCATCACTTCGCTCCCTTTCCGGAGGCCTTCTTCTTCTTGCCGGTGTAGTGCGGGTTCTCCCAGATGACGGAGCCACCCTGGCCGAGACCGATGCACATGGCGGTGAGCCCGTACTGCACCTCGGGGTGTTCTTCGAACTGCGCGGCCAGCTGCACCATGAGCCGAACACCCGATGACGCGAGGGGGTGCCCGACGGCGATCGATCCGCCCCACATGTTCACCCTGGGGTCTTCATCGTCGATGCCGAAGTGGTCGAGCAGCGAGAGCACCTGGATGGCGAACGCCTCGTTCAGTTCGAAGAGTCCGATGTCGTCAATCGTGAGGCCCGCCTTGCGCAGGGCCTTCTCGGTGCTCGGAACCGGGCCGATGCCCATGATCTCCGGCTCGACGCCCGCGTAGGCGAAGCTCACCATGCGCATCTTGGTGGTGAGGCCCAGCTCCCTGGCGGCGTCGGCGCTGGCGAGGATGCTCGCCGTCGCCCCGTCGTTCAGCCCTGAGGAATTACCCGCGGTGACCCGGCCGTGCGGCCGGAACGGCGTGCGCAGGCCCGCGAGTCCCTCGAGGGTCGTCTCCGGGCGGGGAGCCTCGTCGACGGTCGCGAGGCCCCAGCCCGACTCGCTCCGGGTCGCCACGGGAATGAGGTCGGGCTGTAGCTTTCCGTTGCGGTAGGCCTCGGCGGTCTTGCGCTGGCTGCCGAGGGCGAACCGGTCGGCGCGCTCCTTGGTGAGCAGCGGAAAGCGGTCGTGGATGCGCTCGGCCGTGTTGCCCATGTTCAGTGCGTCGGCGCTGACCAGCTTCTCGGCCTGGAACCTGGGGTTGGGGTCGACACCGAAGCCCATCGGGTGGTGTCCCATGTGCTCGACACCGCCGGCGATGCCGATGTCGTAGGCGCCGAACGCGATGCCGCCCGCGATGGTGGTGACCGAGGTCATCGCCCCGGCGCACATGCGGTCGATGGCGTATCCGGGAACCGTGCGCGGCAGTCCGGCGAGCAGCGCGGCCGTGCGTCCGAGCGTGAGCCCCTGGTCACCGGTCTGCGTGGTTGCGGCGATCGCCACGTCGTCGATGCGGTCCTTGGGCAGGTTCGGGTTGCGTTCGAGCATGCCGATGATGGCCTTGACGACCAGGTCGTCTGCCCGGGTCTGCCAGTACATCCCCTTCTCACCAGCTCGCCCGAATGGGGTTCTGACCCCATCGACGAATACGACTTCAGTTCTCTCGGCCACGGTGCCTCCAACGTCAGGACGGATTATTCGAGCCTAGGCCGACGGCAAAATGGGCCGGGCATCGTTTGATTCTTCCTACGAGGCCGTATCGTTCGGCTCTGCCGCGCTTTGGCTGGCATCTACAAAGGCATGCAGGATTACCTGTGCGGTTGCGTCAATTTGCCAGGGACGGGCGTCGAGTTGCTTCAGTGCATCCCGCACGCCGGCGAGGTCGAGCGGGCTCGGCGGCGACCATGCCAGGCGGCGCAACGTCTCGGGGGTGAGCAGGTTCTCGAGCGGGATGTCGAGCAGCTCGGACACCTCCGCGAGCGCACTCCTGGCGCTCTTGAGCCTGGCGTCTGCCGGGGGGTTGCGGTCGGACCACACCCGCGGCGCGGGAATCGACTCAGACGGCACTCGAAGCGGGGGAAGGTCGTCGGTCGAGCGGCCGGCGTCGATGGCGCCCCACCACCGGTCGATCTCCGACCGGCTGGCCCGGCCATTGAATTCGCGCAGGGCCGCCAGGTCGCGCTTCGACTCCGGCAGCACCCGCGCCGCGGCGACGAGCGACGAATCCGGCACGATGCGCCCCGGCGCGGTGTCGATCTCGCGCGCGTAGGCGTCGCGTGCCTCCCACAACGACTTGGCCACCGCGAGGTTGCGGGCGTTGTGCACGGCATGCAGTCCAGAAAGGCGTCGCCATGCGTCCGCGCGCGGCGGCTTGGCCTCGCGGCCGAGCACCGTCGCGAACTCCTGCGCGGCGATGCCGCCCTTGCGCTGGCGTTCGAGGAGCTCGGCCATCGCGTCGCGGAGGTCGACCAGCAGCTCGACGTCGAGCGCGGCGTAGACGAGCCAGGCCTGTGGCAGCGGACGTGTCGACCAGTCGGCTGCGGAGTGCTCCTTCGCGAGGTGCACCCCGAGCAGGTCCTCGACGACGGTGCCGAGTCCGACGCGAGGGAGCCCGGCGAGGCGGGCGCCGAGTTCGGTGTCGAAGATGCGGGTGGGGTCGAGGCCGACCTCGCGAAGGCAGGCGAGATCCTGGCTCGCGGCGTGCAGCACCCACTCCTCGTCGCGGATGGCGTCGTTCAGCTCCGCGAACGAACCGATGGCCGGCGGATCGAACAGGAAGATCCCGGAACCGCGACGGAAGATCTGGATGAGGTAGGCGCGCTGCGAATACCGGAACCCGGATGCGCGTTCGGCGTCGATGGCGATGGGACCGTGGCCCGCAGCGATCGCCTCGACGGCCGCGAGGTACTGCTCGCGGATGTCGATGACGCTCATGCGGGCGTGGGGAGCCGCGTCTTCCGCCGTCACCGGGGGAAGGGGCGTCTCCGGGGACGGGTTACTCACGTCCCACTCGTCGGGCGGACAGCACAGTCACTCCTTCGATGCTCGGCGGGAGGCCCGCCAACATGCACAACAGTTCGCCCCAGCTTTCCACATGGGACGCGATGTCGGTGTCGCGGGGCGACCAGGAGGCACGGAGTTCGATCTGGGCACCGTCGCCCTGGTCGGCCAGTTCGCCGAAGCCGGTGGAGAGGATCTTGGTCGCCGTGCCCGAGATCGAGTGATAGTTGGCTCGCTTCGTCGCGAGGGCATCGACCAGCCACGACCACGCGACGTCGGCGAGGAACGGGTCGACCCCGATGTCGGTCTCGAGCGGCGCCTGCGCGAAGCACACCACGCGAAATTGCCCGCCCCACGCCTCGGGGGCCGCGGGGTCGAACAGCAGGATGAACCGCCCGGTCCCCTGGTCGGAGTCGACCTCGTGACGCGCGGGCGTGATGTCGGCCCCGAGCGCTATCGAGTACGGCGCGAGGCTGCCGGGCGAGGGGATCTCGGTCACCACCAGTTCGGCACGCGTGGCGGCACGCCGCACGGATTCGACGGCCGCCGCGAAGGCGAGGGGGATCGGTGCACGTGCTGATGGTTCGGACACGAGGACAGACTAAAGTTCACCCGTGAGAGAACTCCGGAGCCACGCCGTCCGGTTCGGCCTCCGGAATGCCCTCGCGGTACTCGTCGGCACCGCGATCTCGGCTGCCGCGGTGATCACGGGGGCGATGACGATCCTCGTGGCCCGCGTCGTCGTGACGCCGCCCCGCCTGCTCCGCGAGGTCGTCGTCGTGAAGGGCGTCGACCTCGACGAGTGCACCGTCACCCTCGATGCGTCACCGGATACCGTGCTGCCAGGCAGGTACGGGCTGTGGTTCTCCCTTGACTCCGGCCACGCGAAGCTGGGCGACATCGTGACGCGCGATGCCGCGACCGTCACCCGTCGCCTGCTCGCGGTCGACTTCGGCGACATCGCATCGGCGACCAGGGCTCGCTTCAGCGGCTGGTTCTACCTGACCCCGGCCGACCACGGCTTCGACGCGGAGAGCGTGATGATCCCCACCGAGCTGGGTCCTGCCCCGGCCTGGATCGTCGAGCCGGAGGGCGGCAGCGAACGCTGGGTCGTTCTCGTGCACGGCAGGGGAGTGCGCAGGCAGGAGGCGCTGCGGGCCGTTCCGGTGTTCCTCGAGGCCGGCTACGCCTGCCTGCTGGTCTCCTGGCGCAACGACGGCGAGGCTCCGTGGAGCGCCGACCGACGATATGCGCTCGGCAACACCGAGTGGCGGGACGTCGACGCGGCGATGGCGTTCGCCGCCGGGCGCGGTGCCACCGACATCGTGTTGATGGGCTGGTCGATGGGGGGAGCGGTGGCCCTGCAGGCACTCACCCGTTCGCCGCTGGCGGGCCTCGTGCGCGGTGTGGCGCTGGAATCCCCGGTCGTCGACTGGGCGCCCACCCTCGACTTCCAGGCCAGGGAGATGCGCGTGTGGGGGCCGGTGCGGCGCGCCGTCCTGCGCCTGCTGTCGAGCGAGCGGATGCACCGGCTCGCCGGCCTCGACGCCCCACTCGATTTTCCCGCCCTCGATTTCGTGCGCCGCGCCGACGAGCTCGCCGTGCCGATCCTCATCCAGCACAGCGACGACGACGGCTACGTGCCGCCGTCGGCCTCGAAGGAGCTTGCCGCACTGCGGCCGGACATCGTGACGATGCACCGGTGGACCGGTGCGCGGCACGCCAAGCTGTGGAACTACGATCCCGACCGGTTCACGGCAGAGGTGCGCGACTGGCTCGGCGGGCTGTCGCCGCGCTGACGGCCCGTCACCTCGCGTACGCCGGCCGGCTCAGTCGTCGCCGTGGCGGATGACCCGCCACCGCGCGTAGAGGGTGCTCGAGTCATCCATCAACAACTGGTCGAGCCGCAGCCGCGAGTCGGCGATCGCCCGGTCGCCGAACAGGGCCACCCTGCTGGCGGTGACCATGGGACTCGTCGCGAGGCACAGCTCGTCGACCGCTCCGGCGTCGAGCAGCTGGGCGGCGAGCGCCGGTCCGCCCTCGCACACGATGCTGGTCAGGCCGCGGCTGTGCAGCTCGGCGATGGCGGTGTGCATCGGGATGCCGCCATCCACCGCGTCGACGGTGACGACGGTCGCGGGCACGCCGAGCGACTCCGCGGCGCGCTCGGCAGCGGCGGGTGGGCAGATGACGATGAGCTGGCCGGGCTCCGGCGGCGCGCCGAACCGGTGCCCGTCGAGGTTGCCGCTCATCGTGATGACCGCCATGGCGCGGCCCCGCGGCAGCACGTAGCCCTCGTGCCGCACGGTCTGCGCGCCGACAAGCACGACGTCGGCGCGAGACCGGATGGCGCCGAGGATCATGCGGTCGACCGGGTTGGTCAGGGTGTCCGACGTACCGTCTGCGCCGGCTGCGCTGCCGCTCACGCTGGCGATGAGCGTGAGGCGCAGCCACGCCGGGGCGGGTGTCTCGTACCGTCGGGCGAGGGCATCGCGTGCTCCGTCGTCGTCGGCGTCGATGACCTCGGTCGACGCCGGGAACAACCGGTGGACCCTCACGCCGCCTGCTTCGCCGTGACCTGCCGCTTGGCGCGCCCGAGCAGGCCGGTCATGCCGCGCAGGCGCAGCGGGCTCACCGCAGCGCTCAGCCCGATGGTCTGCGGAAAGTCGTCGGGGACGGCGAGCACCTCGCTCGCGCTGAGACCGCTGAGACCCTGCACGAGGATCGACGCGAACCCGCGGGTGGTCGGTGCCTCGCGCGGCGCCGTCGCGAACATCTGCACGGTGTCGTCGTCGTCGACCTCGACGAAGATGAAGACCGGGGCCTGGCATTCCTCGACCCGCTCCAGCAGGTCGGGGTGGTCACGAAACCGGTCAGGCAGCTCGGGGAGGTCGTTGGCGAACTCGAGCAGCAGGAGCAGGCGGTCCTGCTGCTCGAGTTCGAGGAAGTCGTCGCGAATGCGCGCGAGGGAGTCAGGCAGGGAGGGCATGGTCTCCATTATCCGTCTGCGCAGCACCTGGCGACGGGCGGGCGCCCCTGAGCCACGCGGCGGGCGAGCGTCGGTCAGCGCCGGGCTGGCAGTTTGCCCGGCTCGCTGCCGGTCGCGATCGGAACGCGCACGGCGCTGCCCCACTCGGTCCACGATCCGTCGTAGTTGCGCACGTTCTCGAAGCCCAGCAGGTGGGTGAGCACGAACCAGGTGTGCGACGACCGCTCGCCGATGCGGCAGTAGGCGATGACCTCGTCGTCGGGGGAGAGTCCAGCCCCATCGCGATAGAGCGCGTCCAGCTCGGCGACCGGACGGAACGTACCGTCCTCCGCGGCGGCCTTGCCCCAGGGCACGTTCGCCGCGGTGGGGATGTGGCCGGCGCGCAGGGCGCCCTCTTCCGGATAGGCGGGGGCGGTGGTGCGTTCGCCCGAGAACTCCTCAGGCGACCGCACGTCGATGAGGGGCTTGCCGAGGTGCGCCAGCACGTCGTCCTTGAATGCACGGATGCCGCTGTCGTCGCGTTCGACGACAGGATAGTCGACCCGTACCGCCTCGGTGCGCTCCGTCGTGTACTCGCGACCCTCGGCTTCCCACTTGGCTCGACCGCCATCGAGCAGGCGAACGTCGGCGTGCCCGAACAGGGTGAACACCCATAGCGCATAGGCAGCCCACCAGTTGTTCTTGTCTCCGTAGATCACCACGGTGGAATCGCGCGAGATGCCGCGGGAGCCGAGCAGCCCGGCGAATGCCGCTCCGTCGATGTAGTCGCGTTCGACCGGGTCGTTGAGGTCGGTGTGCCAGTCGATCTTGACCGCCCCTGGGATGTGGCCGGTCTCGTAGAGCAACACGTCTTCATCGGATTCGACGACCACCAAGCCGGGGGTGCCGAGCTTCGATGCGAGCCACTCGGTGGTGACCAGGCGTTCTGGGTGGGCGAAGCCCGCGAGTGTGGGGGACGGATCCGCTTCGATGGTCATGAATTCCTCCTGTAGGCGCCGGGTCACCGGCGCGACGCGAACTCCTGCAAGGTTAGGCTTTCGGCGAGCGCCGCTTCGAATCTACGGATTCGGCAGGCGACATTCCTGAGGGCCGTAAGAGTTCGACACACGCGCCGTTCAGGTCTCCACTCCCCGGGCTCCGTTTCCGAAACCAGACAGACAGGCGAGGCGTGAATCGTGACCGGTGACCGAACAGCCACCGTTGGCCGGCTCGTGGATCGCAAGCCCACCATCAGCGGCGAGCAGATCGTCAAGCACCTGGTGCCCCCGCGTCAATTCGCCGACGCCACCGTCGACTCGTACCGGCCCGACGCCGACTACCCCAGCCAGTCGGAGGCGGTCGACGCCGTGCGCGCGTTCGGCGACCGCTGGAACGCCGCACCGGTCACCGGGTTCTTCAAGCGTCGCAAGGCACCGACGACACTGCCCGGCATGTACCTCGACGGAGGGTTCGGCGTCGGCAAGACCCATCTCCTGGCCGCACTGTGGCACCGTGCCCCCGGCCGCAAGTACTTCGGGACCTTCATCGAGTACACCGCCCTGGTCGGCGCGCTCGGGTACGCGCCCACCGTCGAGCTGCTGCGCGGCTCCACGCTGCTGTGCATCGACGAGTTCGAGCTCGACGACCCCGGCGACACACGACTGGTGTCTCGGCTGCTGTCCGACCTCGTCGCGACGGGAACCCAGATCGCGGCGACGTCGAACACCCCGCCCAACGCGCTGGGGGAGGGCCGCTTCGCGGCGAGCGACTTCCTGCGCGAGATCGACGCGCTCGCGGCACAGTTCGCCACCATGCGCATCGACGGCCTCGACTACCGGCACCGCTCATTCACCGGCCACGCCGTCGTCGTCGCCCCCGATGACCTCGACGCCGCCGTGGCCTCCGCGGGCGATACCGTCACGCTCGACGACTTCGACGATGTGCTCGCCCATCTCGCGTCGGTGCACCCGTCGCGCTACGTGAACCTGGTCGACGGGCTGGACGCGGTGGGAATCCGCGGCGTGCACGAGCTGACCAGCCAGACCGACGCCCTGCGAATGGTCGCGTTCGTCGACCGCCTGTACGACGCCCAGATCAGGGTCTATGCGTCGGGGCTCCCGCTCGACCAGATGTTCGCCGAGGACATGCTGGCCGGTGGCTACCGCAAGAAGTACCTCAGGGCGACCTCCCGGCTGATCGCCCTCGCGTCGGCCTGAACGCTCGCGTCCGCCCTGCGCCGTCTGGCCTGATCCGTCACGCAGCCCGGTGGTTCCGTGGGGAGTCCGGAGCGCATCCCCAGCGCCGCGAAACACGAAGTTAACATCGCCACGCCGCGTGTAACGCCGCGGAAACATGTGCAGGCCCCTGCCGAAACGTGGCTCCGGGAAGCTGTCGTCGTACCCGACGTGGGCCGGCGCACCCGATGCACCTCGCGCCGCCACCGGCTCATGCCCAGCACATACAGAGAGGTTCACGATGGATCAAGGCAATACCGCCTTCCTACTGATTGCGTCCGCGCTCGTCCTTTTGATGACGCCCGGCCTCGCTTTCTTCTACGGGGGACTCGTCAAGGCCAAGAGCGTCATCAGCATGATGATGATGAGCTTCGGTGCCCTCGGACTCATCGGAGTCCTGTGGGTGCTCTACGGGTACGCGATCGCCTTCTCGAACGAGGGCGTCGGCAACTTCGTCGGCATCGACGGCATCATCGGAATCGACACCGCAGAGCTCGGCCTCGCGGGCGTCTACAGCGAGGCGATGGACGTGCAGGGCGACTTCCCGCTCATCGCCTTCGCCGCATTCCAGGCGACCTTCGCCATCATCACCGTCGCGCTGATCTCCGGAGCAATCGCGGACCGCGCCAAGTTCGGCTCGTGGATGGTCTTCGCGGGCATCTGGGCCACCGTCGTGTACTTCCCCGTCGCCAGCTGGGTGTTCAACTTCACCCTCGGTGACGACGGCGCGGTCGTCGACGGCGGGTGGATCGCCTACACGGTCGGCGCCATCGACTTCGCCGGTGGAACAGCGGTGCACATCAACGCGGGTGCGGCAGCCCTCGCCCTCGCCCTGGTGCTCGGCAAGCGCGTCGGCTTCGCGAAGGGTGCCCACGTGCCCCACAACCCGCCGTTCGTGCTGCTCGGCGCCGGTCTCCTCTGGTTCGGATGGTTCGGGTTCAACGCCGGCTCCGAGCTCGCAGCAGACGGCGTCGCCGCCATCGCCTTCCTCAACACGATCGCGGCACCCGCCGCGGCGATCCTCGGCTGGCTCGTGGTCGAGCGCATCAAGGATGGCAAGCCCACCTCGGTGGGTGCCGCCTCCGGTGCGGTCGCCGGCCTCGTCGCCATCACCCCGGCCTGCGCGTCGCTGACCCCGGGGTGGGCCATCCTGCTGGGGATCATCGCCGGTGTCGTCTGCGCGCTCGCGATCGACCTCAAGTTCAAGCTCGGCTTCGACGACTCGCTCGACGTGGTCGGTATCCACCTCGTCGGTGGCCTCATCGGAACCCTGTACATCGGGTTCTTCGGAACGGGAGTCGGACTCTTCGTCGGCGCCGACGCCAGCCAACTCGGTCGCCAGGCCATCGCGGCATTCGCCGTGATGCTCTACTCGTTCGTGCTCTCCTACGCCATCGGCTGGATCATCCAGAAGACGATGGGCTTCCGGGTCAACAACGAAGACGAGATCGCCGGCATCGACACCGTGGTACACGGTGAAGAGGGCTACGTGCTCACGCCCAGCCGCTGATCACCGCACGGCCCGAATGGGCCGGCACCGAACCGAAGGGACGCCGTCATCGACGGCGTCCCTTCGTCGTGGAATGTGACCATACGCTGGGGTGGTGCAGGTGTCGACGGACATATCGGTGCTGACCGCGGCGGGAACGATCGCCATCGCGGCACTGGGCCTTGCGCTCGGGGTGCTGTTCGATGCCGTCTGGGGTCGCCGCAGCATCCACCTGGCACTCCTCGCCGGTGCGATCGAATCGGCGGTCGGCTGGGTGTCGTGGCTGCTCGTGGTCGTCGTCGCCGGCCCATCGCTGGATGCCACGCTGATTGTTCCCATCGGGGCCCTCGCCGGCATCGCCAGCGTGGTCGTCTGCACCGTGCCGCGGTCGAACGGGTACGCACCGGGCATCACCGCCGCGTTCGGTGCCGCGTGGACCGTGCTCGTCTTCTCGCCGGTCGCCGTGGCCCTGTTCTCCGTCGACCACGGCGTGCTCGCGACCAGCCTGCGCACCCTCGACCTCGGGGGAGTGCTGCCGGTGCTGGTCGCCGCCGGGTCGGCGGTCGCCGTGTCCCTCGTGGTGGGACGTCGTGACAGAGCCCCCCGCCTCCCGGCGCCGAGCGCGGCGCTGATCGGGACGGTCATCCCCGTGGTGTGGCTGCTGTGGGCGGTGTGGCTGGTATCGATCGAGCTCGTGCTCGGTGAGGCCACGCTGCGGATCCTGCTCAACACCCTGGTCGCCCCACCGGCCGCGGCCATCGCATGGATCGTCGTGCAGCGCATCCGGACCGCCACGACCTCGGCGGGTGGCATAGCCAGCGGCGTGGTTTGCGGCCTGGTGGCGATCACCCCGGGGGCGGGGTACCTGCACCCGCTCGGGGCGGTCGGCACTGCGGCGATCGCCTCGACCGCAGCCGCCCTGGTGGCCTACGGGCTGATCGCGCGGACAGCGCGGCGGGCGTGGTTCCTGCCCAGTGTGACGGTGGTGGGGGCAGGAACCGGGGTGGTGCTTCTCGGGGCATTCGCCGCGCAGTCCGGCCTGATCTTCACGGGCCAGCCCGAGGTTCTCATCGCGCAGACGGCCAGCGTCATCGGGGTGGTGCTCGTGAGTGCGCTCGTCAGCTGGCCTCTCGTGCTCGGCGCGCGGGCACTCGACACGCGCGCCAGGCGTCGCGGGCGGATGCTCCCAGCGTGACTCAGGGATCCCGGCCATACAGTGGCGTGATGCCCTCCCTGCAGCCCATTACGCCGTCGGCCCCGCCCCTCCCTGGCCGGGTGGTCCTGACGCAGGCCTGGCGCAACCTCACCTTCGTGCACTGGCGGGTCGACCCGGCGGAGATCGCCCCACTGCTGCCGCCGGGAATCGTGCCGGACGTCTACGACGGGTCGAGCTGGGTGGGGCTCATCCCGTTCGGGATGCACGATTCCGCGGTCTTCGGTGGCCCGGCCGTTCCGTACTTCGGTACCTTCGCCGAGGTCAACGTGAGGCTATACGGCGTGGACCACGAGGGTCGCCGCGGTGTGGTGTTCCGCTCGCTCGAGGCGTCGCGACTGGCTGCGGTACTCGCCGCGAGAGTCATGTTCGGGCTGCCGTACATGTGGGCGAAGGCGACGATGGTGACCGAACCCGACGGGGTGCTCGCATACCGCTCGCACCGCCGCACCCGGTCGGCACCGTCGTCATTCGTTCGCGTCCGGACGACCGACACGGCAGTGCTCGACGACCCGCTCGCCGACTTCCTCACCGCGCGGTGGTTGCTCTTCCAGACCCACCTGGGGCGCACCGTGGCGATGCCGAACGAGCATCGTCCGTGGCCGCTGTTCGAGGCATCCATCGACGACATCCGCGACGAACTTCTTCCTGCCGCCGGCATCACCTCGGTGGGTACCCGCCCGCCGGACTCAGTGCTGTTCTCGCCCGGCGTCATCACGCGGTTCGGACGCCCCTGGCGCATCGGCGGCTGAACCGGCGGGGGCGTTGCTGCACGCTCCCACGGTGTCGCGGCTGAGCAGCGTTGCCCCCGCGACCGCCGCGGGCATGGCAATCACGGCGCCGAACGGCACCAGGAACATCAGGTAGCACGCGACACCGAACCCGACCGTGCGGGCGCGGCGGGCCCCGAGCACGCGGCGTCGATCGGCGAGCGACAGCGATCGTGCCTCGAATGCGAAGCCGGTCAGCTCGAGGGCCAGGAACCAGCCGCCGAACAGCACCCCGGTCACCGGCACCAGCGTCTGCCCGACGACCGGCACGAAGCCGAAGCCGAACAGGGTCAGGCCGACGAACCCGGTGAGGACGAGTATGCGAAGGGCGTCACGGATGCTGCGCAGCACCGATACCCAGAGCGGAACGGGCACCTCGGGCGGCAGACCGCCGTCCGCCGTTTCGACCCACCGCCAGATGCGCTCGTAGAACGGGTCGCCGACGAGCAGTGTCACCGCGACGAACGTGTACACGGCGATCAGGATGGTGACGCCGAGGAGCGCGAGCGTGGCGGCGGCAGTCGTGGCGGTGCGCCACGGCTCGCTCCAGTCGTCGGCGAACGGGGTGGCCCACGCGGCAACGCCCTCGACGTTCGCCGCGACGACGACGATGACCACGACATAGATGGCCGCGACGATCACGGCGGGAATGGCGCCGATGAGCATGAGCCTGGGGTGCGTGATCCACAGCCGGAGGCCTCTGCCGAAGAACGCGACCCCGGCGAGGAATTCGCGAGCGGGGTGCTGGGCGGTCGCCCGCTCGACATCGGCCATGCCACAACGATACGGGCGAGAGAGCGGGACGCTGCTCTCGCGTGCGTTGCCAGGATGGGGTGGGCGATACCGGACTCGAACCGATGACCTCTTCGGTGTGAACGAAGCGCGCTACCAACTGCGCCAATCGCCCTGACCCGATAATCCTGCCACAGTCTGGAGTGAGCCGACGACGTGAATGGCAGCGCCTTCGGGTGCCGCGACACGCACGGTCGACGCGAATTGGTTCTCGCTCCCGTCGTGGGCTAGAGTCATTGACGCACGCAGAAACGCGAGCAAATGCGGATGTGGCGCAGTGGTAGCGCATCACCTTGCCAAGGTGAGGGTCGCGAGTTCGAATCTCGTCATCCGCTCGAGTGAAGTCTCCTGTCATGGGCAACCATGATGGGGGAGGCCACCATGGTGGCGTGGCCGAGAGGCGAGGCAGCGGCCTGCAAAGCCGTCCACACGGGTTCAAATCCCGTCGCCACCTCGGCAGTGTTCGATTCCGGCAATGTCCGGTTCGGCCGACACTCCTCGAGTACAATTTCACAAGCATGAGCGATTGGCGCAGCGGTAGCGCGCTTCCCTGACACGGAAGAGGTCGCTGGTTCGATCCCAGTATCGCTCACAAGAAAACCCCCGGTCACCCGGGGGTTTTTTCTTTCGCCGGGCCCCCTGCCGATCCACCGTGCGCGGCGGGGGCGGGTGCGGGGCGATGGTGCCGGGCGGATAAAGTGGGAAGTGCTATTGAGCACTCACCGCCACAGCGCATTGGAGCCCGGTCACCGTGTCAGAAACCCCCGTCGTCACCCCGCCAGCAATCGACCCGGTGACGGCGACCTCCACGGCGACGGGCTTCGACCTCTTCACCGACCGCAGCGTCGTCGCCATGCGCGTCGACGGTGCGCTGGTCGACCTCGCCTCGACAGTCGAGCCTGGCCAGACGGCCGAACCCGTCACCATCTCGTCGCCGGACGGCCTGGCGATCCTCCGGCACTCGGCGGCGCACGTCGCAGCCCAGGCCGTGCAGTCCATCAACTCCGCGGCCAGGCTCGGCATCGGCCCGCCCATCACCGACGGCTTCTACTACGACTTCGACGTCGCGGTGCCGTTCACCCCCGACGACGTCAAGGCCATCGACAAGGCCATGGAGCGCATCATCCGGGCCGGCCAGCGCTTCGTACGCCGGGTGGTCACCGAAGACGAGGCGAGGGCAGAACTCGCCGACGAGCCGTACAAGCTCGAACTGATCGGCCTCAAGGCGTCGGACGGCTCAGCCGAGGAGGCGGCGGAGATCGGTGGCGCAGAGCTCACCATCTACGACAATGTTGACCCGAGAACGGGGGAGACGGTCTGGAAGGACCTGTGCCGCGGCCCGCACCTGCCGACCACCCGCATGATCGGCAACGGCTACGCGCTGATGCGCACCGCCGCCGCCTACTGGCGCGGGTCGGAGAAGAACCCGCAGCTGCAGCGGCTCTACGGCACCGCGTGGCCGACCAAGGACGAACTGCGCGAGTACAAGCTGCGGCTGGAAGAGGCAGCCAAGCGCGACCACCGCAAGCTCGGCCAGGAACTCGACCTGTTCTCCTTTCCCGACGAGATCGGTTCCGGCCTCGCGGTATTCCACCCCAAGGGCGGAATCATCCGGCGCGAGATGGAGGACTACTCGAGGCGCAAGCACGAAGAGGCCGGCTACGACTTCGTCTACACGCCCCACATCACCAAGGCGCACCTCTTCGAGACCTCAGGTCACCTCGGCTGGTACGCCGAGGGGATGTTTCCCCCGATGCACCTCGACGAGGCACGCAACGAGGAGGGCGAGATCACCCGCCAGGGCGCCGACTACTACCTGAAGCCGATGAACTGCCCGTTCCACATCCTCGTGTACCGCTCCAGCGGACGCTCGTACCGCGACCTGCCGCTGCGCCTGTTCGAGTTCGGCACCGTGTACCGTAACGAGAAGTCAGGGGTCATCCACGGGCTCACCCGCGTGCGGGGCCTCACCATGGACGACGCGCACATCTTCACGAGCCGCGAGAACATGAAGAGCGAGCTGACGTCGACCCTCGACTTCGTGCTGTCGCTGCTGGGGGACTACGGCCTCACCGACTTCTACCTCGAGCTCTCCACCCGCGACCCCGAGAAGAGCGTCGGCAGCGATGAACTGTGGGAGGAAGCGACGGCCACCCTGTCAGAGGTCGCCGCAGCATCCGGCCTCGAACTGGTCGCCGACCCCGGGGGCGCCGCGTTCTACGGACCGAAGATCTCCGTGCAGGCCCGTGACGCCATCGGCCGCACCTGGCAGATGTCGACCGTGCAGCTCGACTTCAACCTCCCCGAGCGCTTCGAGCTCGAGTACACCGCGGCCGACGGCACCCGCCAGCGACCGGTGATGATCCACCGGGCCCTGTTCGGCTCGATCGAGCGGTTCTTCGGCGTACTCACCGAGCACTACGCCGGCGCGTTCCCGGTCTGGCTCTCCCCGGTGCAGGCCGTCGGCATCCCCGTCGCCGAGGAATACGGACCGTACCTCGACGAGGTCATCGGCAGGCTGAAGGCCGCAGGGGTGCGGGCCGAGGTCGACCACTCCAGCGACCGCATGCCGAAGAAGATCCGCACCCACACCAAGGCCAAGGTGCCGTTCCAGCTCATCGCCGGGGAAGAGGACCGCGCCGCCGGCGCCGTCAGCTTCCGCTTTCGCGACGGCCGCCAGGAGAACGGCATCCCGGTCGACGACGCGATCGCCCGCATCCGCGAGGCCATCGACACCAGGGCGCAGGTGTAGCGATGGCCCCCCTCGATGCGAACGACGTCGACGGCGTGACCGTCGACGGGTCATGGGAACTCGCCGGCGTGCCCGACGAGTTCCAGCGACTGTGGACCCCGCACCGCATGGTCTACATCCAGAACGGGCAGCAGCCCCCGGAGGACGAGTGCCCGTTCTGCGTCGCCCCTACGATGTCCGACGAGAAGGCGCTGATCGTCGCGCGGGGAACGCACGCCTATGTGCTGCTCAACCTGTTCCCCTATAACAGCGGGCACCTGCTCGTCTGCCCCTACCGGCACGTGCCCCTGTACGACGAGGCCACCGAGGAGGAGACCGCGGAGATCGCGAGCCTCACGCAGACGGCCATGCGCGTCCTCCGTTCGGTCTCCCGCAACGAGGGATTCAACATCGGGATGAACCAGGGACGCGTGGCTGGAGCCGGCATCGCCGACCACCTTCACCAGCACATCGTTCCGCGCTGGGGACTCGACTCCAACTTCTTTCCGATCATCGCCAAGACCAAGGCGCTGCCCCAGCTCCTCGGCGATGTGCGGCAGTCCATCGCCGACGCCTGGCCGACAAACTGACAGCTAGCCCGCGCGTAGAATGGGCATCACAATGAGCGAAAATTCCAGTACAGTACAGCGCGGTTCCGACCAGGGCAGTTCCGAGATCCGTGGCTCTGACCGCGTCAAGCGGGGACTCGCCGAAATGCTCAAGGGCGGCGTCATCATGGACGTCGTCACCGCAGAGCAGGCCAGGATCGCCGAAGACGCCGGTGCCGTCGCCGTCATGGCGCTCGAGCGCGTTCCGGCCGACATCCGCTCGCAGGGCGGCGTCGCCCGCATGAGCGACCCCGACCTCATCGACAGCATCATCGCCGAGGTCTCCATCCCCGTCATGGCGAAGGCGCGCATCGGCCATTTCGTCGAGGCGCAGGTACTGCAGTCGCTCAAGGTCGACTACATCGACGAGTCCGAGGTGCTGAGCCCCGCCGACTACGTGAACCACATCGACAAGTGGAAGTTCCAGATCCCCTTCGTCTGTGGCGCGACCAACCTCGGTGAGGCGCTGCGCCGCATCAACGAGGGTGCGGCCATGATCCGCTCGAAGGGCGAAGCCGGAACCGGAGACGTCTCCGAGGCGACCAAGCACATCCGCACCATCAAAAGCGAGATCGCCGCACTCACCGCGAAGAGCTCCGATGAGCTCTACGTCGCTGCGAAGGAGCTGCAGGCACCGTACGAACTGGTCGCCGAGATCGCCCGCACCGGCCAGCTGCCCGTCGTGCTGTTCACCGCCGGTGGAGTCGCAACCCCCGCGGACGCCGCGATGATGATGCAGCTGGGTGCAGACGGCGTCTTCGTCGGCTCCGGCATCTTCAAATCGGGCAACCCCGTCGCTCGCGCCGCCGCCATCGTCAAGGCGACCACGTTCTACGAGGATCCCGATGTCATCGCCGAGGTCTCGCGGGGACTCGGGGAGGCGATCGTCGGCATCAACGTCGCCGACCTCCCCGCACCGCACCGCCTCGCCGAACGTGGCTGGTAGCGGGCCACTCCACACCGGGTCCTCCTCCGCGGGTGCCCTCCCGATCGGCGTCCTCGCACTGCAGGGCGACTTTCGGGAGCACCTCGCGGTGCTCGGTGGGCTGGGCGCCGACGCGCGATCGGTGCGCACGCCGGAGCAACTCGCCTCGGTGCGTGGCCTGGTGATCCCCGGCGGCGAATCCACCGTGATGGACAAGCTGACGCGCGCCTTCGACCTCGCCGAGCCGCTTCGCGATGCCATCACCGCCGGGTTGCCCGTCTACGGCACCTGTGCCGGCCTCATCATGATCGCCGATCGCATCATCGACGGTGGCCGCGACCAGCAGACCCTCGGCGGGTTCGACGTCACCGTGCGCCGCAACGCGTTCGGATCGCAGACCGACTCGTTCGAGACCGACCTCGACGTGCCGGAGCTCGGCGACGTGCCCGTGCATGCCGCGTTCATCCGCGCGCCCGTGATCGAGCAGGCCGGGCCCGACGTGACGACCCTCGCCTCACTCGACGACGGCCGCGTCGTCGCCGCGCGCCAGGGCAACCTGCTCGGCACGTCGTTCCACCCGGAGATGACGGGGGAGCACCGGTTCCACGAGCTGTTCCTGCGCATGGTCGCCGCCGCCTGAGCGCCGAGCGGTACCCGGGCGGCCCACAGGAAGCGGCTCCAGCCCGGATCCCGGCACGGTGACGGCGCACGCGGCGTCACCACGGCGGCGATAGTTGACCCATGAGGTTCTATTCGGATTACCCGGCCGCGCGCACCGCCCAGATCGCGGCTGACATCGTCGCGGTGACGATCGTCGTGGCATCCATAGTCTCCGGCTGGGCGGTGTATTCGTTCGTCAGGGTGTTCGCCGACCTCGGTGCACAGCTCGAGGGTGCTGGCAGCGAATTCCGGGCGACCATGGCGGATGCCGCGGACGCCGTCGATGACATCCCATTCGTCGGCGGCGGGGTGCGGGCCCCGTTCGACGACGCGAGTGACGCCGGGGCCGTGCTGCAGGCCGCGGGTATCGACCAGCAGGCGATGGTGCAGCAGGTCGCCGTCGCGCTCGGGCTGCTCGTCGCCGTCATCCCGATCCTGCTGGTGCTGCGCTACCTCGTGGTGCGCCGGATCAGGTTCTCCCGAGAGGCCGGCACGGTCGCCGCGCTGTGCACTACGCCGGCGGGGGTGGAGCTGCTGGCGCTGCGCGCACTCGTCGGCGCCGATAGCTCGGCTGTGCTCGCGGTCGCCGCGGAACCGGTGCCGGCCTGGACTGCCGGTGACCCGCGGGTGATCGGTGCCCTCGCCGCCATCACCGCGCGGCAGGCCGGCGTGCGCATGAGGTGAGGGTGCCCCCGGTGGGCGTGGCGCGCGGCGGAGCGGAGCCCCCGCGTACACTGGTCAGGCACAATCTCGGCGGATCTCCCGGAGGAAACTATGTCAGGCCACTCCAAGTGGGCGACCACGAAGCACAAGAAGGCGATCATCGACTCGCGTCGTGCGAAGTCGTTCGCCAAGCTCATCAAGAACATCGAGGTCGCCGCCAAGATCGGTGGGGCCGACCTCTCGGGCAACCCGACCCTCGTGGACGCCATCCAGAAGGCCAAGAAGACCTCGGTTCCCATCGACAACATCAACCGCGCGGTGAAGCGCGGCTCCGGCCAGCTCGGTGAATCGGTCGATTACCAGACCATCATGTACGAGGCGTACGGCCCGAACGGCGTCGCCCTGCTCGTCGAGTGCCTCACCGACAACCGCAACCGCGCGGCGGCCGACGTGCGGGCGATCATGACCCGCAACGGCGGCACCCTCGCCGACCCCGGAAGCGTCGCCTACAACTTTTCCCGCAAGGGCGTGATCGCCGTCCGCAAGACCGACGGCATCACCGAGGACGACATCCTCGCTGCAGTGCTCGACGCTGGGGCCGAAGAGGTCACCGACCGCGGTGAGGGCTTCGACATCATCACCGAATCGGGGCAGCTCGTCGCCGCGCGCAGCGCACTGCAGGAGGCCGGCATCGACTACGAGTCCGCCGACATCGAGTTCGTGCCCGGCGTGCACGTCGAGGTCGACGTCGAGACGGCTCGCAAGGTGTTCCGCCTGGTCGACGCCCTCGAAGACAACGACGACGTGCAGAACGTCTACGGAAACTACGACGTACCAGCCGACGTGCTCGCCGAGCTCGACGACGAGTAACCGGGCGACGTGACGATCCGGGTTCTCGGAATCGACCCCGGTCTCACCCGCTGCGGTGTCGGCATCGTCGACGTCGGGGCCGACCGGCGTGCGACCCTGGTGCACGTCACGGTCATCCGCACCCACCCGCAGACCGCCCTCGAGAAGCGACTGCTCGCCATCGGCACCGAACTCGACGACCTGCTCGCCACCTGGAACCCGCACGCGGTCGCCATCGAGCGGGTGTTCGCGCAGCAGAACGTGAGCACCGTCATGGGTACAGCGCAGGTCAGCGGGGTCGCGCTCCAGGCTGCGGCCAAACGCGGACTCCCGGTCGAGATGCACACGCCATCGGAGGTGAAGGCCGCGGTCTCCGGCTACGGTTCGGCGGACAAGACCCAGGTGGCGACCATGGTGGCGAGGATCCTCGGGCTGGCCGAGGCGCCGAAGCCGGCCGACGCCGCCGACGCGCTCGCCATCGCCATCTGCCACGCCTGGCGGCGCGGCTCGCCGACGGCCGACGCTGCCGGTGCCGTCACCTCGGCGACCACCCCAGCGCAGCGTGCCTGGCTCGCCGCGGAGCGCGCGGCGAAGTCCGACGTCGACCGTAGGCTGGGCCGATGATCTCCTCCGTGCGCGGCACCGTCATCGCGGTGACGGGCAACTCCACCGTCGTCGAGGTGGGCGGTATCGGTCTATCCGTCGCCATCACGCCCCAGCACGCCATGACGCTGCGGACCGGCCACGAGGCGAGCCTGCGCACCGCCCTCATCGTGCGCGAAGACGACCTGGCCCTGTTCGGCTTCCGCAGCGCAGAAGAACTGGCCGTGTTCGACCTGCTGCGCGGCGTGACCGGAGTGGGACCCAAGTCGGCACTCGGCGTGCTCGACGCCATGACCCCGGCCGACATCGCATCCGCCGTCGCGACAGAGAACGACGCCGCGTTCCGCAAGGTCTCCGGCATCGGCCCGAAGACCGCGAAGCTGATCATCGTCTCGCTCGCGGGCAAGCTGCTCGCCTTCGCGCACTCGGCGTCGTCCGCCCCGGCTGCACCGGCTACATCGACGGAGCAGAGCGTGCTCGTCGCGCTGGTCGGTCTGGGCTGGTCGGAGCGCACCGCGGCCCAGGCCGTCGACGACGCGGTCGCCGCGGCATCCGAGGCCGACGCCGCCAGCGTTCCCGCGCTACTCAGAATGGCCCTCGCCGGACTCCGCCCGGGGGGCGGCGCATGAGCGCCCTCGACGACGCGGGCGTGGCCCTCGTCAACCCGTCACCGGAGTCCGCCGCCGAGCTCGCCTTCGAGGGAGCCCTGCGCCCCAAGACCCTCGACGAATTCGTGGGCCAGGCGAAGGTGCGCGCGCAATTGCAGCTTCTGCTGCGTGCGGCCGTGCTGCAGAACCGCACCCCAGACCACATCCTGCTCGCCGGTCCCCCCGGCCTGGGCAAGACGACGCTCGCCATGATCGTCGCCCAGGAGATCGACAGGCCCCTGCGCATGTCGAGCGGCCCGGCCATCCAGCATGCGGGCGACCTCGCCGCAGTGCTCTCCTCGCTCGTGCCGGGAGAGGTGCTGTTCATCGACGAGATCCACCGCATGGCCCGCTCCGCGGAAGAGATGCTGTACCTCGCGATGGAGGACTTCCGAATCGACATCATGGTCGGCAAGGGAGCGGGGGCCACGTCCATCCCCCTCGACCTGTCGCCCTTCACGCTCGTTGGCGCGACCACCCGTTCCGGCATGCTGCCCAACCCGCTGCGCGACCGGTTCGGGTTCACCGCCAACTTCGAGTTCTATGCGGAGTCCGAGCTGGAACAGGTGCTGGTGCGTGCCGCGAGCCTGCTTGGGCTCCCCATCGACAGGTCGGCCCTGGCCGAGATCGCGGGTCGCTGCCGTGGCACCCCGCGAATCGCCAACCGGCTGCTCCGCCGGGTGCGCGACTACGCACTCGTGCACGGCGGGGGAGCCGGACTCGACACCGTGCAGTCGGCACTTGCCCTCTACGACGTCGACGAGCTCGGCCTCGACCGACTCGACCGCGCCGTCATGGACATCATCCTCACCCGATTCGACGGCGGGCCGGTCGGCCTGAACACCCTCGCGGTGTCGGTGGGAGAGGATGCGGAGACCATTGAATCCGTCGTGGAACCATTCCTCGTGCGCATCGGCCTGCTCACGCGCACCCCGCGAGGCCGGGTCGCTACGAGGCTCGCGTGGAAGCACTTCGGGCTCACCCAGTCCTCGGATGGCCTATTCGGGGATGACCTATAATCGATGCTGGCTGCAATGCCCGCTCATCCGGCTCCACTGAAGCCGTTCGCAATCGCAAGCCCCCGGAAGGGTAGTTTCCTACATGGATCCCACAATCATCCTGCTCGTCGTCGCCTTCGGAGCATTCATCGTGTTCCAGACGTTCCAGGGACGCAAGCGCAAGCGGGAGACCGAAGACCGCCAGACGAAGTTCGTTCCCGGCGTCGAGATCATGACCAACTACGGCCTGTACGGCACCATCGTGTCGATCGACGACGACAAGAACATCGCGGTCATCGAATCGACCCCCGGCACGCAGCTGCTGATCCACCGCCAGACGATCCTCAAGGTCGCCGACTACAACGACGTGCCCGCCGAATTGGATGACTCCACCGACGCTGACGCCGCAGACGCCGATGACCTCGTACTCGACGCCGACGCCGACGCCGCCGACCGCGACGCGTCCACCGCCGACCGCGACCGCTCGGCGCAGCGTGCAGACGAATCGCCGATCATCATGTCGGACGAGCCGGAGTACGGCCAGCGCGTCGACCCCGACGCGAAGCCGAACCGCCCCGACGCGGTCTGAGCGCGGCAGGCCGCGTGCAGTTCGCCTGCACGTAGCCATTAGCCTGTTGTGAGCTTGGCGGGGGCATTCTTCCCTGCCGTCCTTATGCACGCCCCCGGGGCGGAGCATCCGCAGAGAAAGCAGTTACCAGGTGGCACTCACGACGACGGGCAAGAAAGCCCGGTCGACCCCGGTCAAGAAGGCGTGGCGGTCGCTGATCTGGCTGATGGTGATCATCGCCGGGCTCACGGCCACCACCGCGGGGGGAGTGCTCTTCTCGACGGCCTCGTGGACTCCGCGCCTCGCGCTCGACCTCGAGGGCGGCACGCAGATCATCCTGCAGGCGCAGTTGGGCGAGGGGGAGTCGATCTCCACTGAGCAGCTCAACCAGGCCGTCAGCATCATCCGCCAGCGCATCGACGCGAGCGGTGTCTCCGAGGCCGAGATCAGCACCCAGGGTGCCCAGAACGTGGTCGTGTCGCTGCCAGGCGTGCCCGACCAGGCCACGCTCGACCGCATCGAGTCGTCGGCCAAGCTCGAGTTCCGTCCGGTTCTCTATACGGATGCCGCCTCCGTCGCATCCGTCGGAGAAGAGGGCGACGCGGCATCGCCGTCACCCGAGGCGAGTGACCCCGCGGCGGCACCCCTCGAAGCCACGCCCAGCGTGAGCCCGACGGACGCGAGCGACCTCAACTGGATTACCCCCGCGCTCTTCGACCAGTTCACGAACTTCGACTGCGCCGACTCCGACACCCTCGGGGCCAACGTCGCCCCCGTCGACCAGCCGCTGGTGACCTGCGACGACACGTCGACCGCCAAGTTCATCCTCGGACCGGTCGAGGTCGCCGGGGAGAACATCTCCGACGCGACCAACGGCCTCGTCACCAACGCGCAGGGCATCTCCACCGGCACCTGGGGCGTGAACATCGTCTTCGACGGCACCGGAACCGACCAGTTCGCCGCCGTCACTGAACGCCTGTTCGCCCTCGAGGGCGCGCAGAACCAGTTCGCGATCGTGCTCGACGGTCGCGTCATCAGCGCCCCGACCACGAACGCCGTGATCACTGACGGACGCCCTCAGATCTCCGGCTCCTTCACCCAGGACAGCTCGAAGGCGCTGGCCGACCAACTCAAGTTCGGTGCCCTGCCCGTGGGCTTCGAGGTGCTCAGCCGTGACACCATCTCGGCCACGCTCGGCTCGAACCAGCTCGCCAGCGGCGTTATCGCCGGCCTGGTCGGCCTCGGATTGGTGCTGGTCTACTCGCTGTTTCAGTACCGCCTCCTCGGACTCGTGACGATGGCATCGCTCGTGGTCGCCGGTGTCCTCACCTACCTGGTGCTCGCCCTGATGTCGTGGCGACAGGGTTTCAGGCTCTCCCTCGCCGGGGTGGCCGGACTCATCGTGGCCATCGGATTCACCGCGGACTCGTTCATCGTGTACTTCGAGCGCATCCGCGACGAACTGCGCGACGGGCGCAGCCTTCCCGGTGCCGTCGAAGCCGGGTGGAAGCGCGCCCTGCGTACGATCCTCGCCTCCAAGGGCATCAGCCTGCTCTCGGCGGTGGTGCTGTTCGTGCTCGCCATCGGCAACGTGCGCGGCTTCGCGCTCACGCTCGGGGTGACGGTGATCATCGACATCATCGTGGTCATGCTGTTCACGCATCCGATGCTGCAGCTGCTGGCAAATACGCGCTTCTTCGCCAACGGCCACAAGCTGAGTGGGCTCGACCCGCAGGCCCTCGGCGCCATCTACCGGGGACGCGCGCAGTTCCGCGAGCCGGTGCGCACCGCCAAGGGCTCCGGCGCGAGCCGGGAGGCGGCGCGTCGGCAGACGATCGCGGAACGCAAGGCGGCCGGCACGATCACCGCGCCGGCTGACACCCCACCCGAGAAGTCCGTCACCTCGTCGGCACCGAGCAAGGGCAAGGACTCCTGATGTCGAACCTCACCCAGTTCGGAAACGACCTCTACACCGGCAAGAAGTCGGTCAACTTCGTCGGCAGGCGCAAGCTCTGGTACACGATCGCGATCGTCTCGATGATCATCTCGATCGCCATCCCGGTGATCGGAGGGGGGTTCAACTTCGGCATCGAGTTCCGCGGCGGGTCGCAGTTCCAGATCACTAACACGCAGACCATCGAGCAGGACCTCGCCCAGGAAGCTGTCGACGAGGTCGTCGCGGGTGAAGTGGTGCGCGTCACCACGGTCGGTGACAACGGGGTCCGAGTGCAGACCGACCAGCTCAGCGACGACGAGACACGCGAGGTCGCCAGCGCCCTCGCCGCGGCGTACGGCGTGACGGAAGACGACGTCGCGACCTCGTTCGTCGGGCCCAGCTGGGGCGCAGACATCACCGACCAGGCCATCCGCGGCCTGGTGGTGTTCCTCGCCCTCGCCGCCATCGTGATGGCGCTGTACTTCCGCACCTGGAAGATGGCCCTCGCGGCCATGCTCACCCTGGCGCACGACCTCATCCTCACCGCCGGGGTCTACGCCCTCGCCGGGTTCGAGGTCACCCCCGCCGCGGTCATCGGCTTCCTCACCATCCTCGGCTTCTCGCTCTACGACACCGTCGTGGTGTTCGACAAGATCCGGGAGAACACCGCAGAACTCGGGGCGGACTCGCGCAGCACCTTCGCCGAGGCCGTCAACCTCGCGGTGAACCAGACGCTGGTGCGCTCGATCAATACGGGTGTGGTTGCGGCGCTGCCAGTGGCCGCCATCCTGTTCCTCGGGGCCTTCGCGCTCGGTGCAGATACCCTCAGGGACATCTCGCTCGCCCTCCTCGTCGGCATCATCGTCGGCACGTACTCGACGGTCTTCATCGCCGCCCCGATCTACGCGCACCTGCGGGAGAACGAGAAGGACATCAGTGCCAGGGATCGCCGCACCATCGCGGCCCGCGAAGCGGCGGTCGAGTAGCCATGGCCGCGAACGAGATCACGGCCACCGAGGCCATCGCGTTGATGACGGGCGACCGCGCGGTGCTCCTCGACGTGCGCGAACCCGACGAGTGGGACCGCGGGCACTCTGTGGTTGCCACCTCTGTGCCCATGTCGCAGCTGCAGGAACGCATCGCCGAGGTGCCGGACGACCGGCCGTTGCTGGTGGTCTGCCACTCCGGCCACCGGTCAGCGATGGTGTCGTCTGCCCTGGTCGATGCCGGATACGACGCGACCAACGTCATCGGCGGGATGGTCGCGTGGAAGGCCGCGGGCGGGCAGCTCGTCGCCGTCGGAGCCGCGGAACCCACCGTCGACTGAACCGCTCGACGTCCGTGAAGCCACCCGCCCGTCGCGATGTCCCCGCCCACAGCGAACGCGGCGAATGGCACCTCCGGCCGGTGCTAGCTTTGCTGGGGGAGGACCGCGAATGACCGAAACCACAGTGCCGGGCAATGCCTCACTGCGTGCGCTCCTGCCCCGCCTGTTCTCCAAGGCTCAGCCCGCTGGCGCCGTCGACCGCCTGGTACGCACGGCACGGGCGAACCATCCGAAGTCCGACGTCAGCATCATCGAGCGGGCGTACACCGCGGCCGAATACGCGCACCGCGGCCAGAAGCGCAAGAGCGGCGAGCCGTACATCACGCACCCTGTCGCGGTCGCGCAGATCCTCGCCGACCTCGGTATCGGACCGAAGACACTCGCCGCCGCGATCCTGCACGACACCGTCGAAGACACCGACTACAGCCTCGACCAGTTGCGCCACGACTTCGGCGACGAGATCGCCATGCTGGTCGACGGGGTCACCAAGCTCGACAAGCTCAAATACGGCGACAGCGCCCAGGCCGAGACCGTGCGCAAGATGGTCGTCGCGATGTCGAAGGACATCCGCGTGCTCGTCATCAAGCTCGCCGACCGCCTGCACAACGCGCGCACCTGGGGCTTCGTCGAATCCGACTCCGCCCGGCGCAAGGCGCAGGAGACGCTCGAGATCTACGCGCCCCTGGCGCACCGCCTCGGCATCCAGACCACCAAGTGGGAACTCGAAGACCTCTCGTTCGCGGTGCTGTACCCGAAGCTGTACGTCGAGATCGAGAACCTCGTGCGCCAGCGCACCCCCAAGCGCGAGGAGTTCCTCGAGCAGGTGATCGATGCCATCGGCGACGACCTCAAGGTCAACCGCATTCGCGGCAAGGTCGCGGGCCGACCGAAGCAGTACTACTCGATCTACCAGAAGATGGTGGTTCGCGGTCGCGAGTTCGATGAGATCTACGACCTGGTCGGAATCCGCGTGCTGGTCAGCTCGCTGCGCGACTGCTACGCAGTACTCGGCGCGATCCACGCGAGGTGGACGCCCATCCCCGGCCGCTTCAAGGACTACATCGCCACCCCGAAGTTCAACCTCTACCAGTCCCTGCACACGACCGTGATCGGCCCAGGCGGTCGCCCGGTCGAGATCCAGATCCGCACGGAGGAGATGCACCAGCGGGCCGAGTTCGGCGTCGCAGCGCACTGGATGTACAAGGAGCGCGTGAACGGTGGCAAGGGTTCCGGCCCCAGCATCACCGACGACGGCGACATGGCATGGCTGGCGCACATCAGCGACTGGCAGGCCGAGACGGTCGACCCCAACGAGTTCCTCGACTCCCTGCGCTTCGAGATCGGCGCGAAGGAGGTCTACGTCTTCACTCCCAAGGGCAAGGTTATCGGCCTGCCCGCCGGGGCGACCCCCGTGGACTTCGCCTACGCCGTGCACACCGAGGTGGGCCACCGCACCATGGGCTCGAAGGTTAACGGCCGGCTGGTGCCGCTCGAGAGCACCCTCAGCAGCGGCGACGTCGTCGAGGTCTTCACCTCGAAGAACCCTGATTCGGGCCCCAGCAAGGACTGGCTGAACTTCGTTCGCAGTCCGCGAGCCCGCAACAAGATCAAGCAGTGGTTCACCAAGGAACGCCGCGACGAGGCCATCGAGCAGGGCAAGGACGCCATCGCGCGCGCGATGCGCAAGCAGAACCTGCCCCTGCAGAAGCTGATGAGCCAGGACTCGCTGACCGAGGTCGCCGCCGACATGGCGTACGACGACGTGTCGTCGCTGTACGCGGCCGTCGGCGAGGGGCACGTGTCGACGCAGTCCGTTCTCGAGAAGGTGCTCTCGAGCATCAACACCGAGGCGGAGACCGAAGACGCCGAGATGACGCTGCCGAGCCGCGGCAAGTCGAAGCAGTTGCGCAACAGCGACTCCGGCGTGCTCGTGCGCGGCGCCCCCGACATCCTCGTCAAGCTCGCCAAGTGCTGCACGCCGGTGCCGGGCGATCCGATCATGGGCTTCGTCACCCGCGGCGCCGGAGTGTCGGTACACCAGACGCAGTGCCATAACGTCGCCTCGCTGCGCATGGAGCCGGAGCGACTCGTCGAGGTCGAATGGGCGCCGTCGTCGAAGAGCATCTTCCTGGTGCAGATCCAGGTCGAGGCCCTCGACCGGTCCGGACTGCTCTCCGACGTCACCAGGGTGCTGTCCGAGCACCACGTCAACATCCTGTCGGCGACCGTGTCGACCTCGACGGACCGCCTCGCGATCAGCCGCTTCGTGTTCGAGATGGGTGACACCACGCACCTCGACCGGGTGCTGAACGCCGTGCGGCGCATCGATGCCGTCTACGACGTGTACCGGGTCAGCGCGGGCTGATCGGTCAGCACGCGGCCAGCCGGTCCAGCGCGCGCAGCTTGCCCGGGAGGTGGCGTCTACCCGTGAGCTCCGCAGCCACATCGGGGATGGACAGTCGGCCGACGGTCGCGAGTGCCAGGACGACATCCCGCTCACGGAGCCCGAAGCTGTCGCTCCAGCGCGCCAGGTCGATGACCGTGCGCCTGGCCGTCGTGACGCGCAGGCCGCCGATGGTCTCGGTATCGCCCGGTTCCAGCATGACCTCGCGAACCGAGAGGCGGGCAACACCGAGGCAGCGGTATCGAGCGGTGCTCTCGGCGCACAGCTGGTGCGTCTCGGGTGGGGCGTCGGTTGCGCCGAGGATCCAGGCGGCTGACATCATCTCGGCGATCAGCCGCGGCGGCAGTCCGGCCGAAAGCGCCATCGCGCGAAGGCTGCGGGTCTCGAACTCACCGACCACGCCATAGCATTCGTCGACCGCGAACAGCTCGCCGTCGAGCCGCGCGGCGCTGAGCTCGGCAAGGGGCAGGTCGGTGGGGGTG
This sequence comes from Marisediminicola senii, assembly GCF_011057645.1. Classification (GTDB taxonomy): domain Bacteria; phylum Actinomycetota; class Actinomycetes; order Actinomycetales; family Microbacteriaceae; genus Marisediminicola; species Marisediminicola senii. The sequence continues at coordinate 19,085 of NZ_JAALGE010000003.1, read as the reverse complement.
AGTACCGAACGCAGCGTGGGGGACATGCCGCCCATCCTGCGGGCGGCCCGTCACGCGGCACAGCCCGCCAGCTCTCCTGTGGGGAGGCTGGCGGGCTGTGTACGGGATGGCGCTCAGGGGGTGGAGCAGGGCTGGCCGACCTCACTCGGCCGACGAGGCGCTCAGCCTCCGAGTGCGTCGAGCCAGACCTTGCGCGCGTCGAGTGCTTCGCGGGCTTCGGCGGCCTTCTTGGCGTTGCCGGATGCCTCTGCCGCTTTCAGCTCGGACTGCAGCTTGTCGATCGCCGACTGCAGCTGGCTCGCGAGGCCCTCTGAGCGTGCCTTGCGCTCGGGGTTGTTGCGCTCCCAGTGGTCTTCGTCGAGCTTGCGAACGGCGGCCTCCACCTTGCGGATACGATCCTCGACGACCTTGACCTTGTCGCGGGGAACCTTGCCGATCTCGTCCCAGCGGCGCTGGATCGACATGAGCGTTTCCTTGGCCTTGACGCGGTCCTTCTCCACCAGCAGCGGCTCCGCCTCGGCGAGGAGGGCCAGCTTCGCGTCGTAGTTGCCCTGGTACTCGGCGTCGTCGAGCGCCTCGACCTCGGCCTTGGCCGAGTAGAGCACGTCGCCGGCGGCCTTGAACTTGGCCCACAGCGCGTCGTCGAACTTCTTGCCGGCACGCCCGGCGAGCTTCCAGGAGTCGAGCAGCCCGCGGTACGCGGGAATGCCGTCTGAACCCTTCGGAACGAGAGCCTCTGCGGCCTCGACGAGCTCCTGCTTCTTCGCCCTGGCGTCCTTGTGCACGGAGTCGAGCTCGGCGAAGAACGCCTTGCGATGCGTCTCGATGGTGGTGCGGGCGCTGCGGAAGCGCTTCCACAGCTCGTTGCTCTCGGTCTTCGGCAGGCGCGGGCCGTCTTGCTGGTGCTTCTGCCAGCGGGCGAAGATGTCGTCGAGCGCGGCGCTGGTCTGCTTCCACTGCACCTTCGCCGGATCCTGCGCGGCGAGCTTCTCCGCCTCGGCGACGAGCGCCGCGCGCTCGGCGATGGCGGCGTCGACGACGGCCTTCTGCTCCGCGCTCTGCTTCTCGACGATCTCGTCGACCGCGCCGCCCAGCGCGTCCAGCCGGCGCAGCAGCGACGCGAGGTCGCCGACGGCGTTGGCGGTGCTGATGGTGGAGCGCAAAGACGCGATGGTCTTGGCGACATCGGCTACGGCGGTGCCGCGCTTGATGCGCTGCTCGAGCAGCGTCACCTGACCCGCGAGTTCGCTGTACTTGCGCTCGAAGTAGGCCAGGGCCTCCTCCGGCGTTCCATCGGGGTATTGCCCTACCGCGCGTTCGCCGGACTCTTCCCGTACGAATACGGTGCCGGTCTCGTCGACGCGGCCCCAGGGTGCCTGATCGTTAGTCGCCAAAAGCCTCACCTTGCTGCTCGGGTCGCCGGGTGCCAAACGACCGGTGACCAGCCTATTGCACCGGGCGGCGCGCGGAGACTGCCGCGGACGGTGCGGCGGCTCCCCTGAGCCGCCCAGGGACACGTGCCGGGGGCCGGGGCGCCCGGCCTACTGGAGCGTTATCGCCGTGATGGTAGCGGGCCGTGCCGGCTGACCGTCGGTAGATTCCTGCCCGTCGTCGCCCGGCTGGACCCCGGCGGCCGCGATCTCCGAGGTGAACCGGTCGAGTCCCGACGTCACGGTGCCGATGACGGAGTAGCCGCCCGTGCTCGTGTCGAGCTGGGAGTCGCCGTAGGTGATGAAGAACTGGGTGCTCTGGCTGTACTGGCTCTCGGCCCGTGCCACGGCGATGGTTCCGGCCGGGTAGACACCGTCGGCCGGGGCGTTCTCTACCGGACCGTAGGAGAAACCGGGGTCGATGGTGGTGACGCCGTCCGGCTGTCCGCACTGGATCACCCTCGAGGTGTCGGCGGTGGTGAGCCGGTGGCAGGCGTTGTCGACGTAGAAGCCGTCCTGCACGAGGGAGACGAAGACGGATGCCGCCTGGGGTGCCGCAGCGCCGTCGATCTCGATCCCCAGCGCGACGTCGTCGAGCACGAGTTCTCCGGACCAGGTGCGGTTCTGCGCGATGTCGGCCGCTGGCACGTCTCCGACGTTCTCCTCGACGGCCGCGTCATCCACCGATTCATCGTCTGCGTCCGCCGAGGGAGATGCGCTCGGGGTAGGTTCCGGCGTGCCGGGGCCGCTGGTGAAGTAGACCACCTGGCCGACGGTCGCGATGGCCAGCACGACGAGCACCGCGAGCACGGCGATGAGGTTGTCGCGGCGGCGGCGCTTCTCCTGGTGCGCGTGCACGCCCTGCCTGGCCTGGAACCTGCGCAGCCGCTCGCGCGCCTCGCGGGCGGTGCGATCGGCGTTCCTGCTCGGTGCCACGTGCGTCCTCCGGTTCCCTGGCCCCGGTATCGAGCGGGTGCCCCACAGCACTGTAGCGGCGTCGGCGCGGATACCATGGCTGCATGGTCGACGCCCCGCTGGGACTGCGCTCGGGCGCGACACCCCTCGCGGTGCGCATGCGTCCGACGTCGCTCGACGACGTCGCGGGCCAGCGCCACCTGCTCGGCCCCGGATCGCCGCTCGTGAGCCTCGCGACCGACACCTCGGGGGAGCGCGGGTCGGTCTCCGTCATCCTGTGGGGGCCGCCGGGCACCGGCAAGACCACCCTCGCCCAGGCGATCGCGCACAGCTCCGGCCGCAACTTCGTCGAGCTCTCCGCCGTGAACGCCGGGGTCAAGGACGTGCGGCAGGTGATGGTAGACGCGATGTCGAAGCGCGACCTGTACGGCATCTCGACCGTGCTGTTCCTCGACGAGATCCACCGGTTCACCAAGGCGCAGCAGGATGCCCTGTTGCCCGGGGTCGAGAACGGCTGGGTGATCCTGGTGGCCGCGACGACCGAGAACCCGTCGTTCTCGGTGATCTCGCCCCTGCTCTCCCGCTCGCTGCTGCTCACCCTCGAGCCGCTCTCCGACGACGACCTGGGCATCCTCATCGACCGGGCGGTGAGCGACGACCGCGGCCTCGCCGGTTCGGTGACAGTGGATGACGAGGCCAGGAGCACCCTCATCAGGCTCGCGTCCGGCGACGCGCGACGCGCGCTGACCGCACTCGAGGCCGCCGCGTTGAGTGCCGCGTCGACCGCGGACATCGAGGACGACGAGCCTCCCGTGGTCACCGCGCAGATCGTGGCATCCGCCGTCGACCGGGCGCTGCTGCGCTACGACCGCAACGGCGACGAGCACTACGACGTGATCAGTGCGTTCATCAAGTCGGTGCGCGGGTCGGACGTCGACGCGGCCATCCACTACCTCGCGCGGATGATCGAGGCGGGGGAGGACCCGCGGTTCATCGCGCGGCGCATCATCGTAAGCGCGGCGGAAGACATCGGCATGGCCGACCCGCAGGCCCTCGTGATCGCGGTGGCCGCGGCAGACGCCGTGCAGTTCATCGGCATGCCGGAGGGGCGCATCCCGCTGGCCGAGGCCGTCACGTACCTCGCGACCGCACCGAAGTCGAACCGCTCGTACCTGGCCATCGACCAGGCCATCGCCGACGTGCGGGCCGGCGACTTCGGCCGGGTGCCCGCGCCGATGCGCGACGCGCACTACCCGGGAGCCAAGCGGCTCGGGCACGGCAAGGGCTACCGCTACGCGCACGACTCCGACCTCGGGGTGGTCGCGCAGCAGTACCTGCCCGACGCGCTGAAGGGTACCGAGTACTACCGCCCGACCGAGCACGGGTACGAGCGAGACGTGGCCGCGCGGCTCGCGAAACTCCGGCGGATCACGCGCGGCGAGTAGTCGTGGCATCCACTGAAATCGCCTCGCCTCACCGCCGTGCTGCGGGGCCGCCCCGTGCTAGCCTTATCGATGCCTGCAGAGGGCACACGCGCACGGCTGCTGCATGTGTCACCTGAAAGGGTTCGTTCTTTAGCCGAACGATTCCCGCGGCACATCCCTCTTCTAATCGTTCGATCGTTGCCGCGTGCGGCCGCGAATCGAAGCCCTGTTGAAGACCGATGCTTTGTACCGAAAGGAAACCGTGTCTACTAAGTCACGTACTCGTAGCAAGACCCGCCTCTCCCGTGCGCTGGGGATCCCCCTGACGCCGAAGGCGGCCAAGTACCTCGAAAAGCGCCCGTACGCTCCCGGTGAGCACGGACGTACCAAGCGCAAGACCGACTCCGACTATGCGGTGCGCCTTCGCGAGAAGCAGCGCCTGCGTGCCCAGTACGGCATCCGCGAGGCGCAGCTCAAGATCGTGTTCCAGGAGGCCCGTCGCGCCGCCGGACTGACCGGTGAGAACCTGGTCGAGCTGCTCGAGATGCGTCTCGACGCGCTCGTCGTTCGCGCCGGCATCGCCCGCACCACCGCGCAGGCCCGCCAGCTGATCGTGCACCGCCACATCCTGGTCGACGGACTGCGCGTCGACCGCCCGTCGTTCCGCGTCAAGCCGGGACAGCAGATCCACGTGCACGCCAAGAGCGAAGGCCTCGAGCCGTTCCAGGTGGCAGCAGCCGGCGCACACGCCGACCTGCTCCCCAAGGTTCCCGCCTACCTCGAGGTGGAGATCGACAAGCTACAGGCACGCCTCGTGCGTCGCCCGAAGCGCGCCGAAGTGCCCGTGACCTGTGAAGTACAGCTCGTCGTCGAGTACTACGCGGCCCGATAGCTCGGATCGCACGAAAGCGGGGCACTGCGGTGTCCCGCTTTCGGCATTTAAGGGCCAACACGGCACGACGTAAGCTGGAGTCCGTGCGCCCGGACCGTCTGCGCGCCCCCGTATCCATTGGAGAATCCGTGAAGAGCGTCGCGCTGGTCTGCGCCGGACTGCTGGCTGGCTTCGTCACCGCAGGCCGGGTCAGGGCGACCCCCGGCGGCAGGGCACTGCTCGACGACATCGACGACTACGTGCGCCGGTTCCTCGGCGCCGTCGTCTCCGGCTACCGGCAGCGCGAATCCGAACTGCGCGCCGCAGCCCCCGAGGGCTGACCGACACCCACCCCCGTTCTCCACCATTCCCACCGACCGGCGAAGGCCGCCGGTCCACGCAACCTCAGGACATCATGCAGACCGCTGACATTCGCCGCCGCTGGCTCACCTACTTCTCCGACCGTGGACACACCGTCGTGCCATCCGCATCACTGGTCAGCGACGACCCGACGCTGCTCTTCACCGTCGCCGGCATGGTGCCGTTCGTGCCATACCTCACCGGCCTCGTTCCCGCACCCTACGACCGTGCGACGAGCGTGCAGAAGTGCATCCGCACCCTCGACATCGAGGAGGTCGGCAAGACCACCCGGCACGGCACGTTCTTCCAGATGAACGGCAACTTCTCGTTCGGCGACTACTTCAAGGAGCAGGCCATCGCCTACGCCTGGGAGCTGCTCACCACCTCGGAGGCTGACGGCGGCCTCGGCTTCGACCCCAAGGACCTCTGGGTCACCGTCTACGAGGACGACGACGACGCCGCGAGGCACTGGCGCACCATCGCGGGTCTTCCCGAGCACCGCATCCAGCGCATGGGCAAGGCAGACAACTACTGGTCGATGGGTACCCCCGGCCCCGCCGGCCCCGACTCCGAGGTGTTCTTCGACCGCGGGCCTGAGTACGGCAGGGAGGGCGGCCCCGCCGCCGACGACAACCGCTACATCGAGATCTGGAACCTCGTCTTCATGCAGTGGCTGCGCGGCGCATCGATCGGCGCCCACGACTTCGAGATCCTCGGCGAGCTGCCGAGCAAGAACATCGACACCGGCATGGGCCTCGAGCGGGTGGCGTTCCTCAAGCAGGGCGTCGAGAACATCTACGAGATCGACCAGGTGCGCCCGGTGCTCGACATGGCAGCCGCGCTCTCCGGCCGCCGCTACGGCGCCGACCCGGAGGATGACGTGCGCATGCGTGTCGTCGCCGACCACGTGCGCTCCGCCCTCATGCTGATGAGCGACGGCGTCACCCCGTCGAACGAGGGCCGCGGCTACATCCTGCGTCGCCTGCTGCGCCGCAGCGTGCGCTCGATGCGCCTGCTGGGCGTCGACACCGCGACTTTCGGCGAGCTGTTCCCGGCGTCGCGCGACGCCATGAAGGACGCCTACCCCGAGGTCGAGACGTCGTACGACCGCATCGGTCGGCTCGCGTACGCCGAGGAGGAGACCTTCCTTCGCACCCTCGCGAGCGGCACCAGCATCCTCGACCTCGCCGTCACCAAGACCAAGGGTGCAGGCACCGGCGAGCTGCCGGGCGACACCGCCTTTCTGCTGCACGACACCTTCGGGTTCCCCATCGACCTGACGCTCGAGATGGCGGAGGAGGCCGGCCTCAGCGTCGACCGCAGCGCGTTCGACGCGCTCATGCTCGAGCAGCGCACCATGGCCAAGGCCGACGCCAAGTCGAAGAAGACCCTGCTGGCCGACCTGTCGGTCTACAGCGCATTCCGCGCCGCGGGCGAGACGGTGTTCACCGGCTACGACTACCTCGACACCGACTCCACCATCCTCGGCCTCATCGTCGACGGCGCCTCGGTGACGAGCGCCTCGTCTGGCGACATCGCGGAGGTCATCCTCGCGGAGACCTCGCTCTACCCCGAGTCGGGTGGCCAGGAGGCCGACGCCGGCAGCATCATCGGCACCGGGTTCGACCTCGAGGTGCTCGACGTGCAGCGCCCGGTCAAGGGGCTGGTCAGCCACAAGGTGCAGGTGCGCTCCGGCGAGGTGGGGGTGGGGGATGCCGCCACCAGCGTCGTCGACCGGGAATGGCGCCGCGGGGCCACCCAGGCGCATTCCGCGACCCACCTCATTCACGCGGCCCTGCGGCAGACCCTCGGCGACGAGGCCCACCAGGCCGGCTCGTACAATCGTGCCGGGTACATGCGCCTCGACTTCAACTGGACACAGCCGCTCTCGCCCGCGACCCGCAGCGAGATAGAGGAGATCTCGAACAATGCCATCCGGCAGAATCTCGAGGTCGAGACTCGCGTGATGCCGCTGGCCGAGGCGAAGGCGCTCGGCGCCATGGCGCTGTTCGGAGAGAAGTACAGCGAGACCGTGCGCGTCGTCGATATCGGCGGCCCATGGTCACGCGAACTGTGCGCGGGCACGCACGTGGGGCGCAGCTCCGAGGTCGGCCTGATCAACCTCGTCAGCGAGGCGTCGATCGGATCGAGCAACCGGCGCATCGAGTCGCTCGTCGGCATCGACGCGTTCCGCGACCTCGCCACCGAGCGAGCCATCGTCGGCCAGCTCACCTCCACCCTGAAGACGCCCCGCGAGCAGCTGCCAGACCGCATCGGCGAACTGATGGCGAGCCTGAAGGCGGCCGAGAAGAAGATCGCCGAGTTCGAGTCGGCCGCGCTCTCGCAGCGCGTGCCCGCCCTCGCCGACACCGCGACGCGTATCGGCGAACTCTCGGTGGTCAGCGCGTCCGTCGGTGAACTGGCGTCGGCCGACGACCTGCGCGCGCTCGCACAGGGCGTGCGCACCCGGCTCGGCAGCGACGCCGCGGTGGTCGCCATCGCCGCTGAGGTGAAGGGCAAGCCCGCCATCATCGTGGCGACGAATGACGCCGCCCGCCAGCGCGGGGCGAAGGCCGGCGTGCTGGCGCGCGCCGCGGCATCCATCCTCGGCGGCGGCGGGGGCGGGAAGGACGACCTCGCCCAGGGCGGCGGAACCGATGTGGCCGCCATTCCGGCGGCGCTCGACGCCGTCACCGGCGAGCTCGCGAGGTAGAGCGTGCGCACGGGCGTACGCCTCGGCATCGATGTCGGCAAGGCGCGCATCGGGGTGTCGCGCAGCGACCTGCACGGCATGATGGCGCTGCCCGTCGAGACCGTGCGCCGGGGCGACGGAGACGTCGCCGCGATCCTCGCGCACGCGGCGGAGTACGACGCGGCGGAGATCGTGGTCGGGCTGCCCATCGGCATGAGCGGGGCAGACACCGCGTCGACCGAGGATGCCCGCCAGTTCGCCATGCGCATCGCCGTCGGCGTGGCCCCGACGCCCGTGCGGCTCGTCGACGAGCGCCTGTCGACGGTGTCGGCCACGCAGGCGCTGCGCGCCTCAGGACGCACCGCGCGCAACTCGCGCGGAGTCGTCGATCAGGTGGCCGCCGTTATAATTCTGCAACATGCCCTCGACGTCGAGCGCTCGAGCGGGAATCCGCCGGGCACCGCAGTAGTCCCGGACGAAAGAACCTAACGTGGCCAAAGAACCGAGCTGGGACGAGATATTCACCTCGGGCCCCACATCCTCAGACCCGCAGTCGGCAGCCGACTCCGTCGGACCCGACGGGGTCTCTGCCGGGCCCCACGGCGAACCGGCGTCCCGCCCCGTCGGCTTCTCGCGCGAGCAGGCCGCCCCCGCCGAGCACCGCCCGGCGTCGGAGCGCACGCGCCGCAAGCGCGGCTCGCGCGACCCTGAGGAGAAGGGCATGTCGGTGCGGCGCCACCTGCTGGGCCTACTTGCCATCCTCGTCACCGCCGTTCTCGTGCTGGGTGCCGGAGCCGCCGCCGTGTTCTTCTCGTTCGAAGACCAGATCCGCGGCGTCATGGGCTGGGAGGAATCTAACGACTTCGACGGCGAAGGCTCGGGAGAAGTGGTCGTCACGATCACCAACGGACAGGTCGGCAGCGACGTCGCGACGACCCTGGTCGACGCGGGAGTCGTCAAGTCGTACGAGGCGTTCTACGGGCTGCTCCTCGAGAACCCCGCGGTGGCGTTCCAGCCCGGTAGCTTCGCGTTGCGCTCCGAGATGAGCGCGCAGGCCGCCCTCGACGCCCTCACCGACCCCGCGAACAAGGTATCCACCCGCGTCGCCATCCCCGAGGGCACCACCCTGCCCGGGGTGCTCGAGCGACTCGCCAGCGTCAGCGACTCCACCGGGGTCACCCGTGAGCAACTCGATGCCGCATCGACCGACCTCGCCGGGTTCGGGCTCCCCGCCGAGGCGCCGAGCCTCGAGGGGTACCTGTTTCCCGCCACCTACAGCCTCGACCCCGGTCTCGACGCCAAGGCCATGCTGCAGATGATGGTCACCGAGATGTTCACCAGACTCGACGCGCTCGGCGTGCCGGCCGAAGACCGCCACCGCGTGCTCACCCTCGCCGCCCTCACCCAGAAGGAGGGCGGCAACTCGAACGACTTCTTCAAGATCGCCCGGGTCTGGGAGAACCGCATCGCCGAGGGGATGCCCCTGCAGTCGGACGCCACGGTGAGCTACGGCTCCGGCGGAACCACCATCTCGACCTCCGACGAGGAACGCGCAGACGCGAGCAACCCGTACAACACCTATGCCAACCCCGGCCTCCCGGTCGGACCGATCTCGAACCCGGGCGAGGACGCCATCGAGGCGACCCTGAACCCCGCCGAGGGCAGCTGGATGTACTTCGTGCTCATCAACGGCGAGACCGGCGAGACCGCGTTCACCGACACCTTCGCCGACCACCAGGAACAGGTCCTGGTGTGGCAGCAGTGGCTGCGGGAGCACCCGGGCTTCGATGACCCCAGCTGACGACGGGGGCGGCACCCGGCTGGCCGTTCTCGGGTCGCCGATCGCGCACTCCCAGTCGCCCGCCCTGCATGCCGCCGCCTATGGCGTGCTCGGCCTGCCGTGGACCTACGAGGCCATCGAGGTGCGGCAGCCCGATCTGGGCGCATTCGTGAGGTCGGTCGCGGTCGACCCGGCGTGGCGCGGGCTCTCGCTGACCATGCCGCTCAAGCGCGACATCCTGCCGATGCTCGATACCCGTGATGAACCGACCGGGCTGACCGGCGGGGCGAACACCGTGCTGCTCGACGACGGGCGGCTGCGCGGGTTCAACACCGATGTGTACGGCGTCACCGCCGCGCTGCGCGAGGCGGGCATCGACGGCCTGCGGAGCGTCGAGATCCTCGGGGCGGGCGCCACCGCGGCATCCGTGCTCGCCGCCGTTCACGCGCTCGGCGCCACCGGGCTGCTGCTGCGCGCCCGCGACGCCGGGAGGGCGCGGCCGGTCGTCGAGCTCGCACGCCGACTCGGTATGACCGTCACGGTGCTGGCGCCCCGCGAACCGGGGGAGGCCGGATTCGCCGCCGATCTCGTGGTGAGCACCCTGCCAGGAGGTGCCGACATGCCTGCGGCCCCGTCGACCGCGAACCCGGCGAGCACCCCGCTGCTCGACGTCGCGTATTCACCGTGGCCGACTGCGGTGGCCGCCTACTGGCTCGCCGGTGGCGGGCGCGTGATCGGCGGTCTCGAGATGCTTGTGAACCAGGCGCTCGGCCAGGTGCGCGCGTTCACATTCGGCGACCCGTGGATGCCGCTCGCCGACGAACCGGCGGTGCTGCGGGCCATGCGCGCGAGCATCGGCCTCGACCCGGAGGCCGCCCGCGTCGTGTGACGGGCCCGGGCGACGTTCACCCATCTAGGGCTGTGGGAGGATTTACCCATGCTTCGTTGGTTGACCGCAGGAGAATCGCACGGCCCCGAACTGGTGGCGATCCTCGAGGGGCTCCCCGCCGGAGTGCCGGTTTCGGCGGAGGGGATCCGCGCCGACCTGGCCCGCCGCAAGCTCGGCTACGGCCGAGGCGCCCGCATGAAGTTCGAGGAGGACCAGCTCGACATCTCGGGCGGCATCCGCTTCGGCCTCAGCATGGGCAGCCCGGTCGCGCTGCGCATCGGCAACACCGAGTGGCCGCGCTGGGTCGACGTGATGAGCGCGTCGCCCGTCGACCCCGAGACCCTGCCGAAAGGGCGGGGCGCCGCCCTCACCCGCCCGCGCCCCGGCCACGCCGACCTGGTCGGCATGCAGAAGTACGACTTCGCCGAGGCCCGCAACGTGCTCGAGCGGGCCAGCGCCCGCGAGACCGCCGCGCGCGTCGCCCTCGGCGCCGTGGCCAGGGCATTCCTCGCCGAGCTCGGCATCACCCTGGTCAGCCACACCCTCGCGATCGGCCCGGTGCGGGTGCCCGACGGTTCGCCGCTACCCGCCCCCGCCGATGTCGGCGCGCTCGACGCCGATCCGCTGCGCTGCTTCGACCCCGCGACATCCACCCTGATGGTCGCCGAAGTCGACCGCGCGCACGACGACGGTGACACCCTCGGCGGAGTCGTCGAGGTCCTCGCCTACGGCGTACCGCCCGGCCTCGGGTCGTACACGCACTGGGATCGCCGGCTCGACTCGCAGCTCGCCGCAGCCCTCATGGGCATCCAGGCCATCAAGGGCGTCGAGGTCGGCGACGGATTCCTCACCACCACTCGCCGTGGCTCGGTCGCGCACGACGAACTCGTGCAGGGAGCCGACGGCATCACCCGCCTCACCGACCGCGCTGGCGGCACCGAGGGCGGCATGAGCACCGGAACCGTGCTGCGGGTCAGCGCCGGCATGAAGCCGATCGCCACGATCCCGCACGCGCTGCGCACCGTCGACGTCGCGACCGGCACCGCAGCGGAAGCGCACCACCAGCGGTCCGACGTGTGCGCGGTGCCGGCATCCGGGGTCGTCGCCGAGGCCATGGTCGCCCTCGTGCTCGCGAACTCGGTGCTCGAGAAGTTCGGCGGCGACTCGGTGGGGGAGACCCGCCGCAACCTGCGCGCCTACCTCGACGCCATCCCCGACGCCCTGATCACCGCATCGAGCAGTGACCCTGCAGCGGACCCCGCGTCCGACACCGCGTCCGATTCAGTGAACGGCCTCGCACCGACGGGCGGGGTGGATGCCTGACGCCCCCGACACCCCGGGCGACGCTGGCACTGCCGCGCCCGACGACTCCACCCGCCCCTACCTCGTCGTGATCGGCGCCCCGGGGGCCGGCAAGACGCGCATCGGCAAGAAGGTCGCCAAGATGCTGCGGGTACCGTTCGTCGACACCGACCGGCGCATCGTGATGCGCCACGGACCCATCGCCCAGATCTTCAGCGGCAGGGGAGAAGACCACTTTCGGCGCATCGAGCGCGTCGAGGTCGCCAAGGCACTCACCGAGCGGGCCGTGGTCTCGCTCGGCGGGGGAGCGGTGCTCGACCCAGCCACACAGGCCGACCTCGCCGACAAGCGCGTCGCCCTCATGACCGTGAGCGCCGAGGCCGTCGCCATGCGGCTCGGCCAGAGCCGTCCCCTGCTGCAGCGCGGCGGAGTCGCCGCGTGGGAGGGACTCGTCGCCGCGCGCCGCGACATCTACGAGCGACTCGCATCCAGAAGCTGGGACACCTCCACCCGACCCATCGACACCATCGCGCGGGAGATCGCCGACTGGGTCACCGCCGACTGCGCGAAAGAGACCGCACCATGACGACACCCACCACGACCATTCCCGTCGGGGGAGCATCGCCATACGACGTGCTCGTCGGCCGCGACATCCTGAACCTGATCGGCGAGAGCCTCGACCGCAGCGTCGCCAAGATCCTCATCGTGCACCCATCGACCCTCGGTGCCCGCGCCGCGGCACTCCGCGAGAGCCTGCTCGACCGCTACGAAGTCGTGCTCGCCGAGATTCCCGACGCCGAAGCGGGCAAGCGCATCGAGGTCGCCGCCTTCTGCTGGCAGGTGATGGGGCAGTCCGACTTCACCCGCTCCGACGTCGTGATCGGCTTCGGCGGGGGCGCGACCACTGACGTCGCCGGGTTCGTCGCCGCCACCTGGCTGCGTGGGGTCACCCTCATCCAGGTGCCCACCACGCTGCTCGGCATGGTCGACGCCTCCATCGGCGGCAAGACCGGCATCAACACCGCGGAGGGCAAGAACCTGGTCGGTTCGTTCTACGCCCCGTCGCTCGTGGTCGCCGACCTCGACACCCTGCACGGGCTCAGCCAGATGGAGATCCTCGCGGGCTTCGGCGAGGTCGTGAAGTGCGGCTTCATCGCCGAGCCCGAGATCCTCGACGTGATCGAGGCGGGCGTCGACACCGCCACCGACTCGACCTCCGCCGAATTCCGCCGGGTCGTCGAACTCTCGATCGGCATCAAGGCCCGCGTCGTCAGCGAGGACTTCACCGACCGCGGCGTTCGCGAGTTCCTCAACTACGGGCACACCCTCGGCCACGCCGTCGAATACGCCGAGCGCTTCCAGTGGCGGCACGGCGCCGCGGTCGCGATCGGCATGGTCTACGCTGCGGAGCTGGCCAGGCTCACCGGCCGGCTGCAGGACTCCGTGGTCGACCGGCACCGCAGCATCCTGACCTCGCTGCAACTGCCCACCGACTACCCCCTCGGCCGCTGGAACACCCTGCTCGCCGCCATGCAGCGCGACAAAAAGGCCCGCGGCAGCATGCTGCGCTTCATCGTGCTCGACGACATCGCGAAGCCCACCGTGCTCACCGGCCCCGACCAGAGCCTGCTCTTCGCCGCCTACCAGGAAGTCGGCGTGTAGCGACCGATTCGCCTCCGGCGGGGCGCATGGATGCCGCGGCGGCGGCCCACAGGCGGTAAACTGCATGCTTCTGCGCTCACGAGCGCCTTCCCGCACCCCACTCGAATGGAATACCCCTCGCATGGCTTCAACCGCTGACATCCGGAACGGCGTCGTTCTCAACATGGACGGCCAACTGTGGACCGTGATCGAGTTCCAGCACGTCAAGCCGGGCAAGGGCGGCGCCTTCGTGCGCACGAAGGTCAAGAACGTCATGACGGGCAAGACCGTCGACCGCACGTTCAACGCCGGCGCGAAGATCGAGACCGAGACCGTCGACCGCCGCGACTTCCAGTACCTGTACCGCGACGGCGACGGGTTCGTCTTCATGGACGTCTCCGACTACGACCAGATCACCCTCTCGACCACGGTCGTCGGCGACGCGGCCAACTACCTGCTCGAGAACCAGAACGCGACCGTCGCGCTGCACAACGGCAACCCGCTCTACGTCGAGCTGCCAGCGTCCGTCGTGCTCGAGATCACCTACACCGAGCCCGGCCTGCAGGGCGACCGCTCCACCGGCGGCACCAAGCCCGCGACCGTCGAGACCGGCCACCAGATCCAGGTTCCGCTCTTCCTCGAACAGGGCACCAGGGTCAAGGTCGACACCAGGGACGGCAGCTACCTGGGTCGCGTGAACGACTAGTGAGCGCTCGCTCCAAGGCGCGCAAGCGCGCACTCGACATCCTCTACGTCGCCGACGTGCGCGGCATCAGCATCAACGACTCGCTGAGCGACGCCACTTCGCGCGCCCTCATCGAGCCGCAGCAGCGCGAGGCCTCGTGGAACTACGCCCGCGAGATCGTGCTCGGCGTCGTCGGGCACGGCGACGAGATCGACGAACTGATCGAGACCTACTCGCAGGGCTGGACCATCGCCCGCATGCCCGCCGTCGATCGCGCCATCCTGCGCATCGGCATCTGGGAGCTGCTGTTCAACGACGCGGTGCCCGCCGCCGTCGCGATCTCGGAAGCCGTCGACCAGGCACGGTCGCTGAGCACCGAGGACTCCGGCAAGTTCGTCAACGGGCTGCTCGCCAGCGTCGCCACCTCGGTCGCCTGAGCCCGACGCCGTCGGTACTCGGCGGGGCCTGACGCCATTCGGCCGGGCCGGACGGCAGTCGCCAGGCACGGCGCCCCGGCAAGATTGCGTCACGTTACGCGCGATTGTCGGAGCGACCCGGCCCCTCGGTACCGTGGGGCCATGTCGATCACCACGGTTTCCGAACGCACAGCGGTGCCCGCGCTGCCCGTGTCGGTGCGCGGCGTCGGCCGCACCTTCGCGGGCAGCAACGGGCAGGCCGCCCGCAGGGTGCTGCGCGGTATCGACCTCGAGATCGAGCCGGGCGAGATCATCGCCATGATCGGCCCATCCGGCTGCGGAAAGTCCACGTTGCTGCGCCAGATCAGCGGACTCGATGCCCCCACCGAGGGATCCATCGCCATCGCCGACACCGCGGTCACCGGCATCGACCTCCGCTGCGCGGTCGCCTTCCAGGAGCCGCGGCTGCTGCCGTGGCGCTCCATCGAGAGGAACGTCGCCGTCGGGCTGCCGAGGGGAACCGATTCCGCGGCGGGCGCCGAGCGCGTCACCGAACTGATCGACCTGGTCGGCCTCGAGGGCTCCAAGCAGCTGCGCCCGCGACAGGTATCCGGCGGAATGGCGCAGCGGGCCTCCCTCGCCAGGGCGCTCGCCCGCGGCCCGGGCGTGCTCGTACTCGACGAACCGTTCGGCGCGCTCGACGCCCTGACCCGCCTGCGCATGCAGGACCTCCTCCTCGACATCCACGCCGCGGAGCCCGCCACCATCGTGCTGGTCACCCACGACGTCGACGAGGCGCTCTACCTCGCCGACCGCATCGTGCTGCTCGGCCAGGTCGACGGTGCAGAGGGGTCGACCATCCGCCGCATCCTCACCGTTCCCGGCACGCGGCCGCGCGACCGCGGTGACGCCACCCTCGCCGGCCTCCGCGCCGACCTGCTCGAGGGCCTCGGCGTGCACAGCTACCACGCCAGCACCCCGCACGCCAGCAGCCCGCATTCCGGCAGCCCGCACGCGAGCAGCCCGCACGGCGGAGATGCCGCGAACGGCGACCCCACGAGCAGCGGCGATTCCGACTCCACCAGCCCCCGAACACGCACTGTCGCCGCACCCGACGGCGCAGCATCCACAACAAAGGACCCCCGATGAGATCCCGATCGTCTTTCGCCACCACGGCAGCAACCGTGGCGGCCGCCGCCCTCGTGCTCACCGGCTGCGTCGCCGGCGAGGGCTCCGCGACCGACCAGCCCGCCGCCGAGACCGTGGAGGGCTACTCCGCAGACACACTCACCCTCGACTTCGCCACTTACAACCCGCTCAGCCTCATCGTCAGGGACCAGGGCTGGCTCGAAGCCGAACTGGGTGACGAGGTCGAGGTCAACTGGGTGCAGTCCGCCGGGTCGAACAAGGCCAACGAAGCCCTGCGCGCCGGGGCCATCGATGTCGGATCCACCGCGGGCTCCGCTGCCCTGCTCGCGCGGTCCAACGGCTCGCCGATCAAGGCGATCGGCATCTACTCGCAGCCCAACTGGTCGGCCCTGCTGGTGCCTGCGGGCTCCGACATCACCGATGTCAGTCAGCTCGCCGGCAAGTCCGTCGCCGCTACCCTCGGCACCGACCCGTACTTCTTCCTGCTGCAGTCGCTCGAGGAGGCCGGCCTCAGCATCGATGACGTCGACATCCAGAACCTGCAGCACGCCGACGGCAAGAGCGCCCTCGAATCCGGCGCGGTCGACGCGTGGTCGGGCCTCGACCCGCTGCTGTCGACGAGTGTCGCCGACGCGGGCTCCGAGATCATCTACGACAACATCGACTTCAACAGCTACGGGTTCCTCAACGCCACCGAGGGCTTCCTCGACGCCAGTCCCGACCTCGCGCAGCTCGTCGTCGACGCCTACGAGAAGGCCCGCCAGTGGGCCATTGACAACCCCGACGAGACTGCGGCGATCCTCGCCGAGGTCGCCGGTATCGACGTGGAGATCGCCACCACCACGCTGGTCGACCGCACCGTGCTCGACCTCGACCCGGTTCCGGGAGATGCGCAGCGCGACGTGCTCGAGGTCGTCGGGCCGATCTTCGTCGAATCCGGTGACGTCGCCAGCCAGGAACTGATCGATACCGCGCTCGACTCGCTGTTCGAGCCGGAGTACGCCGAGAACGCAGATCCGGACGCCATCGGATGACGGTGACCGAGCGAGCGCACGACGGTACCGACGCGGCCGGTGGCAGCACCGCGCCTTCGGCGAGCCTGAACCAGTACTCGTCGGGCTACGGGTACTCCACCGCGGGCAGTGCGCTGGGGCAGGAGCGCCGGGGCGATCGCCCGCGAGGCGGACGCGGCCGCGGAGTGTCTGCGGTGCTCGCGGGCGCGATATTGCCGATCGCGCTCCTCGCCGCGTGGTGGGCCATCTCCGCTTCCGGCATCGTGCCCGCCTACCGGCTGCCTTCGCCGCCGGATGTCTGGAACACCGGTGTCGCCCTCGCGGCGGAGGGCAGGCTCGGGCAGGACATCGCCATCTCGACCCAGCGGGTGCTGATCGGGTTCGTCATCGGGTCGGTAGTCGGCCTCGTGCTCGGGTCGCTGGTCGGACTCTCGCGCTGGGCGTCGCGTCTCGCCGCCCCCACCATCGGCGGATTCCGGGCCGTACCGTCGCTGGCGTGGGTTCCGCTCCTCGTGCTCTACCTCGGCATCAACGAGGACTCCAAGATCACGCTCATCGCGATCGGCGCGCTCTTCCCCGTCTACACGACGGTGGCGGGCGCCCTCCGGCACGTCGACCCGCACCTCGTCGAGGTGGGGCGCGCCTACGGCATGACGAGGGTCGAACTGCTCACCAGGGTGCAGCTGCCCGCAGTCATCCCGACCGTCGTCTCCGGGCTCCGCCTCGCGCTCGCGCAGGCCTGGTTGTTCCTGGTCGCGGCGGAGCTCATCGCGTCGTCGATGGGCCTGGGCTTCCTGCTCGTCGAGTCGCAGAACAACGGGCGCATCGATCGCATCTTCGTGGCCATCATCGTGCTCGCCGTGCTGGGCAAGACCACCGACGCCCTCATCGGGCTGCTCGAGAAGTACCTGCTCAAGCGCTGGGGCTAGCCCCGACGACACGAGAAACGCCCGCCCGCAGCATCCACCTGATGGATGCCGCGGAGCGGGCGTTTCGTCATGTGGGCTGCGATCACACGAGGCGACCACTGCCCGCGTGATCAGCGGCGGCTGGCGCTGCGGTTCTTGCTGCCGAAGCGGAGCCAGAGCAGCAGCACGATGACCGCGCCGATGATGGAGCCGATGATGCCGGCGGGCTGGAAGAAGCCGTCCTGGGCATCGGCACCGAAGATGAGGAACGCGAGGAAGCCACCCACGAACGATCCGATGATGCCGAGCAGCAGCGTCATGCCGATCGAGAGGTTCTGGCGTCCGGGAACGAGCAGGCGAGCGACGGCGCCGGCGATGATTCCGACGACGATGATGCTGATGATGAGACCGAGCATGGGGGTGTCCTTCGTTTGGTGCATGGTGAGGACATGCGATGGATCCGCGGATTCGCGGCGAGTACTACTCAAGCACCCCCTCGGCACGGGCAGTACACCCCTGGGGGTGTGATGACACCTCCTTGGGTGCATCTACCGTTGCCCCAGGGGGTGTAGGGTCCCTCCCATGGCCATCCCCGGCAAGCCCATCACCGTTACCCTCGTCGACGACTACGACGTGGTGCTGATCGGTCTCGCCCACATGTTCGATCGCTATCGCGACCGCATCGTGGTCTCCGAGATCAACGCCAACGCCGACCTGCAGGACGACATCGACATCGTCATGTACGACTCGTTCGCCCAGCCGGAATCCGACCACGACGAGATCCAGGCGCTCGTCGAGAACCCGCTTGCCGAGAAGGTCGTTGTCTACACCTGGAACTTCCAGCCCGAACTGATCGAGAACGCGCTCGCGCAGGGCGTGACCGGCTACCTGTCGAAGACGCTCGCGGCTCGCGACCTCGTCGCGGCCCTCGAGGCGGTGCACGCGGGGGAGACGGTGGTGAGCACGCCGCCCAAGCGGGCGAGCTCGAACAGCGGGCTGGACTGGCCGGGCCGCAACGAGGGCATCACCGACCGGGAGTCGGAGATCCTCGCGCTCATCACGCAGGGCAAGAGCAACGCCGACGTCGCCACGCTCACCTACCTCAGCCCGAACACCGTCAAGTCGTACATCCGCAGCGTCTACCGCAAGATCGAGGTCTCGAGCCGCACCCAGGCGGTGCTGTGGGGCCTCGACCACGGCTTCGCCCCCGACCACCACCGCATCGACCACTGGCGGGGCGGCCCCTGAACCAACGGGGCGCGCTAGGGTGTGACCCGGAACGGATACGAGATTTCCGCACAACGACCGTGCACCCTCCGCATCCCCGCTGGCCCGGCACCCCCGAAGGACGAATCATGTCGACGACGACCCACTGGCCCCGTTCAGCTGCACCCGCCGCGGGCGGTCACCGCACGCTGCGGGAGCGGGCGACCCGCACGGTCGCCGCCGCGATGCTGGCGGGCCTCGTCGTCGCGGGCAGCGTGGCGGGGGGCAGCGCGGCGGCGTCGGCCACCGTCGTCGCCGAGCCGGACGGCCCCGACCACGGCCCCCCGGGGCACTCCGTCTCCCCGGGCCTTGGCGGGACGCCCACGACCCGCCCCCCCGGGCCC